>CALUWF010000003.1 GCA_944324405.1 Candidatus Gastranaerophilales bacterium | reverse complement strand
GCGCAAGGGTAAAGCCCTGAGCACCACAGGAGCCATGCGCAAGCCGGAGTGAAGCGAAGCCCGTAGGTTGGGGTTTCTACCCCAACAAAAATATTTGTTATAAAATTAAGCAATGAACTACAGGCGTGCTTTTATTCAAAACAGTTATGTGCATTTAATTGTTGTTTCTTATGAAAGAAAAAGTATATTTGCGGATAATATCGAACTGCTAAGACACGCCTTTAAAAATGCAAAAAATTTCTTTTGTTTTGAAATTATTGCAATTTGTGTTTTGCCCGACCATATACATGTAATACTAAAACCTGAGAATATTGAAGAATATCCCAAAATTATTACATCAATAAAATATTGCTTCTCTAAAAATTATAGCGTTGGGGTGGAAACCCCAACCTACGGTTATGTAAATAAAGGAGAAAAAGGTATATTTCAGAGAAGATTTTTTGAACACACAATTAAAGATGAAGAAGAATTAAACAATCATATTAATTACATTCATTACAATCCCGTTAAACACGGACTTGTAAATAAAGTAAAGGACTGGCGGTATTCTTCTTTTCATAAATTTCTAAAACAGGGTTTATATAGTAATGATTGGGGCAGCATAGATGATATTAAAAATATTAAAGATTTAGATTTTGAATAGTCTTTATATTTGTTACTTTTCATCAAATCAACTGTTAATGACCCCCGTGTCAGCCCGGCATACTTGCCTAACAGCACACTTTAATAAAAATATACAGGGTGTGTTTGACACACCCTGTAAGTTATTTTCTATTGCCGCTTGGCGTTTTTATTTTTGTTCTTCAATTACCGCCTGAGCTGCAGCCAGTCTTGCCTGCGGAACTCTAAACGGAGAGCAGGAAACGTAATTCAAGCCTATTCTGTGGCAGAATTTAACCGAATCCGGATCGCCGCCGTGTTCGCCGCAAATGCCGCGTTTTAAGTCAGGTCTTACTTTAAGCGCTTTATCTAAAGCGATTTGCATTAATTGACCTACGCCAACCTGATCAAGCGATTCAAACGGGTTGCGCGGCAGGATTTTTTCTTCAACGTATTTATTTAAGAATTTACCTTCCGCATCATCGCGCGAGAAGCCGAAAGTCATCTGTGTCAGGTCGTTTGTACCAAATGAGAAGAATTGGGCGTATTGGGCGATTTCATCCGCAGTAAGCGCCGCGCGCGGGATTTCAATCATTGTGCCGAACATATAATCAACTTCGACACCTTTTTCATCCATTACTTCGCGGGCTACGCGCTCTAAAAGTTCGCGGTCAATTCTAAGCTCATTGACATGAGATACAAGCGGAATCATAACCTCGGGTTTAACTTCGATACCTTCTTTTTTAAGGTCGCAAGCAGCCGTAAATATTGCCCTTACCTGCATTTCGTTAATCTCGGGGAACATAAGACCAAGACGGCACCCTCTTAAGCCCATCATCGGGTTAGATTCGCTTAAGTTTTCAACAACATGAAGCAGGTCTTCTTCTTTTTTGTAGTCTTTGCCTTGAGCTTTAAGGGTTGCAACCTGTTCGATTAAGCTTTCTTTATCCGGCAGGAATTCATGAAGCGGAGGATCCAGCAGACGAATTGTCATCGGAAGTCCGTTCAGTGCTTTGAACATATCAACGAAGTCTTGATACTGCATCGGTAAAAGCTTGTCCAGTGCTTCTTTTCTGGCTTCAGGGGTTCCTGCGATAATCATTTTTTGAACCCAAGGAAGTCTTTCAGGGTCCATAAACATATGCTCTGTACGGCACAAACCAACGCCTTGAGCGCCTAATTTAACAGCGTTTTTAACGTCAGTCGGAGTATCTGCGTTAGCACGTACCACAAGTTTTTTGGTTTCATCAACCCACTTGAACAGAGTTTCAAAGTTTTCGTCCATATCCGCTCTGTGAGTTTTAACTTCCCCTGCCATAACTTCGCCGGTACCGCCGTCAAGCGAGATTATGTCGTTTTCTTTGTAAACCGCGCCGTCTCCTGCGGTTAAAGTTTTGTTTGCAAGGTCGATTTTTAAGTCTTCGCAGCCTGCAACACAGGGTTTGCCCATACCTTTTGCAACAACTGCGGCGTGAGAAGTCATACCGCCTCTAAGTGTCAATACACCCTGAGAAGCAATCATACCGTGGATATCATCGGGACATGTTTCAATTCTGACTAAGATAACTTTTTCGCCCGCTTCGCCACGCTTAGCCGCTTCGTCAGTATCAAAAACGATTTTACCCACAGCTGCACCCGGAGAAGCTGCAAGACCCTGAGCGATTTTGTGAGCTTCTTTTTTGGCTTTGGGGTCAAAAGAGGGTAATAAGAGTTGATACAATTGGTAAGGATCGACAAGAGAGATTGCGCGTTCTTTTGTGATTATGCCTTCTTTTTCCATTTCAACGGCGCATCTTACCGCAGCAGCTGCAGTTCTTTTGCCGTTTCTTGTTTGCAGAACGTATAATTTGCCGCGCTCAATCGTAAATTCCATATCCTGAACATCTTTGTAGTGTTTTTCGAGGTTTTTGGCGATTTCAACGTACTGTTTGTAGAGTTCGGGCATTTCGTTTTCAAGTTCGCTGATGGGTTTGGGTGTTCTGATACCCGCAACAACGTCTTCGCCCTGCGCATTTGTTAAATATTCGCCGTAGAACTTATTTTCACCGGTTGAAGGGTTTCTTGTGAATGAAACACCCGTCGCACAGTCATCGCCCATGTTGCCAAATACCATTGTTTGAACGTTTACGGCTGTACCGTAGCTGTGGTCGATTTTGTAGTGGTTACGATATGCAACCGCACGAGGAATATTCCAAGATCTGAATACCGCTTCAATTGCTTCTTGAAGCTGTATCATGGGGTCTTGCGGGAATTCTTTTCCTGTTTCTTTTTTGATTAATTCTTTATAAGGCTCGATGAGCGATTTCCAATCATCTGCGCTTAATTCCGTATCTTGTTTAACACCTTTTTGTTCTTTAATTTTATCAATATATTCTTCAAATTTAGTTCTTTCAATATCCCATGCAACAGAGCCGAACATTGTTAAAAATCTGCGGTATGAGTCATAACAAAAACGGGGATTGTTGGTAAGTTTAATCATACCTTCAACTGTTTTGTCGTTCATGCCGAGGTTCAAAATTGTTTCCATCATACCGGGCATGGAAAGTCTTGCACCCGAGCGAACAGACACCAAAAGCGGATTTTCACTGTCGCCGAATTTTTTGCCTGTTTGTTGTTCAACATCTTTAAGGGCTGCCCTTACTTCATCCATAACCCCATCAGGCATTTTATTTCCAGAATTAATATATTCCATGCAGGTTTCAGTGGTAATTGTTAACCCCGGGGGAACAGGCAGACCTGCATTTGTCATCTCGGCAAGGTTAGCACCTTTTCCGCCGAGCAAATTGCGCATATCGGCGTTGCCTTCTCTGAAAAGCCATACACGTTTTTGTGTTGTCATTAAAATTTCTCCTTTTCAATTACTTTAAAAGTTCAACATTGCGGTTTTTATCAAATTTTGATAAAATATAGCGCTATTCTACCATAAAAACCTTTTCTTTGCTATAATTATAACCATGGAAAACAAAAATGAAATTATAAACCGGGCGGCAGATTTAATTGCAAAAGGCGAATTTAAAGAAGCAGCGGTACTTTTGGAAAAAATTTGCATAGAAGATGAAAATAATGCCGAGTTTGTTAAAAATCTCGGGCTTTGTTACATAAATACGGAAGACTATCAAAAAGCACACTCGGCCTTTAAAAAAGTGCTTGAATTACAAAAAGATGATGCAACCGCACTTTTTTATCTTGCAAATTGCGATGACAAGCTTGGCTTTGAGGATAAGGCACTTGAAGAGTATGAAAAAGTCATAAAATTAAGGAAAGAATTTTATGATGCGTATAAAAATTTAAGCGTAATTTATGTTAAGCAAGGGCGCCATGAAAAAATCATAGAGCTTTTAAAGCCCGTGCTTGAAGTAAAACAGGATGACTATCTTTTTTACTACCTTATCGCAACCGCATATATTGCGCTAAATGAGCATAAAAAAGCAATTGAGCCGCTTAAAAAAGCAATCGAGCTTCACCCCGAGCATTTGCAGCTTCAAAATAACCTTGCAAACTGCTATATTGCACTTAATAAGCTTGACGATGCAGAGCTTGTTTTAAAAGGTGCAAGAGCGCTTGACAAAGATTTTGCAATGACAAACTATAATCTTGGCGTTTTATATCAGATAAAAGGCGATTATAAAGAGGCTTTTGACTATTTTAACAAAGCATATAAAAAAGAGCCTTCTGTGTCGCTTATGGCTACTCTTGCTTATTGTGCGTGGCGCGCCGGTATTTACGAGCTTGCAATAAGTCTTTATCGAAGTCTTATTGCAATATATCCCGATAAAGCAAATTTTCAAAACAATCTCCTTATGCTGCTTATGGAGATAAGAAATTATAATGAGGCGCTTAAAACGGTAAGAGAGCTTTTAAAATTAAATCCTAACGGGGTTGATTTGCTCAAAAAAGAAGCCGCCCTTTTAAGACTTACGGGAAGCAATGAGGCCGCTGTTGAAATTTTAGACTCGCTTGTTAAACGCGGCAAGGTAGATGTTGAAATATATTACAATCTGGCTTTATGCTGTGTGAATTTGCAAAATTATGAAGATGCAAAAGATGCTTTTCTCAAATGCATTGCCCTTGAGCCTCACAATCCCTTTGTGCATAAGGATTTGGGACTTTTATATTTAAAAATGAATATGACGGATTGGGCGCTTGACGAGCTTCGGCAGGCACTTGAGCTGGAGGGAAGTGAACCGGATATTACATTTGCCTATGCGGTTTTGATGAATAAGACAAATAATTTTGAAGAAGCGGATAAATATTATGAAAAATCCGTTGCCCTGGATAAGACAAATGCTGATTATCTTGCGCATTGGGGCGAGAATTTAATAGCACAGGCAAAATTTGACAAAGGTCTTGAAAAGCTGCAAGAGGCGCTTAAAATTAATCCTAAAAACTATATTGCGCTTTATAATATGGCAAAGGTTTATTTTTCTTTGAAAAAATACAAAATTGCAAAAGAAGTACTTGAAGATATTTTAAACATTACAAAAGACGATGCACAAGTGCTTAATATGCTTGGCATATCGTATTTAAAACTGAAAGATTTTAAAGCGGCATGCGGCATTTTTGAAAAGTTGAAAAAAGATTTTCCCAAAAATCATATACTTTTATGCAATCTTGCAAGGTGCTACTTAGGGCTTAATGAAGTACAAAAGGCAAAAGAAGCGGCGCAGGAAGCGCTTTTGATTTTCAGTGATTACGACGAAGCATTAAAAATATTGAAAGAGGTTGAAAAATAAGATGACAGAGAAAAAAAGAATAGTATCAGGCATGCGCCCGACGGGCAAGTTACATCTCGGACATTATTTCGGCGTGCTTGCAAACTGGAAAAAGTTGCAGAGCGAGTATGACAGCTATTTTTTTATTGCCGATTGGCATGCTCTGACTACAAAATTTGACGCGACGGACACCCTTTGCGATAACGTTTTAAATGTTGCGCTTGATTGGCTTGCATGCGGAATTGACCCTGAGCACTCAACAATTTACGTACAGTCTATGGTGCCGCAAATTGCCCAGCTCCACATTTATCTCAGCATGATAACTCCTCAAAACTGGGTAGAGCGCGACCCGACCTTAAAAGATATGGCGCGGGCGCTCAGGGAAGGCGGGCACAGCGAAGCGCAGGTTTCATACGGGCTTTTGGGTTATCCCGTACTTATGAGCGCGGATATTATGATGTTTAATGCGCATTACGTGCCCGTAGGAGTGGATCAAATTCCACACGTAGAACTTACCCGCGATATTATAAGACGTTTTAACAATACTTATAAAACAGACTTTTTTATCGAGCCTGAGCCCCTGTTGACTCAAATTCCTCTTATGAAAGGAATTGACGGCAATAAAATGGGCAAGTCTTTTAATAATGATATAAAAATTTCGGACGATGAAGAAACAACGACCAAAAAAATTATGAGTGCAATAACGGACAGAAGCCGCCTAAGACGTGATGACCCCGGACATCCCGAGGATTGCGAAGTCGTTTTTGACTATTGGAAGATTTTTTCCGATGAAGTAAAAATCGAAGAAATCGAAGGGCTTTGCCGCATGGGGCAAATCGGCTGTGCACAGTGTAAAAGAGAGCTTGCAAAAAGAGTTAATGAACTGCTTGCGCCTATTCGCGAAAAGCGCCGTCAATTGTGTGAAAATCCAAAAGTTGTTCGCGAAATTCTCCTTGAAGGTTCGCAAAAAGCACAAAAAGACGCCCAAATTGTTCTGGATAAGGTAAAAGAAGTTGTAAGGATGTATTAATGGATAAACTCATCGAAACATTTGTGGATCTTGCAAAAATCCCTTCTCCTTCTCTTTGTGAGGATAATGTGAGGGAGAAAATTTTGGAAATTTTAAAAGCCTCAGGCATTGAAGCAAGAAGGGATGACTACGGTAACGTTTACGCCTTTGTGCCGCCCACGGATAAAGCAAAAAAGCCTCTTTTGCTGAGCGCGCATATGGATGTTGTGGGCGATGAAACTCCCGTTAATATTGTTTTTCGCGGCAATATCATTGAAACCGATAAAACAAGGACATTAGGGGCGGATGATAAAGCAGGAATTGCCGCGGCAATTGTTCTGGCACAGGAAATTTCAGCGGATAAAAATTTGGCGCACGGCGGTTTGGAGCTTGTATTTACGCGTGATGAAGAACAGGGTATGAGCGGGATAAATAACCTTGATTTTTCTTCTTTAGAGAGCGAATATATCCTTGTGCTTGATTCTTCCGAGCTTGGCAAGTTTGAAGTATCCGGAGCAAGCTACACAAAGCTTGATGTTACGGTTAAAACCAAAATCGGCGGGCACAGCGGCTTAGACATCGGCAAAAAAGACAGAATTAACGCGGCAAAAGTCATCGCCGATTATGTAAAATTGGCTCCAATCGGCGTGATAAATGAAGATGAACTTGGCATAGTAACATCGGCAAATTTAGGCTGCATTGTGGCGGGTGGAGTGGAGCGTACTCTTAAAGGTGCCGCAAAATCCAAAAATCCGATTGAATATATGGCGAAAAACTGCACGGATAATGTCATAAACACCCTTGCCTGTGCACATTATTCAATAAGAAGTTCAAATGTTTGGTTTGAAAAGGAATTAATCGACGCCTATAAAAACATAGCGGAAGAAATTAAAAAGCAATACGGCAATGGCGTTGAGATAACAATTGAAACAACGGAGCATTTAAAACCTTTTGAAAAATCGGACGATAATACTCTTATAAACATAGGCCGCGAAGCAGCGAAAAGGACGGGTATAAAGCTTGATGTAAGCTCTTTTCATGCGGGTGCCGAAACTCATATTTACGCAAATGAAAGAAATAAATATTCAAAACAGTTCAAACCCGTACTTGCAGGGATTGCAAACATCAAAAATATGCACTCAAACGATGAAATGATTGATGCAAATTCATATCTTGAGGGATATAAATTTTTAAAAGAATTTTTCCTTGAATTTAACCGTTAAAAATTCGGGAAAAATTTCTTTTTAATTTTTTTAAGCCAAACCCCGCTATAGGTCGAAATTACCATGGTAAGTACAAAATAAAGGTAAGTTGTCTGTACGGGATTGTAAATCCAATAAATATCGTGCCGTGCCCGTTCGCTAATCGGGATATTGTTTATATACAGGAAAATTGCGGTTATTATATACATTACAAGCAAATGGTTTGCCATAATGTGATATGTTGTTTCACCCATATAACGGAAAAATTTTGAATCTTTAACATAGGGATAAATTAATTTTAAAACAAGCAATGACGCCCAAATGCCGGTTAGCGCGCTAATGATTGGTACTATAAGTTGTTCATCAAACCTTGCCCAGACAAGCACATAGCTTAAACCTATCCCATGTTCGGGGTCATAGTCGCGGTTAAAAAGCCACAAAACTGACTGAAGCGTAATTATTGCCCCTGCCCATTTAAGGGTAAAAATATCTATTTTATCTTCAATGTAATTTCTGTAATAATATCCCAGATATACAAAGAAAAGTGAGAACATTATTCTTACAATAATAAGTGTAACGCTGTCAAGAGTGAGGATTTTAGACATCGGAATTGCAAAAAATCCTAAAATCGAAAAAATTATAAGGTGAAAAATTTTATTATCACACATTTTTTTTAACATTCTGAACAAAAATAAAAACACAATCATTGTCATAAAAAGCTGTGTAACAAACCATAAAGGGCACGATAGATCAAACTGGTGTCCGTTTAAAAAAGGCGTGATAAAGAAATTTTTTAGACTTATCGGCTGTCCCCAGAATTTTCCCGTGAGGCGTGCAATTAAAATCGTTATCAAAAGATAGAAGGTATTGTATAAATAATAAGGCACAAGAAGACTTTTTACTCTTCTTTTAATAAAAGTAAAAACGTCATTTAAATATTTATCTTTAAATAAATATCCGGAAATGAAGAAAAACAGTGCAAGCTGAAAAGAATAAGGGGTAAACATACCGAAGAGCGAAAATTCCAAATGCCCCGATACCACAAGTAAAATAGCCAAAGCCTTTAAAACATTTACCTTGTTTGAAAATTCTTTATCCACAAAAAATCCTCCCTTAGAAATTTATTTTTGCATGGTTTTTGCATATTTACAATATTGAGAGTATAATAAATTAAATTCGTCAGTACTGAGGCATAAAAATGATTGGCACAAAATTCGGAATTTACGGCGGACAATACATCCCCGAGATTTTAATGAGCGAAATCATAAATCTTGAAAATTCATACAACAAATTCAGAAACGATGAAAAATTTTGCTCCGAACTTGATTTTCTTTTGAAAAATTACGCAGGACGCCCTTCCCTTTTGTATTTTGCAAAAAATATGACAAAAGATTTAGGCGGGGCAAAAGTTTATCTTAAACGCGAAGATTTAAATCATACGGGCTCGCATAAGATTAATAACGTTTTGGGGCAGGTGCTTCTTGCAAAATATATGGGCAAAAAAAGAGTGATTGCAGAAACCGGTGCCGGTCAGCATGGCGTTGCAACGGCTACTGCGGCTGCACTTTTGGGCTTAGAGTGCGAGATTTATATGGGCAAAGAGGACACGGAGCGTCAGGCGCTTAACGTTTATCGTATGGAGCTTTTGGGTGCAAAGGTTCATCCTGTCATGTCCGGTACAATGACACTTAAAGATGCGGTAAATGAAGCAATGCGCGAGTGGGCAAGAAGATGTGAGGATACTTTTTATGTTTTGGGCTCGGTTATGGGGCCTCACCCCTATCCCACAATTGTAAGGGATTTCCAAAGCATAATATCTAAAGAAGCGCGTGAGCAGATACTCCAAGCTGAGGGCAGGCTGCCAAATACCGTTATGGCTTGCGTCGGCGGAGGCAGTAATGCTATTGGCATATTTTATAACTTTATAGATGATCCGGATGTCGGATTAATTGGCTGTGAGGCAGCAGGAAAGGGCTTAAACTGCGGCCTTCATGCCGCAAGTGTTACAAAAGGCAGGCTCGGCATTTTTCATGGGATGAAATCTATTTTTTGTCAGGATAATGACGGACAAATTTCGCCCGTATATTCAATCTCGGCAGGTCTTGACTATCCCGGGGTAGGCCCTGAACATGCCTATTTACATTCAATCGGCAGGGCGCAGTATGTTCCCGTAACCGATGATGAAGCGGTGGATGCTTTTGAGTATTTATCGCGTATTGAGGGAATAATTCCCGCTATAGAAAGCGCGCATGCCATAGCGCATGCAATAAAAATTGTTCCGAAAATGAAAAAGGATGATATTGTCTTAATCTGTCTGTCGGGCAGAGGGGATAAGGACGCTTATGCCATGGCAAGATACAGGGGTAAAAAAATACATGAGTAAATTTAGTGAAGCATTTAAAAATAAAGCGTTTGTCGGTTTTTTGACCGCGGGTGACCCTGATATTGAAACAAGCGGGGAATATATTCTTGAGATGGTACGCTCAGGCGCGGACATAATTGAAATAGGCATACCTTTTTCCGACCCTATTGCGGAAGGTGAAGTAATTCAAGCATCAACACAAAGAGCGCTTAAAAACGGTGTTAACCTTGATAAGGTTTTTTCGCTTGTATCGCAAATAAGAAAAGAAACACAGGTGCCTGTCGTTTTTTTGACTTATTTAAACCCGATTTTTAATTACGGTTATGAGCTTTTCTTTGCAATGTGTCAAAAAATCGGTGTACAGGGGGTTATAATCCCGGATTTGCCCTATGAAGAAAAGGAAGAAGTGCAAATAAGCGCCGATAAGTATGAAATAGATTTAATACCAATAATTGCGCCGACATCCGCTAAGCGCATACAAAAAATTGCCTGCTGTGCAAATGGTTTTATCTACGTTATTTCGCCCGGTGATTCCTGGAGTACAAACAGTGCAAATATGGCGCAGCTTAAAGATATCGTAAAAGAAATAAAGAAAGTAAGCGATGCGCCGGTTGTTATAGGTTTTGGCGAACCTGAGGAAGCAGAAATTAAAGAAGCCGCAAAATTCTGCGACGGAATAAGCGCAGGCTCCGGCATTGTAAGAATTATTGCGCAATATGGTAAAAATGCCGCAGAAAAAGTGCGCGATTATGTAAAATCTGTAAAGAAAGCCTTAAAATAAGGCGTATTATATTTTTAGATTAGGCAGATTTCCTTCCTGACTGACCTAATAGCGTCATAATTGATTTTTAGATTTCATCAGATAATAATTTCGCGTGCACAAAATGCCTCAGTGATGATTATATTTTTAAAATTTGTGTTAAAATACACATGCAAAAAATATTTTGGAGGTATGATTATGGATAAAAAATTAGAGCAGGCTTTTTGCGAACAAATAAACAAAGAACTTTACAGCGCTTATTTGTATCTTGCAATGCAGGCTTATTTTAAGGAAGAAAATCTTGAAGGCTTTGCAAACTGGATGTATGTACAAGTACAGGAAGAATTGTCGCATGCAATGGGTCTGTACAATTACGTTTTTGAGCGCGGCGGAAGCGTTGAGCTTATGAGTATTGATAAGCCTGAACTTAAATTTTCAAACGCAATTGAAGTTTTTGAAAAAGTTTTGGAACATGAAAAATACGTTACATCTTTGATTAATGATTTGACACAGGTTGCCGAAGATGTAAAAGACCGCGCCGCAATTTCGCTTCTTGGCTGGTATATAAAAGAACAAGTGGAAGAAGAGGCAAACGTATCAAACGTTTTGGGCAATTTAAAACTTGCACAAAACGACCCCAGAGCACTTTTGCTTTTAGACAGAGAACTTGCGGCAAGGACTTTTGTTGCGCCTGTTATAGGCTAAAACGGAATTTTAAGATTAAACCCGCCTTTGCTTTGTAAGGGCGGGTTTAATCTTTTTACTTAATATTCAGCTCGTATTTTAAAATGTCGGTGAGCGGCGGTTTTTTGAGGGATTTAACCGCTAAAGCGGCCTTTCTTGCAAGTTCGGGGTTGTCGCTTACTTCGTTTATCGTTTTTAAAAGGTCAATTGTACTGTTGAATACCCTTAAAAGGTCGCCCTCATGCATTATTATGTATTGGGATTTTAAATCTTCAAAAATTTCTTTCCACAAATTCAGGCAATCTTGTTCATCATTATCCGGCATATATGCAAATTTTAAAATCGCCGGAACAAGGTTTGTGCTCATTTTTATTGGGTCATCAATTTTTCTTCTGTTTTGTTCTTTTGTGATTTCTTCGGCCAAATCAAGCGCGGGGCTGAGCTTTATGGCCAAATCTTCCATGTTGTCTTTAAAAGTGGTTCTTGGCTTGTCGTCTTTAACGTCGGCAAAAATAACCATTAGCGCCGCAAGTTCTTCGGGTGTTAAATCTTTGGTGTATTGCGGGTTGCTTATGAGTTCGCAAAACAGCACCTGGTTAATTCCGTACACACTTTTTGCCATTTCGCCTTTTTGTGTGAGGTTGTACCTTTCATTTTCGTATTCAACATAGCCTTTTTCTCTGAGGTAATTTAATTTTCTTTTGGCTTCTTGTTTGATTTTCTTGATTGAGCTGCTGTGATAGCTTATATAGCTGTTTTTCAGGGCTTTTTTAGAGTCTTTTGTATTTTTCGGATCATTTGCCTGATAAGTAAAGAAGCTTTTTTCCAGGAAATCACTAAGATTATTCAGGCTGGATTTTTGCAGAAGTCCGGCGTATGAAAGTTTGAGCGAACTTCTTATTTTTGTGTCGTTTGAGGATATTATTGATTTAAATCTTGAAAAATCATCCGAATTGCCCGGACATATTATGACGTTTCCTATGTCATCAATTCCCCTTCTGCCTGCTCTTCCGGAGCCTTGTTTATAAACTGTCGGGCTGATTTCAACCTGTCTTCTTCCGTCAAATTTTTCAACAGAGGTAAATACCGTTGTTTTAAAGGGCATATTAATCCCGGCAAGCATTGTTTCCGTCGCAAAACAGGCTTTTATAAGCCCTTCGCGGGAAAGTTTTTCGACAAGACTTTTATACGCCGGCAGCATTCCGGCATGGTGCAGTGCATAGCCCATAAGGAGCTTTGGAAGATATTCCGTGTCAAAATTTTCGCCCAGATAAACCCCTTGTTCTTTTGCTTCATTTACGCTGTCCAAGACCTTTTTGGACTCTTCCGGAGTTAAAAGAGTGCCCAATTTTGACGAAACTTCGTCAAGTTTGTTTCTGCATCTTTTCTTTGAAAATACGAAAAATAGTGCCGGAGTTTTATTTTGTTCCACGAGAATTTTTAAAAGCTGGGGTATTGCAGGATTTTTCTTGCTGTATTCAAGTCTTATGTCGTTTGTCCGTTTTAAATCGTTGTCAGATAATACATAGGCAATTTGCAGTGCCTTTTCTCTGCTGAGTCCTTTTTCCCTTGTTAAAGTATCGCAAAAATCCTGCGCGTTTATGCGCCCGTTTATCTGCGGCTGTTCTTTTAATATACTTATAAAATCTTTTCCGTCCCATAGTGCTTCAAGCTCTTCTGTCGTTTGAAGGGCTCTGTCGCTCAATGTGTCTTTGAGTTTGTCGGGGTTTATGTATTTTGTAAAAAGCCGTTTTATGGTATGACCTTTGTCTTTTTCAATTCCGAAAACATATTCATCCAATGGCACATATCTTTCTTCTTCCGGAACATTTGTCAAATGTACGTTTATTGACGGGTTAATTGAATTTATCCAACAGGCAATTTCCATAGCATTTGAAGCGGTTGCGGACAACATCATCTGCTTCATATGTTTTGGGGTATAGATAACCGATTCTTCCCAGACGCTGCCCCTGTCAGGGTCGTTCAGATAGTGAAATTCATCATAAATTACCGCGTCAAAATCTTTAAAGGCAAGGGCTGTTGTTTTTTCATCTTCCATATTTACCATATTGCGGTAAATTTCCGTTGTCATAATAAGAAGTTGCGCATCAGGGTTAATTACGACATCGCCCGTTATAATCCCGACATTATCGGAATTTAAAAAGTTTCCTTCGGCGTCGTATTGTCCGAATTGTTCCGAAAATTTAACGAATTTTTCGTTGCTGAGCGCTTTGAGCGGAGATAAGTAAATTATTTTCCTGCCTTTTTTCAATGTATCGTCAATTCCGTATTGCGCGATAAGTGTTTTGCCGGAGCCTGTAGGCGCGGTGACAATGACGCTTTGACCTTCTTTAAAAGCTTCGACCGCTTCACTTTGATATCGGTCAAGAGTGTATTTTTTATCGGAATCTTCAAAAGAGCGCAGTTTTACTCTGGTTTTAGAGGGCAGAATTATGGATTTTATTTTTTCCATATCAAACGTAGCTTTACTGCTTTTCTTCAGCATTTCAACCCTTTTTAAAAAAGGACTTTGCGCCTGTTTAAATTCTTTTTCTTCTTTTATTCTTTTAATGTTTTGCAATATGGGGTCATTTTCATAAGGGCCGCCCTCTTGCATTTTTTGGATAACTTTTTCAATTTCGAGCATATCTTTGGTGCTTGCAAGGGGATATCTTTGATAATACAACGGCTTAAGAATAGGACTTGAAACATTATTTTGCGCTTCCGTTTTTTGCTTTGCAATGCTGTTTTTGTTTTCGTTATTTCCAAAAGTTCTTGTAATGCCGGTATTTGCGATAAAATTTATTTTCATTTAAACTTCCTAAAGAATATTTATTATTAATACGCTCCTGAAAGATTTTTTTAAACAGTAAAAACTTTAAAGCGGATTTTTTGTTACAAAAGTTAAAAAAAATGCTATACTAATCTTGTATTTTATAAAGGAGTCACATATGTGGGAAAAAGACATTAACATTAACGAAGTGAGAGAGATTATCTCAAGAGCAAAAGTGTTTTTCGGCGTCGGTGCAATGCATAAAATTGACGACATTTTAAAAGATTTAAAATCAAAAGGCGTCGATAAAGTTATTGTTATATCAGGTAAAAATGCCTATAAGGCAACAGGTGCCTGGGATATTATTGAAAAATCGCTTAAAGACAATTCCGTCGGTTATGTAAATTATGATAAAGTAACTCCTAATCCTACAACTGACGGGATTGACGAAGCTAAAAAAATCGCGCTTGATTTTGGCGCAAAGGCTGTAATTGCAATCGGCGGCGGCTCACCCATTGACACCGGCAAAAGCGTTGCTATTTTAATGGATGAAAAATATCAAAATAAAACCGCGGATGAACTTTATGAGTATAAATTTGCGCCTGAAAGCGCAGTTCCCCTTGTTGCGGTTAATTTAACCCACGGCACCGGAACGGAAGCAAACCGTTTTGCCGTTGCAACCGTTGTAAAAAAAGACTTTAAACCCGCAATTGCATATGATTGCATTTATCCTTCTTATTCAATTGACGACCCTAAAGTCTGCATAAAATTAAGCCCCAAACAAACAATGTATACATCAATAGATGCGATAAACCACGTTATTGAGGCCGCAACAAGTAAAGTTGCATCTCCTTACACCGCAACACTTGCAAAAGAAACAATAAGGCTTGTGGCAAAATATTTGCCTCTTGCTCTTAAAAATCCGGATGATCTTGAAGCAAGATATTTCTTGATGTATGCTGCACTGTTGGGCGGTATATGCTTTGATAACGGACTTTTACACTACACTCACGCGCTCGAACACCCGCTAAGTGCCGTAAAACACGATTTATCACACGGTCTTGGACTTGCAATCCTTCTGCCTTCCGTTATTAAGACGATTTATCCGGATAAAGCAGCTACTCTGGCGGATATTTTAGAACCTATTGCGCCCAATCTTAAAGGAGAGGCAAGCGAAGCCCAAAAGGCCGCAGAGGAAGTTGAAAAATGGCTTTTTGAAGTGGGAGTAAAAGAAAAGCTTTCCGATATGGGCTATAGCAATAACGATGTGGAAAAGCTTACAAGCCTTGCATTTACGACACCATCTCTTGACGGACTTTTAGCCATTGCTCCAAATGAAGCAACAAAAGAGAGAGTCGAAAATATTTACAGAGAATCAATGAAACCCCTTGTATAAATATCAAAAAGGCAATTTAAACCCCCTTATCCAAAAGGTGAGGGGGTTTAAAATTTAAATTTATTATGGCGTTGTTGAAACGTTTTGGGCTTTAAATTTAACCCCCAATTTGCCTATTGCAAATTGATATCTGTCTTTGCCAATCATGTTAGGACTTTTTGCGCCGTTTGTATCAACCGCGATTGAAACACAGCTTTTTGTAACATCAACCGGCGTTCCTTCATATTCTATAATGGATTTTGTTGTCATCTTACAGGTGCTGTCGTATTTAAAGCCGACAAGAGTGCCATCCGCCAAGACAGCAAGAGATTTTGAAGAAAAATCAACCGGAGTTGCATCCTGGCTTGAGCTTGGGTCGGCCGCAAAAGCCGGTTCCAAAAGCATTGAGGTTTTTAAATCCTGTGATGTTGCTTCTGCGCCGTCAAGGCAGGTTGCCTGTGCATCCGAGTTACAAGTTTTTAAATATGAAACGTATTTTCCGTATAAATCTCTTATACAGTTAGCATCCGCGCAACCGACAGAGCCCATGTTATGAGATGTTGTTTCAAGCATTACTATCTGTTTTGTCGCATCGTTAAAAGTTGTATACGTTTTTTTGATAATAGCTTCCGCCTGTTTTCTGTCAAGATCAACATTTATAATGAGCGAAGGTATTGTAATAGCTGCGATAATGCCTATTATACTCAATGTGACTAAAACTTCCGCAAGTGTAAACGCCTGTTTTATTTTCATAAATCCGCCTTTTTATACCTTAATACCAATATTATATTGGGGCTTTTTAAATATTGCAACAGAATTAATGCTTTTTGATGAGTTTCGCAAATTCACTTGCGCTTATTGCGGCACAAATTGCGCCTACTCCAAGCCACATGTAATTAATTATGTTAATCGGACTTTTTTTCTTTTTTATTCCCGCTTCCCTAAGCTCTTTGGGTACTTGCGCATTTACAATATCAAGAGTATCTTTTGAGATATTTCCGTTTATTTTTCCGGGCAAAGGTGTTACCACGCCGACTTTTGGCGGGGTAAAAGTCATATTTGAAGCTGTGGGGTTAATTTGTTGTGTCATATTTAAATTAAAACAAAAAGTTATTTCGAATTGCTCTTTTGATTGTGTTTGTTTTCAATATATCCTGCAATCGGGCTTGCAATAAGCGGAACAAGAATTCTTTTTGCAAAAAGAGTTGCTCCGATAAGGGTCGATATTGTCTTAAAGCCTTTGCTTGCCTGTTCAAATTTTTTCGGCTCGTTTTTTAACTCGCTAAAAAGCCTTTTACAGATAGCCCCTTGAATTTTTTCATTTCCTATTAAAAGCCCCGTTCCGAACTGTACAACAGCGGTTGTAATTCCCGTAACGGCATCCATGGTTGCAACAAATGACCTTTTGTCTTTGGGGATTTCGTCGTTTTTCATAGTGTTGTGAACGCGAAGAGCATAGGCAAAAACGTCTTTTGAAATGCTTGTTACAAGAAGGGTTTTTGTCAGAAAATCTTGTTTGTTTATACATTTATTTATATGTCTTTTTACAACGGAAGAATTTGCAAAGCGATTAAGCCTGTTTTCTACTATACTAAGCATTTAAACCTCCTTTTTTGATGAGGTTTTTAAAGCCCTGAAGAGTAATCATATTACTTTTTTGTGTTTGCTGTTTGGGTTGTTTGATTATTAAATTGGTAATTTTGGGGAATAAAAAATCCTCCGCTTTGCACAAAAGCGGGGTGAGAATTATTGCCATAAGGAAGCTAACCCTGTTTTGTAAGTGATAGAGCCTTTTTTGGGTTATGTCATAACCGTTTAATGCTGCCGATACATTTCTTTTATCTATATCGTTAGCAATTTTCTCAATCGCATTTGTAAATTCTCTTTTTAACTCTTTGTTAAGAGTGCCTTCTTCAAGTTTTTTAATTAATCCGCGCGTACTTTTTTCAAATTCTTCATCATGTTTTGCCGCTCTTTCTGCGAGATATAAAAAAGTGTTTTTAGCTTTTTTTTCATTGTATAAAATTTGGTTTGCATCCGGGTTAATTTTGCCGTTTTTTTTGAGTTTGCCTATATCAGCGGCAACAGGGTCAAGTTTGCCTTCGTTTGCAAGTTTGCCCACAAATTTTGACCCGAACATTAAAATCGGAGCTTCCATCATAAGCTGTAAAGTTGCGGCAATGGGGTTTTTAATTGCCGAGTATTCTTTTGTTTCTTTGTCCTCTTTTGAAACGCTCAGGATAACCGCAGGCACAAGTATTGCTTTACCCAGAAAATCAAGGGCTATATTTGTTCCTTCGCCTATATTGTCAATTTTTGCAAAACATTCCCCCGCAGCGTGCTTTATGTTTTTTACAATTTTGCTGCGTCCTTGATAGCTTATATCGTTGTTCAGGGAGTTTATTTTCATAACCTTGGCTCTCGCTTTGTTAAAACCCGTGAAAAATTTTATTTTCCCATAAAATAATTTTTTGTAGCAATTTTTAACACAAAATTGTTTTAATAATAGTATGAGGAAGTTTTTGAAAATATTTTTAAAATTAATATTTAACATGCAGGAGAAAAAAGCGCACTTTAACGCCGGAAAAAATCTGTATTCTTATAAAAACGGTACGACAAGTTCGCATATTACATCTTTTGCAACGGTGTCTTTTGATTTAAAAACACGCGAGAAAATGCGCCTGATGAAAGAAAACGTTAAGGCGCTTGTTAAAAAGAATATAAAAACGCCCGAGAAACTTCTTGAATATGTGGAAAAATCGGGAACAAAAGTTATAAAAAATCCTTATGCGGATAAAATTTTATCCTATGTAAAAGAGGAAGAAGGTTTTATTACCCCTAAAAGCGGATTTGAAGCACTTTATTTAAATCTTTTGCTAAATAAAAAAATATCCTCTAAGACACCGGAAATGTTTGTTTTGAGGGATTTACCGCTTAATATTTATGTTATGTCACATCAGTTTCACAAGTGGTATTCATATAAAATGAAACTGCCGGGCTATGATAGTGCAGCACAGGAAAATTTTAAAAAAGTTTTTGAATTTAGCGATCCCAAAAAAGTCGAACAGCTCAGTTATCAGGAGATTATGTCGCTAAAAGATGCTATAAGACGCGATGTGGATGCAATTGAGTTTGTGCTTGAACTCTCAAGAGAACATGAAGGTTCCAAAAAAACTCTGGATAAAATTAAAAGCGGCGAAAAAGCTAGGCTCTAAGCTCTTTAATTTTTTTGGCAAGAGCCCTTACCTCTTTTTCAAGTCCTTCATCGGTAATTGACGGGTTGAGCAGAATTTTTTCCGCGGTTTTGTTTATCGCGTCATTAATTTCTTTTTTATTTTGCCCGCCAAAGTCCCTGTTGCCGGAATTTTCAAGCTGTTTTATGCTTGTGCAGCGTGCTTTTGTGCTTAAATCCCCGGTGCAGATTTTGAAATATTCATCATTAAGCGCTTCTTTATTAACGGGTATTACGTTTGTGAGCTTTGCAAGCTTGAGCTGGCTTTCTTTATCCGTTAAAAGATGGGCGAATTCATGCGCCAAAACTTTATGGCGCGCGTATTTTGGGATTACAAAATTCATAAGTGCCACATCGTAAGCACCGTCTTTTGATTTAAGCTGTTCGCTTATGTCTGATTTAGAGTATGTTTCGGGTGCGTTTTCTTTTACCATGTTCAAAAAATTTGACCCAAGAACCACAAAAATCGTGCTGTTTGACATGTATTTTTCAGCCGCCTCGCGATGTGTTATGGTAAGGGTATCTTTTGAAATGAGATTGTTTTTGTACAGTTCATTGAACATTTTATATACAAAAATCGCCTTTTGAATTTCGTCTTCACTCTCAAAAGTGTTTACGCCGTATTTGTTTAAAATCTTTGCAAGAGAATCGTTTTCATTTAAATTTATGGCAAAAGGGTATGTCTTTGCGCATTTTTTTAAATCCGGCGCTATTGCTGCAAGTTCCTCATAAGTGCGCGGTACGTTATAATACCCGCAGGCATTAAAAAGTGCTTTGTTGTATAAAGTAATTGAACTTGTGGCATAAAAAGGCAGTGCAAAAATTTTCCCGTCGTATCTCAATATATCAAGTGCGGATTTCGAGAATTTTTTCCCTTCTTCTTCGCTAAAGTATTCAAGAGCACCCCTTTGCGCAAGTATGAGCGAAAAGTCAGGGTTTAAATTAATTAAATCCGGAGGATTGCCGCCCAAAACCGCAGCAAGAGTTCTTTTTTGGGCTTCGGCTATGGGAATGTCAACCCAGTTGACTTTTATACCGGGGTGAATTTGTTTGAAGAAAGAAATATTTTCTTCCATAATTTCCGTTGCAACAGGCTTAAGTTGTATTGTCCAGACGGTAAATTCTTTTTTGCGTGTTTCATATTTCTTATGGTAATAGTATCCGCCTGCCGCAGCGAATGCGCAAAATGCCGCAAATAATATTAATAAAAAAAATTTTTTAAGCATGGTAAAATTATACTATGAATTTATTTGACGCGCTAGAAGACAGTAACAAACAAATGCCGCTGGCTGAGATTTTGCGCCCAAAAACGCTTGATGAGTATTTGGGACAGACGAATGTAATTTCGCAAAATTCGCCTATATATAATTTAATAAAAGCAAAAAGGCTTTTTTCTTTTATCCTCTGGGGGCCTCCGGGGTGCGGGAAGACTACCCTTGCGCGCCTTATTGCAAACCATCACAATGCAAATTTCATAGAGCTTTCCGCGGTAACTTCGGGCGTAAAAGACGTAAAAGACGCGGTAACATCAGCCAAAGAAGCGCTCAGAGCGGGTGTACGCACAATTGTTTTTATAGATGAAATTCACAGATATTCTAAAACCCAGCAGGACGCGCTTTTACCGCATATTGAAAACGGCACTTTCCACCTTATGGGCTCAACTACGGAAAACCCCTCTTTTCAGGTTATACCTGCACTTTTATCGCGCGCTCAGGTAGTAATTCTAAGTCCGATTGATGATTTAAGCATTCAAAAAATAGTACAAAAAGGTTATGATTACCTTTTAAAAAACTACCCCGAACAGGGTGCAAAGGTCAGCGAAGAAGCAGTTGAAACAATTGTTAAATTATCGCGCGGGGACGCAAGGTTTGCGCTGAATACGGTTGAAAATTCATACTTTGCAACAAAAGGAGAAATTACAAAAGACATAATTGAAGCACTCCTTCAAAAAAGGACGGCAAAATACGGGATTGACGAGCATTATGATCTTGCTTCGGCGTATCAAAAATCCCTCCGCGGCTCTGATGCCAACGCTGCAATTTATTACCTTGCAAAAATGCTTGTATCGGGCGAAGATCCGCGCTTTATTGCAAGAAGACTCCTTGTTACGGCATCAGAAGATGTCGGAAATGCTGATTTTCGCGCACTTTTAATTGCGGAAGCAGCACTGAGGGCGGTTGAGCACCTCGGAATGCCGGAAGGGCGCATAGCACTTGCGCAGGCAACAGAGTTTGTCGCGCGCGCAAAAAAAACAAACAGGGCAATATGCGCGGTTGATGAGGCTATTGCGGATATTAAAAACGGGCTTGATTTTAATCCGCCCATGCATTTAAGGGATGCGCACTATAAAGATGCTTCAAAGTACGGTTTTGGCGAAGGCTATATTTATACCCACAGCGCTCCCGATGTTTATCAGCAATTTTTGCCCGATGAAATAGCCGATAAAAAGTATTTTACTTAGAGATACATTGTTGTATAATAATTTCAGACTTGTTGGCAGGTGTGTAAAGTTTTGTAAATTTTTTTGAAAAATTTTTATCAAATAAGCAAAAAAAAATCTTTACGCATTTTCCTCTAAGTGCAAGGTTAGGAGTAAAATATGAACTCAATACAAGACATACCGATTTCAAGAGCCGAAGGTTATTATCCCGAAAGAAGAAGGATGATAACACCGGAGGCACTGGAAGCAAGAGCGCAGGCGCTTGAAAATATGCAGCCCGGCGATTTTGATGTTAATCCCGTACTTGTGGCGGATGTACTTGATGGTAAATTGAAAAAAACAAAAACAGGAAGAGCGGTGATAAATGCACTGGTATCAGGCATAAGTTTTGCGGCTGCCACTGTTTCTTTCAGAAGAGTTGCCCCTAAACTTCGTAAAGGTATATCGGGTGCAACCGGTAAAATTGCCGCTAATTTTAGAAATATCGGTTCCCGCTTAAAAATTACAAATATGAGCGATGTTGCCGATGAAATGTCAAAAGATGCTTCAAAACTTGCACAAAGAGGCGACGGTAAATTATTAAAAGCCGGCATAACAAAAGTTTTCGGTGAACAAAAGGCCCAGGGTGTATTAGACGCTCTTAAAAAAGTCGGCATTGAAACCGGAGGCGATGTTGCAGATACTACAATTGCAGTCGGTGCGGCACTTTTGGCCGGCCGCGAAGCGGGTGACATAGCCGATGATACACAAAAAGAATTGTCGCTTAAAGATGCGGTACGCGACATTACAAAAGTGATGAACGCATTACCGGGCGCTGAAATAGTGACAGAACTTTAAAAAATAACTGAAAGGAAAATAAAATGAACATTCAGGCAATTAATGCAAGCCCTACACTTGGCAGACGCCAGGTACCGAGAGCAAATAATGTTTCATTCGGAAATAATATTAACGGCGCGGCAAAAACGGCTGCAAAATCAAAAGGTGCCGCTTTAAAAAACGGTCTGTCAAATGCAGCAGGATTTGTTAAAAATATTGTAAAAAATATACCCGATGCAGTAAAAAAATTGGGAGGCAAAATAAAAGAAGGCGCAGCGTTTGCAGGTTCAAAAGTTCTTGACGGTTTTAAGACCGTTATAGGTGCAACGCAAAAAGGTTACACAAAAGCAAGCGGTAAAATAGCGGATTTTGTCAATAATCATAAAGGTGCAAAAGGTGTTAAAATTGCTGCTATGGCGCTTACCTCCGTTGTGGCCGGTGCTTTTGCGCTAAAAGAATTATATGATATTATTACAAAATCAAATTCGCGGGATTAATTTCTTTAATTAACAAATAAATCAACTAAAAAGCCCATTTCGAGTGGGCTTTTTAGTTAGTATAATGTTGTAGTTACGGTTTAAGAGTAAACTAATGGGTAAAAAGCTGAATATAGCCTTTGTTTGGCACTTTCATCAACCTTCTTATCAAGAAAATCCTTCTTCAAGATTTCTTATGCCTTGGGTGCGCCTGCATGCAACAAAAGATTATCTTGATATGCTCTTAAGACTTCAGGATTTCAAGAAAATTAAACTTAATTTTGACATTTCGCCGGTTTTGCTGGATTCCATAGAAAAATATGCAAATGGCGCAAAGGACATGCATTTGGGTTTAATGCTTGATGATATAAAAAAGCTCGATGATGAAGATAAGCTCTTTATTTTGGAGAATTTTTTTGACGTAAATTATTCAAATATGCTCCTTGCACGTCCTTATTACGCAAAATTAAGCGAAAGAAGGAATAATTGCAATTCCAAAGAAGAACTTATTAACAGTTTTAGCAACCAGGATTATGCCGATATAATGGCAAATTTTACCCTGTGCTGGATTGATAAAAGATTTAGATACACATACAAAGGGCTTGATTATCTTTTAAATAAACAAAAGGATTTTACGCTTGAAGACAGGCAAAAAATCTATGATATACAGCTGCAAATAATTAAAGATATCATTCCGACCTATAAAAAATTTCAAGATGAAGGCAGAATAGAAATTTCAACAAACCCTTATTATCATCCGATTTTGCCCCTTTTGATAAATATACGTGAAAATGATTATCCTTATGAAGAAAATCTGCCAAAGAATATTATAGGCGGGATAAAAGATGCAAAAGAGCAGGTCGGACGCGCATTAGACAGATTTGAAGAAGTATTCGGGAAACGTCCGCGCGGCCTGTGGCTTTCGGAACAGTGCGTGAGCAAAAAAACTCTTAATCTTCTTTCTTATTTTAATGTCGGCTGGACTGTTTTGGATGAAGGAATACTTTCAAACAGCATAGGACGCGAATTCACAAGGGATTTTGAAGGAAATCTGGAGGATCCTTTTGCCCTGTGCGTGAATTATGCTTTTAAAAAAGACAGAAAAAAAACAAATATTATCTTTGCGGATTCGTTTTTTGCAAATCTCGTGGGTTTTGGTTACGGAAGCTGCGAAGGTGAAGTTGCGGCAAATGACCTCTATGAAAAGATAAAAACAATACAAAACAAACTTCAAAACTCGCCGAGAGAAAATCACCTTTTAACAATTGCAATGGATGGTGAAAATTGCTGGGAAACATACAGTGATGACGGCGATAGTTTTTTAAATACCTTATATCGCCTGATAGAAGAAGACGACACCCTTGAAACAACTCTGGTAAGTGATTTTGTAAATAAATCAAAACCGGAAGAACTTCAAAAAATTGCATCCGGCTCCTGGATAAACAGAAATTTTGAACTCTGGGTTGGCGAGCCTACAAAAAACGTTGCATGGAACTATTTGAATATGGCTAAAGAGAGCTTTGAAAAAATTTCAAAAAATATGCTCTCAAAAGCAAAAACAAATATTGAAAAAGCAAGGGCAAATAAAGCAATTCATGAAGCGCATGAGGAAATTTTGGTTACAGAAGGCTCGGATTGGTTCTGGTGGTATGGCGAGCCTAATGAATCCGGAAGAGATGCGCTTTTTGACCATATTTTCCGCGAAAGACTGAAAAACGTATACAGATTTTTAAATGTTCCTTCGCCTGATCATCTTAATGTTCCTTTGATTTCAATGGTCGGAAAACCTATAAGGCAGGCTGTCGGGCATATAAGCCCGGAAATCGACGGACTTGAAATCCAAAAGGATGAATGGGATAATTCCGGCTATATCTTTTTGCCTGACTCCCCGAGTTTTTCAAAGCTTAAATCAATAAAGGGAATATATTACGGCTGTGACAGTGAAAATTTGTATTTTAAATTTGAAGTTAACCGTCAAACCGTTTCAAAAAGCAACCATTTTATTAAAAATCAAATTCATATATACATAAGAAGCACGCTCCAGGGCGCCTTTTCTCCGGTCAGAGTGATTTCAAGGACAAATAATATTTATCCGACCTTAAAAAACAGTTTTTCTCATGAAGTCATGTTTGCTTTTAATAAAAAAGACCTTCTGCCTCCCGTTTTGTGTACTGCTGTTCAGGGCGGGATTTGGAAAATGGTTCTTATGAAACATGATAAATACGCCTATAAAGACGTAATTGAAATTAAAATATCATACAAGGATTTGGGCCTTGAAAAAAATTCTCCGGTTGAATTTTGCGTGGTAAGCGCGACAGGTGAAGTGATAAATGAGGTTTATCCGCAAGATGTACTTTTAACCCTCAATAATGATTTTTAAAAGCTCTTGTTCTATTTGTGATGTTTCATTTGTCTTTAGCACTTTTTTAAGAGTTTTTCTTTTTAAAAATTCTTTTATGCATTCTTTGTTTTTGCAAACATAGGCGCTTCTGCCCAAAACTTTCGGGCCGGGATTAAGGTAGAGTTTGCCGCTTTTAAATTCGCGCGTAATTTTATGCATTAAATTAGCGTCCTTTAATTCTTTGCAGCCTTGGCATTTCCTTTTTTTCATTTTGTTGCTCTTATAAAAACGGTTTTTGAATTAACAGTTATCATTTTATTGTGAAGCGCATTTTGCATTTCTTCAATGTAATTATTTACTTTTTCTTCATCAAAGTATTTTAAAAATCTCTCTTTAGAGGTAGGTCTGTCCGGGCTAGGAGCGCTCATAAACCACTGCTTAATTGAATTTTTTGTTGCAATATATGTGGAGGGGGTATCACATACATCTACATCGCCGTCTGAAAATCCAGCTAAATCGAGATTATTTGCAATTGATTGCGCATCAAAGTTTACAAGAGGATCATTCATGTCGGACATAAATTCGTCCTCTGCCTCTTTAAAAGTCTGCCAGTCCGTGATTTCATCAGGGTTTGTGAGTTCGTGATATCTTGTGTTTGATTTTATAATAGGTTCAAAGGCGCTGTAAATGCCGCCTTTTTTAAGTATGCGGCAAATTTCATTTATTGCTTTTTGTTTATCGACAATATGTACGAGCACCGAGCGTGTCATGGCTTTATCCACACTGCAATCCGGAAGTTTGATGTCAAGGCAGTCGCTTTGCAGAAAAGAAGCTTTGTATTTTACGTCGCATTTGCCCAGGAGTTTTTTGCATTCTTCAAGACAGTCTTCAAATTTATCCGAAAAAATTATTTCAACGTCATCTTTGAATTTTTCTATTACTCCAAAACCCAAAAGTCCGCTTCCGCAGCCTATATCTATTATTTTGTCCGCTTTTTTAATGTCTGCTTTTGAAATCACAACATCTCTTATTGCAAAGAGCCAGCGAAATGTTTGTTGTATTTGCTCTTCGTTCATGTGTGCAAAACGCGTCTTTTGAAGCCATTGCGTCCAATTTTTACAAATATCGCTCAATTTATCCTCCGAATTGTGTATTTTAAGGGTGGTGAAAATTGTATTTTACCACATGTTATCTTATAATATTACCAGAATGTATATTTGGGCAACAATGTCAAACAATAACGAAATCTCAAATATTGAAAATAATGTCGTTCACCTGAGCAGAATGTTTGATATAAGTACTATTGCTAACCAGGCTCTTGGTGTTTATGACCTTTTAAAAAAATTGTCTGATTACATTGTTAAACTTATTAACAATGAAAATATCTCATTTTACATTTTAGAAGGGCAGATTTTTAAAAGCGTTGTTACGGCTCAAAACCTTCGTGCGGATGAGTGTTTTGAATCCGAGCAGGATAACGAAGCTTTTTTAAGTGCAATAAATGAAGGAAAAATTGTCGATGCAAGAAATGAACACGGCGATATTTTGTATGCTTCATTTTGGGAAAAGAACGGACTTGAAAAACTTAAGCCCAAGTATTTAAGAGCATTTTTTTCAAACGGCGTTCCCGTGTGTTTTTGTTTTATAGGTTTGAGTGATACTTTTAAATCCCTTACGGATGAGCAAAGGCAAATGCTTGACATTGCTTTTGATTATGTAGAGCCTATAATAGGCAAATATTTAAATGACCTTAAAAAAGAGCATGAGATTATAAAGCTTCAAAAGTCGCTTTATAATATTTCAATTCTTTATAATATTTCCCAGGCTGTTAATTTCATTGACGACTTAAAACGCCTTTTACAGGTTATTTTGTCTAAGGCAATTGACACGCTGGAGGCGGAAAAAGGCTCGCTTATGCTGTATGATTATTCGCAGAACTCTCTGCAAGTGCGGGTTGTCTACGGTTTGCAGGACAAAAAGGTAGAAGAAGGTATCAATAACGGCATTATTCAATGCTCCAAAATCAAAGCGGGCGAAGGCGTTGCAGGCATGGTATTTTTGGAGAGAAAGCCCATTATTACAAACCTTGGCTCTGCCGACCCGAGGTTTATCGTAAAAGATATCTTAACAAATACCCACTCGCTTTTGTGCGTGCCTTTAATTGCAAAGGGTGAAGCAATAGGGGTTATAAACATTACAAATAAGAAAAACGGTAAACTCTTTAACCAAAAGGATTTAGAGTTTATGACATCTCTTGCAAATCAGGCAGCTATTGCAATTGACAACGCAAAGTTATACGAGCTTGCCACAAAAGACGGACTTACAAAACTCTATATTTATCGCCATTTTTATACGCTGCTTGAAAATGAAATACGCCGCTGTGCAAGATACAAGCGTGATATGTCGCTTTTAATGCTCGATATTGATAATTTTAAAAACGTAAATGATACATACGGACACTTAATCGGCGATCAGATTTTAAGAGAACTCTCACGCGTCATAGCGGAAACGGTTCGCAAAATTGATATCCCGGCGCGCTACGGCGGTGAAGAATTTGTCGTAATATTGCCGGAAACTACAAAAGATGACGCTGTTGTCATAGCTGAGCGTTTAAGAAAAAATATTTCAAAAATTACGGTTGCAGCAAATGAAACTACTACAATTTCACCTACCACAAGTATAGGTGTTGCGCAGTATCCCTATGACGGGGTTGACCCTAAAACACTTATTAATGCCGCGGATACTGCACTGTATCATTCAAAAAATAACGGTAAAAATATTGTTTCAACCTACTCTAAAGACGGCTGCAAACTTATTGAAAGGACTGAAATTATTTAAAACTGCGTATCCAGATTACGCGTTTCTTTATCCCCGTTTACAATTGTGCCCAGCTGCATGGTCTGAATGTTAATTTTATTAATTTCTTTTGCGACATCCCCGCTAAAGACATTTTCATTTGTGGCAAGATAATCAAGCACAGGCTCCCACATGTCCCCAATCGCTTTTTCGACGGTGTGTGCTGCTTGTCTTCCTTGTTTTAAATCGGGAATTACATTTAAGCCGAAAGATTTTACGTTAAAATTTGTGGACATTAACCATATCTCCTTTTAAGAGTCTATCCTTGTATTTATAACATCGTAATAAGCGTGTTAAAACTTTAATGATTTTTCTTTCAATGTAAAAAAAATTTACAAAAATATATTAACTTTTCAAAAATTTTAAAATGTTATACAATTAAGTAAATTTTTGTTAATAAAATCAAAAAATCTGACACTTTTTTTATTCACGGCACTTAAAAAAAGAGAAAGCACAACATCTGAGGTTAGGATGAATTTTAAAAATTTCAAAATAGTCAGAAAACTTGCAAACATAAGCCCTAAATTAAAATGGTTTATGTATAAAAGTTTGCAGGACTACAAAATCGGCTCTAAATATATTGATTATCTTATTCCCGACGAACAAAAAACACCGGGGTATGATAATGACAAGCTTGAAATGATGGTAAGAGAAACTCTTGCAAAAGAATTTTCTCCCAAAATTAAAGATGCAAAATCTTATGAGCTTCTTGTAGATGCCGTTGTTCACAATTTAAAAAAGAAACAACTTGAACAGTCCGGCGGCATTGAAGAAGGCGAAATATAATTTTGTAATTTTAAAATAAAAGTGGAGCACACCTGTGCCGCTAAAGCACGATATTGTCGGGAGAGTAACAATGGATAAAAATATAATATGCATGAAGTGGGGCGATAAATTTGACTCGTCGTATGTTAACCGCCTTTATAAAATGGTTGAAAAAAATATAACAATTCCGCACCGCTTTATCTGTTTTACCGACAATAACGAAGGAATTGACAAAAATATTGAAACATTCCCCATTCCGCCCCTTAAAGAGGATGGAATTCCCGATAGAATGTGGAAAAAATTGACTGTTTTTAATAAAGAATTGTACGACCTAAAAGGCACAGCCTTGTTTTTAGATCTTGATATCGTAATTCGCCAAAATATCGACGCTTTTTTTGAGCAGGAGGGTGAATTTTTAATTATTAAAGATTGGGACTTTGAGGACGATATTATAGGCAATTCTTCGGTATTTCGTTTTGAAATAGGTAAACACCCCGAGGTTTTGGAACATTTTTACGGCCTTGGCACGGCAATAAGGAAACATTTTAAAAATGAACAGGCTTTTTTAACTTATGAAATGTTTGAAAAGGGCATTTTAAAATATTGGGATAAAGACTGGTGTGTAAGTTTTAAAAGATGCTGCCTGCATAAGTTTCCCATCTGCTGGTTTAAAGTGCCGCGCGACCCTTCGGAGGCTAAAATAGTTATATTTCACGGTAAACCAAACCCAAGACAAGCATACAGAGGCTATTTTGGCAAAATGGGCTTTAGATACATTAAACCCGTTAAATGGCTCGATAAATACTGGGTAAAGGATTAACACTCAACAAAATTCGGTATTGAAAAATATGTGAATAAAGTTGTATAATAAGTGACATGGGTTTTTTTGACTGGATTAAAGCATCAAACGAAAATCTAAAACGCGTAGAAAGCCAGATATACCAGCATAAAAGAGATTATCTTGAAGTTTATCAACGCAATCAGGCTTTAGAGCGTGAAATCGCGCAGCGCACCGAAGAACTCCACAAAGCAAATCAAACGCTGCTCACATTAGAACATGTGTGGGATATGATGAATTCATCGCGTCCGCTCTCTAACGTTCTTGAAACGATTGTTTCTTCGCTGCATGGTGAGTTTGGTTATCTCTACAGTTGTATTGTCCAAAAGCAGCTGGATAAAGACGGGGTTTTTTATTCACTCAGAACTTATCTGAAAAACGAATTTTCTCAAAGGCTTGAAGAGTTTGTCGGAAAGTCAATTTTTGATGTTAAGTTAAAAATTAAAAAAGACGGCAAAATTCAAGAAGCTATTGAAAATAAAACAGCAGTTGTCTTTACGGATATATTTGCGATTTTAACCGAGGCCTTTCCGGAGCTTGATGAAGAAACTGCGCGCGAAATATCAAGAAAAACTTTTACAAAGTCCGTCATAATTCTGCCGCTTGTTGCTTCAAAGGAATTTACGGGCTTTTTGGCGGTTTTTTCACCCAGGGTTGAAGCAAAAGACGACGAGCTTAATTTCTTAAATCTTTTTGCCCGGCAAATTGAACTTGCAATTACAATTGCAAATCTTTTTGAAACTGTTAAAAAGCAAGCAGTAACAGATCCCCTGACAGAGCTTTTCAACAGAAGATTTTTTGATGATGCAATCGAGCGTGAGGCAAACCGCGCATTGCGTTTAAATCAGCCTTTTACTCTTATCGGGCTTGATTTGGATCACCTAAAACAAATAAATGATACCTACGGGCACTCTATGGGCGATAGAGCGATTTCAACCGTTGCAAGGGTAATTTTAAGAAACGCGCGTTCGGTCGATATCGCTTCCCGTATAGGCGGCGAAGAGTTTTCAATAATTCTTCCCGGTATTGATGCAAAAGGCGGCATGATAGCAGCAGAGAGGCTCAGAGCCTCAATTGAAAAAGAGCCCGTAGAAGGTCTTGGAAACGTTACCGCAAGTATCGGGGTTGCAACTTTTATAGAGCATACATTAGATCTTGATGATTTGATTGAAATGTCGGATAAGGCAATGTATGATGCAAAAATGCAGGGCAGAAACAGAGTTTGTATTGCCCAGCCGCAGAAAAACGTATCCTGGCAGGATGTTGCGGTGAGCGCCTTTGTTGAAATTCTTGAAAAACACAGAATACCATTTAACTCTAAACTCGCTCTTGAGCTTTCGCAAAAGCTGCAAACCCGCCAGGAAAACGTAAAAGGAAACTCGGCACAGGAGCTTTTATATTCCGTTGTGGATACCATTTCACAAACTTATACTTCATCCAATCAAGAGGGTGTTACAAAGGCAAAAATGTCGCTTGCAACACTTGTTGCAAAGAAATTTAAACTTTCAAAATCGGAAATTGACAAGCTTAAAATTGCAATTTTATTATATGATATCGGAAATACCATGCTCCCTGATGAAATCCTTAAAAAGCCGGCTCCTTTAACAAAAGAAGAAAAAGACAAAATCGTCGAGCATCCGCTTTTGGCTGCAAGAGAGATTTTAAAACCTATTACAAATATCTCGGATGTTATTCCGATAATTGAGCATCACCATGAAAACTGGGACGGAAGCGGTTACCCTAATCAAATAAAAGGGGAAGAAATTCCCATAACTTCTCAAATTATTTTAATTGTTGATTCGTATTTTGCAATGATATCGGACAGACCATACAGACGTGCTTATACAAAAGAAGAAGCCGTGGAAGAGATTAAGCGCCAGTCGGGCAAAAAGTATTCCGAAGAATTAACGGATGAATTTATAGCGGCGCTCGATGAATTTTATGATATTACATAAGCCATTTTTTGAAAAATTCTATTCCGGCGTTTGAACTTTTTTCCGGATGGAATTGCAGTGCGCAGACGTTTTCTTTTTCAATTGATGAACAAAAATCAATGTGATAATTTGTATATGAGCTTATTATGCTTTCATCCTCCGCAATGACGTAATAAGAATTGACAAAATAAAAATAATCATCATTTAAATAGGTGTTATTTTTTGTTGTCTTAATATTATTCCAGCCAATTTGGGGAGTTTTGCCCGTTTGAAATTTTTTAACTTCGCCTTTAAAAATTCCAAGCCCTTTAGTATTGGGTGCTTCTTCGCTTTTTTCAAACAAAACCTGCAAACCAAGGCAAATCCCAAGGAAATCTACCCCGTTATCAATGGATTTTTTTATTGTTTCGGGAAGATTTTTTGCGTTTAGTTTGTTCATCGCCTGCTCAAAATGCCCCTGACCCGGGAAAATTATTTTTTTTGCCTTCAGGATTTTTTCCTTCTCGTCAGTTATTTCATAATCTCTGCCGAGATATTCAAGCATATTGCCCAGGCTTTTTACGTTTCCCGCGCCATAGTCGATTATTATTACTTTATTATTTGACAAAAGTGTGCCCGTCCTCTTTCATACGTCTTATAACTTCTTTTAACTCGTCCTCACCGGCGACGATAGAAAGTCTTAAATGACGGGCGCCTTCATCTCCGAAAGCATCACCCGGGACTGCCACAATGCCTGATTTTTCAAGAAGTTCGTCACAGAAGTCTTGTGCGGTTTTATATCTTGGCGGCACATCTACCCACAAATAGAATGTTGCTTTCGGTACTTTTATATTCCAGCCCAGTTCATTCAGTCCGGATACAAAATCTTCAAGTTTCTTTTGAAGTTTTTTATTTGCGTTTTTAATGTACTCATCTCCCTCTTTTGAATTTAAAAGATCGGCGGCAGCGTATTGAAGTACTTTAAATATGCCTGTATCAAGACTTGATTTTAATTTGCCGAAAGTGCCTATTAAGTCTTTATTTCCGCAAACCCAGCCAAGACGCCAGCCTGTCATGGCGTAAGGTTTTGAAAAGCTGTAAAATTCAACGGCAATATCTCTTGCGCCATCGCACTCAAGGACGGAGTTTGGTTTGTCTTTTTCATCAAAATAAATATCGCAATATGCGTTATCTGACATTAAAATTATGTTGTGTTTTTTGCAAAAATCAACACAGTGCTGCAAATATTCTTTTGTACATGTGCAGCCAAGAGGGTTGTTAGGGTAGTTAATTATAAGAGCTTTGACTTTTTTGGGGTCATTGCCTTCTTTTTTGAATTTTTCAAAAACTTCATCAAGGTTTGGCATGTAGTTGTTTTCTTTTGTCAGGGGAACATCATAGGCCCTTCCGCCTGAGACTTTAATCATTTCGGTGTATGAAGCATACCCCGGGTCAGGTATCATAATTATTTCCTGCTCTTTTTTATCCATTGTGGGATTAATAATTGAGCGAATAAAATTTGCAATGCCTTCTTTTGAACCGATTAGAGAAAATATCTCGCTTTTTGGGTCAAGCTCAACTCCGAAGCGATTTTTCATTCTTTTTGAAATTGCTTCAAGCAGAGGTATTTCACCTTTTGGAATAGAATATGTGTGATTTTTAGGCTCGTCCAAATATTTTTTTGTTCTTTCAATTACAAATTGAGGTACCATATCAACAGGCGCACCCATGGAAAGTGCGATGGGCTTTCGACCTTTTTTTGTGAGTTCTTCAGTCATGGCAATCATCTTTGCCTTGATTTGAAACATAATGTAAGTGTCAAGTGTGCCCATGTAACTGTTGAAATTTTGCATATTTTTCCCTCGCTAATGTTTTTGGGTTTATTATACTACAAAAGTTTAATTTTTTACCTTTTGTGTCTTTAAAAACATGGTTTGATGATGTATAATAGAAAAGTTGCGCATATGAACAGCGCAGCTAGAAACGGAGACACTATGCATATTCATGTAAACGGACGAAATGTCGAAATTACAGACGCTATTAAGGCCTATGTAAAAGAAAAAGCGGGTAAAGTCGCCGCACACTATGATCAAATTCAGGCTATTGACGTTGTTTTAACAGTTATTAAAAATCCGTCCGTTGCAGATTCTCACGTTGCGGAAATTAACTGCAAGGTTTTGGGTGACACTGTAAGAGTGGAAGAAAAAGCAGAATCGATGTATGCTTCAATTGACCTTGTCTGCGACAAACTGGACAGACAGGTAAGAAAGTACAAAGAGAAATATTTAAAAGCAAAAAGCGGCTCGCCTTCCATAAGAACGGAAGCAGTTGTAGATGCTGAAACGATTTAAAATTTAATAATTAACTTTTTAAAGCCCTCTTTTTAAAAGGGGGCTTTTTAAAATTTTTTAAATTTCTTTTATATCGGGATTTGAGCGGAAATAAGTAAGCTGTCTTTTGGCAAAGTTTCTTGTTCTCTGTTTAATTTTCTCAACCGCCTGATTAAAATCCTGCCAAACTCCGCGCTCAAGTTCGAAAAATTCCCTGTAGCCTATTGTATTTTCAAGTATTTTTGAATTAGGGTAAAGAGCTTTATTTTTCCGCCATTCGTCAAAAAGTCCCTCTTCAAGCATAATGTCAACGCGCGCGTTTATTCTTTCATAAAGCTCCACGCGGCTTATTTTCGGCATATACCAGAGGGCTGAAATCGGCTCTTTTTCTTCTCTTTGATACTGTGAAACCGGCATATTTAACCCTTTACACATCTCAATTGAGCGTATGACTTTATCTTTGTTATTCTTGTGAATTTGTGAGGCGCGCATGGGGTCAAGTTCATTTAACATTTGCCAGAGTTCATCGTTGTTTTTTTTGTTTAATTCTTCCCTTAACTCTTTATTTATGCCGACTTTTGGCAGTTCTTTTTCATCAAGAAAAGATTTTATATAAAACCAGGTGCCCCCCGCGATAATTACGTTTTTGCCTCTGCTTTTAATATCTTCAAGTGCCATTTTGGCGTACTTTACAAAATCTCCCGCGCTGAAATCTTCGCTTGGCTCTGCAATATCAAGTAAATGGTGCCTAATACCGCGCATTTCGGAGGGTTTTGGCTTTGCGCTTACAATGTCAAGGTTTTTATACACGCTTCTTGAATCTGCACAAATAATTTCAGCGTTATTTTTTTTAGCAAAATCAATCGCAAGTTTTGTTTTCCCCGAGCAGGTTGCACCCGTTATCACCGTGATTGTAAAATCTTGACTCATAATAGTCAAATATTAACACAAATACAAAAACCCAGAAATATATGGCTAAAATCATAAATATGAAATATAAAATTACGTTTGTGGAGAAAAATACTCCCATAGTCCTGAATATAAAGCCTAAAAACAGGATAAAAAGATAGAGTGTAAAAGATTTTATGGGATGTTTAAAAATAACAAGCAAAGAATTTTTAAGCGCACTTAGCGGATTTGTTGTACATTTTTGCGGATAATAAAGTGCGGATGCCCAGAACATCATAAAGAAATTAAAAAGTCCTATGGTAAACAAAAACAGTATCTGCCAGTACCAGATAATAAGAATTTCTTCCTGTGGAAGCGCTTCTAAAAAGGCTTGCAGCCCCTGAGTATCCTTTGGTATGGAGTTTAATTTTTCAACCAAAAAATCAAGACTTCCGATAAAATGATTTGCAAATTTTATATTAAAAGCCACAATCAGCGAAAACATAATAATGTAGAGTACAATCCCTCCTAAAAGCGGCAGAATGTACACGGGAATTGCGACAAAAAAGTCATTTTTTATGTCGATAAATTCTTTTATTTTCTCTTCGTCGCTTTTCTTTTCTTTTTTAGAGTTTGAAATGGCTGTTTTTACCATTTGCAGCCAGCCTGCAAAAAAGGCGGAAGTTAAAAGCAGGGCCACAATAATTGTTAAAGCAAAAATAATCAGATTTTGAGAAATAAATATTTTTGGTAAAAGCAGGGTTAAAAATATAAGATATATTACAAAACTTAAAGTTAAAATCGGATTATCTATTATAATAGAAATACTTTTTTTAATTGCACTGTACATTTATTGCTCTCTTTTAAAATTTATGCTTTACTATATAGATATTATTGTTAATCGGCAAAAAAAACAAGGCAGAAAATGTTAAGATTTTCAAAAGATCATAAACTGCAAGGTGTGCTAATTTGTGTTGAAGGTATTGACGGTTCGGGTAAAAGTACCCAATTGAATTTATTGTACAGTTGGTTAAAGTCAAAAAATCTTGATGTAATTTTAACCTGTTGGAATTCATCCGAACTTATTTCACAAACCACAAAGCGCGCAAAAAAGAAAAATTTGCTCTCCGGCAGAACTTTTTCAATCTTGCATGCGGTAGACTTTGCGGACAGACTGGAGCGTACCATAATACCCGCACTTAAAGCAGGGTTTATAGTGCTTGCGGACAGATATGTCTACACTGCATTTGCAAGAGATGTTGCAAGAGAAGTCGACCCGAAATGGGTGAGAAATATGTACGGTTTTGCAATAAAGCCCGATTTAACAGTGTATTTTGATGTAAGTGCTCAGGTTTCGCTTGAGAGAATTTGTGCGACAAGACAGCCGAAATTTTACGAAGCGGGCATGGATTTAAAATTGTCCAATAACCCTTATAAAAGCTATGTTTTATTTCAAAACAGAGTAATTGAGCAGTATAAAAATATGATAGATGAATATTCGCTTACCTGGATTGATGCAAACGGCACAATCCATGAAAAACAGCAGCTTTTCAGAAAACTTGTGATTGATGTTTTAAATAAGCGCGGCATAGAAATTAAAGAGGATGGAAATGACTTATAAAAAACACGGTTATGACGGGCTGTTAGTTGTAATTGAAGGCACGGACGGCGCAGGAAAATCGACTCAGGTTAATATGCTCAAAAGTTTTGTTGAGGGGCTGAGTTTTGGCTGTGTTGTGTCGGAGTGGAAAACCTCAAGACTTATATCGGGCCTTATTAACGAAGCAAAAGAGAAAAATCTTTTAAATACTACGACTTTTTCGCTCTTATACGCGGCAGATTACGCGGACAGGCTTGAAAATATAATTATTCCGGCGCTTAAAGCAGGCTTTGTTGTGCTTTTGGACAGATACGTTTATACCGCTTATGTGCGTGATTCGGTAAGAGGTCATGATATAAACTGGGTTAAAAAACTTTATGAATTTGCGCCCGAGCCTGATTTGGTCTTTTATTTAAAAATGCCGACGGATAAATTAATTAAAAGACTCATAGCCTCAGGCGGGCTTGATTACTTTGAATCAGGTAGGGATATAGGACTTTCGACGGATATTTACAAAAGCTTTGAAATTTATCAGAAAAGATGTCTTGATGAGTATAAAAAACTGGAAAAAGAATACAATTTTATAGTACTTGACGGTACGAAAAGCAAGGAAGAAATACATACATCCATAAAAAATAAATTGAAAGAAGTTTTGGATACGGGCATTGTGAAATAACTTGTAAAGAATTGTAAATTTCAATTAAAGATGTCAAAAAAAATTTTTTACGGGCGTTGTTAATCTGCACGCCGGTGCAAAAAAGTTGTTAGATGTGAGAGGGCAGTTGAAAGGAAATCCCTAATGATAAACAAACTTAATTTAAATCCTGTGAATTACAACGGCACAATAAAACAGGCAAGCGCCGCAACTTCGCCGATAAGGCAAAATAACGTAGTAGAATTTCAAGGCGCAAAGACTTCTGCCGCAAAACTTGCAAGTGCTTATCAGGCGCTTAACGGCATTAAAACCGCAAAAACACTAAGCTTTACGGGCGGAATATCTTTGCAGGAAGCTTTTGGTGAAATGAACCTTGAAATCCTTACCTGCGCAGACCCGGATAATGGCAAAATGGGCGAAAAAGTAGGTTTCAGAATGCCTGTTTCAGATCTTATAGACAAATTTTCGGATTCTCTGCCCAAGTTTGAAGATGCGGTAAAAACAAATATTGTAGTATCCGAAGATAAGGCAAATAATTTATTTACCGAAGCAAGAACCCAGATAAAAAGTCAGGGTTTAGACCTTTTATACCAAATGGCGGTGCGTATGCCAAGAGATCCAAAACGCATCGCGGATTTATCGCTGCCCCTTAAGCAGGACATAAAAATTACGGCAACGCCTGATTCTAAGCTTGAAGTACCTATGAGTGAGAGAGCTTATGTATTAAATACAAAAGGTAATTTGATGGCGGTTGTGGAAGATAACGAAGACTATCTGAACAGATATGTTCTTATGACGGACACCGGACACATTGAAAAGAAAAGCAGCCTTTTTGGCGGTTTAAAAGTTGATGCCGACAAAGGTGGTAATGTATACACTCCTTTTGTCGCAGCGCCGCAAGAAGTCAGAGAAAGACATCCGCAGGAATCACAAGGCAAAGGTACGGAAATTGTCATCGGTATGGAAGACGGACGTTTTGTTCCCGAAATTATTGACAGCATAGCGGAATTTGAACGTAAAATTAATGACGGAGAAATAGTCCTTGATACTTTTTATGCCGCACCTGATGCAGATAAAACTCAAATCGCTATGCTCGCGGGCGGTTTTGGTTCCCGTGCTGAATATACAAACGCATCATCCGACGGTATTTTCCATGGCAAGGCAAACGGTGCTCAATCAACAAAAGGGGCATTCAGAACTCCGACCGGCTTGACTCCTATGGAAACAACTTTTATTACCCTTCATAATGCAGGACTTTTAGACTGTACAAAAGGTGTTTTCGGCATAGGTAAAAACGTTAAATTCTATTTGAATAAATCCGGCGTAAATAAAGGAAACGGCGGCTTTACGCTTGATATGTACGATAAAATGGCAAGAAGCGGAAGAACAAACCTTTTAATTCTTCCAAATGATCCGATTTCACGCGTTACCGGCGCAATGAAAAAAACAAAAGAACTCATTGATTCAAAACAGGCCGCGATGGTAATGATTGCAAAAGAAGTAGATCCTTCTCTTGCAAAGGATTTCGGTATTATGAGGCTTGGCGATAACAATGAAATTCTTGAGTTTGTTGAAAAGCCGAAAAATCCTTCAAAGAGCTTGATTTCTCCCGAAGGAAAATGTATGGCAAATACATTCCAGTTTGCAGTGAGCGAAGAAGCTTTTGATGCGCTTAATGCTTTGCTTCCTTATTTCCCGGCAGGCAGCGGAAAAGAGCCCAGAGATTGGTCTAAATGCCTTACTCCCGTTTTAATGCAGCTTACTCAAAAAGACAGCCCGGAAGAAATCAGAGAAGAGCTGGCAAAAATTGTAGATATGGATGAGCAGGATATTCCTCTTGATGCAATTGCAAATGCTAAGGCAATTCTCGGAAATCAAAAAATCCTTGCAGTTCCGACAGATGAACCTTGGGCTGATTGCGGCAGCTTGAACCAGCTTTACCACACGACAATGCAAATCGCTTCCGGCGATTTCCCGCTTGAGGACTTTGAAAGAGCAAATGTCCTTAAATGTGTGGATACCCAAACCGGTCTTGTTACCACAACTCCAGAGCTAAAAAATGCGGTTGAGGATAAATATGATATAAAAGGACAGGTTATGGTTGCGCCTCAGGCTTCTAAAGTAAATCCCGCAATACTTGATGAATACGCAGATGCAATCACCATAAACCCAAGAGCGGTGTAATTGCTTTATACAATACAAAAACGGCAGGAAAAACGCCTGCCGTTTTTTAATTTAATTACCCGTCCAATTGGATTTTTTAAAAATGTTCATTAAAATTATGAACAAATGAAAAATTATTACGATATATTGGACATAAAACCCGATGCAACAAGGGATGAAATAAAATCGGCTTTCAGAAAAAAAGCCAGAAAGTATCATCCGGATGTTAACCATACGCTTGAAGCCGAAATTATTTTTAAACAAATTAACCTTGCGGCAAAAACGCTCCTTGATGACAATATGCGTCTTCAATATGATTTTGCATACGGATTTAATCAAAAGAAAAAAACTTCAACATATGAAAAAAACACATCGTACAGCTATAAAAAAGCAAGTTATGAATATAAAAAACAAAATGATTTTATGAAAAACTTTTATAAGTTTTTTGATGAAACAAAAAAGCGCGCCAATGCCCCCAAGAAAGTAAACGGCGAAGATATAACAACGCATATTACAATAACCTTGGATGAGGCATTAAAGGGTACAAACGCGAAAGTAAACATTTTGCAAAACGAAAAATGCCCCAAATGTTTCGGCGCAAAATTTACAAACGGCTCAAAATGCTCTTTTTGCAACGGAAGCGGCGAGAAAACAAGTTATAAGAAAATAAATGTAAAAATTCCGCCGAATATTAAAGACGGCATTAAAATAAGAGTGAGAAATGAAGGAGAAGAAGGCAAATTCGGCGGTAAAAACGGCGATTTGTATCTTATTGTGCATATTGAAAAAAATGCTGCTTTTAAGAGTCTGGAGGGTCTTGCCTACATTGAAATTCCGATAAATCCTTATGAAGCGGTTTTGGGGGCGGAAATAAAAATCCCTTCTCCGGATAACGGCACAAAAATTTTAAAAATTCCGCCAAAGACAAGAACAAACACGACTTTTAAGCTTTTGGACAGCGGTTTTTTAAACGCGCAGACAAACAAACGCGACCCGCTTATGGTAAAAGTGGTTATTGACATATCGCCCGATATGAGGGATAAAGAAGTAGAAATGTATCGCTTAATTTCAAACGGACATAATGAAAGCTTAAGAGAAAACTTTTATGGAAAACAGAATTAAAATTAAAGAAATCTTTGACTCAATTCAGGGAGAAGGCTCTTATATCGGGCAAAAGCAGCTTTTTGTAAGGACGACAAGGTGTAATTTAAATTGCAGTTATTGTGATACTGATTTTTTGTGCGATGAGAGTTCCCAGGAATACGGCTTTGACGAATTTTTTGAAAAATTAAAAGCAAGCGATGCCGCAACGGTCAGCTTTACGGGCGGCGAACCTCTTTTGGAGGCGGATTTTTTATGCGAATTTTTAAGAAAATACAAAAACAGACTGAATAAAAAAATATACCTTGAAACAAACGGAACGAACGCGGAAGAACTTGCAAAAGTTATTGATTACGTCGATATTATATCAATGGATATTAAGCTTAAAAGCGCAGCGGGAATTGAATTTAGCCTTATAACTTTCGATGAATTTTTAGAAATCGCAAAGCAGAAAGAAGTTTTTGCAAAAGTTGTTTTTGATGAAAATATTTTAGATACAGAGATTAAAGAATGCTGCGAGCTTGCCAAAAAATATCAAATAGAGCTTATTTTGCAGCCCAGGATGCCAATGAGTACTTCTTTGGATATTGAGGGAATTTTTGATAAATTTTACAAGCAGTATAAAAATGTGCGCTTAATCGCGCAAATGCATAAATTTTTAAACCTGCGCTAAAGATTAACCTTTGGTATAGAACTTAAAAGCAGCTTTGTATAGTCATCTTTGGGATTTTTAAAAATTTCTTCCGTTATACCGACTTCGGCTATCATTCCTTTATTTAAAACGGCAATGCGCGTACTTATATATTTTACTATGTTTAAATCATGTGAGATAAAAAGGAATGTGAGATTTAATTTTTCCCTGAGTTCAATTAAAAGGTTTATAATTTGTGCCGCAATGCTTACATCAAGCGCGGACACCGGCTCATCAGCCACAATAAAGTCCGGTTTTAGAATAAGTGCACGGGCAATTGCAATCCTTTGGCGCTGTCCGCCCGAGAATTGATGCGGATATTTTTTTAAATCGTTTTGGTTAAGTCCGCAGAGAGATATTGTTTCAATCACCCTTTCTTTTATATTTTTTTCGCGGTAAATCTTAAGCGGCTCTTCAAGGATTTCTTTTATTCTCATTTTGGGGTTTAGGCTTGAATATGGGTTTTGAAAAATCATTTGCGCCGATTTCCTAAAGGCCTTTGTTTGTTTTTTATTATACGTAAGAATATTCTCCCCTTTAAATAAAATTTCGCCCGAGCTTGTATCAATAAGCTTTAGTATGCAATTGCCAAGCGTTGACTTCCCGCAGCCGGATTCGCCTACAAGAGCTAAAATTTCCCCCCTTTTAATTTCAAGATTTATTCCCCTAAGCGCGTGCACGGGCTCTTTTTTTGCACTAAAGAGCCCCGTGTTTTCGCTGTAAGTTTTATATAGATTTTTAATTTCGACTAAATTTTCCATTAAAATGATTGTAGCATATTTTTAGTCTTTAAACATTGTCACCTCAAGTAATCTTTGAGAGGTTTTGCTCTCTCCGAGCGTCTTAATTTTTTAAGTGCTTCGTTTTCAATCTGTCTTATTCGCTCTTTTGAAAAGCCCAAAATTCTCCCCAACTCTTCTAAAGTTTTTGTTTTGCGCCCGCCTAATCCAAAACGGTTTATTAAAATAAATCTCTCTTTTTGATTTAAAATGTCAAGCACGCTTATTATATCTTTGTTTAAAAAGTCTTTTTCCGTGCTTATCTCGGGCATTTTACCCTCATTGTCGGCTATGTAATCTTCAAGGCATAAATCCTGTGCCACAGGTGTATCAAGACTTACCGGTTCTTTTATCATGGCTTTTTTAATGCTTTTTACTTTTTTTACATCAATATTTAAATACTCTCCAAGCTCCTCATCACTCGGTTCAGAGCCTTTTTGTACGCTTAATTTTATAATTGCTTTTTTTAGTGTTCTGATTTTATCGCTCATATGCACGGGAATTCTTATTGAGCGTGACGAGTTAGCTATGGCGCGGATTATTGTCTGTTTTATCCACCAGGTTGCATAAGTGGAAAATTTAAATCCCTTTGTATAATCAAACCTTTGCGCCGCTTTAATTAGCCCCAAAGAACCTTCCTGTACAAGATCCATAAATAATATTCCCTGGCCGGTGTATTTTTTTGCAATTGATACAACAAGCCTTAAATTTGCCTGCACAAGTTTCTTTTTGGCAATCTGCGCTTCTTTTCTGCTCCCTTCTTTAATTATTTTCCCCAGAGCCATCTCGCCGCTGCGATTTAAGAGCTTTACTCTTCCGATATCTTTTAAATACATCTGTAAAATTTCATCTTTGTTTGCAATTGTCGAAAAAGTTCTTACTTCTTCCTGTACATCCTCTTTTTCTTCGTCATTTCCTTCAAGCAATATACGCTCTAATTCAAAATCTTCTCTGCTATCACAAATGTTAATACCCAAAATACTACTCCTCAATAAATTTTATAGCCTTTTGGATGATAGACGAATGACGGGCAGAGTTGTTCCCTTGAAGTTTGTTAATTTTTAAAGTAAATTGCCGCTAAAATGCATATCTACATTTTAATTATTGCAAGGTGTCTTTCAAAATTTTCCCTCAAAGGCAGATTATAGCTAACTATTTTTGCATTTATATCTTTAATTTCATCGAGTTCTTTTTGAAGATTTTTTGATTTATAGATTATAAAATATCCGCCTTCTTTAATATGTTTTTTTGTAAGTCTTAAAACGTTTTTAATTGTGCCAACGGCTCGTGAAATTACAATATCACAGTTAAGAGACTCTAAATCCTCTACTCTTGCGTATGAAATTTTTAAATTTTGAATATCAAGTTCGGCCTTTAAATCTATTATAAAGTTAATTTTTTTTATCCTTGAATCGTTTGCCACAATTTCAAGTTCCGGGAAAAAAAGCGCCAGAATAACCGAAGGAAAACCTCCGCCCGTACCTGCATCAAGAATTTTTTGTTTTTTATGCGGGTCAAACTCTTTCCATTTTAAAATTGCAAGCGAATCAAAAACATGTTTTTCAAAAAGTACGTTTATATCGTTTGCGCTCATCAAATTTGTGTGAGAATTGTAATTCAGAAAGAGTTTATGCCAAGCATTTAATCTTTCAATGGTATTATTGTTCAATTCAATATTAAATTCTTTTTTTAATAGTTCAAGATTTTCTTTATTAAACATATTTTTCTTCAATCCTTTTAAAAACGGCAGGCAGCATTTTTACTTTCATATCGTTTATTCTCTGGTTAATTATTTGTTCGTTTTCTTTTAAAATATTAGCCCCGAGTACTTTTTTGGCTTCAAAGAAACACTCAAGAGCAATTTCATCCTGATTGTAATTATAATTCAAATCCCCTAATTCAAGATAGGCAAAAGCTTCTTTAAATTCGTCATGCAGTTCTTTTGCGCAATTCAGGGCTTCTTGTATGTATTCGCGTGCAATATCAAAATTTTCATTTTCGTAAATTTTGGAAAGTTCGCGCGAAGCAAAATATATGCCCGAGGGGTTGCCGTCCGCTCTGTCTTTTTCAAGTGCAAGAGTAATGTATTTTTTTGCATCATCAATATTGTTTTGATAAGAGTATATAAGTCCCAAATTTATGCAGCTTTGCGAGTACCATCTGTTTTTTGCGCTGTCATTTGTTAAATTTATATTTTTTAAATAAAATTCTTCCGCATTATCAAAATCCTGCATATCATCATATAAAATTGCGGTTTTATAATAAATTTCGCAAAGAGAAGCTGTATCATTTTCATCCGCAAAATCTCCCGCCAGTCTATAATATTTAAGTGCTTGCGCGATAGAGTTTTCGCTTTCAAAAATATCCCCCAGGCCAAGATATGCCGTTGTCTTTACGTAATTATCAAAAATTTTGTCGCTGTTGATTATTTTCAGATATTCTTCTTTTGCGCTTGCAAATCTGTAGAGATTTTTATAAAGAGCTGCCACTTCAAGGAGGGTTCTGAAATATTTTTCGTAATCACCTGTTAAAAGGTGCAGTGAACAGGCTTGCGTATAATAATCAAGGGCATTTTCAAAATTGTTCAGTTTTTCGCTGTTGTGCGCAAGGTGCTCAAGAATTTCTATTTTTGTTTTCTCATCGTCCGTTTTGCTTTTTAATTTTGATAAAATTTCGTTTGCCTGTGCGTATTGGTAATTTTGTTCAAGCTCATCCGCTTTTTTAAACTCTTCAAGGAAATCAAACTCTCTGTTTTCAATACGTTCAATCTGTTCCCGTTCGTATTTTTTTCTCCTGTATTCTCTGAGCAAATTTGCATCTTCTTCGCTCATAAATTCTTTTTTTACACTCAGTTTTTTGTTTTGAAGTTCTCTTTTTTTATCCAGATATCTTTGTTTTCTATCCATTTCTTTTTTGTTGAACCAGGGATTGGAACCTTCTTGTGATAAAGAAATGTAGGAAAAATTATCCTGAGTAATTTTTGTTTGGCGCCCGAGAGTCGGGATATTTTTCTTTACGGTTTCTATTTGTTTTCTGATACTTTCTCTTGATAGTCTTAAAAGCCTGTCGCGCGGGCTTTTTGCAAGTTCTTGTTCATAAATTTCGCACAATTTTGTAAAAATTCTGTATTTTTCTTGAAGTGACAGAGTATTTAGAAAATGTTTCTTAAAATAATTTCTTAAAATAATTTCATTATCGACTTTTGAAATAAGATAATTTCTTTCCAGATATTCAATCTGTCTTGTGTCGCCGAGATTGTAGTTTTGTATAAAATCAGGGCTGACTTGATGGTTTAGTGCGCTTAAATTTTTTAAAAAATCAAAATAAACAACAGGCACAAGGGAAACAAGCTTTAAAGTCACAAAATCGCCAAATGTTTCGTTTCGCTTTTTAAATTCGTTTAAAAGTTCGGATATTTTAAGTCCGGTTATTTGAGAGTATCTTAAAACCATCCTTAAATAAAGCTGATGTCCTTCGCTCAGTTCGTAAAATTCATCAAGAGTTTTTTTGTCGATTTCAATCCCTTCGCTTTGTATTTTTTGGTTAAAAACTTCTTTTGAATCCGGATGAATTTCGATTATTTGCGCCGCCAAACCCGCATTAATGAAAAAATCAATGTTTTTATCCCTTGAAACAAGAACTAATTTTACATTTTCAAAACTTGCAATGTGGGATAAAAAGTTTAAAATTTCGGTATTGTTTTCGACAAGTTCAAAATTATCCAGGGCTATAATGCATTTTTTATCTATGTTTTTAAAATAAAAACTTACTTTGTTTTTAAAACTTTCGCCCATGGTTTTTTTAAGGCTTACTTTTTTTTCAAGCGAAAATTTTCTGAAAGAGTCGTAAAAATTTAAAAGAAAATCATCGATTGTAGTGAATTCAAAGCATAAATGCCTGAATACAAGGGTGTCGTCACCGGGATTTTCTAAAGTTTTGTTTAGGATTTCCGATTTTGCACAACCTGAAAAACCGCACAAAAGCAATAGCTCATCCGGCGAGTTGTAAAAAAGATTTATTTTGTCTATAATTTCATTACTAAATTGAAAATCAGATGTTTCCATATAATTATTTTACATAATTTCTAAGGATTTATCTACATTTAGTAACGTTGTTGGTGAAAAACAAAAATATTTGTTAACCAATGTAAATTTTTATATGATTTGGTAACAAATTATTTTATTCAGGCTTTTTCATTAATGTGTGTGTTAGTTTTTGGAGTCCTATAACAAAGTGCAAACAGGTCAGGTAAAATCTATAAACATGCCTAAAAACGCTTACTATGCCTCTGAAGAAGCGCATAAAAAGCTTTCAAGCACATCTGACAGAATAATTAAAAAAACACCTCTTACGGGAGCAAGAATTGTTGCGGATAAACTTGTAAACAGTGTTTTTACATATGCTCCAAAAGGCATGGCCGGCTCCAGAAATTCTAATTTTTACGAGTTTTTATCAATGGGCCTAATACCTAATATAACAGGCTCGGCAGCGCTTATTGCTCTGTTTAATCTTGCAAACTCCAAATTTAGAAGCCCGGACAGATATTTTGCCGCAATATCCGGCAGAAAAATGACATACGGGGTTATATTTTATGCAATAGGAAAATGGCTTGGCTCTAAACTTATAAATAAAGGCGTACAGCTTAAAACAGGGGTTGACCTTGAAATGCCTTATAAAAAAGTGGTGACTGAGTTGCCCGAGTATCCCGGAGATACCGATTTAACAAGAATTGAATATCACAGAGTCTTTGAAAGTGCGGATTTTCCCCGCTTTGACCTTATAAATAAGATGGGCGAACAAAAGGGAAACAGATTTTTATGGTGGGATAAAATAGCCAAAAAAATGGGCTTCAAAAAACCTCTTAACTCGCCCGATCAAACTATTCAAGAAAAAGTAAGAGAAATTATAATAAAAGCAACATCGGCAAAATACATAAGCTCTTATTTCTGGGCTGCTTTAGGTGTTGCCCTTGCCGCACAAGAGCCCTTTGAACATAAAATTTCAATGCCGCTTCAGGGAACAAAATCGGAAAGAATAAAAGGACTTGCAAGAAATTTTGCGACTACCTTAAGAGATAGTTTCTTGGATTTATATAACGGAAACAACATAAAGTTTAAATATGCTTCAAAAATAGTCGGAAGAACATTGATATTCGGTGCTCTGGCTTCGACTATACTTGGCATTTACAACGCTACGCGCGGATTTAAAATTGCGCAAAATCAACCTGATACACAGATAGATATTGATAAAGAATACGAGGTGGCATAATGAATAACAGTATTAACACCTCAATTCAAAGCACACAACAGGAAAAACTCAGACAGGCAATTGCACGCCAGGATGTTTACAGAGCATTTGTTTTAAATGCAAATTCAATCGCTCCTCAAGAGCAACGCGCTTACCTTTTAGAAACCAGAAATCCGATTTCAAGCATAATAATAGGCGCGGCAGATACCGGAAAGGATGTAGTGGAGCTCGGTAAAGCTCTTGTAACGGGTAAATCCAACGATAATCAACTCGGAAGATTTAATGATCTCGGTATGAAACTGGGCAGCTTGGGTATTGCATCTTATCTTTTCACACGCCGCGGCACAGGCACAAAAGGTATAATGGAATTCATCGGTGCGGGCGCATTTTTTGCCTCAATGGCAGCATGGCCCAGACTTCTTATATCAGAGCCTTTAAAACTTCTCTACGGCTTTGATATTCGTCAGCAATACGTAGATGCGCAAGGCCGCAAAAAAAGACTTTATCTTGATAACCAATTTATTCCCGATTTATATTCTCAGGAAGAAATTGACAGGGTTGCGGATAAATTGGGCATAGATAAATCACTTCCGGATTATCGCGAACTTACAAAAGAAAAAATGCGCACAATCGCCCTCCAAGGCAATACGTTGTGGATGTTAACGGCAGGATTTAGCCCGCTTTTAACTTCTATGATATGTAACCTTGCCGAAAGAGGGGTTACTAAATATATTGTTAACAACCAATATAATAAAATTCAAAAAAATATCGGAAAAATAGATAAAGCGGCACATGACAAACTAATCGACCGCACGTTTAATATCGAAGATACAAAGGAACTTAAAAAGCTTATCGAAAGGCTTGACGGTGAACCTGACGAAGAATTTTTCAGACAAGCTTCCGCTCTTCTTGATCCTTTCCATGCAATGCTTCATTCAAGTGATCCCGATGATGCAAACGTTATAAGTGAATTAAGCGGAGCTGCCCCGAAAATCAATAAAGCGCTGCAACAAAATTACGACAGATTAAAAGGAATATACAAAGATTACGGCACTATTCCCACTTCAAAAATTATGTCCACGGTAAGTGCTGCAATGGGCTCGGAAGTGGTTGATTTACAGGGAAATCCGATAAAATCGCCTTTTGAAACAGAGATTGCGGAAAAAGTTTCGAAATTGACCGCCAACAAAAAAACGCATATGAGCGTAAAAAGCTTTAATGAAATTTTTGAAAATGCATTAAAAAATACAAGCGATCCTAATGAAATTTCAAGACTTAACAAAGCATATAACGAATGCCTGCAATATAAGCGTGTTCCCGCTGCAATTGCGGAACAATTTGCCAATGGCGTACAAACTGTTTATGACACACAAACAAAACCAATCAGCGCTGCTGTTTCGGCGCTTTGCGACTTTTTAAACGGACTTGCCGGACAAAAATATGAATCCGTACACACAAGCATCCACTTAAATTCTTTAAATGAATTTATGAAAAGTCTGAAACTAACCCAAAATGATTTAGATTTGGCAAGAAGTTCAACCGAATCCGCAAAAGAAGTTCTTCAAAAACACCTTTTTGAAATAGTAAAAGATGACGCTAAATATGCGGATTTTATTTCGGATTTAACTTCAAGGCAAGCAAAATATGAAGCGACTACGCTTAATAAGTTAATTACGCAAATAAGAGAAAAAACGGGCAGTATGATAGGCTCGCTCTTTGAAAAAATTCCCGATAATTCTCCGCTTGCTTTCTATAAAAAAGAAATTGATTTGGATATGGACTATCTAAAAGACCTTGTAAAAGAAGTTTGCGGGGTTGAATACGATGAGATTGTAAAAAATAACGGCGGAAAAGAATTTAGCAAGAATGAACTTGTAAAATTCTTGCAATCAAAAGATATAGCTCCCGAAAAATTAAGAAGAGAAGCACTCTTTAAAAGAGTTGTGGATCTTTTTGTCGAAGATAAAGGTGCCGGCATCAGGGCTACCGGACACAGATATATTCTCGCCGCCGATTTTGAAAGAAGACTTTACACGGGCGAGCTTGAAGCTTTCTGGAAACAGCTGACGGGCGATGAAACTCTCAGTGATGATATAATCGAAAAATGCCGCCGTGTAATATATGACGGTACAATGAACGACCTTGCAAATAAATTCCACTTCAGCGGAAACGGCGACTATGCGCCGAAAATCATTGATCTTATTTTCGGACATTCTGAAAATTTATCTGACTATACAGTTAAAATTAACGGAAATAAAGAAATAAGAATTCCCTACGGTTTAAGTGCCTCTACTTATTCAAGCTGTGACAGTGCACTTTTGGATAATTTAAGACAAACAAGGGAAAATTTCTACAGAATTTATTATGCAACCGTTGATTATGCAAGATTAGGACACACAAAAGCAGGCGTGACTTTGCCGGCTAACCAAAAAATCAGATATTCAATGATAGGAAAGCCTGTTTCGAATTTATTCCTTGAAACAGCCAGCCAGAAATTTAACGACAGACACTGGATGAGAATATTCCTGCCTCTAACTTTGGCAGTTATGGGCGTTACGCTTGTTTCTCAGTTATTTTTCGGAAAAGTCAAAAACGAACACCTTTACAAAAAAGGCAACAATGAAAGCGGAGGGGTAAATGGCAATAAATAATATAAATTTAAATAAATACCTTTCTTATCTCGCTAAGGCACCCGTTGCGAAAAATGCACAAGATACGCCTCAAAATACCGTACAAAGTGCCGATACGGAATTTAACCCTTTACTTTCCAAATATATAATCAAACAATACAGCCAAATACTTCCCGCAAACAGTGTAGCTGCGATTGAGGAAGCAAAAAGTACAACGGGCGTAAAATGGGAAAACCATTTTAAAGATATGCTTAAAAATAACGAAGCCACTATCTTGGGCGTTGTGCCAAGAATTATGAACGCAAAAGATTTGGACGGCAACGGGCTTGTCCAGGTTGGCGAAGAAACAGGAAATTTTATAAATGCAATTGAAAGGCTGGATGAAATTAAAGCAATGGGCATAAATACTTTGCATGTCCTTCCTGTTCATCCGACCGGAAAAACCCTTGCAATGGGTACCGCCGGTTCAATTTATGCTCCCGACAGATTTGTGGAAGACAACGGAAAACTTGCCGTTGACCCTAATTTAAAAGACCCGAATACGGAAGGAAGTGCTTGGGATCATTTTAAAATCTTTATTGACGAATGCCACAAACGCGGAATATCGGTTATGCTCGACCTTCCCTCCTGTGCAAGCCTTGACTTTGCAAAAAGACACCCCGAACTTATGGCAAAAGAAAAAGACGGACAGGACAAAACACCGCAGGGCTGGCAGGATATCAGAATGTTCAGAGTCTGGGATAATGAAGGCGAAAGAAAATTAAACCCTCATCTCCTTGATATGCACAAAAAATATATTGATGCCTGTGTTGAACTTGGAATAGACGGCATAAGGGCTGATGTTTCCCGTGCAAAACCCGTTGAGTTCTGGAATGTTATTATTCCTTATTCTCATTCTCTGGATCCGCAATTCGGCTGGCTTGCAGAATCTTATACCCATGAAGATGCCTCTCCGCAGCTCAATATGCCATACGACAGGCCCGAAGATCAACTAAGGGCAGGTTTTGACTCTTATTACGGTCAGTTCCACATTCTTCATCAATGGACAAAAGCGGATGAGCTTTTTGACTATATGAGGGAAAACATCGCAATGTCAAACAGGCAAAATGAGCCTAAATCTTTAATCGGTTCAATGACAACGCACGACGACCAAAGCCCGATGTATTATGGCGGTGCGCCTTGGGTAATGTTTACAACTGCGCTGCAAGCAACCCTTCCGATGGTAAACCCGTATTACATTGACGGTGTCCAAACGGGTGATTATTTCTTATATCCTTATGATCACGCTAAAGCCCCGAATTCGCAGACGGATAATGATGAATGTACGGTGCACACCGGCAGACTTGATATATTTAACTTCTCAAGAAAACCGGGCGGCGATTTTCCGGAAATCAAAGACTTTATAAAAACATCTCTTGATTTAAGAAGCGGAAAAGTTAAGCCTGAATACAAAGATATAATTGAACATGGTTCGTTTATTCAGCTTGAAACAAATAACCCCGAGGTTATTGCCTACGCACGTCATAAAAACGGCAAAACACTTCTCTTTATCGGAAACAGAAATGCCAATATGAGAAGAAGTGCAAAAATCGAAATACCCGGCTTCAAAAAAACGCAGGAATTGAACAATCTTCTGCCCAATTACAGCCAGCCGAGCTATTTCCAAAAATCCGACAATTCCGTAACTGTTGATTTAGGGCCGCTAAGAGCGCACGTATTTGAAATAGATACTCCGGATATTGAGCAACGTGTGCAGCCACATAATATTATGCAGCAAAATTTTTAAAAGCCGCATATTTAAAGTCTTAACATCTGTTAAATAAAACTACATATAAAGGCAATTTTATACATTCAGATGTTTTATAAAAATCGAAGGGAATAAAAGGGTAATTACTGTGAAAATTTCTGCAATAGAGATACAAAACGACAGCAAAAATATTCAAAATACAAATTTTAAAGGGCTGAAACTTACTCCCTATAACGAGTATGAATTTTATAGCGCGCCTTATGATAAAGATAAATACAATATTTTGCTTGAAGTATGCGGCGTTGTTGAAGACGGTAAAGGCGGATTTAAAATTGATGAAAAAGTAGGAAATCCGATTACCATTAATAAATCATACAGAGATTTTATTGACCACGGTTATACCAGATATTCAAGAAAATCTATCATAAGCGATCCCGGATACAGTGAATACATGGGCTACAGATTTAGGCTTGTGGATAAAAATGACGCAAAAGAAGCTTATAAAAAAATTAATGCGGATAATAAAAACAATCCCTTTGGCGAAATTGAAACAAAAAAATATATCCTTGACCCCGGTGTTAAAGTTAACGTAGACGGCTATGGAGATTTTACGGTAATTTCCAACAGAATGGGCGTTACGCCGAAATCCGGCTCTGCATTGCATGTTTTCTACGATTCTTACAGTACTAAAAACACTGAAAATCAATACGGTTCAAAAATTGATCGCAGCACTTTTGTGCGCAACCATTTTAATAAAGCGCTCGGCGACATTGACGGAATTTTGGATTATACGGATGAAATTAAACCTTACGCCTACGTTATGTCAAATCCTTATATAGGCGTTGATTCAAGGTCATCACATAAATATTGGGGTGAAAATTTCTTTAAAGTGCCTTCCGAACAAAAATTCAAAAAAGTTATAACAGAGCTTTTTAAATCGGGAAAAGGCTACATTGCAGACGGTGCTTTTACATCACAGAGTATTCAAAGCCCGCTTTTTCAACATGTTCTTAAATATGGCAAAAATTCCCTGTTTCGCGATTGGTTTAAAATTAAAGGCAGAATAAAACTCGGTATTTTGCCGGATAATGTATACAGTACAAATTCGGCGCATCCGAACCCTTATCAATACATAGGTTTTAAGCTTGTTAACCCGATGGGTTACCCTGATTACGACCATAATAAACCAAGCTACATCCAATTTTTTGACTCAAGGCTTGCAAGCAGAGAACAACAAAACGACAGAACAAAACTTATAGAAACATATGATAATGCAAACCCGCAGGATCATTACGATATTACAACACATGAAGATTCAATTGTCCCCTTCTTTTTTGAGCTTGATTACGGCAATGAATTTGTAAGGCAAAAATTTACCGGCTATACAAGTAAAATGCTTACAGATACCCATGAAATGTACAGTAAGCTTGATGAAAATCACAACAGAATTATTGATCATCTCGATAAATTCTTTTCATTTGAAAATTTTGATATTGTAAGAAAAAGCGAAGCTGCCGGCGCGGATTTTTGGGACGGAAATACAGACCTTGTCAAAATGAACCTTTCAAACCCCAATCCTTCGACAAAAAACGTTGATGCATATTACAATACAAGAGATTATCTCTATAATGTTGCGACACATTGGACAAAATTTGCAAATAACGCTCTTGTGGGCTATATTGCAAAATGCTACAGCGAAGGCGACAACAGAGAAATTGCTAAAATTGCAAAAGCAAATGATATTTCAAGTGCCGCCCTTGAAAAAACAATTTTAAATGCAAGGGTGCCGCATCCGGATGAAGATACTCCAAGCTACAGTATCCAATCGGTTGTGGATGAACTAATTAAGAATTTTAATTTCCCGACCCTTGACCTGTCGGATCAGGCAACCCCGGTTCTTTTTTGTCCGGAACTTAAAAAACGCCTGCAAAGTCCTTACGGAAAGCTTGCGATTTCTGAATTTGTCGCAAGAACTCTTATAAAATTAAACGAAGAACTTCCGCATAAAATTATAGAATCTTCGCTTGAAACAAGTGACATTTTGTTGACCGAATTTGAGAAAAAACTCTTTGAAGAATCTTCTGAAAATGAAAAAGCAAGAGCAGAAAGCTACAAAGACATACAAAAACATTTAAACAGCATAAAACTCACTCCTTACGGACGTGAAATTCTTGATATGTTTTCTTCTCAAATTATGGGCTTTATTATCTTAAAAGGTATATTCCCTAATGAAAAAGTGAATATAACGCCGGACGGTACTCTTAAAACATCTCAGAATATTAAAGAAGCATCAATGTACGGTGTCGGCGCGGTAAGTACGGGAAATATTGAAGATGATGCAAGAAGCGTTGCAAACAAAATTATTTTCAACCTGTTTAATACGGATAGTTATGAAGACGCCAGGTCAATACTTGCAGATAATCTTGCAAATACTGATTTAAAATATTTAACTCCGGAAAGTTTAAAATTTGCGCGTGAATTTGTAAAACAAGCGCGCGGCGGTTTAAACTGGCGTTTTGACGCGGCAAAGGATGTTGCGGATTTAACCTCAAACAGAAACGGAATAAGGACTGCCGAAGATTCCATGGATGATATTATAGAATTTTGGGGTCAGTTTGTTAAAAACGTAAGAGATATTAATCCCTCATCCTATGTAGTTGCTGAAATTACAGACCTCTGGGCGCTTTACGACATTAATAATTATATAAGCGAAGCCTCAAGAGCGCTTGGCGATAAAGCTTCTCAAAAAGAAATTATAAATATGGCAAATGCCTTAAGAAGAGTGGATTGGGGCAAATACATTAATCCTAATATTGCAGAGCGCATGCTTTATGAAAAAACAGGTGCAACAACAGGTTCGCAGTATTCAAGATTTTTTGGACTTGCGCCTAATCTTTTCTCTCAAAACTTTGAATACGGCAACTATGAAGACGGTATTATCGGCAATATGAATGAAATAAAAAGCAATCTCGAAGCTTTTATGGACTCAATGCCGCTTTTGGGCATAACCCACAGTCATATATTCTACGATAACCACGATAAACCCCGCGGAACACACTGCCTTGCAATTGATTTGGGCGCTTATCTTTCGCGTTTCGGTATAAATTCTCCGTCCAAAACACAACAAAAAGATATTGAAAACGCAAGAAAAGCAGCGGATAACGTTCTTGGCATAGATAAAAATTCACCGATAAAAACTTATGAAAAAATAAGTTCAAAAGCGGTGGTCGTAGGTGATTTATTTAAAAGAAGTTTTGAAAAAGTTTTAAAAGACGATCCTCAAAAACTCCGGGTTATAAATAAAGCAATCGAAAATCTTGCACTTGGCAAATCCAGAAGAAAAAATGCTCCGGACTTTGTCCGTGCGGAAGCTTTCGGCGAACTTCCTTTTGAAATAACAATAGGCGATGTTATGAAAGAGGCAAGATTTATAGCTCTTGGCAGCAATATTCCCTGGTATGACGCACAGGAAGCAAAAGAAGTTGAAAACGCCGCATTTAAGGAAGTTATGGCTCCGGCACTTAAAAAAATGCTGCAAATAACTCAATTTTTAAATGCAATAACAGGTATTCCTTTCTTATACGCCGGTAATAATCTCGGACAAACGGGTTATGAATATGCCACAAAAAATATTACTCAGGCAAACAGAAACCTGATAAGACATGAGTGGATTGACCCGAAATCGTCCGAGTTTAAACCGGAAATAAAAAGATATTATGATAAAATGCAGGCAATAGCCTCAATGTATAAAGAATACGGACTATCCGCAATAGCCGGCGGTATGCCAATCTCGCTTCCGCAGCAGGATTCTAAAAAGCTCTACGCTTTGCTTAAATATGATGATAAGGGTTCAAATGTCATACAGGTTTTCTCAAATGTCGGCATTACAAAAGATATTTATGAAATAAAAGAAGACAAACCAATTGAAGTCCCATATATAAGCGTGGTTGATTCAAACGGTGTTGAATATAAAATCAATTCCGAAGGCGGTTCATCTTATATGAAACGCAAAGTGTACAGCCCGAAAAAAAGAAGCTTTGTCGATGAAGTTGATGAACACAATAATCCCGTCAAATATATTATTGCCGACGGCAAACTAAGACGTGCGGACGGAGAAAAAATCGTTTTAAACGATACTGTTACAACGTTTTACAAGCCTCTTATAAATAACGATAAAAAGCAGCTTGAAATTATGAACAGGTATCACCGCTCGATTTAGTAATTATTTTAAGTTAACAAAGCCAAAAAGTCTTCCGGTGTCACTTCTGAAACGAAGCCAGCCCATTTTTTGCGTGTCGTCGTAATTTTCAACTTTTACAAGTACCCAGTTGCCCCTTATAAGCCAGGGGTTTATGTGGGTTGCAAGAAAAAAACTGTCCACGCTCGGACTTGCCGTATCCGGTGAAGCGTACAGAGTTTTATACGATTTTGGTACATCACGAAATAAATACATACCGTATTTTTTGCCGTATGAGAGTATAAATTCGCCCCAGCTTAGATATTTTGTATTATTATCTTTTTTAATCCAGCCAAAAAGCCTGAAACGTTGATTATAGCAAATTTGTATCCACTCGTCGGTTTCATCTTCCACACTAAAGAGCGCAACGTTGTTTGAAGGGGCAAATCCTAAAAACATTTCGCGTGCTTCACAGCTCATATTTGTGCTTTTACACTCAAGCTCTCCTGTTTCATCCCAAATAATCTGCGCTTTTACTTTTGATTTGGAATTGTTTTCCTCGTAAATTTTTATGTTTTTGCCGACACTGGCGACTCCAATTCCCCAGTGCGCAACAGATGAAAGATACTGCGGAGTGACATCCGCATTTGATTTAAGAGTAAATATAAGTAAAAATAAAATCGTGAGTATTATTTTTTTCATAGTTATTTCCATGTCGCAATTTAAATTCTACCACAAAATGTAAAGATATGTAAAATTTTACTCTTGACTGGCGGCTTTTAGCGAATATGATTGTATAAGTCTGACTAAGATATTGCAGGATGGGAAAAAATCATTTTTTGCAAAAAAATAAGTTCAAGAAAGAATAATACCATTAACAGCTGTTTTAAAATTTAATTGTAATTACATATATTAGAGGTACTTAAATGTCAACAACAAAATATGCGAACCGAGTTACTCCTATGGGCATACCCGCAACACGCCTTAAGGATTTACCCGACTTGATTGAAATTCAGAAAAAGTCGTTTGAGTGGTTTTTAAAAGAAGGTTTGAAAGAAGAATTTCTTTCTTTTTCACCTATTAAAGACTACACAGGCAGACTTGAACTGCATTTTCTCCCCAATTATACATTTGATAACCCGAAATATACAATAGAAGAAGCACGTATCCATGACGCTACTTATGCTAAGCAGCTGCGTGTTATGATGCGTCTTGTTAACCGCGACAGCGGGGAAATTAAAGAACAGGAAGTATATATCGGCGATATCCCGACCATGACTGATAAAGGTACATTTATCGTCAACGGTGCGGAGCGTGTCATTGTTTCGCAAATCGTGCGCTCGCCCGGTATCTACTATAAAAAAGAAGTTTCACCAACGGGAAAACGTTTGTATAACGCTACTTTAATCCCTAACCGCGGTGCGTGGCTTAAAATAGAAACAGATTCAAATGACCTTGTATACGTTAAAATTGATAAAAACAGGAAAATTCTTGCTACAACTTTATTAAAAGCGCTCGGCATTACCCCTGTTGAAATGGAATCTTTATTTACCCACTTTGAATTTTTAAAGAAAACTTTAGAAAAAGATACTACAAACTCAACAGATGAAGCACTTATTGAAGTTTACAAAAAACTTCGCCCCGGCGACCCCGCATCGGCAGCCGGCGGACGCTCCATCTTAGAGGCTCGTTTCTTTGATGAAAAGAAATACGATATAGGTAAAGTCGGCCGTTATAAATTAAATAAAAAATTAGGTCTTAACCTTCCCGAAACACAAAGAACAATCACCGTTCAAGATATCGTTGCGGGTATTGAGTACCTTATTAATTTAACATACGACGAAGGAACTCTTGATGATATTGACCACCTCGGCAATCGTCGTATCCGCTCGGTCGGCGAACTTTTGCAAAACCAATTCAGAGTCGGTTTAAGCCGTATCGAAAGAATTGTTAAAGAAAGAATGACTTTGCAGGACAGTGAAACTTTAACACCTTTAAACCTTTTAAATACAAAACCGCTTGTTGCGTCTTTAAAAGAGTTTTTCGGTTCTTCACAGTTGTCACAGTTTATGGACCAGACAAACCCTCTGGCTGAGCTTACTCACAAAAGACGTATTTCGGCCCTTGGCCCCGGCGGTTTGATGAGAGAACGTGCAGGCTTTGCAGTCCGCGACATTCACCCTTCCCACTACGGACGTATTTGTCCTGTTGAAACACCTGAAGGTCCTAACGCAGGTCTTATCGGTTCGCTTGCAACGCATGCCCGTGTTAACGATTACGGCTTTATTGAAACACCTTTCTTTGTTGTAAAAGACGGTGTAGTAACAGATGAAGTTCACTACCTGACGGCGGATGAGGATGAAAACTACCGTGTTGCTCCCGCCGATATTCAATTAAACCCTGACAGAAGCATTAAAGAAGAATATGTGCCTGTTCGTTACAGATCAGAATTTACAATGGGCGAATCTAAAAAAGTTGACTATGTCGGTGTTTGCCCAATTCAGATAATATCTGTTGCAACATCTTTGATTCCGTTTATCGAGCACGATGACGCGAACCGTGCGCTTATGGGTTCAAACATGCAGCGCCAGGCTGTTCCTCTGCTTGTTACACAACGTCCGGTTGTGGGAACGGGTCTTGAAAAGCGCGCCGCAAAAGACTCTTGCATGGTAACATGCTCTGAAGTGGACGGTGAAGTAATAAGAGTTGTGGGTGAAGAAATCCACATTAAAGGCGACGACGGCAAAATTTATCAGTATCCTTTATTAAAATATGTCCGCTCAAACCAAGACACCTGCATTAACCAAAGACCTATCGTTCGCGCAGGCGATAAAGTTAAAGCCGGCGATGTTATTGCAGACGGTGCTTCAACCCACCAGGGCGAACTTGCACTCGGTAAAAACGTGCTTGTTGCTTATATGCCTTGGGAAGGATATAACTTTGAAGATGCTATTTTAATCAGCGAACGCCTTGTATACGATGACGTATTTACATCCGTTCACATTGAAAAACTTGAAATAGACGCACGCCAGACAAAACTCGGCCCCGAAGAAATCACCCGCGAAGTTCCCAACGTTTCCGAGGATTCAATCAGACACCTTGATGAGCGCGGCATTGTAAGAATCGGCGCAAGAGTTTATGCCGATGACATTCTTGTCGGTAAAATCACTCCCAAGGGCGAATCGGAACATCCGCCGGAAGAAAAACTTCTGCGCGCGATATTTGCGGAAAAAGCACGCGACGTAAAAGACAACTCGCTTCGCGTACCGCACGGTGAAGGCGGAAGGGTGGTCGACGTTAAAGTGTTTGACCGCGAAAAAGGCGACGAGCTTCCTCCGGGCGCTAATACGGTAATTCGTGTGTACATCGCCCAAAAACGTAAAATCTCCGTCGGTGATAAATTATCGGGCCGCCACGGTAACAAAGGTATTGTTTCAAGAATTCTTCCAAAAGAAGACATGCCCTTCTTGCCTGACGGTACACCGCTTGATATAGTTCTAAACCCTCTTGGTGTTCCTTCCCGTATGAACGTGGGTCAAACTTATGAACTGCTGCTCGGTTTGGCTGCATATTTGACAGGAAATTACTATGAAGCACCTTCTTTTGATGAAATGTACGGGGCTAACCAGTCCGAAATTGCAACAAAAGAAGAGCTGCTTAAGGGTATTAAAGAATCAGGCTGCGACTGGGTAAGAGAAGACGGTAAAGTTACACTTTACGACGGAAGAACGGGTGAACCTTTTGATGAGCCTGTTGCAGTCGGTCTTTCATACATATTAAAACTTGTCCACCTGGTTGACGATAAAATCCACGCCCGCTCAACCGGCCCGTACTCGCTTGTTACACAACAACCCCTGGGCGGTAAAGCTCAATTCGGCGGTCAAAGATTTGGCGAGATGGAAGTTTGGGCGCTTGAAGCGTACGGCGCGGCATATACTCTGCAAGAAATGCTTACAATCAAATCAGATGACGTTAACGGCAGAAGCAGAGCTTATGAAGCTATAGTCAAAGGTGATAATATACCTCGTCCGGGTATTCCCGAGTCGTTTAAAGTACTTGTACGCGAACTGCAAAGTATCGGCTTAGATATTGCGGTGTCCAAGAAAGGCGGCGAAGAAGTTGATTTAATGTCGGATACGGATGATTTGAGAAAATCAGCTCCAAAGCGTGTTTTATCCGATATGGACAGCGAACTGCTGAACATTAACTTCTTTGAAACACCTACAAGCTTTAAAGACTAAGATGATTATTAAACAACAGTTAAGGAGAATAAAAGTTGTCTACTAGTATTGATTATTTTGATTATATAAGAATTTCAATTGCCTCTCCCGAGCGCATATTGAAATGGTCATACGGCGAGGTTACAAAGCCAGAAACTATTAACTATCGTACTTTAAAACCCGAGCGCGACGGTCTTTTCTGCGAAAGGATTTTTGGGCCTTCAAAAGACTGGGAATGCTATTGCGGTAAGTATAAAAGAGTCCGTCACAAAGGTATTATCTGCGAGCGCTGCGGTGTAGAAGTTACCGACTCAAAAGTGCGCCGTCACCGTATGGGGCACATAAAACTTGCGGCTCCCGTGAGCCATATCTGGTTTTTAAAGGGCATTCCTTCCTATCTTGGTCTTTTGCTTGATATGACTTTAAAAGACCTTGAACAGGTTATCTACTTTAACAACTACGTTGTAGTTGACGGCGGAGAAAGCCCCTTTAAAAAGCTTCAGCTCTTAACCGAAGAGGAATACGAAGATTATATCCTTGAAAATGAGGACTCTACTCTTAAAGTCGGTATAGGTGCAGAGGTTATAAAAGACCTTCTGGCGGAAATTAAACTCGACGAACTTGCAAACGAAATCAGGGGCGAGTTAGACGCCGCAGGCGGCTCCGTTCAAAAAAGAGCAAAATTAATCAAGAGATTAAGACTTGTTGAATCTTTAATTGAATCGGGAACAGAACCTACCTGGTTTATTATGGATGTACTTCCCATCACTCCTCCGGATTTGCGTCCTATGGTGCAATTAGACGGCGGACGTTTTGCAACGTCAGATTTAAACGACCTGTACAGACGTGTTATCAACCGTAACAACCGTCTTTTAAGACTTTTAGAGATGGGTGCTCCGGAAATTATCGTTCGCAACGAAAAACGTATGCTTCAGGAAGCCGTTGATGCTCTAATTGATAACGGCAGACGCGGAAGAACGGTTGTAGGGCCAAATTCCAGACCTCTTAAATCTTTATCGAATATCATCGAAGGTAAACAGGGTCGTTTCAGACAAAACCTGCTCGGTAAACGTGTTGACTACTCGGGTCGTTCGGTTATCGTAGTCGGCCCCCAGCTGAGCCTTAATCAGTGCGGTTTGCCAAAAGAAATGGCAATCGAGCTGTTTAAACCTTTCGTTGTTAATAAATTAATCGAGCGCGGCTTGGTACAAAACATTAAATCAGCCAAAAAGAAAATTGAGCGCTCGGAACCCATTGTTTGGGATATCCTTGAAGAGGTGGTAGACGGACACCCTGTTATGTTAAACCGTGCCCCCACCTTGCACAGGCTCGGTATTCAAGCATTTGAGCCTATCCTTGTAGAAGGGCGCGCAATTCAGCTTCACCCGCTTGTATGTACGGCATTTAACGCCGACTTTGACGGTGACCAGATGGCTGTTCACGTGCCGCTTTCAATCGAAGCTCAGGCTGAGGCTAGAATGTTAATGCTTGCAACAAATAACATTCTTGCACCCGCGACGGGCAAACCTATCATCACACCTTCTCAGGATATGGTTTTGGGTATTTATTACCTTACTATCCTGAAAGACGAAAACGCTCCGATTAAGGGTTATTTCCATGATTATATGGATGCAATCTCGGCTCTTGAATCGGGAATTGTTAAACTCCATGACAAAATAGTCGTCCGTGATGATAACGGTGAAAGAATTGAAACAACTCCCGGCAGAATTGTTTTCAATGAAGTCGTAAGAAAATCAATTCTTGCTTAATTTAAATGTAACTGAACATAATGAGGAAAATATAAAAAATGACTACTTTAACTCCGCAGAGTAAAAAGAAAAAACATACAGTTGAATTTATTAACAGAATTGTTGATAAAGGCGGCTTGAGAAAACTTTTATCACAAATGTATCTGGAATGGGGCGGTGCAAAGACGGCTGAGCTTGCAAACAACCTTAAAAACTTAGGTTTTAAATATGCAACAAAAGCAGGCACCACAATTTCAATTCATGACCTGAGCGTTCCAAAAGTTAAACAACAGCTCCTTGAAGAAGCGCAAAATCAAATTGAAGAATCAACAAACAGATATTTAAAAGGTGAAATCACGGAAGTTGAAAGATATACAAAAGTTATCGACACCTGGTCTGAAACTACCGCTAAACTCACCGAGCAGGTTGTTGAAAACTTTGACAGATTAAACCCCGTTTATATGATGGCATTCTCCGGTGCAAGAGGTAACTTGTCACAGGTTTCACAGCTTGTCGGTATGCGCGGGCTGATGGCAGACGCACAGGGCCAGATTATCGACTTGCCCATTAAATCCAACTTTAAAGAAGGTCTGTCCGTTACGGAATACATTATCTCCTCATACGGTGCCCGTAAAGGTCTTGTAGATACGGCGCTTAAAACGGCGGACTCAGGATATTTGACACGTCGTCTTGTTGACGTTGCTCAAGATGTTATTATCCGTGAAGAAGACTGCCATACAAATAAATCAATTAAATTAACCGCAATCACGGACGGAGATGAAGTTATTGTTCCTCTTGAAGACAGGCTGCTTGGCAGAACCGTTGCTCAGGATATTCTTGATAAAGACGGAAATGTTATTGTAACTAAAAATACAACGGTTAACCGTGAAGATTTGGCTAAAATTAAAGCGCTAAAACTAAAAGAAGTTGATGTTCGCTCCACTCTTACCTGCGAACTTGAATACGGTATATGCCAAAAGTGCTACGGCTGGGCAATGACAACACAAAAACTCGTTGATATCGGCGAGGCAATCGGTATCATTGCGGCACAGTCAATCGGTGAACCCGGTACGCAGCTTACAATGAGAACATTCCACACGGGCGGTGTATTTAAAGGTTCGGGTGCAATGAAACACGTTGAAGCTCCCGTTGACGGTACCGTTAAAACATCTGTTAAAACGCGTGAATTGAGAACACGTCACGGGGATGTCGTTCAGGTTGCAATTAAAGAAGTTGATATTGAAATAGTCGACAAAAAGGGCACAAGCCACAAAGTTCACGTTCCCTCGGGTGCGAAAATTTTTGCAAACGAAGGCGCGGAAGTTAAAAAAGGTCAGGAAATCGCCGAGTACGAACCCGTTTCAAAAGGCGACGGCTCCCGTTTGACCGAAAAAGCTACAAAAGATATTACATCAGATATCTCGGGCGAAGTCGTTTTTGAAGACTTTGTAGCGGATGAAAAGAAAGACAGACAAGGCAACATCTCAAGAACTTCAAACAAACAAGGTATTGTTTGGGTTTTGGGCGGCGATGTTTACACACTGCCCGCAGGTTCAAAGGTTCTTGTATCTGACGGCCAGAAAATTAAAAAAGGTGAAAAACTTGCCGAAACGCTCATCGTATCTGAGCATGGCGGTGAAGTTCGCGTAGGTGATTCGCTGCAAATTGAAGAAGTTAAATTTGAAGGCAAAAAGATTAGAAAAATCGTTGCAGGTAAAGAACTCACAATTGTTATCGCTTCAATCCAGCCTTCAAATGCAACATTTGAACAAACCAAAAAAGAACAATTTTGGACTGTTGATAAAACGGGCGAAAAATATATCGTTAAATGCCCTATTGATACAACGGTTGAAAACGGTATGATAATAGCCGAGCTGATTGATGAAGAACACAAAGTTGAATCTTCGGGTGAAATCCGCTACAACGGCGTTGAAGTTGATGAAAATCAAGTCGTTACAAAAGCGGGTGAGGCAATATTTATTCCCGAAGAAATCCACCAGATTTCAAAAGATTCATCTCTAAAATTGGTTGAATCAGGCACATACGTTGAAGCGGGCACCGAAGTTGTAAAAGACCTATACACTCACATCGACGGTATTGTTGAAATCAAAGAATTTAACGATATTATTCACGAAGTTGTTATCCGCCCGGGTGAAATTCACACGCTTGAATCGATTAACGACTTAAAAGTGGATGAAGGTGAAGTTGTAAAAGCGGGCACAATTGTTGCGGCAGGAATTAAAGCAAAAGTTGACTCAATTGTAACTATTGTTGAAAATGAGTCTGATGTGCTTGAAATTGATGATTTGGATGAAGAAATAACAGAAGATATCGTTGAAGAAGACAATATCGAAAATAAATCCGTTCAAATCCTTATCAGACCTATTCAAAGGTTTGAAATTAAACCTAAAGACGTTTCAATTGAGTTCAATACAACAGATGACGCTATTGAAATCGTTCCTTTGACGCAATTGCAATTTAAAGACGGCGCACGTGTCAGAAACCTTGACGGCGCTGTGCTCACAAGGACTTCCCTTGTACTTTCAATGGGCGGCTATTTAAGCCATCTTAAAGGCCTTGTCGAACTTGACAAAGAAGGCAGCTTAAAAATCGTCGTTCTTGAAACGCTTATCGTGCGTCGCGAACAGGAAGAAGGTTCAAGAATGCTTTCATCAACTCAAACCGAGCTTCTTGTTGAAAACGGTCAAATAATTGAACCGAGAACCCCCGTTACAAAAACTCAGGTACTCTCGGTAAATGACTCTGTTGCAAGCATAAAATCAGCAGACAAAGAATTAAGAAGACTCTTACTTGTGTCTGACGCTTATGAAAACGTAATCGAACTTAAATCAAAACCCACGGTTAAAGCGGGCGAATTTGTTAAGCTTGATGCGGTCATTTCATCTTCCGGAGAAACTTCAACCTGCTCGGGCCGTGTAGTTGATGTTACACCTAAATCTGTTACCATAAGGGTTGGCAGACCTCACTTAATAAGCCCCGGTACACTTTTACAGGTTGATAATTCCGCTCTTATTTTAAGGGGCGATTTGCTTGCAACACTTGTATTTGAAAGACAAAAAACAGGCGACATCGTCCAAGGTCTTCCGCGTGTTGAAGAACTTCTTGAAGCAAGAAAGCCGAAAGACTGTGCTATCGTTGCGGAAGAAGACGGTGTAGCGGAAATTGAATACGAAGATGATGTTGCAAGATTGTTTATTGTAAACGAAAACGGCAGAACGGAAATTAAATATCCGATTGAATCAAGCGTTATTGTTATGGATAAACAAAAAATCGTTAAAGGTCAGGCGCTTACTTCGGGCCCTCTGAACCCTCATGACGTTATCAGGTTAAGAGGCGCAAATGCTGCTCAACAGTATCTTGTAGATGAAGTACAAAGAGTATACCGCTCTCAAGGCGTAGAAATTGCCGACAAACACGTGGAAGTTATCGTTCGTCAGATGATTAAAAAAGTCCGCGTTGTTGACTCGGGTACTACAAAACTTCTGCCAGGCGAGCTTGTTGAGCTTAAAGAAATTGAAGCGCAAAATGCCGAAGTGGAAAAACAAGGCGGTGAAAAAGCTACTTATGAAGCACTTCTGCTTGGTATCACAAAAGCTTCTTTGAATACGGAAAGCTTTATCTCGGCTGCATCTTTCCAAGAAACTACAAGAATTCTGACGGAAGCAGCAGTTGAAGGCAAAAAAGATATGCTGCGCGGTCTTAAAGAAAACGTTATCATCGGACGTTTAATACCTGCCGGCACGGGCTATTACCACCTTATCAATGCAAACGAAGAGAAAGAAAAAGAAGCCCTTAAGAGAGCTCAACAGAAAAATCAGGCAAGAAAACCCTCAGCAATCCTTGAAGAAATAGAAGGCATGTTCGGGGCGCCGGATTTTACCATTGAATAATTTAATTTGCCAAAACGGGCGGGAGTTTTTACTTCCGCCCGTTTTTTATTTTTTTAAATTTGGTTAGCAATTTTTTTCTATCATATGTTTTGTAATTTTACATAAGAAAAAAGGTTTTAATTTTATGGATTCTGTTACAAATAAATATCTTTTAAATGCCAAAGCGCTTGCAAATCCTTCAGAACAAGGCATAAAGCTTCAAAGCGAGAATGCGAATACATCATCGCAGCCATTGCGAGATGAGTCGAATAATTCAAAGAAAATAAACAAAACTCTTGCGGCACTTGGTATTTTAGGTGCTGCTGCGGTTGCTGTTGCGGTGGCGGTTGCAAAAACGGCAAAAGGAAAAAATCCCGAGCTAAACAGTGCGCTGAAATTTTTCACAAAGTCCGGTGATGAAGTCCAAGGAGCTTTTCTTAAGGGTGGAAAAGCAATAATGCAAGATGGCACATCCTTTAGCGGAATTATGGAAACCGTAAATAAAAAAGGTGATAAAATAAAAATCAACTTCCAAGACGGATTTATGAGTGAATCTTACAAAAATGATACATTGTTCAAAACCTATGACACTCTTGAAGGCATTCCGTCAAAAATTTTGGCAGCCGACAGCCCTAAATATCCAAGGACACAGGGGACTAAAATAAGTCTTGTTGAAGATGAGCTTCCAAAGGAATTTTATTATCATATATTTGATAAAGACGGCAGAGTGAACCGCAGCGTCAAATATTCAACTCAAAAAGCTTTTGATGCAATTGATATTCAAGATGGCATGATAAGTTCCCGTATTCATACGGAAAAGCTTTCCCCGAGGGGCGAACTATACAACGGCGGGGCCCTGAGCGCTTCAATATCTAAAGATAAAGGTCTAAATACCATAACAAAATATCTTGATGACGGCACAACAGTTGTAACGGGCGGTAAGCTTGAAGATTATGATTTAATCATGACAAGAGCCGCGGATTATAAAATTAAAAATCCTCAATTCGCAAAATATTATCGCCAGGGTGACATTGTGGCACAAAACGAAATTACTCTTGATAAGAAAAATCCTATTACAAACGTACTTAAAAGCATAAGCAGGAGCGGCGATACATTAAGGACTCTTGAAATTGAACTTCCGGTAAATATGAATATTTCGGGTAAAAAACTCATCATAGAATTAAATGAAAATAATGCTCCGTATGCACGTGCGGTCTTTGTCTTAAAAGACGGACAGCCGTTTAATACTGCAGCATTGGATGAAACAAAAACGGGTTATTTAAAGTCTTGTGTTTTAGATGCGCTCAATAAAGCAAAAGAAAACGGCTTTGATTTTGACTGTGATAAAGTCGCACAATTTATTGCTTCTTTGGGCTAGTGCTAATTGTCCGAAGGTGTATTTTCCATAATTGTTTTTAGTGATAAAATAGTTATGCGATTTATACAAGGAGTGAATATGTTAAAAAAAATAATACTAACACTGTTTTTCGCTTTTGTTTTTGCGCCGGGCGTTTTTGCGGATGAAATAAGCGATGTTAAAACTTTTTTTAATAATTTTGTTAATGCCTCAAATACTTATGCGACAAACTTGCCTTCTTATTATGTTCCAAACGCAAAAATCGTACGCGTTGTATATAAGCCCGACGGCACGACGCAAGATGTCGTAATACCTTTTGACAGATACTTACAAGAGCTTAAAAAAGGCGCGGTTTTGGCAAAAACGGTTAAATATAAAAACCGTTATGAAAATCAAAAAGTTACAAAATCCGGAAGTGATTATAAACTATCTGCAATAAGAATTCCAAGAAACGATAAAACAGGACTCCCTGCTCATTTTATAATCACAAAAACCAAAAACGGTTTTAAAATAAAAGAAGAATATATGGGCACAAATGTTCAAAAATTCCTAAACGCAAAATAATTTTTTCACATGTTTTGTACATGCAAATAAAAAATAAGGTGCAAAACATGATTAAGAAAATAGGAATGTATAGTGACTATACCAAGCGAAGGGATTATTCGGATTTTAAGAAAAAAGCTTTAAAAGTTGCGGCGTTTGCCCTGGTTGCAGGCGGCGGAGTTGCAGCTTTTGCTTTGTTAAGAGGCAGAGGACGCCTTTTAAATGACGTATTTGAAAGTAAAAAGGCAAATTTGGCCCCTCTTATACTTGAAGATAAACATAAGCCCGTTGCCGCAATTGAAGATAAGCTCAAACAAGGTACTAAAATGTATTTGGCAAATAACGGTGCACTTGTTGATGTTAAGAAAAAGGGCGCTTATGTTTTTAATACTGATAATTCTCCTTTTAGCGGCGTTATGAAAACATTAAACAGCCAAGGAGAAATCACGGTAGAATATCACAAGGGTAAAATTTCAAAATCGTATATAAATGGCGAACTTTTTAAAGAATATCGCAGAAACAAAGTGGATACGGTTTTTATAGAAACAGGCGAACCCGGCGAAAGTTTTTATTCAAAGAGCATAACCCAATATGAAAAAGGCAAAAAGGCAAAAGAGTATTGCCTAAACTACAGTCTTAAAGGTAAATTGAAAAGATTTTTTGTTTCCGATTACGTAAATGATACATGCCATGCCGTTGATTTTTCACAGGAAGGCAGATCCGCTATAAAAATGCGCTCGAAATATTATTCGGCAAATCATCCGTGGCTTGTTCGCCAGGATATTTACGACGAATTTGACGGCAGCCATCTGCAAAGAATAAAATATACATCACGCGGGAAATATAAAATAACGGATATGAAAACTCAAAAACAAGACATGGCATATTGTCTGCATCCTTTTAGTTCGGCATATTCAGAATCATCTGAAATTTATCTTGAGCCAATTGAAGCACCGAATAAGCTGCAACAGGCGGCAAGAAAAATTTCAGATATTTTCAGAAAAAAATAAAATTAAAAGCCGCTTTAAAAGCGGCTTTTTTTAATCTCTTTTGTTCGGCTGGCTTGATGCCTGTGAATTTTGATACTGCATATCTGCCAAATACTGTTGACCGTTCATAACAACCTGGTAAAGCTGTTTTAAATCGCCTTCGAGTTTGTTTAGCACTTCTTGCGCGTACTGCTGGGCACCTTCTTTGATTTTAATTGCCTCTTCTTGGGCGGCAAGACGTGCGCTTTCGGCTTCGTTAAATGCTTTCATTTTAATTGCTTCGCATTCTTCAATAACCTGTTCGCGGATTTCTCTTGCTCTTTCTTCAACAGCTTTATTCAGACTTGACTCGTTTAAAAATCTGTGTCTTTCATTTTCCGCATCAGCTATAATGCGCTCCGCCTTCATTTTTGCGTCTTGAATAATGTCTTCTTTTTTTCTTAAAATGACATGCGCATCTCTGATTTCATTTGAAATGGCGTCAGGAAAGCTTGAAATAATCTTTGACAGTTCCTGGCTTTTTACAACAATCAACGGAGGCAGAATATGAAAACCCGTTTCCCAGAGTTGATTCAATCTGTCTATTAAATCGTACATTTTTTCTTCGGAAGGAGACATTTTTATTTTATTTACCTTTCTTTTGCTTTTGTAAATATTCTACCACACTTTTTGGTACAAATTTTGATACATCTGTACCAAAATAAGATAATTCTTTCACTATGCCGGAAGAAATAAAGTTGTATTTTGGCTTTGTTGTTAAAAAAACAGTGTCAATATCCGGCGCTATTGCGGCATTTGTCTGGCAAAGCTGTAGTTCATATTCAAAATCGCTCACCGCACGCAGCCCTCTTATTAAAAAATGTGCGCCCTTTGATTGCGCATATTCAATTGTAAGTCCGTCAAAACTGTCTACTTCAACGTTTTCAAGTCCTTCAATGCTTTCTTTTATGAGCTTTACCCTGTCTTCGACAGGTAAAAAGGATTTTTTAGCCGAATTTTTTAGCACTGCAATTATAACCCTGTCAAACATTTTGGATGCTCTCTCCAATACATCCAAATGACCTTTTGTAACGGGGTCAAAGCTTCCGGGGTAAATTGCCGTTCTTTGATTTTGGGTTATATTTCTCACATGGATATTATATTTTAAAAATTTTTATGTTCAAACTCTATTTTGACCTTGCAGCCTTTTGTAAATTTTTTGTTACATTTTCCATATAATATCAATTTTTTTCCTTCAGCGATTTTGTATAATAGCTAAAGGAGTGCGGATATGATAAGTAAAATTCAAAGTGTTAATGTATCGGGTAATCAAAGGATTAATTTTACCTCAAACAAGGTAAATACATCCCAAAAACCTATATCATATAATCCGAATTTTACCCCGCTTCCTCTGGGCAATATTTACGGCGCAAGGATAAATTTTGGCGCAAGAAGAAAAAAAACACACCAGACACACTCCCCGGCTCAGATTTTATACGCACATGCGGCAAAAAACCATAAGATTAAAACCGACAGATGGACGCTTGAGCATATCTATCACGGTGTTAATCATCCGGAGAAGAGGTGGGTGGCCGGGGTTGAGCCAAAAGAGCTTTTAAACAGAAATTTGTCAGACGCCATAAATTCAATTATGACTCTTCAGTATGGAGAAAATATACCTGACAAAATCCCATCTAATATAAAAACTCCGAACTACGGTGATAATTGGGGCAGGCATGCAAACTACATTGAAATAAATAACCGTGCACTTGGCGAAATGTACGGAAACAGAACAAACAGTTCAATTTTAGGCGCAATTAAAATGCTTCCCGCCATTCCTCCATCTCATGACAAATGGGCAAATTGTATTTTAATATCGCAGTTATATCCTAATATCTGGGGGGACGGCTGGAACAATAACGGAGAAAACTCTCTTTATGGTATAAAGCTTGAATACGAGCGTTTATCGGATAATATAGGCCATGTAAATATAAGAAATAAAACATTTACTCCGGAAGAACAAATCAAAGCATTTAACGATTTAGCACACCTTCGGGGTTTTAAAACATCTTTCAGGATGATAATTTCGGAAGACCAATTAAAATTAGGCGACTCCGGCCAATTCAGATGGAATAATCCGGCGCATGTTGAAGCGTTTATTATAGCTTGCTGCAAAGGTATTGAACTTGGCTTTGACGGAATTTTCTTTGATTCTCTAAAACATGTCGGCGGGTATGACTGGGGACACTACGCGGGAGTAGGTGCTGTGCCAAGCTATGATCAGATGGCCTACATTTTAAATGAAATAAGAGTAAGAACGGGAAGAAATGACTTAAGTTTTTCGGGCGAAAAGGCCGAAGGAGATTCACTCAGATATAAAAACATGGGCGTAAATGCAGGGGCAAGCCAGATGGGCGCAAATAGTGTGGATGAAGTTAAAAATTCCGCGCACTCTCAGGCTTGGTGTAGTGATTTTGCCTGGGGCCCTGTTGTATCAGATGATAATGATGAGGGTGTAATTTGCTATAGTGACAGAATGAATAAGATAAATTCCGCGCTTTTTGGCTATGATTCACAGGCGGAAAAGCTTCCCTCGTTTATGCAAATGCACGATTTATTCCCGCTTAATTATTCAACAAATACCCACGATTTAATGCTGCAAAACAAGAATTTTTCAGATGACGATGCTCCAAAAAGCCATTATGACAATCTTTTTGCAACAGGTGCGGTAGAGCGCGGTTATCGTAACGGCGTAAATGAAAAATTTGCCTGGGCGTATAATTACAATCCTCAATAAATTTTTGACTCGTGTGAAAAAATCATTAATTTGTATGAAAAAATACTTATATTTCAGTGTTTAATTGAAGTATTGAGGTTCAGTGTCCGTAAATCCCATTAGGGGGGTGAAGTTTCACACGATGTTTAATCCTAAAATTCAATCATATATAAATTCAAGCGGCGAAGCGCAGGCTAAAATGCGTGCACAACAGCTTAATTCGTATATTGAAGCTCTTTACCCCACACCGGTTGATAATAAACAAAATACTACAGTTAAGCCTTTTAACGAGGTTTTAAAAGTAACAAAAGAAGAATCGGGCAGTGTTTTTGAAATTGATAAACCGCCCTCAATTCCTTTTGGTTCTCTGTCAAGAAAAACAAAATACACAAAAGACGAAATTTTAAATTTAATAGACAGAACAGCTCAAAAATACGGGATAGACGAAAAACTTGTGCGCGCTCTTGTAAAACAGGAGTCCGGCTTTAACCCCAATGCAAAATCCCACGCAGGAGCTTTGGGCCTTATGCAGCTTATGCCTTCAACTGCGGAAGGTCTTGGGGTAAAAAATCCTCTTGACCCCGTGCAAAATGTCGAAGGTGGTGTTAAATATTTAAAATCAATGCTTGACAGATTTAACGGAAATACTATTTTAGCTCTTGCTGCGTATAATGCAGGGCCTAATGCTGTTAAAAAATACGGCGGCGTACCCCCTTATAAAGAAACTCAAAATTACGTCCGCTCTATTTTAAGCCAATACTTGTAAAAAAGGACTGAATAAATGGAACATGGAATTGCACCAAAAATTAATTTATTTGAAAGAATGGAGTTTTCAAAGCTCGATGCTCCGGGCAGCATTAAATCGGCACGTCTTGATGATGTTGAAAAACCGGAAACAACCGACTTTAACGGCGTCTTGACGGGTCTTGTCGAGCAATTAAACCAAACCGTCAATGCGCCCGAGCAGCTGACCCAAGATGCAATGCTCGGAAAAGCAGATGTTCATGATGTTATGGCCGCAGTTGCAAAATCCGAAATAAATGTCAATATTGCAACAACCGTTCTCGGTAAAGTCGTCCAAACGTATGAAAAAATCATGCAAATTCAGATATAGCGTTAACTATTAAGGAAATTAATAGTATAATTAAATGTATAGTACTATCGCCTGTTGTATAAGTTATGGATTTTAAAAAAATACTGGAAAATAAACCTCTTTTTTACGGAATTATTGCGGGTATCGTGATAGTTGTCCTTTTGTTTGCCATAACTTTAACGGCTGTTATTTCCTCATCAGGCAAATCAAAAACCCCGCAGGCAGTTCAAGAAAAAGTCATAAAAGAACCGCTTGACCTTTTTACAACAGACAGTATCGGGCAGGCGCTTGAAGTGCAGGCGCTTCTTGCGCGCGAGGGAATTCATGCGCAAAGAAAAGTGGACGGTACAAAATCCACAGTATACTTGCAGGAATACACAATGTCCGAGCGTGACAGAGCGCTTTTGGCCATTGTAAAATCAGGCCTTATAGATGAGCATACTGGTCTTGAAATTTTTGACAAAGGTGATTTTACATCCACAAAAGATGATAAAAAAATTCGCCTTGTCCGCGCTATTAACGGCGAACTTGCACGTCTTATAAGGAAAATTCCTCCCATTGAAAATGCTCAGGTATTTATTTCAATTCCGGAGCAGACTTTCTTTGCTTCAAAACAAAAGCCTATAACTGCAACCGTACAGGTAACCGTGCCTTCGGGCGAGCGCCTTGACAATATGAAAATAAAAGCGATTACAAATCTGCTTTTGGGTGCGGTACAGGGGCTTGAGCCTAATAACATTTCAATAACCGACACAAACGGCACTGTTTACAACAGTATTATAGGTGCCTCTGACGATGCCCTGTCAAAAATTGAAGAAAACGATAAATACATGCAGTCAAAAGTCGCGTCACAGTTGGACAGGCTTGTGGGCAAGGGTAATTATGTAGTTACGGTTTCTACCTTTTTGACTCAGGCACCTGTTGAAAAAACAAGCATAATTTATGACCCGACAAGAAAAACATCGGTAAACGAACAAAATTTCACCGAAAAACTCGGCGATAATACAAACGATATTAACTCCGCGACTAATGCCGTAAGTACATATTTACCTTTTGGCGTGCCAAACAGCGGTTCAAACAGTTCGCAAGACAGAAAATATGTGCGCCAGGCACAAGAAACCCAGTACGGTGTTACAAAAACACAGGTGAATGAATACATGAAGGCAGGCGTTATTGAAGAAATTTCAATTGCTGTATCTTTGGAAGAATCTTCAATCCCTATGAGCATGACAATATCCGAACTTAAGGAATTAATAGCCCATGCGGCAAGCCCGAAAGTTGACCCGGAAAACGTGTCAATAGCCTTTGTGGAATCAAACAGTCCGATACTTGCGCCGGATCAGGGGCCTAATCTGCCAAAACCGGAAGAATCGGGCAATCCTTGGTGGGTTGTTGGTGCGCTTTTGCTTGTGGGACTTGGTTTTGGCCTAAGACATATTATGCAAAAAGTTAAAAAAGAAGCCCAAAGGCAAGAAGAAGAACTTGCGCTTTTAAGGAAAAAGGCGCAGGAACAGGAAAAACAGTTAAATGATGTGAACCTTAAAGCGGCGGAACTTATCCAAAAACAGGCACAAATGGCGCAAAATTTAATAGAGCAGCAAAATCTTCATGCGGCGGCAATTGCACAAGCTGCGGCTTCGCAGGGTGCAGCACCTGCCGCAGCACCTCAGCCGCAGCCTCACAATGGTACAAATGACGATATAAAAGATGTGCTAAATGAGCTAAGTATGGATTTTAGCGAGCTTGATGAAAATGAAGCGGCGGAAAAATTAAAAAACTGGATTGAAAATTAAAAATCCTGATATACTTATTTAAGGGGAGAAATGACAGAGAAAAAAATAGAAGGATTTGACCATAAGGCATTTGCAAAGAACCTTGCCACGCAGGCAGGGCAAGTTGTTCCGTCTGATATTGGCGAGGCTGACAAAAAATTTGTAGTGGATATTGTCTATAAATTTTCTTTCCTGTCGGGCGATGCACTTATAAAAGATGAAACAATTAATCTCGATGCCGGACAGGCGTCTTTAATAACCCAGTTTATCGGTGAATGGTCTTTTCACAAATCAATTGACTTAATTCGCTCAAAAATAGACCCTTCTTTAAGGGAAGGTATATTGCAAAGAGTTGCTTTTACCGTTTTTGAAATTGCAAAACAGGCAACCCTTAAAAGAATGCCCCCGGAACAGATTATTCCGCTTGTGGAACACCATGTGAATGTCTGCTTTAAACAGGCCCTTGAAGATTTAAAGAAAAAAGGCGTCTTGGATGATAAAGCGGAGCAAGAGGCGCTGAGCCAGTCTAATATTGATGCCATGGCAAAAGTTGAAGCCGAAAAAGAAGCAATAGGCGCAGATATGAGCGATACAAAAATACTCAAACTGGCCTCCCTTGCGCTATTAATCAGAAATTTTCCCGAGAAGAAAATAAAAAGTATACTTGCAAAATTCAACCAGCCCGAGCGGGAGGTGCTTTTGCAGTATTTATCCATGAAAGATTTAGAAACAAAAATAGATACAAAAATTACACAAAGGTGCCTGAATGAAATGAAGCAGGCGCTTCCGGAGCCGCAGAGTATGTCATTTGAAAGAATTGCACGAAAAGTATGTAAAATTGTAAAAAATTCGGACAAAGAAGAAATTTCTAATATTATTAAAGACGAGCGCCCGCAGATACGCGAGTTTGTCCTCTCGGGTGCTGCCGAGCCGAATATTCCCGTGAGAGTTGCGAATATAATTTGTAAATATCTGGAAGAAAAAACTCTATGATAATAAAAAGAAAACTTAAAACTTCTGAAAATATACAACAACCTGCCATGCAGCAAATTTTGGATGCGCCTTTGGAGCAGACTTTGCAAGAGGTTCAGAGCAAAAGTCCCGAAATACAAAAAGAAAAACAAAAGACCGAGCTTGATACGATTGAAGAATTTGAAAAAATAGACATTTCGGAAATTGAATTCAAGGAAAGAGTTGAAAGACGAAGAGGCGACAGAAGAAAAGGCTACAGGAGGATTGATGAGCGTGCGCTTGTATCCCGTGCACAGGAAGAAGCCCGCTCCATAAGAGAACTTGCCGCAAAAGAGGGCTATAAAAACGGGCTTGAAAATGCTCAAAAGGAAGTGGAAAGGCTAAAAGCGGCACTTGAGGATTTTTTGTCTTCAAAATATGAAATTTATGACGAGCTTATGCCTCACATTCTTGAAATATCTCTTGAAGTTGCAAAAAAAATCATTAAAAAAGAAGTGGAATTGTCGGATGATGTGTTGAAAAATATCATTAACGAAGTGCTTGGCGAACTCACAAATTCGGATGAGAAAATCACAATCAAAGTGGCGCCCGATGATGCGGATTTCGCACGTGCGTCTTTGCCCGAGATAATCCAAACTAACAGATTAGACGCAAAAGTTGCGATAGTACCGGATGATTCAATTGAAAAAGGAAGCTGCGTCGTTGTTTCAAGTAACGGTGTGGTGGATGCGAATTTTTCAACACAGCTGCAAATAATTCAAAATGCCTTCGGTATTTATAAAGGAGGTCAATAATAACCTAAAGGATGGCACAACAAAACGCACAATCAAACCCTATAAGTGAAATTTTTCTTGCAGTATTTGTAATCGTTTTGATTTTGATATTGCTGATTGAAATGCCAAATTGGGTTATAAATTTTTCAATAAGCCTTAATATTACGCTTGGCATTGTACTTTTAATGATTTCCCTTTACGTGCAAAAGCCGCTTGAACTTGCTTCTTTCCCATCCATTATTCTTATAGGCACAATGTTTCGTCTTGTGCTCTCAATTGCCTCTACCCGATTAATTTTGGCGAAAGGGGACGCAGGCGAGGTAATACATGCTTTCGGTTCTTTTGTAACCGGCGGAAATATGGTCGTGGGCGGCGTTATATTTTTAATTATCACGGTAGTACAGTTTATGGTAATTACAAAAGGTGCCGAACGTATTGCCGAAGTTGCCGCACGTTTTGCATTGGATGCTATGCCCGGTAAACAAATGACAATTGACGCGGATTTTAACGCGGGGCTTATATCTCCCGAAGAAGCGGTAAGACGCAGAGAAGATTTGCAAAGAGAATCATCCCTTTTTGGTTCAATGGATGGTGCGATGAAATTTGTAAAAGGTGATACTATAGCAGGTATCATCATTGTTGTCATAAATATCGTGGGCGGTTTGATTATCGGTATTGTAATGAACGGAATGCCCGCGGCGGATGCGGTTTCAAAATATACAATTTTAACGATAGGTGACGGTCTGGCTTCTCAGGTTCCTTCTCTTTTGATGTCAATTTCAGCAGGTATAGTTATGACACGCTCGACCGCTACAGGCTCATCTTTAGGTATTGACCTTGCAAGCCAGATTTTATCAAAACCGCAGAGTTTGTTTTTTGCATGCGGCTTCTTGCTTTTAATTGCTGTTACAAGTCCCATAACTGGGCTGCCGTGGCTGCCTTTTTTAATGTTTACGATAATTATTGCGCTTGCAGGCTTTTCAGTCCTTGTTAATGCTGATGTTCAGGCTCAATTGGGCCAGTTGGATGCTGTTAAACAAAATATGCAAGACCTTGTTAACCCGAATAAAATGTATGAACGTTTAGGGGTTGATGTTTTGAGTTTGCAGGTCGGCTCGGGACTTTTGATTATTGCCGATCCTGACCAGGACGGACAACTGCTTGCAAAAATTGCCGCATTAAGACAGAGGGTAACGGACGAGCTTGGTTATATTATTCCAAACATAAGAATTATGGATTCATCAGCCATTGCGGATAATGAGTATTTAATCGCCATTCGCTCAAATACCGTCGCAACGGGTATGGTCTATCCGGGTAAATATATGGTAATTGCAGACCAGTGGGAAGCTTTGGGCAAAAAATTGCCTCAAAATGCTATAGTAAGTGTTGATCCGACTTATCAATCACAAGCTTACTGGCTTGATCCGCAGTTTATTGACAAACGTGACAATATAACGGCTGTTGATTCGGTCGATGTCATTGTAACCCATTTACAAGATTGTGTGCGCAAATATGTAGATGAAGTTATGACAAAAACAGACGTCTTAAAACTTATGGAGCTTGTAAAATCGCAAGACCCGACGCTTGTTAACGACCTTGTTCCAACTATCATCTCAACAAGCGATTTGAGGAAAATTTTTGTTAACCTCATTCGTGAAAAAGTTTCAATTAAAGATATCATCTTTATTTTTGAGCGATTGTGTGATTATGCAAGATTTTCAAAAGAACCTGATATCCTATCAGAGCGTCTGCGTGCGGCTTTAGGCAGACAAATTTGCCTTGCACACTGTAATAAAGAAAAAGTCTTATATGCCCTTACGTTATCAAGCGAATGGGAAAAAACGCTTGATGACAGCTGTCAGAGAACAGAGCTCGGCACAATGTTTTTGCTCAACCCAATGCAGGTGCAGGAGCTTATTGAATCTACCGCAAATACCCTTATGCGCGCCCAGCAGGCAGTCGGTACACAGCCTGTAATCCTTTGTTCGCCAAGGATAAGACTTCCGCTGTATCAAATGCTGGAGCGCCATATCCCCACAATTGTCGTTATATCATACTCTGAACTTATAACGGATATAAGAGTCGAAGCTATTGATACAATAGGCGAAAGTTCATATGTTTAAAATATTCTTTAAAAAACTTTTTCTGTGGTATTTTGTGATGCCGAATTTTTTAATGGCTTCAATATGTTCTTTTGTCAGATACCCCTTGTTTTTTGCCCAAAGGTATTGAGGATATTCTTCGTTAATTTTTTTCATAAAATTATCCCGTTCAACTTTTGCCAAAATGCTTGCGGCGGCAATTGAGGCGGATTTTGAGTCGCCTTTTACAATTGTTTTTTGTGCAATTTTTAAATTTTTCACCGTTTTGTTGCCATCGACAAGCAAAATCGGGGACTGTGGCGAAATTTTTTCTAAAACTTCAAGTGCTGCAAGCTTCATTGCCATAAGCGACGAGTTTAAAATATTAATTTTTTCAATCGTTTCAACATCAACGGATTTTATTGAACAGACAGAGTTTGCGCGGATTATATTAAAAAGCTCCTCTCTTGTTTTTTCGCCGAGTTTTTTAGAGTCGTTTAATTTTAAAAGTTCTTTTTGTACATCATTTTTCAAAAAACAAACACACGCCGCCCAGACTCCGCCTGCGGCAGGGCCTCTGCCCGCTTCATCGGTACCTAAAATATGGCTGTATGATTGAATTTCAAGCCCGAGAGGAGTTGTCCTTGTTTCTTTAAAACTTTCGTCAAAGTCAAACAGAGGGTTTTTCAAGAGTGATTTTTCCAATTTTGCCCTCTCTGAAATCCGTTAAAATAAATTGGCTTGCGCGGAGCATATCCGGGTTTGCACCTTTTATGAGCCAATTTCTTGCAAGTGCGATATTATCGATTGTAAGCCCCTTATCTTCCTGCAATCTGTAATAATTACGCACAATATTTTCGTAACCCTCTTCTTTTAATATTTTTAAAAGCTCTGATGCTACAAATTCATTATCGTAAGCATTTTCACCGATTGAATTAACACATGCAAGCTTTATTGCTTTCTTTTGGTCTTGTTGTATTGAGGGAATAATCCCGGGTGTATCAAGGAGTTCTATTTTATTATTAATTCTCACCCACTGCTGTTGGCGTGTGACACCTGCTTTTGCGCCGGTTTTTGTTTTACCTTTTCTGATTAGCCGATTTATCGTACTTGATTTACCTACATTTGGCATGCCGATAACCATAGTGCGCGCAGCACGCGGGAGAAGCCCTTTTTTTAAAAGTTCAAGCATAATGGGGTTTGAGATTTCAACGATTTTATCAATAATTGTATTTATATCTTTTTGATTGTTCAAGTCAGTTATTATTACGGGCGCGCAGCTTTCTTCTTCGATTTTTTGCGCCCAGAGCTTATTGTAATCAGGGTCGGATAAATCAGCTTTGTTTAAAAGTATAAGGCGGGATTTATTTCCGATTAATTTTTCTACATTTTTATACGCGCTTGAATCAGGAATTCTTGCGTCGAGCACCTCAAGCACAACATCAACGAGATTTAATTTTTCCTTTAAGTCGCGCTGTGCTTTTGCTATATGTCCCGGAAACCAGTGTATATGCGTCATAACACGCCCCTTTTATTAAACGTAATTATTGTACGATAAATATTTTTTGATGACAAATTAACACTTTTAAAACAATATAAAACAGGCCGGACATTGAACCCGGCCTGTAAAAATTTTGAAATAAAAAAATTATCTTCTGTCCATTTTTTCGCGAATACGTGTAGCTTTACCGGAACGTTCTCTCAGATAATAGAGTTTGGAGCGTCTTACATGGCCTTTTCTCAATACTTGAATTTTTTCAATTCTGGGTGAGAAAATGGCGAAAACTCTTTCTACGCCGACGCCTTGGAAGATTTTTCTCACGGTAATTGTTTTATTGATGCCTGAGCCGTGTTTTTTAATAACGGTTCCTTCAAAAGCCTGTGTTCTTTCTTTGTTGCCTTCAATAATACGGACAAATACTTTTACTGTATCTCCCGGGTTTGTTTCGGGCATTTCTCTTTGAGTATATTCTTTTTCAAGTTCTTGAATAATCGGATTCATTTTACACCTTTTCTGACTTATTTATTCTATGCAGATTGATAATAACTGAAACAAAGTTAATATTCAAGCGTTTTTTAAACTTTGCGATAATTTTTGTAAATATTTGTAAAATATTGTGATTTAAGCGTCTTTTTGCACCATAATTCAATGTATGAAAAGGCATTTGTCTTTTGCGTTTTTGGTTATATTTTTATGCGCACTTTTTATTTTTTATGAAAGGGCGCAAACAGAGCATGATAAATACAAGGTTTTGAATATCGATAATTCAAATCGTATCTGTATTGATTTAAATTCGGATTTAAAATGCGCAGATGATGAATATTTCAGCCTAAAATATCTTCTTGTTCATTTTTATAAAGAAGATGAGCTTTCGCATGCTTCAAATGCTTTTTTAAAAGAACTTTTGCTGAATAAAAATATCACTTTTTCTGAGCCGCCGTCCCCTTTTTTCAAGTCTGTAAAAATTACACTTGAAGGTAAAGATGTCGGATACATTATGTTAAAAGAAGGTTATGCGCGGCCGAGGGGTAAAAATGTGCCGGTGAACTATCTCTTTTGGCAAAATACGCAGGAATTTTCAAAAAATACCGCATTATTCAAGCAAACACCTTTAAAAATCAATCCAAAAGACAAATTGATAATCGAGAGCAGAACTCCTGATTTTGCCGAAGGCAACATTGCTCTTTTTCTTATAAATCCGCTAAAGTATCCTCTTCCTTCTTCAAGGGTCCGCACAAATCTGGCGCAGGCAATAATTTATAATATTGATAATGCAAAAAATACCATCGATTTTGCACTTTACGGAATTGAAGAACAAGATGAAATTTTAAATGCACTTATCCGCGCAAAAAGACGCGGAGTTATTATAAGAGGGATTGTTGATTCAAACCCGGGCGCGCTTGATGTCTATCGTGATACCTGTAAACTAAGAAATTTTTTTGGTGCAAAAAGTGACAATAGTCTTTTTATTATGCATAATAAATTTTTCATTTTTGACAATCAAAAAGTACTTACGACAAGCGCAAACCTTTCTTCTACGGGAAGCGGAGGGTATAATTCAAACACCGGGCTTATTATAAATTCCAGGAATTTGTCAAATGCCTATTTAAAAGAATTTGAGCAGATGTATGCAAATAAATTTCACAGAAATAAAGAGAAAAACGAACTTTTAAATTTAAGACTCGATGAAAATACTCTGCTTAATCTTTATTTTGCGCCGATGTCGGATATTTTGACCCCGATTTTAACGGAAATTAAAAACGCAAAAAGCGAAATTCTTGTGAGCGCTTTTTATTTGACGCACAGGGATATTATAAAAGAGCTTATTGGAGCAAAAAATAGAGGGGTAAGCGTTTTTATAACTTTAGATGCGCTTGGCGCTTACAAGTTTAAAGAGCGGATAGAGCCGCTGAAACAAAGCGCAATAAAGGTCAAAGTCGAAAATTGGGGCGGAAAAAATCACCAGAAAAATATATTGGTTGATAAATGCGTTTTTATAACGGGAAGTGCCAATTTTTCAAAAAGCGCCGTTTTGAAAAACGACGAAAATACGCTAATAATTAAAAATTGTGCGCTCGGCAAGGCGTATCGGGATTATTATTTTAAACTTTACAATTCAATCAGCGACAAATATCTTTTTAAATACCCGCGCGCAGAAGGCTTTGATTCCGGAAATTCTTGTTATGACGGTATTGATAATGATTTTGACTCAAAAATTGACAAAGACGACGAAAGTTGTAAAAAGTAATACAAATTTCTTTATAATTTGCACACTGACGCTTTTTTGGTTAAAATGTTATAAAGACATTATGGGATAAGAGTTTTGAGATAATGGAATTTTTCAGAAGACACAGAAGGATAATTGTTTTAATACTGACTGTTATGTTCGCCACCTGGATGATTGGTGTTACGATACTGTTTCCGGTCTTGTTTAATTAGTAATCATGCACAATTTTTATAAAAGAATTTTAACAATAGCATTTATTTTTATGCTGGTTACAGCTTGCGCTCCGCAGGTATGTGCCCAGCAAAGTGCGGCCAATAAAGCACGCCAGGTCGAACAGAAAAGAGCCGTTGCAAAGCAGCAAATTCATAAATTAAAGCTGCTTGAAAAGATTGAAACAAATAAACTCTACCGTAACCAGAGAAATCTTGAACGAAATGAGCAGACATTAAACGAGAGCAAACAGCAGTATCAAAATGCGCAAAGTGAGCTTGAAAATCTTGAAGGCAAATTGCAAAAGCTCACGCAGGATTTTAAGGCACTTCAAAATGCTACAAATAAAAGAATTGTGCAGATTTTTAAAACAAAAAGAAAAAATTATGTTGAATTTCTGCTCTCATCAAATAACGTAAACAATTTTTTGGACAGACTTTATTTTGAAAATATTGTAATGAAACAAGACAAAGACAATATTATCAAAATGCAGCGTCAGACAAGAAAAATAATTGAAGTAAAACGTCAAATTGAAATGCAGAAAAGATATCTCGCAAGTTCAATAAAATCAATAGACGAAGAACAAAAAAATATTCAAGATGCCATAAGCCAGAATGAAAAAATGATATATAAGCTCAAAACCGACAGAGCAACTTGGGAAAAGGCGGAAAGAGATTTGGCTCGTCAAAGCAGAGAAATTGCAGAGATGATTAATAAGCAGACGGTTAAATCAGAAAAAAGCAGCCAAAAAATTACCGTTACCGGCGGCTTTATAAGACCTGTCGGCGGTTCGGTCACATCACCGTTCGGCTGGAGAGTTCACCCGATATTTAAAAGAAAAATCTTCCACTCCGGAGTTGACCTTGGCATGCCGATGAATTCACCCGTAAAAGCCGCAAACTCGGGCAAGGTTATATTTGTGGGCTGGTACGGCGGATACGGAAAAGTTGTTATTATTGACCACGGGCGTATAAACGGCGTTCCTACCACAACTCTTTATGCGCACTTGAACAGTTATAGAGTAGGCGTAGGTTCTACGGTTGTGAGAGGACAGGTTATAGCAAATGTCGGAACAACCGGTTATTCAACAGGGCCCCACCTTCATTTTGAAGTCCGCCAAAACGGTAATCCTACAAATCCTTTTAATTTCATTCCAAGATAATAAACAAGAACTATAGGCATTTTGCATGGTGTATTTTTTTATGTTTGTGCTAAAATACTCTTGGTCAGTCTTATAGAAGAGAGCTTACATTAAAGTGCAAAGTGCTAAAAGACTTATACTACCTGTTTTTTTATTGGTTGCATTTAATTGTTTTTTTAATGCGGCGCATGCCTTTGAAATTATAAACGCACCGACCGTTGACCCAAATCAAAAAGCGGAAGAAATCAAAGACAAATCCGAGGTCAATTTTGGCGGTATAAAACGGGAAAACCTTTATGAAGGCCCGGGTGTTGAGGTGCCTAATTTAATTGATGTTATAAAAGAAAAAACTGCGGATAAAAAAGAAATTCAAGAAGAAAAAGCTATCACGCCCGATGAAGCGGCGCAAATTGATAACGCGCAGCCGGCAGCTGATGAACAGCAAGCACAAAGTAAACAAAAAATGACGCTTGATGCGGATGAGATGGAATATTTCGAAGACAGAAACGAAATTGAGGCAAGAGGGCATGTAAAGATTACCACGTATCCGGAAAAAACAACACTTAGCGCGGATAAGGCAATTTTTAACAGAGATACGAATATCATAAGGCTTTTTGATAACGTTGTTCTTGATAAAAATAATTCCACCATAAAAGGTGACTTTATGAGCATAAATTTAAATGAGGAAAATGTGCTTATGAATGAGCCGACAGGCACTATGGGCGTTATGACCATAAGGGCACAGGAAGGCTATGCTTACGCAAATGAAATCCAAATGCTAAACGGTGATACAAAGCTTGCAAAAGAAGTCGATCTTTTGCTTCAGTCAAAGGGGTTTGGATACTATGACCAGGATATTGTCCAAGATGAGCTTGTGACAATGGATTTACGAAAAAAAAGAAGTGAGCCTTTAAAAATTAAAACAAAAGAAATAATAATCGAAAGCAAGCGGGATCATGATACGGTAACCCTTAAAGATGCCGAAATTTATTATAAAAAGTTTAAAATCGCAACTGCACATTCCGCCGAGATTTTGACTGACAAAAACCAGGCTTTTATTGAAACTAACCTGCCGGAAGTCGGTATGATAAGGGATTTTGGTACGTATTTTGGCTGGGGCTATGCCACAGAGGTGCCTTTTGGCGGTACCCTAAAGCTTATGCCCGCAATTGTTTACGATTCCGGCATCGGTATAGGCGGTATTGCGCGCTATAGGTCAAAAAGAAATTTAATCGAAGCGGCTTATGCGACTTCAAGCGAAAATTTTATTGTCAGAGGTCAATATAAATTTAACGATAATTGGTATTTGGATTATGGCCGCCATGCCTATTTTGATGAATGGTTCTTCGGAAGAAGGCAGCCGGGATATATGGCACAGCTCGTTTACGATAAATCATACAAAGTAAAGGATCTTGACGCCGTTTTTAAACAGAGATTTTCGGGCGGCTATGTAACCGATTACGGCGTAAATGAAAGCGACAGCAGATATGGTACCACGCGTTTTCGCTGGCAGGCAGAGTTGTCTAAAACACTTTTTGAAAAGCGAAACGAAGAACAAGATATGTACATAAAAACTTATTTATTTGCCCAAACCGGCGCCACACTGTATGGTACGGGTGATGTTACGGGTGTCGCTCGATTTGGGCCTTCGCTTCAAACACGTGTTAAAAATTGGGGCTCAAGAATATCTTACGGTATGGCAGGGGTGCATGGCAGAAGCCCTTTAAGGTTTGATGAATACATATACGGTAAACAGTTTATAACTATTGATGAAAATATAAGGCTTGGAAAATACCTTGCACTTGGTTATCAGGGAACGATATCAATTTTAAGGGATAACCCGGATAAAGATTTGCTGACTGAAAATAAATTTTATATCATAGCGGGGCCGGAAGATGTTAAAGTTGCCTTTTCATACGATACTTACCGTGAAAGAGCGCTTTTTGACGTTCTGTTTATGGTCGGGAATGATAATTCAAAAATCAAATATGATAAGCTGACAATTAAAAACCCTGACAAAGTGGGCAAAAAGACAAATGCTTTTGAAAACCTTAAATATTACAGGGTAAAAGTCCCTGAGAATATTTAATCTTTTAAATACTCTTCAAATTTTTTATCGACATCAAAGTAATACCCGCATCCGTCAAGAGTTGTGCCGCCCATTTGTATAAAAGAAGGGTTAACGGAGGGGTAATCTCTGCAAAAGAAGGAGCGAAAGAAATAATTTGCGCACCTGCCGTCTTCTTTTAAGGATTTGCATTTGAATAAAAGTGCGCCGTATTGCGGATTATCTTTATTAACATCGGATACTTTGCCGTTTATTATGAAGTTATCCAGTCTTTTGTTTTTGTTTTTGAGTTTTAAAAAGTCTTCTTCGTTTTTAATATAGCCGTTTTCATCGGAAAATAAAATAGTTGAACAACATTGCCCGCATTTTTTGCACTTTCCTTTTACGACGTATTTTGAAGAAAAAAGCCTGTTTTTTATATGACATATTAAATCTTCAATAAAATTTTTAATTATCATAAACTCTAAAAATCCCCGTGGCAATCGGTTTATTAAGGTTTTTAAGATTAAACGCCTGCATAACGAAAATGCCTTCTTCCCTTATTACAAAATAATCGCTGTAATAATTTTCTCCGTTTAGTTTAACCGTTTTATTTCTGTAGTTTGAATATCCCCAAAATTCCGTGTCGGTTTCTTTTTTTGTAAGGGAGATTTTAACCATATCGTCTTTAAAACCCTTTGGTGCAATAATTGCGTAATAAATTTTTTGTTCTTTTTTAAAATTGTATTCGATTTGATTTTTATTCAGCCCGTTTTTAGGGTTTTGCGCGCTGAATACTATAAACGGGTCGCTTTTACAGCCGCCAAAAATAAAGAGTCCCGAAAAAAGCAGCAGCGAAAGAAGCGTTAAAAGAGTTATTTTCTTCATTTTATAAGCTCTTTATACAGATTTTCCACTTTTTCCTGTGCTTTTGCCTTAGAATCTTCGTCAGGCGCATATTCACAATATTTTTCGTAATTGTATATGGCGTCTTTCGGGTTTTTTAAAACTTCATAACAAGAGCCCAGACCCCAATATGCGTAAGCAAAATTTTCTTTTAGTTCAATCGCTTTTGAAAAGTTTGCGACTGCTTCTTCGTAATTTTCGTTTTCGTAATTAATCAGTCCGATGTTAAAATAGGCATTTTCATTAACAGGGTTAATGTCAAGCGTTGTAGTGTAATATTCCATTGCTTTTGAATTTTGCCCCATATACTTATAGCAGTTGCCGATTTTAATAGCGGTTGCATCGTCGTCTTTTTCTATTTCAAGCGCTTTTTTATACTGTTCTATCGCCTGTTCAAAGTTTTTTTGTTTTAAATAATTGTCGCCGGACAATACATAAGCATCGGCTGATTTATTATCAAGTTCGATTGCCTTTGAAAAAGCACTTTGTGCAAGCTCTAAATCATTAAGATTTTCAAGGGTTTGTCCGTACTGTTTAAATAAAGCGGGGTTCTCGGGTTCAATCTGTAAAGCTTTTTCATAATTTTCAACCGCTAAATCTTTTATGCCCATACCCTCATATGTTTTTGCAAGCCCCGCATAAGCGCCGGTGTTATCCGGGTTAATGGCAAGTGCTTTAGCGTAAGTTTCTTTTGCATTTTTGTAATCTTTTTTATCATTATAATAATTCGCCCAGGCGATGTAGTTTGAAGCAAGAGCACTTTGAATAGTGCCGTATTCAAGCTTATATTTTGATAAATTTTCAACAGATTCGCCAAGAAGTGCATTGTATAAGCTTTGTGCTTTTTTAAATTCTTTTGCGCCCTGCAAGGCAAGAGCTTTGTTGTATTTTGCTTGCAGATTGTTTTTGTCCTGGGTAAGTATTTGATTGTAAACCGTAATTGCTTTGTAGTACTCTCCTGCCTCAAAATAGCTTTTACCAAGTTCGTTTTTCATATCCGTATTGGTAACATCAAGCTTTACACCCTTTTGCAGAGTAGCAATGGCGTCTTTTGGTTTTTGAACACTTTTGTATAAAATGCCGAGATTTAAATATGCATTTGTGTCATTAGGGTATTTTTTAAGGTAATCGTTATAGGCAACAATTGCCTCGTCATATTTGCCCATTTTTGTTAATAAAACGGCATAGTCAAATTTAAGGGAATTTAAATTAGGCTCAAGTTCAAAGGCCTTTTTAAAGTTGTTATAAGCGCTTTCCTGTTCGTTTAAATAAGATTCGACGATTGCCAAGTTTCCGTATGAAGTATAATCGGAAGAGTTGACTTCAACCGCTTTGCTAAACGCTTCTTTTGCCTCTGTGTAATTACCGTCCCGTAAAAGTGCAAGCCCGTAGCTTCCCCAGTCGCCAAATTCCGCCGAGTTTGCCTCTATTGCTTCCTTAAAAGTTTCAACGGAGTTTTTATAGTCTTTTGAATCCAAATAGCAGGTTGCAAGGCTTGCTATAGCCTTTGCATTATCCGGATATGCGCTTAAGAATATTTTATAGTTTTTTATCGCGTTCGGGTAGTCTTTAAGCGTATATTGCGCATTTGCTATGTTTAAATAATTATATTTATAATCAGGCATTAGGCTGAGTGCTTCCTGATAGGATAAAAGCGCATTTTCATAATCGTTTTTTTGTTCCAAAAGATTTCCTATGCTGATGTATAAAAAGCCGTCCTCCGGTTTTAGCCTCAAGGTTTTTTGATATGTTGCAAGGGCTTTGTCATATTCTCCGACCTGTGCATACAATCCCGCAAGTTTTGTATTTAAAGTAATGTCATCGGGTGAAGTGCCGAGCGCTTTTTCCATAAGGTCAATTGCGTCTTTAAATCTGTTTTGTGATTCAAATTTTTGCGCGCTTTTATATAGTTTGTTTGATTCCTTTGTCATTGCCGCAAAACAGATGTTTGAGCCTAAAGTAAAAGCCAGAAGGAGTGATGCTGCCGTAAATTTTTTAATACTTTTATCCATAGGAGTATTATCTAATGATTTTTGCTAAAAATCAACCGTTATTATAATATCATTGCAAGTATCATAAGAATGAGAGTTCCTATTTGAAGCCCCGTAGATGTGAATTTTTGCGCTTTATTCATATCGTAATATTTTGCCGTTTTTTTGGCACTTGCAGCGGCTTGCAGTCTTTGCATGCGTATAATATCATCATCTGTTGAAAAATCTCTCTGGAAAATTTTTCTTTCAAGTCTGTTAAGTCTTAGCCCCAGCGGATCTTGGGAAAAAGTTTTCCCGAAAAGCGAACTTTCAAGACCTGAGATTTGTATGCCGATATCAGAGTTGTAAGAGTTGTATTCATCGTAAGCGCCCCAATAATCAGTTGAGGAAGGCGGTTTTATCCCGTAGTTGTCTTGCCTTGAGTAGAGTGTTTTTGGGGTGGTGTCTATATTTAAATATCCTTTTAATTTATCAGTTCTTGAAGCCAGGTCGCCTTCTTGTGTTGTGCCGAAAATTTTCTTTTCAAGTCTTTCCATGCGTTTATAGATATTTTCTTTATCATAAACTTTGGAAAATAGCTTAAGTTCAAGCTGGTCAATCTGCGGGTATTTCACTCCATCAATTTCTTCCTGCATAAGCTCCGCTGCGCTGCTCTGCGCTTCTTTTTGCGTTTCGATACCCAAAGCCGTGTTGATTTTTTCTATTCTTTTTTCAATTGTGTCTGTTGAATTTGCCTGCCCGAAAACATTTCTTTCTATTCTGCTCAGGCGGCTGGTTTCTTCCTCACTTTTGTAGTCGAACCCCCACAGATCATTTTCAATTTTTGAAAGGTGATTTGCAACACTTATAACGGGTGCGGCGTCTGACAACGCGCAAAAACCGCCCAGTACAAAGATAAAAGCCGTTATTATTATGTTGCCGAAGTATTTTTTCATATTTTGATTATATCAACCTTGACTTTAAATTTTATAGTCACAAATAACTAAAGTTAAGGTTGCCCGAAAGTCTTATAAGGTTATACTTTTGTCTGTGCGTGTTTTTGAACAAGCTCTTGTGCAAGAGTGCAAAGGGCGTCCTGATAGCTTTCGCAGCGCTCTTTTGTATTTGCTTCAAATCGGAGCGTAAAGACAGGCTCTGTATTACTTTGTCTGATAAGCGCAAAGCCATCTTCAAAAATTATTCTCAACCCGTCAATTGTCACAATGTCTTTAATTTTTGAGTTGAAAAGTTCGTCGGATATTTTATCCTTAAGTTCGTCAAGGACTGCTTTTTTATATTCATTAGGGCATTTTAACCTGACCTCATGAGATAAAAATACTTTATCAAAAGGTGCAATGAGTTCTTTTAAATCAAAGCCGGGATTTTTCTTTTTGTTTTTCGCAACAATTTCAATAAGCCTGCAACCTGCATAAATTGCATCATCATAGCCAAAGTATCTGTCTTTAAAGAAAACATGCCCGCTCATCTCGCCGGCTAAAAGCGCGTTTGTTTCTTTCATTTTGGATTTTATATAGCCATGGCCCGTTTTATACATTATTGCCTTGCCGCCGGATTGGTTGATTGTGTCATAGAGCACTTGGGAACATTTTACTTCGCTTACAACGGTAGGCACTTCGCCATGCGCTTTTAGTTCGTTTATTAAATCAAGTGCGTAAATTAAAAGCAGTTTGTCACCGGAGATTGTTTTGCCCTCTGAGCTAACAACGCCAATTCTGTCCGAATCTCCGTCAAAGGCTATTCCAAAGTCGGCCTTGTTTTCAACGACCGCTTTTTTAATGGCATCAAGCGTTTTTTCATCCGAAGGATTGGGATGGTGATTGGGGAAATTGCCGTCGGGTTCGGAAAAAAGTTCAATTACTTCGCATCCTAAATCGCTATACAATTTCGGAGCCACAAGCCCTGCGGTTGCATTTGCGCAATCCGTTACGATTTTAATTCCGGCGCCTATTTTATCAAACATATCGCCGATTTTATCGCAGTAGTTTGAAATAATATCGTATTTTTTTTCAAAGCCGCAGCGTACTGTGCGGTAAGCACTTTCTTTTGAGTGTTCGAAAGCTTTTATTGTGTACTCTTTTACCTCTTTAATCTGTTCTTCGCTAAGCGATGCGCGATTAAAAGTCATTTTTAAACCGTTATATTCGCTCGGGTTGTGTGAAGCTGTAACAATAAGCGCGCCGTTTACTTTTTTGTCTTCTAAAACCTCATTATCTATTTTTGCAAATTCGCTGAAATATCCAAGCGGGGTGGGCGCAAGACCCAAGTCCAAAACATTTGCACCTGTTGATAAAATACCTTTTATGAGTGAGTCTTTAAGCTCTTTTGAATGCAATCTTGCATCCATACAAACACAAAACAGTAAATCGCAGGCTGATTTTCTTTCCGCGCCTGTTTTGTTTAACTGTTCCAAAGCCCAATTTACATAACCTTTTGCGGTGTAGAAAAAAAGCTCCGAATTTACTTCGTTCGGGAAAATTCCTCTTATATCGTTTTTGCCGAAAGCCTTTGTGTTTAGTGTTTCTTGCATTATTTTGCGCTCCTTATTGTCCCCTTTTTTATTTATTATATTACAAAATTTTTTCTTGTGGCATTTTCTCAATATTATTGTATAATTAGGATTATGGAAGATGAAATAAAACTTACACATGAACAGTATTTAAATTTAATAAAGCTGTCGGGAATTGATGTTAACCCCGAGATTGCAAGCAGTGAAACGGTTTCGCGGGCACTTATCGCGCTTGAAAGAAAGCTTAATTTTTTTAATTATCCTCTGAGCTTTTTTACGGCGGAGAGTATAAACGTACTTATTGTTGATGATATGGAGCTGTCTATTTTTCAGCTTACCTCCATGCTCAAAAAAATCGGCATAAATGTTTACGTTGCAAGAAACAAAGAAGAAGCGCTCACCGAGCTTAAAAAGAAAAAGATTGATTATTTAATTATTGACTTGTTTTTGCCGGATGCAAAGGATGGCTTTGAACTTATTGCGGAAGCAAATAAAATTAAAAACGAAGAAGAAAAAGACTTTAAACTTATTGTCATCTCCGGCACGGATGATACAAAAATGATTCAGGAATGTTATAAATGCGGTGTGGATGAGTTTATTCCAAAACAGCCGCAATGGCATGAAGGAATTTTAAAATTTATTTCAAATTCAACAAATAAAGTGGTTAATGAAGAATTTCAAAAGTACTATATTAACGACACTATTTGTGTTATGACAATTTATAAAATAAATAATGAAAAATATCTGGATAAGATTTTAAAAGAGGCTACAACAAACGTACTTACAGGTAAACCCAACATTATCTTTAATCTTGAGCACATTAAAATCTTCTCGGACAGATATGCAAGCATTTTCGCGGATGTTTACAAGGCGACTTCACAAAAAGACGGACTTTTTATACTGGTTAAACCTTGTGAAGACATTAAAAAGGCGCTTAACTACGTATTTTTAAATAATATAATTCACATATTCGACACAATTGAAGAAGCCGTTGAATTCGTTGACCTTAACGAATTTATGAAGTAATTTTGTAAAAAAAAAGACCATTGCGCCCCGGGAAAATTATCCTCGGTTTATTTTTTTATTTTTTCAACTCTCTGAGGTTTGCAATATCCGGATCAAGCAGCCTTTTGCCGACATCTTTAAAATTGATTTGCAAAAGCGAACGGTTTGCGTAATTGATAACTTTTACGACTTCGCCGGTGCCGTATTTATCATGTTCTACCGTATCTCCGGCTTTAAAATTTGTTTTTTCTTTTTTTGCACTGTTGTTTTTAAAAATCGGCAGCTCGCTTCCGTTCTCGGTGTCAATGTGTTCTTTTATTTTTTCAAGGTCAATTACGACATTTTCATCAACCACAAGCTTGCCTTGTGTATCTTTTAAAATTCTTTTTTCAACGGTTGCTTCGTCTTCCTTGTCAATAACTTCGCTAAAAGCAGCCTCGACAGATTGTGCGGCAAGTGCCTCAAGAGAAAACGGCTCATCAGACTCGGCTTTATCCGGGTTTTGTTCTTGTTCGCTTTCTTCTTCAAGAATATTTTGAAAACTCGCCTGTTTTATTTTCAAATCTTCTTCAATATCTTCCTTATCAAAAGTCGCTTCATCTATGCCTATAGGCGCTTCTTCGCTTAATGGCATATCAAGCTCTTGTATTTCTTCGGCTGTAATTTCAGGTGCATCTTGTGATTGCTCCTCTAAAATATCCGGTGCGGAATTTGTCTGTGTTTCATTATCTTCGCTTATATCTTCAAGAACCGTGCCTTCAATTATTTCGTCTTCTTTATTTTCAATTTCCGAAATTGTCTGCTCATCAGGGTTTTGAGTTTCTTCTTCAAAAATTTCAATCTCTTCATCTAAGATTGGGTTTTCTATGTCAGATTGAGCTGTTTTGTTTTCGATTTCTTCCGTATCTTCATTTTGATAATTTTTTACAGGTTCGTCTAAAATTTCTTCTTCCAAAGAAATTTCTTCATCGAGTGATACGCTTTGTTCATCCTCGGTTATCGGAATTTGCGCCTCTTGCGATTTATCTTTTTGCAAGGCGATATCCCGAGCTTTGTTTTCTTGCGTTATTTCGGGCTTTTCTTCTTCGTAATGTTTTTCAACATTACCGTCCTCAGGCTTTTTTGCGAGGATTTTTTCTTCCTCCTCCTGCATTTTTTCCGCCTGTTCAAAAAATTCAAGCTCTTCATCGGTTAAAACTTGCTCTTTGGCTTGATTTTCCTCAAGGTTATCATTTGCGAGCATGCTTTTACCGGTTTTAAATTTTTCTTTTATAGTGTCGGATGACACATTTGAATTTGTTTTTAATTTTATCTTTTTAAGCGCTTTTGGAGCCGAGTTCAGGTTGTTTGAAAATCTGTTGTTTTTTATTGTGAAAATAAAATTTTCACTATCCTGTCCGAAAAGTATACACTCGTCGCTTGCAATTGATGTGAGTTCAAAATTTGCCGCACCGAAATCACGTCTTGGATTTAAGGTCGGCAAAAGAATGAAATTGTCCGCACGTTCGATTATGTGCGGCATTTTGGAAAAAGAGTATGAAACGCTTGCCACAAAATGAATTTGCGGATTTTTATCGTAGATAAAATTAATTAAATCAACATCGGAGTTTGTTTCGTTCAATCTTGCAAAGACAAAGGCGTCTTTAATGTTTCGTATTGCAAAATCACAAAATTCCTTATGCCAGCTTGTTTTTAATTCCGAAAAATCAATTATTGTAATGTTATTTTCGCTGACGGATTTTTCAAGAGTTTCAAAATCTTTTTTCAAATTTGCAAAAATGTTATTCTTTTGATACGCCTTAAGCTTGTTTATAAGTACCGTAAGTTCTACTATGGGTGTTGCTTTATACTGTATTTCAATAACTTTTAAAAGGTTTTCAAAGGGAATAAAGCCTTCGGGTGTGTTTTTTGCATAAGTTTGTATTTCGTTAAAAATTTCACGGCAAATTGCTTGTGTTTCAAGCGAGGCGGTTGAAAGCCCTTTTTCCCAGACGTAATTCAACGTGTAAAAATTTAGAGGAAGTTTAATATCTTTTGTAATTACGAGTTTTTTTGAGTTTTTAATTTCAAGAGTGCCCGTGAAATCAAAAATTACGCTGTGCTTGTTATATCTTGAAAGAGTAGAGGCGAAATGTGCACAGATATTGTTTGAATGTTCAATTTTATCGGCAAAAATTACCGCGTTGTTTTTTAAGAATTCAAGATTTATATCAACTGGTTCTTCGCTTGCATGGTCTATGCCTATAGTAAGGGCTTCTTTGCCTTCGTTAACAAAAGTCAAAATTTCGTCGCGTTTTATTTTCCTTATCTCGCACTCTTTTGATGGGGTAAAATGGTCATAGCTGAACACTTCCCCATTGTCATTCACTTTAAAAAACAGTTTTACGCGCGCAACATTTTGTGAGGCGTCATATTTATCGTCATAAATTTCAATAATTTGTGCAAGATATTTATTCCCCGCTTCCTGCACAAGCAGGAAATCAAGAAGTTTAAAGTCCTCATCAATGGGGCTGAAAAGGATTCTTATTGTGTCGTTTATAGTTTGAATAACCTGCATTTCTTTCTCTACTCACAAAATTGCTTTTTTGCTTTTTTATTATAACAAAAGAACTTTTATTGTAAAATTATAATATGAATAAGCCTTTTTTTTCAATCGTAATAACTGCGTATAATGCCGAAAAATACATCAAACAATGTATTTTAAGTGTCATTAATCAAAATTTTGGGGACTTTGAAATTATTATAACCGAGGATTGTTCTTCTGACAATACTTTAAAAGCTATAGAAGAATTTGACGATTTGAGAATAAAAACATATAAAATTCCAAAAAATATGGGAGTATCCTTTTGCAGAAATTACGGCCTAAAAAAAGCTTCGGGAGAATATATTTTTTTTATTGATGCGGATGATTTTTTAGACGAAACAATATTAAAAAGAGCATATGATGAGCTTACCTTAAATCCTTCGGATATGTTAATTTTCCCCTATCGTTATTTTGAGGAAAACCGCGTAAAAAAAGAAAATCCAAAATGCGCACTCAAATCGATAGCAAATTTGAAAAAGCCGTTTAGTGCGGATAAAGCGGCAAAAAAATTATTTAAAATTAATTATGAAATTTGGAATAAGATTTTTAACAGGGAATTTTTATGCAACAATTCAATATTTTTTAAAGACGACTTGAGTTTTAGCGAAGATTTAGTTTTTTATTTTGATGTTTTAAAATACGCAAAAACTGTCACATATCTTGAAGAAGTCGGATATTATTACAGATTTTTTCCAAAAAAGAAATTTGACGGCTCCTATGTTGCATCACAATTTGAGAAAGCACTTTATTATATAAAAGATACGGTGGTTGAAAAAACAAACGAAGAGTATTACACAAAAAAAATTTCTTCAATTTTAAATTATTGGATAATTAAGCTTGACTATGACAGAAATTTGTATGAACTGGCGCTAAAATCGTGCTCTAAAAAGGGCATTATAAATATCAATAACCGTGTAGGAAGGGTGTTTCATAAATTTTATTGTAAGCTTGAAAACATTTCGTAATAAATTTTGCTTGACAGTTTGCCTTGTCCTTAATAATATTGTACATATCGGGTAGAAATGCCGATGTGGCTCAATGGTAGAGCAACGGTTTTGTAAACCGTAGGTTGGGGGTTCGATTCCCTCCATCGGCAGATTTACGCGTAATTGCACTTTTAAAATTTTGTTTGGCGCTCTTGCGCATCAGCGGCATATGCCCTTGTGGCGCAGTGGTAGCGCACTCCCTTGGTAAGGGAGAGGTCACGAGTTCAAGTCTCGTCAAGGGCAAAAAAACCTGCGAAGCCAGGGCAAGTTTGAGAGCCGCGAGAGCGGGTCGAAAACGAGCCGTTGATGACCGCCGTTGCGAGCAGTGTAAATAAAACCTCACGTGGCACTGTGTGAATTATACAGAGACAATTAATTAGGCAATTTGAACATTAAATACGGGTAGGTGCCCGAGTGGCTAAAGGGAGCAGACTGTAAATCTGCCGTCTAACGACTACGGTGGTTCGAATCCACCC
>CALUWF010000002.1 GCA_944324405.1 Candidatus Gastranaerophilales bacterium | reverse complement strand
AAAACCGCTTGCCTTTTTTAATTAAACATGATATTTATATATTACAATCTTGTTTCAAGTTTGAATTGAGATAATAATAACTTAATTACTTAATTACTTAATTACTTAATTACTTAATTAAAACTTGTAAATGAGATACCAGACGTACTACTTCCTCTTTTTTAAATATTAAAGAGGAATTTTTTTGTTTGTTTTTAAATAAATTATTTACTTATTTGGTGTAAGACTATAAAATAATATTATTACAGTTAAGCGGAGATTGAAAATGAGAAAAATTGTTTTACTTGTGGTATTAATAGCTCTTGCTATATATGCATATATGACAGTAGATTTTAAAGAAATCATACCGCAGGCAAATGACGCAATTCAAAACAGCAGCCTGATTGATACCGTAAACACAAGCAGAGAAAACAGAAAAAACGAAGTTGAATCGCTTGGCTATTAATAAATAATTTATATGAATGCTCAAACAAATACAAAAATAACGCCAAACGCAAGACAGAAAGAATGTATAGATACACTTAAGGGCTCGGTAATGGTACTTGCCGGCCCCGGAACAGGCAAGACTTTTACCGTAATTGAGCGTATTAAAAATATGCTTGATAACAACATCGACCCTTCAAAAATTCTCTGCCTGACGTTTTCAGATGCTGCGGCGGGTGAGATGAAGCGCAGGCTTTTGGATAAAGCCGGACAAAAAGGCGCACGCGTAAGTGTTTATACTTATCATAGCTTTTGCTGGGAATTAATCCAAAATAACATTGACTATTTTGAAGAATTTTCAAATGCGCAAATAATAACGGATACCGCAAAAAGAAGCCTTATGCGGCAATGCATTGAAGAGTCCGATACAAAATATTTTAAAACTTCATCCGGTGACAGATTTTTCCATACTTCAACAATTTTGGACAGGATTGAAGAAATTAAAAAAAATTTAATCACAAAAGAAGAGTATTTTTATAATCTTGAAAATCATATCGACTGGGGCAGAGGACTTAGCGAAATAAGGGAAAAAATTTCACTTGCGCAAAATAACGGTAAAAAAGTCTTAAAAAAAGACGAAAGTCTTATGGCTGAACTTGAAAAAAAGATTAACCGTGCAAGAGAAGTTTACAATTATTATGAACTTTATACAAAAAAAATGCGAGAGAATAATCTCATTGATTTTAACGATATGATTTCCCTTGTTATAAATAAATTTCAGGAGTCACCGGCTTTTTCCAATCTGGTTGCTTCTGAGTATGATTATTTCCTCGTAGATGAATATCAAGATACAAATAAAGCCCAAAATACTCTTATTTTTAATCTAATTGATGCAAAAGAAGAGAAAAATATTTTTGTTGTCGGTGACGATGATCAAATTATTTTTTCTTTTCAAGGAGCACAGATAGATAATATTGAAAAATTCCTTAAAAAATATCCTGATACAAAAGTTATCTGCCTGAATGAAAACATGCGCTCAACGCAAAGCATTCTTGATTTGAGTGAAAAAGTTGCGCAACTTGACTCAAGAAGACTTGAGAACAATCCTGAGTTTAAAAAATACGGGATTACAAAACATTTAATTGCAAAAAATCCGGAACTCTTTGATAAAAATACAAAACCGATTTTAAATATTTATGAAGACATAACCCAGGAATACTGCGCAATTGTTGATACAATAGAGGAAATAATAAAAGAAGATTTGCCAAAACTCAGCGAGATTGCAATTTTAACAAAAACAAACGGCGAGCTTGAAGAATTTTGCGAGCTTTTAAAGGGACGAAATATACCATATGAGCTAAAAGAAGGCAAAAGTATTTTTTCCGTTAAATCTTCGATACTGACAATCTTTTATCTAAAAATGCTTTTAAATCCGACACTTTATGCGGATAAAATTTTTCCGCTTCTGCTGTGCGAGCCTTTTTGCATTAATATAAATGATTACAATAGTATTCTTGCGAAGTCTTATTTGCATAAAAACCGCGATTTTATATCAGATATTTACGATATGAAAGATAATAAATGGGAAGATGCAAAAAAAATAGAAAAATTGATTTCGGATTTTGAATATTTAAGCGAAGCAAAAGGGGCACTCAACCTTTATGCGCTTGTACTTGAAGTAATTAATCATACCGGAATATTAAACTATTTTATAAATTGTCCGGCAGATGTCGAAGAAAACATTGCGGCGCTTAAAAAGCTTGTGTCGGAAGCACATAATTTCCATGCTTCGCAAAAAAACGCTAATCTGGCGGATTTTATCAAGTATCTTGATGATGCGCTTGAAAATAACATTCCCGTTTTGACGGAAAAATCACCGCTGAATAAAAATGCAATACAGCTTGTAACTCTTCATTCTTCAAAAGGGCGGGAATTTTCTTATGTTTTTATCCCGACGCTTGAAGAATACAAATGGGAACGTTCAAAAACGGATACTATAAGTCCGAAAATCCCGCTTTCTAAAGTTATTACGCCCGAAGAAAAAGAAGAACTTAAAACTTCCGAAAAAATAAAACTGCTTTTTGTGGGCATTACGCGTGCAAAACATAAACTTTTCTTAAGCGCGCCAAAGACAATCGGGGACAAGGAAAGGCGTCTTAGCAAGTATATAAGCCAAATACGGGAAGAATACCTGGAGCGCAGGGAGATTTTATACACAAAAGAAAATTATTTAAATGAGCTTATAAAGCCTGTGAAATACAAACGTGACTTTAAAGAAGATTTCCAAAACTTTATCCGCTCTTCTTTTGAATCTCTTTCAATAAGCCCGAGCATGCTCAACACTTATCTTAAATGCCCGCGGCAATTTTTGTATTCTTATGTTTTGAGGCTCGGCGCATTTAATAAAATAAATGATATTTTAAACTATGGAAATGTCGTGCACAAAACGATTGAAAATTTTTCAAAAGATGCAAAATCCCATGGCCGCTATAAAAATGTTGAAGATTTTATCGCGGATTTTAAGGCGCAATGCGCAAGAATGCCGTTTAGCGAACGCAGTGTAAGAAATAATTTTTTAAAGAAGGGCGAAGAAAATTTAAGAATTTTCTATAACCAAATTATTCTAAGTGCACCATCAAAAATTTTTAGCACCGAATTAAACATTGAAACAAAAGTCGGTACGCAAATCCCGATAAACGGCAAAATAGACAGAATTGAACTTAGCGATGCGGGGGATTTTATAATTAAAGATTTTAAAACGGGGAGTGCAAAAGCCGCACGGGATATAGCAGATGGCGGAATGTACGAGCATTATTTAAACCAGCTTCGCTTTTATAAATATCTTATTGAGAAAAAATTTGACGGCAAGAAAGTTTGCGAAGCGCAGCTTGTCTTTGTAGAACAGTGCGACAGTAATTTTAGCTGCAATTTAACCGATTATGACAGTGAAATTATTGAAAATAAAATTAAAGAGGTTTATAAAAATATTGAAGCACAAAATTTTGAACCGGCGCAAGATAAGAAAAATTGCGCTAATTGCGAATTTTGCAGTATGTGTTCGCTTAATCTGCTTTAATTTTAACTATTACTTTTTTAATTTTTTCACAAGCACTGTCAGGGCTCAACATTGGCGCATGGACGTCGTAGGGGAAAAAGACGGCAAATTCGCCCGTTTTTACATTGATTGTGTTTGCACTTAAGACATCATCCCTTAAAGAAAGAAATTCAACATCTTTTTGTTCATCGTATGAAATTTCGCCCACAAAATTGTCAATAAAAGAAAAATCCATTCTCTCGCAGCCTGAAATTACATATTGAATATCAATATATTCTCTGTGGGCTTCAAATTTTGCAAGGTGTGGAAGCTTTGTTTCAAGCTCTTGTACATTTGCAAAAACGCCGTCCGCTATTTCGTATTTACCGCACTTTAGTGATTTCAGGTCATTATTTAAAATAAATTCATAACCTTTTTTAAACCTTTCACCCAAAAAATAAAATTTTGCAGCGTTTTTAATATTATCAAAAATCATTTTTACCCCTTAATATTTCAAATCTCTGTTTTTTTGTACAAATTCATACTCGTATAGTTTTGCCCATTGTAGAAATTTGTAATAAGCCATAATTACGGCAAAAATGAAGCCGTGGATACCGTCTTTAAAGCCTCCTTTCATAAAATAAAGCTTGAAGAACTCATAAGGCGGGCGAAGCAAAAGTTTGGAGAGTTTAAATTTTGTTTTTTTCATCTGAAATCTTTTAAGCTCAAAATCTGTATAATTATTTAGACGTACGCCAAAATGGTTGAGTGAGGGAATGTGATAATGAATTAAGGCGACATTTGGGAGCTTGCCGTTTTTATTTATCCAAAAGTCTTTCCCCTCACGGGTTATCGGCATTTTATGAATTTCATCGGTATAATAGCAATTTCCTCTCTTCCAAAATCTTTTTATCCCGGACTGGCGCCAAGATCGAACATGTTTGCCCAACAAATACGTTTCGCGCGGAATGTAGCAGGCATAACGATTTTTTTTAGGCTTATCGGCATACCGGCGCAAATACTTCCATAATTCAGGAGTTACGATTTCATCTGCGTCAAGAACCAAAATCCAGTCGCCGCTTGCCTGTTCCATGGCCCAATTACGTGCTAATTCTACTATTCCCGTTCTTTCGTGGTAAAAAATTTTGCATTTGTGACGGGTTGCAATTTCAATAGTATCATCTTCAGAATGCATATCACAGATAATTATTTCATCAGCATCCTTAACGCTCTCAAGTACATCATCCAAGAGCCGTGAAGCATTTAGAGTGTTGATAACAACAGAAATTGACGCCATTTGCATACTCCTTTTTTAAAATTATAATACAAAAAAATTAACAAACAGTGCAAGATTTGCAACTAAAATATTTGGTGCTATACTTATCACATATGGGCTCGTAGCGCAGTTGGTAGCGCAGGAGACTCTTAATCTTTTGGTCGTGGGTTCGAGTCCCACCGGGCCCAGTTTATTTCCTCTATCCAAACTCTGAAAAATCTACTAATGGCAACATTTTTAGGTTTTTGGTTATTTTTTCGGTTTTTATCTTTTGATAAAGATATAGTATTGTCATCTGTATAATTGCGCACAAGCATACGCCATAGGGGATTAATTATTTTGATTGTTGCTCTTTTTTATTTCTTTATTCTTTTGATAAATTTTTGCAAAAGTAATGCCTCCCATTGTGGCCAAAGAACTGATTGCTGCAGACAATAAGGTTGTGCCAATTGTTTTTGGTATAAAATTTTTTGTTGCATTTGTTATATTCATTTTTGTTAATTTAACAATATTGTTTAAGTTTAAATACTTGTTTAATAATTGTAAATATAGTTATATACAATTGCTTGAAATTTGAAAAAATTAGTAGTATGATAATTACCGCTTTGGAAATCATCATTAGAAAGTTAGGTTGAATATGAAAATAAACGGAATAACAGGTCACAATTTTAGTTCGCAAAAACAAGTAAGCTTTGGTATAATCAAAGACAAAGGTGCGGAGGAAATTATCAAAAAGAATGCGCTCAATGAATGTACATTTGCAATTTTAGCTTCATCTAAATTTTTTATTTTTTCATCTGAAGGGCAGAAATTAAAAGTAAAATTAGATGAAGATTTTTTACGCGAAAGAACAACTGACCTGATGACCGAAAGGGTGAAAACAGATAAACATTTAGATTACGAAAATCCTCTAAACACATTGGATGCTTTTGAAGCAAAAGCCTTTGTGTATAGAGGTTTTGAAGATACAAGCGAACCTTCCGTAAGAGAAAGATTGGCACAAGCTGAAAAAGATAAAGACAAACCGTATACACCGCTGCCGGACAGAAGCAGAGAAGAAACAGAAGCACAAGTATGGCGCGAAGCACACGGCTTTTGGTTTTAATTGTAAATTTTTGGTTACATTGGTTTAAATATTAAAATTTTGAGACAAATTTTAATATTCATTGGTTTTGTCTTTTTTGACAAAATTAATTTACATAAGCCAAAATGCAATTATCCTTATTAGACCAAAATTATTCAGATTTAAAATTCAGAGGCAAAAAGGCCCCTGACATTGTGGACTTTAAAAAGATTAGAAAATTTGTTAACTGCGGGATGGGCGATCTTGCGGATAATTTAACAAGAGAAGTTAAAACAAAAGCCCCCGGGGCAATTGAGAATATTGGCGGACTTGAAACACCAAAACATATAGGGTTTGTAAAAAATGCTGCTGAAGGTATAAGGGATTTATTTGAATTACCATTTGATTTGCTCGATGATGCGGTGAGAAAATTTCCCGATTCAAGGTTAAACAAATCCGAAATTTTAAAAAGATATCGCAGGCATGCGCTAAAAGAAAGCGAAATCAAAGCCCTGCAAGGATTATACGAAGACGGCGCGAGGTTTATTCACGATATTGACCCTAAGGTTGTGTCTCAAATAAGCAGCGATAAAGGCAATTGTAATGAAGCTTGCAATATTGCTTGCAGCGCTTTAAATGCAAAGTTTAATCGTCTTTTAAATCAATCCATGGCATTTGATAAAGCGACATACGATACTAAGAAAGAACGCCTTATCACGCGTCTTGTATCAGGTTTTACCGCTGCAATATTTTTGGGCAATGATTTTTTTAACAGTGCAAAACTAAAGGGTAAAACGGATGAAGAGGCTAAAAAATCTCAGCTTTTAAAGCAAGGACAGGAAATAAAAGAAAATGTTCTTGAAGGTTTAATGCAGTTTGGCCTGCTTTCTTGTTTTTCAAGCTTTGTAAATTCCAACCTTTGGGCTTCTGCGTTATTTGGAACGGCAATAAGTACGGTTTCAAGAATAATTTCGCGAAAAAGCTCAGGTATGCGATTAACAAGAGTAAATGTGCCCGAGCATTCAATAAATGAATTTCAAAAAGCAATAAAAGATAAAAAAGAGTATAAAAGTCAAAGTGAAAAAGACAAAGAGGCGAAAAAGCCCTTGCTTTCATTTAAAAATATTCTTATATTCTGTGCCGCTTCAATTGCGGGCGGATTTAGCTTAAGAGCTTTAAAGCTGCATACAAAAATTGGTCAAAATATTGGCAAAATACTAAAAGAGCACGCCTATAAAATTAAAAAACAAAATATGGTTGATATTGTTGCCACCAAAGGGGAGCTTGAAAGATTAAACAAAATATTGTTCGATTGTAACGAAAAGAGACTATCAGAAAATATTGAAAGCTTGATAATCGAGAACAATATTCTTCTTGGTGAAACACAAAAAACGCTCAAACTCTTTGGTAAGATTGAAGTTCCGATATCAGAGCTAAAAAGATTGCCCTTGGCGCCTTTTAGAATATTTAAAGAAGTTGTTTCATACCCGTATAAAATAGCTAAAAATCTGGCTAACGCCATGGGCCTAATAAATGAAGGCAGTAAGGGTAAAATGGTTAGCCCTGATGTTGCCATGAAAAAACTTAATGAAAGCAGATTTAAAAATACAATTAATGGCATTAAAATCACTAAACCAATTAAAAGAGCCGAACTGGATGACTTATTAAACGACCCTTACGGCATTAAAAATATATATCTTCGCTTTAAACAATTTGAAAGTAAATATGGCGCCGACTCTGACAAATTGAACGAAGAATTTGGAAAATACATAAAGAAAATGCGCCTTGCGTCTTTGAATAATAAAACTGTTTCAAAGGTGGACAATTCAAAAATTGCGGTCATTGCGCAAACTACCGGCACTTTAAGCGGCATGTGGTTTAATATGAATGATGAATTTAATGCTGCTGTTAAAAACGGTGACAGCAAACAGGAAGCGGAAACTGCCGCAAGGAAGAGAGGTTTAACCAAATTTGCCAGAATGACTTCACAAGTAGCAATTTCAGGCAGTTTAAACAGCCTGTTTAAAAGACAATATCAAGGTTCCATGATAGGCGCAGGATTGATTGTGGCGCTAAGTACGGTCATAACGGATATTGTTTCACGGCAAATGACCGCTATGCCAATAAGGAAAATGAACAAAGAAGAACTTGAAAAATACCAGAAAAATCATAAAGAAGGATTTATGGCGTGGTATTACAACATGATTAACAAGCTGGCAGAATAAGAGCTTAAACTTTTTAGTGTGCAGACTTTATTTTTTGCTCAATTTTGTTATACGGAATTGAGCAAAGACCGGCCGGGCTTAAAAACGGACTATTATTAGGAATTATTGATTGTTTTCAATATACTCTTTGTAATCTTCAATTAATTCATCCAGACGTTCTTTCAGCTCTCTTGATTCATAATTTGCAGGCAGTTCTTTTATCAAATCCTCTATGTCGTCCTCATTTTCTTCTTTCAACTCTTCAACAGCACTCTGAAGCTCTTCAATTTTGCCTTGTTCGTAAAATAGGTTAAATATCGTACTAAGACTGACAAGCGAAAGAATGGCAATTGTTGTTTGCATTTTATTATTAAGCATGTCTAACATAGCCGACATTTTGCCCTCTGCATCCTTATACCCCGCCCTGTAGCCTTCATCATACTCGTCTTCAGGATTATATTTGCTTTGCGCTTTTGTATTTATTTTTGCGCCGTTTCTTAATGGAGTATATTCAATATCTTTTTTCTCTCCAAAAGAAATCATATCAACCGCATTGTTATTAAATCTTATTTGAGCCTGTCTTGTTTTATTTCTGTTTTGTGTTTTTTGGTATGGCAATAAAGCATTAAAATTTATTTTCATTTGTTTGTTACCTCAAAATTCACCTTCATGCTGTTTAATAAGTTCCTCAAGACGTCTTTCAAGCTCGTCAAATTCTTCTTCATCCGGCAGGGAGTCTATTTTTTCATTTAATTGCTCAATTTGGTTCTCCAAATTTTTGTCAATGTTTTCTAAGTTTTGCTCCATTTCTTGGGCTGATTGCTCTATATCTTGAAGTGATCTGCTCATTTTGCCAAAAGGAGTGCAGGCGTCAAGATATATACTAAACAAAGCAAGCGGCAGGGTGTACAAAAATACTTTTTCAAAAATGCTTAATTTGGTATTGTTATTATCTTTGTCACTGTTTTCACCTTCGTCATTATCCTCAATCGGGGCCTGCTCATCTTTGTTATCATCCACGCTGATAAAAGCAAAATCGTCTATATCATCCATATCATCTTCGTATTTTTTGCCGAATGTGAATGTATCTGTCATCTCTTGTGCAAGCTTTATTTGCGGGCGATAAAGTGATATTTTGTTATTATTTTGTATTTTTTGGTATGGTAATGAAGTATTAAAGCTTATTTTCATTTATTTCTCCTGTTGTTAATGCATTGCAAATATATAAAACCCGTGAATATTATTTTTGCCTTTTATCTAAAGTGCAAGTATGTGATTAAAGTGCAGCAAGATGCCGGCTATTGCGCCAAAAGCAAGATATATGAGCGGATCTTTTTTAATTTTTAAACTGACAATAAAAAGTATAATAAGCAGCAAAAACCCTTTTGTATCTAAAAATGAAAAGCCGCTAAAATCATTCTTTAAAATTATTGAGTCACAAAAGAGCCTAAAAGCAACGCAAGCAAGCATTGCAGCGGTTGCGGGACGAAGAGCATACATAATTGAATTTAATACAGGGCTGTCTTTGACCTTTTTGAGTACTTTTGAAATTATTAAAATCATAAAAAGCGAGGGCAGCATAATTGACATTGTGGCGATAATTGAGCCTAAAATTCCCGCCGTTTTAAAACCGGCAAACGTTGCAACATTTAATCCTACAGGCCCCGGCGTAATACTTGATATGGCAAGCATTTGCGACAGCTCTTGCGGTGAAAACCAATTGTATACTTCGGACATGTGATATAAAAACGGTAATGTCGCATATCCGCCACCAAGAGAGAAAAAGCCGATTTTTGCAAATTCAAAACACAAAAGGAAAAAAATCATCTGTGCTCACTCCTTTGTTGTTTTAATTTTGCCCTCAAGACACCAAAGAGTGCCGCAAGAAGGATGATTAAGGCGGGCGAAATGCCAAAAACGCACATTAAAAATGCTGCAATAAAAATCAGAAAAGTTATTTTATCAACAATTGAAACACCCCAAACTTCTTTTACCGTCAAAAAAATGAGAATAATTATCGCAACATTCACGCCCCAAAAAATATCGTTCATAATAACCGATTTTGCGATTATTCCAATAAATGAAGCAACAAGAAGAATTGTAACAAAAGGCGCAAGTGTAAGCCCGATAAGCGCACAAAAAGCGCCGATTGTGCCGCGCAGCTTATAGCCCGCAAACATAATGGTGTTTGGCGCAATAATTCCGGGTACGCATTGACCCATTGCGTAAAAGTCTATAACCTCTTCTCTTGTGAGCCAGTTTCGTTTTTGGGTAAATTCACTTATCAAAAGCGGCACGATAACGTATCCGCCGCCTAAAAGCAGAGTGCCTATTTTTAAACAGACAAAAAATAACTCCGATAATTTTACCTTCATTGCTAAATTTTAGCGCAAAAAGCGCTTTTTACAACAGTTTTAAAATTTTTAAAAAAATACTTGACAATTTATGTACATTTGTACATAATATAAATATGAAGAATTTGACGCAAAAGCAAAAAGAGTTCTTCGATACACTTAAAGAAAACTATGGCACAGACGCACTGCCAAGTCTTGAAATTTTAAGGCAAATTTTTAATTTTAAATCAAGAAACTCGGTTGCTCAATATATTAACGCATTGAAAATTTCTAACCTCCTTGAAGAACGCTCGGGCAGACTCTACATCGCAAACACTGCCCGGGGGGCTTTTCTTTTTGATACTAAAGTTCGGGCGGGATTTGCAAATGTCTTGGACGACAGTGTTGAAAAATTAGTATCTTTCGATGAAGAATTAAGCCTAAACAGCCCTTCTGTTTTTGTTTTTAAGGTCGCGGGTGATTCTATGGTTGACTTGGGAATTTTTGAGGGCGATTATGTCAGTATCAGAAAAACTGCCGACGTTAAAAGCGGAGATATCGTACTGGCCAATATCGACGGGATTTTTACACTTAAAACGTATCGCAAAAAAGACGGTAAAGTCTGGCTTGAGCCTGCCAATCCGGCTTATCAAAATATATATCCTAAAAATTCGCTTACCATATTTGGTGTTGCTACGGGAATAGCGAGGAAATTTTAATGCCAAAGTATAACGTAATCGCTCTTATTGATTGTAATAATTTCTTTGCATCCTGCGAAGTTCTTTTTGACCCGACTTTGGCGGGTAAACCCGTCTGTGTACTTTCAAATAATGACGGCTGCGTTGTTGCGCGCTCAAATGAAGCAAAAGCATTGGGTGTTAAAATGGGAATGCCTTATTTTATGGCAAAAAAGCAATTTAGAGGCGTTACATATCTTTCGGGTAATTATGCGCGCTATAGTGAAATTTCAAAGCGTATTATGACAAAGCTTTACGACTATACTCCAAGTGTTGAAGTTTATTCCATTGATGAAGCATTTTTGGATTTAAGCGGAACAAGGAAGCTTTATCGCTGCTCTTATGAAGAAATAATTGAGAAAATCCGCCTTGATATTAAAAATGATATAGGAGTTGATGTATCAATCGGGCTTTCATACTCCAAAACCCTTGCAAAACTGGCCTGCGAAAAGGCAAAAGAACTGAATAAAAAAAATCCTAAAATCGGCACATATAAAATCGGCTACAAAAAAATAAAAGACGAACTTAAAATAACGACAATTGAGGACATTTGGGGGGTCGGCTTTAATACTGCTTCGCTTTTAAGAAAGCACTATATTTCAAGTGCTTATGATTTTTGTTCGCAAAGTGATGCCTGGATTAAAAGGATTATGGGCAAAGTCGGACTTGATTTAAAATATGAGCTTTTAGGCGAGAGTGTAAGCCCGGTTAATCCTAATGAAGCACTTCCGAAGAGCATACAAAAAACATTATCATTTGCAAATTTTACATCGGATAAAAATTATATTATAAATGCTCTGAATTACCACTGTCACAGGGTTTGCAAGAAACTGAGGCACCATGGCTTAAAAAGTTCGGTTGTAAGTATTATGCTCAGAGCAAAAGATTTTTATGTTTTAAGCACGAAAACCACCCTTGAAACGCCTTCTAATTCCGAATTTGAGTTTAATCTTAAAATTAAAGAAATGTTTGACGAGATTTACAATCCAAACATTATTTATCGATCCTGCGGAGTGACGGCGCTTAAGCTCAGCAATGAAGATGCTTATCAAATGTCGCTTTTTAACTCTGAAAGGATTGCAAAAAATCAAAAACTCTCCGATGCTTGGGATAAAATAGAGGAAAAATTCGGGCGTTCAAAACTGCACCTTGGTACAAATGCTCTCGGTTAATTAAAATTTACATTTTAATATTGATGTTATTTTTTGTTTCATATAGAATATTCTCACCACCGATATTTAACGTTAGATATTAAAATTAAAAGGATTTAAAATGACAATTAACTTAAAAAACAAACAAGAATTAATTGAAAAGTTCGGCGCAAACGCTAAAGACAGCGGCAGTGTTGAAGTTCAGGTTGCTATGCTTTCTCAAAAAATTGCAGAGTTAACGGAACACTTAAAATCAAATGCCAAAGATTTTCAGGCAAAACGCGGTCTTTTAATGATGGTAGGCAGAAGAAAAAGAATGCTTACTTACATTAAAAAATCTGATATTGAAAAATACAGAAAATTAATCAAAGAATTAAATATCAGAGGTTAAGATATAATAACATTTATAAAAACAGGTACATTTTCAGGTGCCTGTTTTTATTTGCATTATCGGGCGCAAAATATTTTTTGCACATGTTTTTTAGAAACATTACAGCATACAAAAGGAGATTAAATAATGAGAGTAAACTCAATTAATAATTCGCTCAACTTTGGCAGGGTTTTTGCTGTTGCAGGCTCAAAGGAAGATATGCAAAAACTCGACCGCGAGCTTAAAACAAAGCAAGATAAAATGATTTCAATGCCCGTCACTGATTTATATGTAAACAGAACAGGCGAAGGACTTTGCACACAGGCGGCTAAATCAGGTGATGAAATCCGCTTTATTATAACAGGCAAAGAAGATATGCATAACGTAAATTTTATGGAATGGGGCTGGGGCTCAGCAAACGGTATAAGTCATCATATAACCGATTTTATTAAATTGGATAACATAAAAGAAGCCGCAAAAAGAATAATAAAATCAACGAAAGAATAATTTTTTTAAAATGTGTAAAATATGGCGGCTATCAGGCAAAACCTGCCAATATACCAATGCGGCAAGCGTTTTTTAAATATATGTATTTATGTTATAATTTTTTTATGAGAGTTTTAATTATCGGAAAATCATTTGCTGCAAGTGTTTTTGCTCAATATTTTGCCCATAATCCCGACAATATTGTTTTTTGCACTCTTGGGGGCACTGATGCCGAATTTATTGACATTTTGCCGGATAACGCGCAAGAGTTAATAGAATTTGTGCAGGCAAATGAAATGTCGCTTACTTTAATATGTGATGAAGATTTAATTCAAACCAATATTGCAAATGAATTTATTGAGGCGGGCTTGGATATTTTTGCCCCGTGCGGCGGTGTTCTCAGGATTTTGAATTCAAAAATACAGACAAAAAAATTTATATATAAAAATAAAATCCCGACCCCGCGTTTTCAATTTTTTGAAAAATCGCAAGCCGCCCTTGATTACATAAGAAAAAATCCGCTTCCGGTGTTTATAAAATCCGATGTGTCAAATGCTGCGCCAACCTGTGTTGCGACGACTTTTTCCCGTGCAAAAGAAGCGGTGGAAAATATTTTTAACTGCGGTGCAAAAAAAATCCTGACAGAAGAATACTTATGGGGCAAAGAATTTTGTGTTTATACTATTTGCGATGGTTCTAAAGCGCTTGCCCTTGGTGAAATCGCAAAATTTCAAAATTCCTTTGCGGCCTTGGGGGCGGATTTTCTTGACGAAAATGACAGGGAACAGGTTTCTAAAAGCATAAATACGATTTTTGAAGCCATATCAAAGGAATATGGCGGCTACCTCGGTATTTTGGGTTTTAATTTTATAAAAGCAAATGATAAAATTTATCTTTTGGGTTTTGAAACATTTTTTAAAGACATCGATGTGCAAATAATGCTTCAAAGCCTGGGTCAAAACTGGGACAAGCTTTTTATAAGTGCACTTTCGGGCAGACTGAATGAAGACTTCCCGCAGTTGGAGCAAAGCCAAGACTATGCTCTTGCATGTGAATTTTATGAAAACGGCAAAAAAATAAATATAAGCTCAAGCGCCAAAACTTTTAACGCCGCAAGGCGCATGTTAGTTGACGATGGGGCTGATGCAAAAGAAATTGAGGAGGCGCTGAGGTTTTGGAAATATTAGCGATAATCCCCGCCCGCGGCGGCTCTAAAGGAATAAAGAGAAAAAATCTGCGCCCGATATGTTCAAAACCCCTTGTGGCGTACTCAATTGAGGCGGCGCTGAATTCAAAATACATAACAAAAACTGTCGTTTCAACGGAGGATGAGGAAATCGCGCAGGTGTCGCAAAGCTTTGGCGCGCAAGTAATTAAGCGCCCGATGGAACTTGCACGGGATGAAACAAAAACCATTCCCGTTATGATTCACGCGGCAAAATTTTTGAAAGACACACAGGGCTACAAACCGGACTATGTTGTGCTTTTACAGCCGACATGCCCCCTTCGGGACTCAAAATACATAGATAGCGCTTTTGAGTTTTATTTTCAAAGAGAAAAAGAAGGCTATGACAGCTGCTTTAGCGCCTTTAGCCTCGGCACAACGCATGCCAAGTGGAAAATTTTGCACGACGGAAAGGCTTTAGGGCTTTATGATTACCGTACGCGCCCGCGCAGACAGGATACGGACGAGCACTATCAAATGGTGTGCGAAAACGGCGCATTTTACGCGCTAAAGTATGATACAATGTTTGAAGCGGGGGATTTTATAGGTTACAATCCCGCAATTTATCTGACACCAAGAGTTATCGATATTGACACGGAAGAAGATATTTTATGCATAGAAAAACAGTTGACGGAGAAAAATTGAACCCCGGACAAAAAATTTGTCTGAAATTAATCTCAATTTACAGATTTTTTTCAAAATTTACACCCTCAACATGCAGATTTTACCCGACATGCTCAAAGTACACCTATGACGCCATAAAAAAATACGGCGTCATAAAAGGCTGTTTTCTTGGCGCAAAGAGGATTTTAAAATGCCACCCGTTTCACCCCGGCGGATATGACCCGCTTCCTTAGTCCAAAATCTCAACTTCACCGTTTTCAAGGGTAAAATACGCTTTTACGATTTTTAATCTTCCCTCGTCGCAGGCTTCTTTAATGATTTTTGACTTGGCTAAAAGCCTGTGTTTTGCAAAATCACAGTAATGCTTTGCAAGTTCATTAAAACACGCCGTTCCCATCTGCATTTTGACACACTGCGCATGGCATATAAGATTTTCAAGTTCATCATTGTACAGGGGTGCATTCATTGCATATTTCATAACACCGCAGTCCTGATGTCCCAAAATTATAAGCAGTTTAATTTTAAGGTGGCTTACGCCGTACTCGAGCGTTTCAAGCACGTTTGGCCCTATTGTGCCGCCCGCTGTGCGCGCAACAAAAAGCTCGCCAAGACCCGTATCAAAAATAATCTCGGGCGCAGTTCTTGAATCGGAGCAGCCTAAAATCATTGCATAGGGCTTTTGACCCTCAACTAAAGTGCGCTTCATCTCGTTGAAGCAATGATTTTTTACCCGCGGGGTATTGTTTTTAAAACAGCGATTGCCCTCGAGTAAAATCTCAAGAAGCTCTTGTGCGCTGTAATTTTCACTGTCAATTCTTTTCACTATATTTTATCAAATCCTGTATATTTTCTGAGTACCTCAGGGATTATAATGTCGCCGTCTTTTGTCTGATAATTTTCAACAATGGCGGCAAAAGTCCTGCCGACGGCTAATCCCGAACCGTTAATCGTGTGGACAAATTGAACTTTTCCGCTTTCTTTGTCGCGGTAGCGGATATTTGCCCTTCTTGCCTGATAGTCGCCGTAATTGGAACAGCTTGAAATTTCTTTGTAAGTGCCGTATGAGGGCATCCAGACTTCTAAATCCCAGCATCTATTTGCAGAAAAGCCGATGTCTGCACTGCACAGGGCTTCACGCCTGTATGGCAGCTCAAGCAGCTGCAGCATTTTTTCCGCATCTTTTGTGAGTTTGTCGTGCTCCTGCGGACTTGTTTGCGGTGTGCAAAGCTTTACAAGCTCAACTTTGTTAAACTGGTGAACTCTTATAAGACCTCTTGTGTCTTTACCCGCAGAACCTGCTTCACGCCTGAAACAGGGAGTATATGCGCACATATAAACGGGAAGCATATCTTCGCTTAAAATTTCTCCCGAATATATATTCGTAACGGGCACTTCAGCGGTCGGAATAAGGTATAAATCCTCATCTTCGCACTTGTACATGTCCTGCGCAAACTTTGGCAGCTGCCCCGTTCCGGTCATTGTTGCGGCATTTGCCATAAAGGGCGGTAAAACTTCCTCATATCCTTGCTCCTGAGTGTGAATATCAAGGAAAAAGTTTATTATTGCGCGTTCAAGCTTTGCACCTTTGCCGCGATATAGAGTAAATCTGCTCTGGGAGAGTTTTACACCGCGCTCAAAATCCACAATATTTTTTTCTTCGCACAAATCCCAGTGCGCCTTGAATTCAAAATCAAACTTTCTCGGCTCGCCCCATTTGTACACTTCAACATTATCGTCTTCGCTTGTACCCACAGGGGTGGTTTCATCGGGTATATTCGGTATGTTTAAAAGAAGATTTCTCTGTTTTTCATCAAGGGCGTTTTGTTTTTCTTCAAGCTCTTTTATCTCGTCCCCGATTTTTTTAACTTCCGCCTGAATTTCATCGGTATTTTGTCCGGCTTTTTTCATCTCGCCGATTTTTTGAGATTCGTTTTTTCTTTTGGCGCGAAGCTCATCTGTTGCAAACTGGATTTTTCTTCTTTCTTCATCAACCTCTAAAACAGCATCAATACTCAGTTCGGGGTTTCTGCGTTTTAATAATTCATTGATTTTTTCAGGGTTTTCTCTGATTAATTTTATATCCAGCATTTATATACCTTCTTTCTCTTTAATTTTATCCAAATACGTTTTTAATTCTTTTATCTGCTTCGGCTTAATCGGTTTATACTGTCCCTTTTTCAGCCCGACTAAATCTATTGTGGCATGCCTGATACGCTTTAAGTGTACAACATTATAACCTAAATGTTCAACCATTTTTCTTATCTGGCGGTTAAGCCCCTGATAGAGAGTTATTTCAAGCAGAGTTTCGCCTTTTTTGCGCTCGATTATCTCACAATCACAGTAGGCGATTTTACCTTTTTCAATCTCGATGCCCTTGGCAAGTTTTTCCAAATCTTCAACTTTTAAAAAGGCGTCAACCACAACTCTGTACACCTTTGCGACTTTAACGGATGGGTGGGTAAGCTCATAGACAAGGTTTCCGTCGTTTGTTAAAATCAAAAGCCCCGAGGAGTCTTTATCCAGCCTGCCGACAGGTTTTAAGTGTGACATCTCGGGCGGCAGCAAGTCATAGATTGTTTTTCTGCCTTTTTCATCGTCAGATGTGGTAATATAGCCCGCGGGTTTGTAAAAGCGGTAATATTCAAGCTTCATTACCCGAAGTGTTTTGCCGTCAATTGTAACTTTATCTTTTGTCCTTATTTCATAGCCTAAAAGAGCCACTGTTTTGCCGTTAACCTGAACACGCCCCGCAAGAATAAGCTCATCCGCTTTTCTTCTTGAACAGTAACCGCTTGAGGCTATGTATTTATTTATTCTCATAAACTACCTTAAAACTGCACCGGGTAAGGATTTTTCAAGTCCTTCGCGTATTTTTTTCATTTCTTTGTCAATTATTTCATCCGTCAATGTTTGATTTTCATCTTGGAGGGTAATTCTGTACGCCATAGACTTTTTACCTTTTTCAATGTGCTCACCTTGATAGATATCAAAAACTTTTGCACCTTTAAAAAGGCTTTTATCCGCAATTTTTTTGATTGTTTTTAAAATAGTTTCATTTGTTACGTTTTCATCAAGAGCAAAGGCAATATCACGCGAAACGGGCGCAAAAACCGGAAGTTTTTTATATTTAATTGCATTTGGCGAAACGGCCTGTAGTATTGCTTCCAAATCAAGTTCAAAAACGTATAAATCCTGGTTAAATTTTAATTTATCTTTTAAAATCGGGTGAATTTTACCCATATAACCGATATTTGTAAAATTTTTACCGAGAAGGGATATTTTTGCACTTTGCGCAGGATGCATAAAGCCGTAATTTCTTGTGTCATTTTCGTCAAATTCGCCGTAAATAATTCTTTTTGTCAGGTTTAGTTTAGCAAAAAGATTTTCCAAAACGCCCTTTAGAGTGTAAAAATCGACAGGTTTTTTATTGTTCCAAAGTTCGTTATTTACACTTCCAAAGATTGCACCGGAGATTTTTCTTTGTTCCAAAACGCCGGAGTTATCTTCATCAGCTTCGGAGCGTACAAAATAGGCCTTGCCGACTTCGTATATTCTAAAGTTTTTCTGACCGTTATCGTAATTGTACTTTATAACGTTTAGAAGGCTTGGCATAAGCGATTGCCTGAGTGTTGTAGCATCTTCGCTCTGAGGGTTTTTAACCTTAAGCGATGTTTTATCATCAAGTTTTTGCATAAATTCCGCATATAAACCATCTCCGATAAGAGAAGGGGTTACTATTTCATCAAAGCCTGAGCCTAAAAATATAGAATTTATTGTTTTTAAAGTGCGGTTTTCAAAGCTTACGTTTGCACCTTCGCAAATTTCCGGCAGCGCAGGTTCAATTTTGTCATAGCCATATATTCTTGAAACCTCTTCTATTAAGTCAATTTCACGATAAACATCATTTACTCTGTGGCTTGGTACTTTGAATTTTGCCGCGGATTCGTTTTTACCGATAAGCTCAAAACCTAAATTTTGGAGGATTTCAATTGAATCTTCCTGGGGTATATCAATACCTAAAATTCTTTTTATCTCTGAATTTCTCAGTGTTATTTCAATGTTTGGCGCGCAGGATGTGCCGATTTCCGTCATACCTTCAATTTTTGCACCGGCGTATTTTTCCATAAGCTCTGCCGCTCTTAAAAGCGCGCAGCGTACAAGTTCGCAATCCACTCCGCGCTCAAATCTTGCACTTGCTTCCGAGCGATAACCTACGGAGCGGGCGGATTTTCTGTTTGTATGCGAGGTAAAGTTTGCCGCTTCAAGTGCTATATTTTTTGTATTGTTATCAATTTCAGAGTTTAGTCCGCCAAAAACACCCGCTATACATACGGGGGTGTCTTTTGTTGAGATAACAACGCTTTTATCCGTTAGCTTGCGTTCTGTTTCATCAATGGTGATAATACTTTCGCCGTCTTTTGCATAGCGCACGCAAAGGTAATTATCAAGCTTATCAAAATCAAAAGCGTGCAGCGGTGTGCCGTATTCAAGAAGGACATAGTTTGTGATATCAACAACGTTATTAATCGCGCGCATGCCGCAGGCTTCAATCCTTCTTTGCATAAAAGCGGGCGACGGTTTAATTTCAATGTCTTTTAAAAGTGCAATGGAGTAATATTTACAAGTTTCATCGTCTTTTATTTCGACTTTAAAATCATCTGTCTTGGCGGGTTCTTTACAGTTTTTGGGGTTGAAATTTAACTTTCTGTTAAACAAAGCGGCCAGTTCGCGTGCAATACCGACGACAGACATTTGATCACCCCTGTTTGCGGTTGGAGCAACATGGAAAATTATCTCCTCATTCAAGTTCATAATTTTCTCAAGCGGCTCACCGAGCGGGATTGTGCCATAAATCCTGTTGAGGATAAAAATTCCGTCCTCATCCTGCATGCCGTCAAGTCCTAATTCATCACAAGAACAGAGCATACCCTGAGATTCGACCCCGCGGATAACAGCCGGAGTAAGTTCGTATAGTTCGCCTGTTTTTCTTGAGAAAACTTTTGAACCTACGCTTGCATAGGGGATAATCTGTCCTTCTTCAATATTTTGGGCACCGCATACGACCTGTTTTATGCCAAAACCTGTATCAACCGTTACAAGGTGCAGCTTGTCTGCGTTTGGGTGATTGTCGATTTTAAGGATTTTTGCCGTTTTGATATTTGTAAAGGCAGGTTTTTTGTATTCAATTTCTTCAACTTCAAGACCGCTCATGGTGAGCTTGTGGGCAATTTGAGAAGGCTCTATGCCCGATAAATCAACAAATTCATTTAACCACTCGTATGAAACCTGCATTTTTAATCCTCGTTTTTATCTTTTTAACAAGAATATTTTAGTACAAAAAAGCGAAAAATAAAGAAAATTATCTAGCTTTTTATGCCCATGAATTTTTTTAGCTCCGTACGATCTTGGGTTTTATTGGAAAGCTCATACGCGGTGTCCAGCTTTTTTTCCAGGTATCTTAGCATTTCGGGATGGTTTGCTTCATAAGACATTCTTGCGACCCTTCTTAAAAAATATTCAACCTGTTGCGATTGGAATATGTCGCCTTCATATGAAGTTGTCCTTAGTGCTTCATCGTGCATTGTAAGTTCGCTTAAAAATACTTTGTCATTTAATACTTTAATTGGCAGCCTTTTGTGATTTATGTCGTTTCTTATGCTGTACATAACGCTCCAGAGGGTCATTTGGTATTCTTGGGGAAACATTGTACAGCAAAAATCGCTGAAACTTATGGAATTTGAATTGGTATCAAAGGCATCATCTTTTCTAAAGTCGGCATAAGGGGTTGAAAGGTTGTAATATAAGTCAGTGTCAAGTTTTGCGGCTTCAATTGTTTTGTTTATAAGTTTTTCCGGCAGCATTCTGAAAATATAATCCGGCAGTTCTTCTTGTTGTTTTTGTTCCGGCTTTACGACCTCTTTTGTTTCTTGCGTTTGTTTGTCATTTTCTTCGTCTTTTACTTTTTGCCAGCCTTTTGTTACCGCTTGTGAAAATTGCGGTATTGCCCATTTGTTTTTATCCCAAAATTCTTTAAATGTTTTTTTCTGTTCAGGGGTTTGTGCTTCATAGTTATTTTGCTCAAATTCGCTAAAACTTACCCCTGCTTTTTTAAAGAATTTTGAAAGATATTTTTTTATGCTTCTTCCTTCTTGTGTATTATTCCAGGCAAAAAGCATTGCTTTTTTTATTCTGAGTTTTTGATACGGATTGTTTTCAAAATACTCTTTTTGCCTTTGCGACATCTCGCCGAGCTTGTGCGGATGTTCACTATAATATCTGATTAGCCCTTCGCTTATGTGTTTTTTATGTGACTCGCTAAGTTCCGTGCGCGGTATATAAACAGGCTCGCCGCTTTCTTTCTGGCTTTTTCTGTCTAAAACCTCAAGGCGTTTTTGTGACATGTAAGCGCTAAAGTTTTTGTTATAGTCTTTATCGGAATATTTAAGTACAACCCCGTATTTTGGAGATACTGTCGGGATATTAAACTTATAGAGTATATCCGGCCTGCAAGCGCCTATATATTTTCCAAGACCGTCAATTGAAAAGCCTTCGCCCCAGTAAAGCTTTAAAAGCTGCAAGGCTAAATCCTCTTCTTTGTTAAAATGCGAAGATTTGCCTGATTTTACATCGTCAATAAATGTCCCTTCTTTGTATGTGATATCTTTATCGCTTATTACATTTTGGAATTCGGGAAATTTTTCTTTTGCCTCTTTTAAATCGTAACAGTTCTTTAATTCTGCGTATTTTTGTTTGTGTATATCAATCAGTGTTTTATTTTCGGGATTTCCTTTATCAAGTTCGGCTTTAATCAAGCTGCGAATATCCGGCGGATAAACTTTTTTGCCTTGCTGCTCATACGTGTCAAAATTGCGCATTGTTTGGGCAAGGTCTAAGCTGTATCCGCCAAGAAAATTAAGTGTTGTAAAATTGTGATAAAAATTTTTATGACTATCAACGGATTTATGCTTGTTTTGTTTATTTTGCGCCCTGTTTGAAATATGAGGGCCAAAACTTTTTATCGGCGATATTCTCATTTACGTAAATTCCATTTCTCTGCATTGGTAAAAAACGCCTGACAATTATTTTTTGCCGCTACACTACAATTTCTTTTTCGTTTTTATAAATCACATATCCTAAAACCCCGCCCGGCGGCTTTTTCAGGTTTTTTCTTTCGGTATAAATAACAGATGCTTTGCCCGAGTTTTTCATGGGCGAATTTTTCTTAACAAGCTCTGCCGCGTATTCTAAAACTTTGGCCGGAACAGGTGTTTTTGGGTTTTTTGCCTTGATTAAAACATGAGATGACGGGCAATTGTAGGCATGGAGCCATATGTCATCCGGATGTGAAGCTTTTGATACAAGATAATCGTTTTGTTTGTTATTTTTGCCCAAAAGTATCTCGTAGTCCATAAATTCAAATTTTTGAAGTTGTATTTTTTTCTCTTCGCGGGGTGTTTTTTCTTTTATAAGAGAACACTCCTCAAGCTCTGATTTAATTTCATCAAGCTCAATAAAGCTTTGAGCGTTTTCAATGCTGAATAAAATTTCTTCATAATAAGTTTTTTTATAAAGCGCATCGTCGAATTTTTGTTTATGGTATTCATAGGCGCCTTTTGCTTTTGAATAGAGTTTGTAATAATTTTGGGCATTTTGAGAGGCGTTTTTTGAACAATCAAGTTCAATTTTGGCCCCATCGGGCATTAAAAGCTCCGTATCGCCTTCTTTTATAAGGTAAATATATTGTAAAATTAAATCACCTTTTTGTTTATATTCCTGCGCTTTTTTAAAATCCGGGGGGTTTTGTAAAATATTTGAAAGTTTTTTTGTTTCATTGTTCAGTATTTTTTTTAAGTAGAGCTTTTGCTCATCTAAAATATCTTTGAACATATGCCATGCAAAATAATTATCAAGCGCCGAGTTAAAATCCTTGCCGCCCCAAAGGCTAAAAAGCGGGGACGGGTCATTTAAACAAACTGTATTCTGAAGGTTTGAAAAAAGTTCTTGGTCGTTTTTGCTTTTGTCCGCAATTATTTTTACAAGAGGTATTGAGAGCATATAGTAGTGATTGCAGAGAGTTTTTGCATCATGTGATATTGCGCAGAATGCGCCGTAACTTGTTTTCAGGATATCCGTTTTTATTTGTTCGGGCGGATAAATATAGGGTATTCCGCCCCAAACTTCTCTTACGGAGCTTTTTTCCGGAGAAATATTATGCGCTGTGCCCAAAATGTTTTTTGAGCGAAAATCATACAAAATTACATTTGAATGCTTACCCATAATTTCAAACGCTAGGCATAAATTTACAAGCTGCCCTATCTCGTCATAAACTTCAAAATGCAGCTCTAATATGCGCTCGTAATCGGGGATTGTAATTTCTTTAATTCTTGCGCCTTCAATATATTTTCTTAATTGCATGCAAAACATCGGCGGACTTTTTGGCACCTTAAGATTGCGCATCTGAAAAGTTTCTTTGTCTAAAAAGCAAATATGTGCATATTTGGGGTTTATATTAATATAAAGCCTGCGGCTTTCGCCATTTGAGCGTAAATTTAAAATAATCTCGCGGCGAGAAGGCTGCTGAACCTTTTGAACGGACGCATTTTTTAAAAAGTTGTAATTGATTTTTAAAAAATATTTTAAACTGAGTGAATCAAAACTATGCATAACAAAATTTATTGTAATATAATTAAAAAGATTATGAAATGTTATTTTTTCGGAACATTTAACCCTGTGCACAACGCACATATTGAAATTGCAAAAAAAATAAAAGAGCAGTTTCAATTTAAAGAGGTAATTTTTGTGCCTGCGTACGCTCCGCCGCATAAAATACCGGACACTACTCCTTACGACAGGTTAAAAATGCTGCAAATTGCGGCGGGAGGAAAAAATGTATCAGATATCGAATTTTTTCTTCCTGTTCCAAGTTATAGCTATAATACCGTTTTAGAGCTTAAAAAAAGAGATAAGACGCAAAAAATTAATTTCATTATGGGGTATGACTCTTTTTTAAAAATCCAAAGTTGGAAAAATCCGCAGATTTTAAAAGAAAATCTTAATTTTATAATAGTTCCGAGGCACTATGGAAACATAAGCGCAAAAGATTTCGAACATTTAAGGGATTCAGGCTGGAATTTTGAAATCGCGCATATTGATTTTATGGACATTTCGTCAAATTTAATAAGAAAGAATGTTGAAGAAGATAAAAGCATTAAAGGTTTTGTACCAAAAGAAGTAGAGGAATATATTTATGAACACGGACTTTATAAAAAACAAACTCAAAGACTGCCTAAGTGAGGAGCGTTTCCTCCATACGCTCGGAACGGCACAATGCGCAAGGGAGCTTGCAAAAAAATACGGGCTTGATGAAGACAAAGCTTATCTGACCGGGCTTTTGCATGACTGTGCAAAATGTTTGGAAACACAAGAGCTGTTAAAAATAATAAAAGAAGAACTGAAAGATGTTGATGAGGGAGAATTACAAAACTATAAAACTTTCCATGCCCCGGTGGGTGCATATTTTGCTAAAAAAATATACGGAATTAACGATAATGAGATACTTGGCGCCATTCGCAAACACACAATAGGCGCAACAGGCATGAGTCTTTTTGAGAAAATAATTTTTCTTGCGGATAAAATAGAGCCCAATACAAGGGATAAAAAATACAGGGATGAAATACGGGAAATTCTAAATAAAAACGAAGGCGAAGACGGGGTTAACCTTGCGCTTTTTCGTTGTTTTTGCGAAACCATAAAGAGCCTTGTAAATCGTGAACTTAAAATTTGCAAAACAACAATTGATGTGTATAACGAGCTTTTGGACAAGGTAAAGAATATATAAAGAGCTTAATTTTTAAAATTTTTGTATTACAATTGTAATCAGGCAATTTTTTATTAACGTCGGAGAGCAGTTTGAAAAATTCAAGGCTAACAACTTTTATATTTGCAGCCCTTGTTGCAGGCATACTTTTTGGTTGGGCGGCACCGGGCTGGGCGGCTAAAATGCAGCCTCTTGCCGACGTATTTTTAAAAATGGTTAAAATGATAATTGCCCCTTTGATTTTTGCAACTCTTGTGGTCGGCATAGCAGGACACGGGGATGTTAAAAATCTTGGCAAAATAGGCTTAAAAACAATTGTTTATTTTGAAATTGCCACAACTTTAGCTCTTATAATCGGGCTTGTTATGGCAAATGTCCTGAAGCCCGGGGAAGGCTTTAATATTGATTTAAGCACTATTTCAATGAGTGCGGTTAACAATATGGAGCAGATAAAAGTTGACCATTCTTTTTCACATATGCTTCTTGACCTTGTGCCTTCAAGTATTTTTAAGGCACTTGCTGAAGGCAGCCTCCTGCAAATTGTTGTTTTTGCAATATTTTTCTCGCTTGCAATTTGTGCAGTGGGCCAAAAGGCTCGTCCTGTACTTGATTTTATGCAAAGCACTTGTGATATCATGTTTAAATTTACGGAATACGTTATGTATTTTGCCCCGATGGGTGTTTTTGGCGCGATATCCGCAACAATAGGGCAAAACGGCATAGGTATACTTACAAGCTATGCAAAGTTAATCGGTGTTACTTATCTTTCGCTTATAATTTTTGTTGTATTGATTTTAATAATTGTCTGCAAAATTATAAAAATCCCTTTCCGCGGGCTTTTAAGGGCAATAAAAGAGCCTTCGCTTCTTGCTTTTTCGACTGCCAGTTCCGAAGCGGCATTGCCAAAGGCTATGGAAGCAATGGAGAGATTTGGTGTACCTAAAAATATAGTCAGTTTTGTTATGCCAACGGGTTACACTTTTAACCTTGACGGCTCAACACTTTATTTAACCCTTACCACTCTTTTTTGTGCTCAAGTTGTGGGCATTGATTTGAGTTTTGAGCAGCAGTTACTTATAATGCTTACGCTTATGCTTACCTCAAAGGGAGTAGCAGGGGTTCCCAGGGTATCTCTTGTTGTTTTGACAGGCACCTTGCACACATTCGGGCTTCCGGTTGAGGGGGTTGCAATACTTTTGGGGATAGATCAAATTTTAGATATGGGCAGGACAACCGTAAATCTTGTTGGCAATTGTGTTGCTACCACTGTTGTTGCAAGGTGGGAAGATGAATTTGATTATGGCAAAATGAATAAATTTATTGAGTCGCTTGATGGTAAAAAGCGTAAAAAATCGCTTGTGCAAAAGAAAAATGTTTTAGCCGAAAAGACTGTACCTCCGGGGAATTTTTAATTTAAAAAAATGAAATAAACTGCTTTTATGAAAGCGGTATTTTTTGATATTCAACCATTTGAGAAAACTTTTTTCGAAAATACTCTGCCAATGAATTTGGATAGAATTTTTTTTACTTCTCCCTTAAATGAAAATACAAAAATTGAGGAAGAAGTGCAAAATGCGCAGATTTTATGTGTTTTTGTGTCATCAAACCTGAGCTCTTTTGTGCTTGATAAATTCAAAAAATTAAAATTTATCCTCACAAGAAGCGTGGGTTTTAGCCATATTGACCTTGCTTATTGCAAAGAGCGCGGTATTTTTGTTTTTAATACTCCGCATTATGGCGATTATACGGTTGCTGAGTATACTTTTGGCATATTACTTCATACAATAAGAAACATCTCAAAAGGAGTCCGTGCACTTGAAGTTGATGAAATGCAAAGCGAAAAATACACGGGCATAGAACTTTATAATAAAACCTTGGGTGTAATAGGAGCAGGTTTTATAGGCAAAAAAGTTCTTGATATTGCGCGTGGTTTTAGTATGAAAACTCTTGCATATGACGTAGAAAAAAGCGGAGATTATAACTTTTGTCCGCTTGATGAGCTTTTAAGTAACTCCGACATTATATCTATAAATTCAGCTTTGACAAAAGAAACTTATCATCTCATAAACAAAGAAGCAATTGAAAAAATGAAAGACGGGGTGATAATTGTAAATGTTGCGCGAGGAGAAATAATTGAAACCCTGGCGCTTTACGATGCGCTTTTAGACGGCAAGGTATCTTATGCTGCACTTGATGTAATAGAATGTGAAGAAATATTATGTTCGGACAATAAAAGTTGCCCGGCTCTTGATAACATAAAAGAAAATTGTTTGAAAAAATACTACTTAAACCAAAAGCTTTTAAAACTTCCAAATGTAACTATAACACCGCATATGGCCTACAACACAAAAGAGGCAACGGAGAGAATTTTAAATATGACAAAAGAAAATTTTATGAGCTGTTTAAATTTTGATGCCAAGACTGGCGCAAAAAACCTTATTTTGCTATAATTTCATTTATGGAATTGGCAAAATATATAGAACACACCCTCCTAAAACCTACAGCAACGGTTGAAAATATAACAAAACTTGTCGAAGATGCAATTAAATATGGCTTTTTCGGCGTATGTGTAAATCCTGTATATGTGCGCCATGCAAAAAACGTCGCAGGCGGAACGGATGTAAAAATAGTGACGGTTGTAAATTTCCCCCTCGGCGCAAATGCAATAGATACTACCCTAGTGCAGGCTCATCAGGCACTCTCTGACGGTGCGGATGAAATTGATACCGTGATAAATTTAGGTGCGCTTAAGGAGGGAAATTATAAAAAAGTAACCGATGACATAAGAGCAACAAAAAATATTTGCCAGAATAACAATTTAAAAGTAATTCTTGAAACAGATTTACTTACAAATGACGAAATTAAAAAAGCTTGTCTTGCCTGTATAAGCGGCGGAGCGGATTTTGTTAAAACATCTACCGGTTTTGTTAAAAACGGTTTGGGGGCCAGGCCTGATTTTGTAAGATTAATGGCGCAAACTGTTGAAAAACGCGGAATGGGTGTGAAGGCAAGCGGCGGAATTACCACAAGATTTCAAGCAAAAGAGCTTATAGAAGCGGGTGCAACACGCCTCGGAACATCGAGCGGAGTTGCAATAGTAAACCCTCAAAGGTAAAGTTTGTAATTAAGTAAAGAAAGGCTAAAAATGGACAAAATTACCATTCGTTCGGACAGAGATACCGATTATTCCTTTTTATACAAAGGGGAAGAAACAGTGCTTAAAGCAAGAAGCGTAATAAGCATAGCAGATGGCTTAGAGCATGTTGTTTTGCCTACGGTTGCAATGAAAATTATGAATAATTTAATTGTAATTAAGGAAGATGTAAAATGAACAAAGACAAAATTTTAATTACAATTTCAGGGCTTGATAAAGTGGGAATTGTTGCGGGAATTTCACATACTCTGGCGCAGCTTGGAGTAAATATTGAAGATATAAAACAGACAATTATGCAGGATCATTTTGTTATGATGATGTTATGCGATATTTCAAAAACCCAAAATTCTTTTAAAACAATAAAAGACGAACTTATTAAATCGGGCGAAAATCTCGGTATGGAAGTTTGGGTACAAAGAAAAGAAATTTTTGACAAAATGCATACAATTTAAAAAGGTATAAAATGGCTGATTTTAATGAAAAAGATATTATTGAAACAATCGAGATGATTAAAGTACATCATCTCGATATAAGAACGACAACTCTTGCTCTTTCGCTTCGCGACTGCATAAGCGAGGACATTAAAACAACCGGCAGTAAAATATACGATAAAATCACAAAGTACGCAAAAAATTTAAAAAAATATGCGGATGACCTTGAAAACGAGTTTTCAATTCCGATTATAAATAAAAGAATTGCAATAACACCAATCTCGCTCATAGGAGAAAGTGCAAAAAATCCCGATTATGTTTACCTTGCGCATATTTTGGATAAAGCCGCAAATGAAGTCGGCGTTGATTTTATAGGCGGTTTTTCAGCGCTTGTTGAAAAGGGTTGCACAAAAGGGGATGAAATATTTCTTGAGACAATTCCTCAAGCGCTTTGTGAAACTTCAAAACTGTGTTCAAGCGTTAATCTTGCAACTTCAAAAGCCGGAATTAACATGAAAGGTGTACTTAAAGTTGCGAATATAATCAAAGAAACGGCGCGATTAACCGCAGATAAGGATGGCCTTGGGGCGGCAAAATTTGTATGTTTTTGTAATTCCGTATCCGATAACCCCTTTATGGCAGGCGCATATTGTGGTGTGAATGAGCCGGAATGTGCGCTTAACATAGGTGTGAGCGGCCCCGGGGTTGTAAGATGGGCAATTGAAAATATGCCAAAAGATGCGCCCTTGGGTGATGTTGCAAATTTAATCAAAAAAACGGCATTTAAAATAACAACAACCGGAGAGTTAATCGGCAGAGAACTTGCGCAAAGACTTAATATCCCCTTTGGCGTAATTGATTTGTCATTGGCGCCCACACCCGCAAAAGGCGACAGTGTCGCGGGAATTTTCCAGGCAATGGGTCTTGAACAGGCAGGCGCACATGGTACAACAGCTGCTCTTGCAATGTTAAATGATGCGGTTAAAAAAGGCGGCATTATGGCTTCATCCTATGTTGGCGGGCTATCCGGCGCTTTTATTCCCGTGTCTGAAGATGCCGGCATGATAGAAGCCGCACGGCAAGGCGTTTTAACAATAGATAAACTTGAAGCAATGACCTCTGTCTGCTCTGTCGGACTTGATATGATAGCAATACCGGGTGATACTCCCGTAGAAACAATAGCGGGCATGATAGCGGATGAAATGGCAATCGGTATGATAAACAAAAAAACAACGGCCGTGCGTGTCATTCCGGTGCCGAATAAAAAAGAGGGTGAGTGGGTAAAATTCGGCGGGCTTTTGGGAGAAGCTCCGATTATGCCCGTAAGCAAACTTGATTCCTCCGGTTTTGTAAACAGAGGCGGCAAAATTCCGGCCCCGCTGCACAGTTTGAATAATTGATAAAAAAAACCGCCCTTGGGGCGGTTTTTAATTATTTAATTATTACCTTAATATCTTCCTGCCTTTTGTTTTCTTTGTCAACTCCCTTGTTTGCAACGGTTTTTGCGTTTAAAACCTCTATTGCTTTTGCCACTTGCGGGTCGCGTTCTTTTTTAATATCTTCTTCTGTTAAATCAACCTCATAATCCGGTTCAATTCCCTTTTTGTTGATATCAATACCATCGGGCGTCAGATATTTTTGAATAGTGATATGCATTGCAGAACCCCCGGGAAGTCTGTTTATTTCCTGTACAAGTCCTTTTCCGAAAGATTTTTTGCCTACAATTATTGCCCTTTCGTTGTCTTTCAGCGCACCGCTTAAAATTTCGCTTGCCGATGCGGAGCCGCCGTTAATAATTACGGCAATTGGCTGGTCTGTAAGCATTCTTTGGGTTGCGCGGGTTGTATCCTTGTAGCCTTCTCTATCTACCGTTGATACAATTACTTTTGAATCAAGAAGCATATCCGCAATATAGATGGCATTTGTCAAAAGTCCGCCGGGGTTGGAGCGAAGGTCTATTATGAGACCGTCTTTGTCGCAGTTTTCAATTAAAGCCTGTTCAAATTCACCCGCAGCATTTCTGCTTATAAACGAGCTTAGGCGTATATAACCTATGTTATTAGGTATTTTTGCAAATTCAGGAGGTTTTGTTGAAACAGATTTAATCTCAATTTTTTCTCTTGTGATTTTATAAGTCTTAGCCTGTTCTTTGCCTCTTTTTACAAGCAGGGTTACCTGAGTGCCTTCAGGGCCTCTGATCTGCTCGGCTGCTGCGTCAACGGTTATACCTTTTGTACTTTTTCCGTTAATCTCAAGGATTTCATCTTCCGCTTTTAGGCCTGCGCGTTCACCGGGGGTGTCTTCAATAGGTGCTATTACAAGCAGTTTGCCGTCGCGAACCCCTATTTGAACACCTATACCCTGTAGAGAACCTTGGATGGACTCATTTTCTTCTTTAAAATCTTTTGGATTTAAAAATTTTGTGTAAACATCATTTAAGCTCGACACCATAGTATCAATTGCAACATAGGCGTCTTCTTCGTCTTTAATTACATTGTCGTAGCGGTGGCGCCATCTTGACCAATCCTGTTCGTTGTTAGTCTGATCAACAAATTTTGCGTCAATTAACTTCCACGCTCTGTCGTATAGTGTCTGCGGAGTTTGTGCAAGAACAGGGTTTAAAAAAGACCCCACACAGAAAAGTCCCAGCATTAAAACAAGTATTGTTGCTCTTTTAAATAAATCTTTCATATTCTCTCCTCTTTAGTTGATATTATAACAAACTATTAATTAATTTCCATAAAATAATTTATTAAATCCCGTATTAATTATGTATTTTATTTTTAAACCGTATAAAGTAGAATGTTAAAATGAAAATTTCTCATAAAAAATCTCTTTTTGTGCTTGCTTTTGCATCCGCTTTAATATTTTTTATTGTATATATAACGGGTGCGTCAGTTTTTGAGATGAAATCGTATAATTTTCTCGTTAAATTAACAACCCAAAATGCAAAAGCATCGGATGATATTATTCTTATTGTGATTGATGATAAATCACTTCATCAACTGGGCCGCTGGCCTTGGAAGAGAACGCGTTACGGAGAAATTTTTGAATACCTTGCAAATTATACACAAACAAAACAAATAGGCTATGATGCAATTGTTGTGGCTCCTGACACCGAACACCCGGAGGCTGACAGGGAATTTTTTAATCAAATTAAAAATTATGACAATTTAAGTGCCGGTGTTGGTTTTACAAATGCCGAATTTAAAAATGCCGATGAAAAATTCTATGAAAAGCTGCTTTTTGAAAAAAATAAAATAGTTATTGAGGACAAAAGAAGCGAAAGATACAAAAAGCCAAGCCTTTACAAAAGTTTCAGTACTTTTCAAAAGGATTATTTAAAAAACATTAAATATCTCGGCTCGGTAAATACAAATCTTGACAACGACGGATATATAAGAAGAGTTGATCAGGTAATAAATTACAAAGGCAAACTCTATCCTTCCTTAGGGCTTTTAATGTATTCTAAACACACCGGTATCAATCATTTTGTACTTACCGATAAATATCTTCTTGCAAAAAATAATAAATTTTCCCTCAAAATGCCCGTTGTAAACAAATATGGAATAGCCTATTCAAATATCTTTTTTTATAAGACGAATGACAATGTATATTCACACCAAAAAATATCCGCCTCTGATGTTATAAGTTCGCTAAATTCCATTAAAAAAGGGGAAAAGCCCATACTTGATGCGCAAATATTTAAAGATAAAATTGTATTTGTCGGCGCAAATGCCAACGCGCAAGCGCTTCAGGATATTAAAAGAACGCCGGTGTCGGATACGTTTTCGGGAGTGGATATCCAGGCAACAAACCTTGATAATATAATAAATAATGAATTTTACAGATGTACAAGTAATTTATATAATGTTTTAAATGTAATACTTGTTTTTATTACGGCTTTTGTGCTTGTATGCACAATGCCTATCCCCATGGCGCTTTTGTCGTGCGCCTGTCTTATGTTTGCCTATCTTATTTTTGCATTTTTTATGTTTGCAAATAAGACGGCAATAAACCTTATTATGCCCGAAATTTTTATACTTTTTGCAATAGGCTGCGCTTACTCCTACAGGTATTTGCTTGAAGGCAAAAAGAAAGAAAAAATACAAAGCGCAATGAGCAAATATTTGTCAAAAGACGTTATGAAAAATGTCGTAAATAATATAGATTCGGTTAAACTTGGCGGTAAAAGAGCAAATGTAACCGTGCTTTTTGCCGATATCAGAGGATTTACATCAATAAGTGAAAATTTAAGCGCAGAAGAAGTCACAAAGATATTAAACGAATACTTTACGGCAATTGTTCCTATAATTGAAGAGCATAACGGGATATTAAACAAGTTTATGGGCGATGCGGTACTTGCGGTTTTCGGCGAACCTATAAAAAACGACAAACACGCGCTTGATGCGGTTATCTGTGCTGATTGTATGTTAAAAAAAGTCAAACGGCTGCAAGAAAAATGGCTTGAAGAAGGTAAACCCAAAATTGAAATAGGGATAGGAATTTCAACAGGCGAGGCATTCGTTGGTAATATAGGCTCGGAAGAAAGGCTTGAATACACGGTTATAGGAGACACGGTAAATACCGCTTCAAGAATTGAAAACTATAACAAAGTCTACCGTACAAAGTTTTTAATAAGCCAGGCGACTTTTGATGTTGTACAAAAGTATGTCGATGTTATTAAAATCCGCGAGGTTACAATACGCGGAAAAGCAAAAAAAATTAACATTTATGAGGTTTTAAGACTCATTAATGTATAATTAATTTATGGAAAAGTTTGCAAGCTTTGATGAAATTCATAAAAAAATAATTGCTTCCTGCAAAATTGAGATGGAGCATAAATATATCGATGTTACCGGCAAAAGGACTACTTTTTCAAAATTTGTCTTATCAACTCTTTATACTGTTTTAAAAAAAATCAATAAAACAGAACGCCACAGAGTTGAAAAGCTTATTACTTATTTTGAGCAGTATCATATAGACTCCCCTCCCGCACGTGCGCATTCGGTTGAACTTTTGGCGGATACTTTTGCTTATTTTAAAAAACTTATAAAACCGCAGCTTAGAATTAAAAAAAGAGAAGATATGCCGGAGGGCAAAAAACCTTATACTGATGACATCTCTCAAATTGAAGTCCAGTTTGTAAAAGGTGTAGGCCCAAAAACAGCACTTCTTTTTAATAAATTAAATATATACACCGTAAAAGATTTACTTGAATATTATCCCAAGCGTTACGTTGATTATCAGGGGAGGGTAAAAATATCCAATCTTAAAATCGGAGAGCAGGTAACGGTTTTTGCAACCATAAAAAAAGTATATGCATACTTAACCCTTAAAAGGCTTACGGTTTTAAATATTCTAATAGGGGACGGTTCAGGCGATATAACCTTGAACTTTTTTTACAAGCTCAAAAACAGGCGTATGCTTGAAAGGTATAAAGCCCAATATCCGCAAGGCTCAAGCGTTATAGTAATAGGCACTGTTAAAAAAGACTCATACACAAATGAAATAACCATAGATAAGCCGGATATCCAGGTTATGACATGTGATTTTTGTTATGAGGATGACGAACTTATAAATTCCGGCAGGATAGTTCCCATATATCCGCTTACGGAAAATTTAAATTCAAAAACCTTGAGCGGTGCAATCAGAAGTGCGGTTGAAAAGTATTGCGATAAAATAGAAGACCCCATTCCGCAATATATAAAAGAAAAATACGATCTGATAAACAAAAACGAAGCGGTTAGAAAAATTCATTTGCCAAAAACACGCGAAGATGTCGACAGGGCAAGGTTTAGAATTGTTTTTGAAGAGCTTTTTACCCTTCAGCTCAATTTGGCACTTATTCGGGAAGCAAATCGAAAAAATACGTCAATACAGCTCAAAATAAAGCGTGACGGATTGGTTAGAAAATTTATCGAGAGTTTGCCTTTTGAGCTTACCGGCGCGCAAAAAAATGCCGTTGATGAAATCATAAACGATTTAAACTCAAAAGAGCCGATGCAGCGATTGTTGCAAGGAGATGTCGGAAGCGGAAAAACCGTTGTAGCTTGCATTATGCTGCTTTGTGCAATTGAAAACGGCTATCAGGGTGCGATTATGGCACCGACGGAAATCCTTGCAAGCCAACATTATAAAAATTTTACCCAATGGCTTACTCCTTTAAATATAAGCGTCGGCTTGTTTTTGGGGAAACACGGTTCAAAAATCAGAAAAGAAATGCTTACTTCTCTAAAAAACGGACAAATGCATATTGCCGTTGGTACACACGCTCTAATTCAGGAAGGAGTTGAGTTTTGCAATCTTGGTGCGGTTGTAATAGACGAGCAGCACCGTTTTGGGGTAAAGCAGCGCTCAAAACTTTTAACCAAGGGAGAATATCCGCAAATGCTTACCATGACAGCAACTCCTATACCAAGGACGCTTGCGCTTACCATGCATGGCGATCTTGATATAACAACGATTGATGAACTCCCTAAGGGCAGATTGCCTGTTATTACTACTCTTGTCGGGGCAAACGGGCGAAAAGATGCTTATAAATTAATAAAGGAACAAATCGCGCAGGGACACCAGGCCTATATTGTTTACCCGTTAATTGACGAAAGCGAAACAATAAGCGCTAAAAATGCGACACAAGAAGCACACAGGCTTCAAAACGGCGAATTTAAAGACTACAAAATAGGTTTGCTGCATGGAAAATTAAAGCCGTTTGAAAAAGAGCAGGTAATGCTTGATTTTAAAGAGAAAAAATACGATATTTTGGTATCAACAACGGTTGTGGAAGTTGGTGTTGATGTGCCTAATGCTACCGTTATGATAATTGAGAATGCGGAAAGGTTTGGGCTTTCTCAGCTTCATCAGCTCAGAGGGCGTGTCGGGCGTTCCGATAAACAGTCTTACTGTATTTTGGTCAGCACTTCCGCTTCAAAACAGGTTAAAAACAGACTAAAAATAATGACGCAGACAAATAACGGTTTTATTGTTGCGCAAAAAGACCTTGAGCTGCGCGGCCCGGGCGAATTCTTGGGTACAAGACAAAGCGGAATACCCGATTTTGGACTTGCTGATGTTGTAAATGATGTTGAGATACTTGAAAAAGCCCGTGAGTGCGCTCTTGAATTTGTAAAAAATCATGACATAAACGACTACAGAGGTTTAAGAGAGGAAGTACTCAAGCACAATCTTTTCAGAGGGTAATTACAAGTGTAACGTCGACAGGACGCGAGATAAGCCCATGGGAAGGCGGTTTCATATACAAAAGGGTTTCAGAGACGCTCTTTTTAATAATATTGTCTATGGGCACCGAGCCTGAACTTTGAAGCATTTTCATACCGATAACATCACCGTTGCTCGCAATTCTAATGCTCAGTTTGATAATGTTGTTTTTTGCAAAATCGTTCGACAAGAGTAAATCATTTTGTAAATTAAGTTTTACGTTCTTGCCGACAAGCTGTAAAAATCTCGTATAGTTTGCCTTATTTGCAATATTTTCGGGCACTTCCCAGGATATTTTATTTATCGTCGCAACAAGCGGTTCGCCTGTTGTTTTGCTTGCGATTGAATAATCGGTGACGTTCGGAACGCCATAGACTTCCTGCGGCAGTGTATGCGATGAGGCAAATTCACTTTGCAGGCGGGAGTCGTAATTGTTATCCTGAGAATAAACGTCATCAACATCGGATATAGATGATATTTCCGAATTTGAATTTTTGAAAGCTATAAAAACGGATACAAACAAAAACAAAAGAATGCATGCTGCCGTGATAATAAATTTTTTCTTTCTGCCGCCTATTATGGCCCCAATTTTGGACGATTCAATTTTTGATGCATTATCAAAAATGCCGTCGATGATTTTTTGATATTTTTGTTCATTTGAATTCTGCTGCGGTTCCTGGGTCTGCAAAGGCGCTGCGGGAGTATTGTTTTTCTGTGCCAGCATTGACGTCTTTTTAAAAGACGCCATAATCTCATCTTCGCCGGTATTGTCAATGCTGTATGCCTCAATCAAATCTTCTATATTTTGTATGGAATTAACCGTTCTGTTAAAATCAAGAACATCGGCAAGTTTTTTTGTGCAGCCGGGACATGTGGCAAGGTGTTGTATAAAAAGTTTTTTGCTGCTTGCCGGAAGTTCGCCGTCAATAAACCTTAGAAAAAGGGAAACGCAATCGAGATGTTTTCCGAAAATCTGTTTTGGGCATGCCGGTTTTTTAAGCTCAAGGCAAAGCGCCCTGGTGCTTTTCAAATAAATTTCATCAACATCAACATATTCCGTTGAGCTTTTTACAAAACTTATTTCCGAGGGCTTGAAATAGCCTGTAATTCTTGCATCTTTAAGGCGTTCATCAAGTTTTACCACAACATAATAGTCAGGCAGGCAGCCGAATTCTTTATGGATGTAGGGAATTCTTATCCGCTCGTCGCGAAACTGGGTAATAATATCTATTCTGTGGTTATTAATGTAAATATCGCTTATTTTAAATACTTCAAAAACTTCGGCTATACCATGCAGGCTTCTTGAAGTGTTTACGCGAAAACCGTATTTTTTAAAATAATCAACCGCACACAAAATACCAAGAAGCTCAATAAGCCCCTTTCTTCTGAGCAAAGGCTGTGACATTCTTGCGCTTATTTTTTTTGCGTAATTTGCCTGCTCATCATTTATTTTTACTACTGCATCATTTGTCTGCGACATTAAAACTCTCATCCTCGTCCACTATTAAAATGACACATAAACATAATAATTTCAAGATTTATAAGCTTCGTACACAATTCTTAATATTTCTTAAACCTTGCTTTTAAAGTTTCTTTTGTAATAAAATTAAGCTATGAGTGATTTTTTATTAGAAATATTAGTACAGGAACTTCCTTATAAATTTATTCCCGATGCACAAAAGCAGCTGAAAGAAGCTTTTGAAAGGCTTTTTGAACAATACGGTATTGAATATAAAACCCTTGATGTTCAAGCAACGCCAAGGCGTCTTGCCGTTATGATTTTTGGACTTGACGATAAGCAAAAAGATATTTTAAAAGAATCAAGAGGCCCCATTTTGAGCATTGCGCTTGATGATAAGGGAAATTATACCCCGGCAGCGCTTGGTTTTGCAAAGAAAAACGGTGCAAATGAAAAAGATTTATATAAAAAAGATAATTATATCTGGGCAAAAGTTGAAATTAAGGGCAAAAGTACAAAAGAGATTTTAAGCGAAAATATCGAAAACATAATTTTTAAAATGCAAGGTGCACATTTTATGCGCTGGGGAAACCATGAGCAAAAATTTTCCCGCCCGATTGAAAATATTCTTGCCCTTTATAATGACGATATTCTGCCGCTTAAAGTGTTGGATAAAACTTCATCAAATAAGACCCTTGGGCACAGGTTTTCGCCAAACAGAGAGGTTTGCGTAAAAAATGCGGGAAGTTATGTCGACGATTTAAAAAAAGCACATGTTATAGTAAATGTTGATGAAAGAAGAAATAAAATCGTCGAAAGTGCAACAAAATGTGCTGCTTCAATTGATACGACAATTGATTTTAGAAATTACGAAGATTTGCTTGAAGAAGTTACTTATATCACGGAATATCCCGTGCCGGTGTTGTGCGAATTTGATAAAAGATATCTTGAAATTCCCGATATTGTCACAACAACAGTCATGTCAAAACATCAGAGATATTTTCCGCTTCATCAAAAAGACGGGAAATTATCGAACCATTTTATAACCATGGCAAATTTTGTCGGGGATGATAAAGAATCCATGGAAAATATCAAAGCCGGAAACCAAAGAGTGGTAAGCGCAAGGCTTGAAGATGGCATATTTTTTTACAAAGAGGATACAAAAGAGCCGCTCGAGAATAAAATTGAAGATTTAAAGGGCATGACTTTCCAAAAAGGACTGGGCACGCTTTTTGATAAAACACAGAGAATTGTAACCCTAAGCGATGAAATTTCAAAGCAGCTTAACGTTAAAAATGACAATATAAAGCGTGCTGCGCTTCTTTGCAAGGCGGATTTGGGCACAAAACTCGTTTTTGAATTCACCGAGCTTCAAGGTTTCATCGGCGAAAATTATGCACTTAAATCCGGAGAGAATAAAGCGGTTGCCCTTGCAATAAAAGAACATTATTTTCCGCTCAACGCTTATGGCGAACTGCCAAGCGCGGTTGAGGGGCAAATTATATCAATATCGGATAAAATCGATACAATTTGTGCTCTTTTTATCTCAACACAAGGTAAAATGAAGAAAAAACGCCCCACGGGTTCAAACGATCCGCTCGGCGCAAGACGTGCCGCCATAGGTATTTTAAGAATTGTATTGAGTAATAATTTAAAATTAAATCTCAAAAACATTATTAAAAGTTCTCTTGATATGCTCTCAAAAGAATTTGAAACAGAACTTGAAAACGATACAATGACGGATGTTTGCGATTTTATTTTAAACAGGCTTGCAATAATGTATGAAAAAGAATTCACACAAAACATCCTGAAGGCGAGCCTTGCAGGCAATCCGCTCAGTGACATTGAAGGTTTCCTGCAAAAAGCGAGGTTTTTAAATAAAGAAGCGGACAAAGAAAGTTTTAAAAAACTTTGTGAGGCTGCAAACAGGGTTTTAAGAATAACAAAAGACAAAGAAATGTCAAATTTGCCGGATGAAAAGCTGTTTGTACTTGAAGAAGAAAAAGCGCTTTATAGTGCAATTTGTGCTATGGGAAATCTTGAAGGCCTTGCAATTAAGGACTGTGTTAATAAGCTTGAGGGTCTTGTTGGGCCGATAAATAATTTCTTTGACAAAGTTCTTGTTATGGATAAGGACGAAAAAATTAAAAATAACAGGATTGCACTTTTAACTCTTTTAAAAGAAAAGCTCCTCAGGGTTTGCGATTTTCAATATTTATAAATGAAAGTACTTATTGTAACAGATTTATATCCGCTAAATGAACATCATAAGGGCATTGCGCGCACAATTGAAAATTTCGCGCTGGCACTCAGGGACTTGGGGCATAAAATTTACGTTTTAAGAGCCGATTTGGTTCCAAATTCCCTTTTAAGGGGGCGAATGCCTTATAAACAGGGGCATTACACATCATCCGGCATAGAAATCTATAATCAAAATTTCATTCTGCCTTTTTACTTTAGGCCAAAAATCCCTGATGATTTTGATGTGATTATCTCTCATATGCCTTCCGGCACGCTCTGTGCGCAAAAAGTAAAAAAGAAATTCAACAGGCCTTTTATGGCGGTTGCACATTCAAGCGATATTGAAGTTTTAAAAAAATATAAAATTTATTTTTCATCTGCGCTTAAACATGCGCTAAATTGTGCAGACATTGTCGCCGCGCGTTCTTTTTGGATAAAAAAAGAACTTAAAAATTATATTGATAAAGAAATCGCGCTTGTGCCCTCGGGCATTAAAAAGAGCGAGGTTCTAAATGAAGACCGTGCTCTTGTGAAATTTGACAATATTAATGAAATAAAAATAGTGTGCATTGCCTCTCTTATTAAAAGAAAAAATCTTATGCCGCTTATTGAGGCCATAAATGAGCTTCAAGAGTGCAATATCAGTCTTAAAATTTTCGGGTGCGGGCCGCTTGAAAAAAAGCTTAAGAAAAAAGCAAAAAATGAAAAAATAAAATTTTTGGGACATAGGTCGCAGAGCGAAATTTTTGACGCACTTAGCGAGGCGCACATTTTTATTTTACCCTCATTAAGGGAAACTTTTGGTTTGAGTTATCTTGAAGCGCTGGCAAAAGGATGTATAACAATATGCAGCAATAACAGCGGCATGTCAGGATATATAACGGACAATAAAAACGGTTTTATAATCGCACCCACAAAAGATGGTATAAAAAATATAATAAAAAAAATTGCCGCAAAAAATTCAAATGAACTTAAGGAAATTTCAAAAAATGCGCTAAAGCTCGCTTCGGAGCTTGAATATTACAAATGTGCAAAAAAATATCTTGATAATATTAAAAATTTATGTAAATAAAATAATTTTTCAACTATAATTAACTTAAAACGATATTAATAAAAGGGAAACAACTATGCAGGCAAGACGAGCTTCAAGAGAGCTGGCACTAATATTATTTTCACAATTAGAAAAAAATCTTGAAAAATACAACAGTGATGATTTTGAAAAAATAGTTTTAAAATCGGTTAGGACGCTTATCAGCTCATCACAGGAAGAGTTGAACATCGCCACAAGCGGACTCAGCGACACGGCACAGTTTATTGAAGAATATGAAAATAACCACCCTGATAATTTAAAACGACCGATTGATGCACATAATGTGCCTGTTCAAATTCCGCTTACAAGTGACATGGCAGGCAGGATAAAAACAATACTAAGCGTTTGCGATAAAGCGCTTAACGCACTTGAAACTGCAGAACTTTGCACTCTTGCGCAAAAAGATGATGTCAGAGATTATATAAATAGAATTGCACTAACTTTTAAAGAAAAGAAACAAGACGTGGATAAAATTATAAAAGAGCTTGCTTTTGGCTGGGATATAGACAGGCTCTTTAAAATTGACAAAGATATTTTAAGAATTGCAATTATTGAGCTTGTATTTATGAAAGACGCTCCGCATAAAGTTGTAATTGATGAAGCACTTGAACTTGCAAAAAAATACTCAACTGATGACTCACCTTCTTTTATAAACGGTATTCTTGCAAAAGTGGTTGAAAGATATGTTTAATTTTTTCAAAAAAAAAGACGAAGACAAAAATATTATTTCAAGCGGTTTTGAGGCGCTTAAGAGTGCTCTTTCAAAAACCTCCAAAGCGCTAATTGATAACGTTGTGGATATTGCCTCCGGAAATGAAGAAATTGACGAGTTTGCGCTTGATGACATAGAAACAATGCTCATAAAGGCAGATTTAGGCGTAGATTTAAGTGTTGAGTTAGTTGAGAAAATTAAAGAAAAAAAGCTCAAATCAAACGAACTTAAGGGGTTTTTAAAGGAAGAGTTTGAAAATATCCTTAATATTGCGGGCTCAAACGAGCTTGTATACAATGACGGCTCGCTTAATATCTATTTTGTGGCGGGAGTAAACGGAGCCGGCAAAACTACCCTAATCGGCAAACTTGCAAAAAGATTTAAAGACTCCGGCAAAAAAGTATTGCTCGCCGCAGGTGATACTTTCCGCGCAGCGGCGGAAGAACAGCTTGAAATCTGGGCAAAGCGCGCTAATGCAGATATCGTACGGCGCGATAAAGCGGATAGCGCAAGTGTTGTATACGAGGCTATCGAGCGGGCCAAAAAAGAAGATTTTGATATTATAATAATAGATACTGCGGGCAGATTGCAAAACAAGTTTAACCTTATTGAAGAGTTGAAAAAAATCAAAAATGTTATAGATAAAAATGCGCCGGGTGCACTTTCGGAGTGCATTTTGGTACTTGATGCAAATTTGGGCCAAAACGGACTATCTCAGGCAAAAGTCTTTAAAGAAGCCCTAAACTTAACTTCCGTTGCAATCACAAAGCTTGACGGATCAGCTAAAGGCGGAATAATTTTTGCAATTGCAAAAGAATTCGCCCTTCCCGCGAAGCTTATAGGCATTGGCGAAAAGAGCGAAGATCTTAAAAATTTTGATAAAAAAGAATTTATTGAAGCAATATTTAACTAAAACCAACCGTACCAGCCGTTATCAATATCCATACCGATTTCAAGCGGTGTTAGTTCATCGTCGCGATATCTGTCGCTACTAAAGGCAAAAATACTCTCCATTGCTTCCGCAACGGCAGACCAAGGCTGATAACCATGTTCGTAGCGGCTTCTTAAGCTTTGCGGAGGAGAGAAAAATTTATCTTCATGTTTAAATAAATAATCAAGCATAGAAGCTGAATCAGGTTGTCTTGAAAGCTCTCTTACATATTTACTTTCTTTTCCTTTTAAAAGTTTTTTATTTGTTTTGGCTGAAACTTTTTTGTTTATCGTTCTAACTGTTTCATCATCGTAAATGGTTAAGGCAAGATTTTTGACATCTTCCAAATTTTCAAGCGGATAATCGTATACGTGTTTGGAATAAGCATTCATTGCACGTGCCATATCGTCAATTACAAAACGTTTTATCTGGCGCAGGCGATGATTTTCATCCATCATTGCATTTTTTGGGGTGCGATATTTGCTCTCATCCGCGCCATTTTCCCCCTTGCTTTCATTCCAAAGTTTTTGTAATATCTCTACAAATTCGTCGCTGTTAGGGTATCTGACCGTGCCGTCAGGAAAGGCGTAGCTTGAAGAAGCGCAGCAGCACAGCGGGAAAAAACTGGACATACAGTTGTCAAAATCTTGCTGTGTAGGCATAATATGTCCTGCGGCATAGCCGTACACATTTGCATAGATTGCAAGACAGGATGTAATACCGTCTGCTCCTTCCCGTATTACATCGCGGCGAATTTCAGGCAGTGTGCCCTTAAAAACAGGCTGCGATTTAACAAAAACGTCGGGTTGGCTTTTTAGATTAACATTTTCCCTTTGAATGTTTGATACAAAATTTTGTTGTACAGAGGCATTTTTAACGGGGATGCCTGTGCGGATAAAATCAACTTTCATCTTTAAATCCTTCAACTTTTGGCAATAACTGAATAAATTTTAGCAGGAATTTAAAAATTATACAATTGCTCCACTTTGGCATGTAACAAAACTTCATTTAAGATTTTAAAAGTTCTTTTGCAAAAGAAACGGAAATACTGTTTACTTCGCCGGAAGCAAGAGATGCAATGGCTTCAAGCCTTTCTTCTTTATTCAAAAGTTTTTTGACACTAACTTTTGTAATGTCGTCCTGGCTTTTTGTAACCACAAAGTGTGCATTTGCACGTGCGGCGATTGTTGGTTGGTGTGTAATTGTAAAAACCTGTATATCATTAGAGAGTTTTGAAATTTCTTCCGCTACTGCATTTGAAGCCTTGCCGGAAATTCCCGTATCAATTTCATCAAAAATTATTGTTGAAACCATATCAACTTGAGCAAAGACGGTTTTTATCGCAAGCATAACACGTGAAATTTCCCCGCCCGAGGCAACGCGCGAAAGAGGTGCCAGTGGTGAAGAAATATTTGTCGTAATTAAAAATTCAACACCATCTTTCCCTTTTATATCCGCCTCTTTTTCTTTTATATCTATTTTAAATTCAGCTTTAGGCATTTCAAGCTTTTTTAATTCCTTGATTATCATATCGGAAAGCTCGTCCGCCCTTGTTTTTCTGACATTTGAAATTTTTTGCGAAAGTTCGTTTAATTCGCCTTCAAGTTCATTTTTTCTTGCTTCAAGTTCTTCCAGAGAAGAAAAATCACCCTTAATCTCATTTAATTGCCGTGCAAAATTTTCTCTTGCTTCAAAAATATCTCCGTATTTTCTTTTTAATTTTAAAATTAAAGAAAGTCGTTCATTAATTTCATTAAGCCTTTGAGGATTAGCTTCAAGATTTTGCGAATATTCTCTTAAAAAATCGCTGCAAAATTTTAAATTCTCATGTGCTTCAATGAAGGCGTTGTGTACCTCTTCCAGCTTTTTATCGCAAGCTGCACAGTTTGACAAAATTGCATTCATCTTGGATAAAGCGTCATTCATTCCGCCGTCTGCGCCCAGAGAGTAATAAATTCCGTAAGTCTGCTCTTTTAATTCTTGAATATTTGACAAAATTTCAAGTTCGGAATTTAGGCTTTCTTCTTCATCTTCACCAATTGCTGCCGTATCGATTTCATTGAGTTGAAATTCAAGAAAATCGATTTCGCGTAAATTATTGGCATTATTGTCTTTTAGCTGTGTAAGTTTTTTTGAAACGGAACTGAATTCCTTGAAAGAATTTTCGTATTTTGCAAGGTTGTCTAAAAATTCTTTATCACGATATTTGCAATACTCATCAAGCAGTTCGATGTGATATTTTGGTAAAACATAAGTATAGCTTTGATTTTGTGAATGGATATCAACAAGGTGTTCCCTTAATTCTTTTACGGTATCAAGATTTACAAGCGCCCCGTTTATTCTGCATTTTTGTGAAGTCTGGCTTATCTCTCTTGAAATTACTGTTTCTTCTTCTAATTCAAAGTCTTTAAGGTTTTTTAAATCTTTTTTTGAATGCAAAAAAGTCAACTCAATAAGTACAGGTTTTTCTTTGTTTAAAAAAATTGTATCCTTTTGGACTTTTGCGCCTAAGGCTGTGTCAATCGCTTTTAAAATAATACTTTTACCGGCACCTGTTTCGCCGGTTAAAACATTAAAACCGTTTTCAAATTCTAAAAACAGCTCGTCAATAAGTATAAAATTTTTAATTAAAATTGACTTAATCATTACTTATTCGGCGCAATTCCCCAGTGAAGTTTTTCTCTTAAAATATCATAAAAATGATTTGTATTGTCTTTTAACAGCAAAAGTTTAGCATATTTTTTGTGTTTTTCAACGCAAATTTCATTTTTTATAATTTTTGCGTCCTGTCCGTCCGCCGTAATTTGAAAATCCTTCGGCGCTTCGTTTGTCGTTATTTTAATATACTCATATGCAGGTATTACTATAGGCCTTGCATTGAGAGTATGAGGACATATGGGCACTATAACAAAGCATTCTATATCCGGTGATATAATCGGGCCTCCGGCAGAAAGGGCATAGGCTGTGGAGCCTGTAGGGGTTGAGATTATCAGTCCGTCTGCAAGATAAGAACAGAGTTTAATTCCGTTTATATAAAGATTAAGCGTTGAGGTTCGCGAAAAAGTTGCCCCTCTTATAACCATGTCATTTAGTGCAACAGCGCCCGTTGTCGGGCAGTTTAGCATAATTCGCTTTTCTATTCTAAAATCGCCGGTTTTGATTTTTTGGACAACGTTATCTGTTTCATCCGGAAGCGCCTGCGCCAGAAAGCCAAGCCGCCCCATATTAAAACCAAAAATCGGTGTATCGTTTTCGCAATATTTTCTTGCACATTTCAACAATGTGCCATCCCCGCCCACAACTATTACGAAGTCAGGATTTTGAGGCATATTGTCGAGCGTATATGTTTTTGAATTTTCAAATTTTTTATTAAGTCTGTTTGAAAATTCAAATGCACCCTCTATTTCGGGGTTATAAATTATTGCAGTGTTGTTTAAATTTAATTCCATATTATCTGTAGTTTGTAAATTGCAGAGGTATGTTAAAACTGTCCTCTTTTTCTTTTAAAAGCTTTATTACTTCCTGCAAATCATCCTTGCTTTTGCCGCTCACGCGTACCTGTTCACCTTGAATTGAGGCTTGTACTTTGAGTTTTGAATCTTTGATCGCCGCGGTAATTTTTTTGGCAAGTTCTTGCGATAAGCCTTTTTTAAGGTTGAAAACTTGTCTTACATTTCCGCCTAAAGCTGCCTCGGGCGCCTGAGCGTCCAGGATTTTAATACTTAAATTTCTTTTTATCATTTTGGTTTGCAAAATATCCAAAATGTTTCTTAATTTCATATCGTCACTTGTTGTGATTGTGATTGTTTTATCGGCATCAAGCGCAATATCAGAATTTGAACCCTTAAGGTCAAATCTTGAATTAAGCTCGCGCTTTACCTGATCGACGGCATTTACAAGCTCTTGCTTATCAAACTCCGAAACAACATCAAAACTGCAATCTTTTGCCATTTTCACCTCGTAATTTTTAAAAAGGGGATAATTAATCCCCTTTTTACGTTCTTATACTTATCTAAACACGTCTTTTGCGTGCAGCTTCAGACTTACGTTTTTTCTTAACAGAAGGTTTTTCATACCTTTCTCTGCGTTTGATTTCAGATAAAATTCCGGCTTTCTGGATTTTTTTCTTAAATCTTTTAAGTGCGCTTTCGATACTTTCGTTTTCGCGAACTCTTACCTCAGGCATATTTTCACCTCCTTTACGGTCTTTTGTAACTTATGGCTTCAATATAGCACGCGCATGTTTTTGCGTCAAGCCCGAATGCGCGCTCTAGAGCTGTTTTGTTACGAGGGCAAAAATATCATTAAAGACAACATAAATCATAAGAAGGATAAGGAGCGCAAAAAATACTCTTGAAACGCCTTCTACAATTTTTTCATCAAGTTCTCTGCCTGCAACTTTTTCAAGCGCAAGAAACATCAAATGTCCCCCGTCGAGCGCGGGAATTGGCAAAAGGTTGATTATTGCAAGGTCAATACTTATAATGGCGCTCAGCAAAAGTCCTTTTAGCATTCCGGAATTTTCAATAATATCCCCTCCGACCTTTGTAATTGCAACAATTCCATGCATATCGCTGAGCGGAATTTTGCCGCTTACAAGCTGCCAAAGTCCAAGGAGCATAAGTTTTGTATTCACAACAAGGTAATCCCAGGATTTTGTAATAATTTCAAGCGGAGAATTTATCGGAACAAAAATTTCGCTCACTTCAAGTTTAACCCCTAAAAGCCCGTCTTTTGAAGTTTTTAAATTGTTAAAGGTAAGTTTTTTGTTATCTCTCAAAACAGATATACTAAGCGGTTTGTAGCTGTCAGATAATGCATACGCCAAATCTTCAAGAGAGTAATCTTTGTCCGCGATAAACTCTTTTTTGCCTTCAAGAGCGGCACTAAGAGCTTTTTGTTCTTTTGTAAGTTCGATTTCATCTGTTTTGTATTTTTCAATGCCAAGTAAAACATTGTCTGAAACCTTCACCTGTTTTTCACCCTCAAGCGGCGGAAGCAGTATTTTTTGACCGGCTTTTAACGTATTTGCATCATCCAGCTTTGGATTGAGCTTTTTAATCTCGTCGATTTTTTTGCTAACTGTGTCTTTGGACACAAAGCCGTCAAAAAATTTGCTCTTTTGTACAAGAAAAATAAATTGATAAGAGTTTATAATATTTGAACCGTTTACGCTTATTATTTTATCTCCGGCTTTTAGCCCTGATGTCATAACGTTTGATTTAACTTCGGGCGCAAAGTCTTTTATATAAACGTCATACTTGCTGCTCGGCAGTTTGTGATAATAAGCTGCGCAAAACATTACAAGAAAAAGCGCAAAAATTACGTTTGCAAAAACACCTGCCGAAACGACGACCGCTTTTTGCCAGGGTTTTTTGTTTTTAAAACGTTTTGGCGAATCAAGCGGAAGATCTTTTGTAATTTCGTTGTCTTCATCATCGTCGGGGAAGGATACATAGCCGCCGAGTAAAAAGGCATGTACGGTAATTTTTGTATCACCGCATTTTGTTTCATATAAAAGAGGCCCTATAGGCAGCCCGAGGCCAAAATGTGAAACTTGAATGCCGAAAGCACGTGCCGCCAAGTAGTGCCCGAGCTCGTGCACCAATACTAAAAGGCTTATTAAGATTAGCATTATGATAATATTCATTTTTATTTTCTTTTCTTTGTTTTTCTGCGTACAAATCTGTATAAACCGAAAAATGTCGGCTTGTATGAATTTAAATTTTTATTTGACTCAACAAGCAGCAATTTGAGCTTTTTATTTTGTTCTTCAAGAAGGGAAACCTTTTTTTCTAATTCTTCAGATTTTTTCTCCGCCAGAAGGAGTCTTGTATTGTTTTTTTGGTCGCCTGATAAAAGCGAAGATACTTGTCGCGCAATCTTTTTGGCAATTGCCCTTGCAATCATGTTGAGAGTTTTTTCCGAAATATCAAATTTAAAAGCATTTTGCGGATTGGGCGGGGTAACGTCAATGTTTTTCTTTGCAAGCTCGTTCACAATATACTTTTGGAATTTTTCCTGCGCCTGAATGGAGTCGGATAACAATCCTATGTCATCAAAGTCTTCTTCATCATCGTTTGATGTCATAATTCTATTTATTTCCATCCTTGAATCTTCGCTTATTGTGCTGCCTTGAGGCTGTGAAGATAAATCCTGCGGATGTTCGCCTTGATTTTGTACACCCCAGTAGTCTTGCTGGGTCTGTACTTGTTGTTCCGCAACCGGCTCGTTGTCGTATTTTACTTCTTGTGCCTGCTGAGCTTCGGTTTGCGGGTGTTCTTCGTTGTGCAGCTCTTGCCCTTGCGTATTGTCTTTGTAAATTTGGGGCTGTGCTTCTGTTGTAAAAGTAAGCGGTTCACTTTGCGTATTTTGGATTTGAGCATCTGTTGTATTGTTAGCATTATCAGCATCTATGATTATGGAATCGTCGTTTTTTACATTGCTTGCAAGGTCGGCCGAAACATCATCCCATCTGTACCATTTTATATTTTCAAAGAGATTTTTCTTTTTCTCACTTTCATTATTTTCAGGCTGATATTCCCTGTGCGCTTCAATTGTATTTGATGGTGGTTCTTCCTGCGTATTTTGAGTGTCCGTTTGAACACCATGAACTTCCTGTTGCAGCGGCTGAACGTCAATAATAGTGTCTTGACTTTCACTATGGTGCAAATTTTGTGCAGGGATTGCATCGGGCTGCCGATACTCTTGCTGTGGCGTATGATAAGACATGTCATTTATTGCCGGCTGTTGAATGTAGTCCTGCTGAGCCTGCGGAGGCGTTTGAGGTATTTGCTGCTGTACCTGTGGTGCGGGTGGCTGCTCCCGGAGTTGATGAGGCTCTACTGTTTGTACGCTTTGCGGCGGAGCTTGGGTGTTTAGAGGCTGTGCTTGTGTGCTTTGAGCCTGCGGAGGCGTTTGGTTTATTTGTTGATAAGGCGGCGGGGTTTGTTCATTTTGCTGCATTACGGGTGGGGTTTGTTCTGATGGCGGGGTTCTTTTTAAAACATTTCTGACAAGAATGTCGTACGCGCTCTTATCATAAAATTCGCTTCCGTTTTCATCCTCAAAAATTGCTTCAATTTTATATTTTTCAAGAAAGGAGCCGAGAGTCAAATAGTCCACAAAAAAGCCGTCTTGTGCGAGCTTTTGCAGTATATCATTTTTACTGTAGACTTTCGATTCCATTTAGATTACCGTAATGCTAACTTTTTAATTATATATTAAACCCGATACCAGGACAACATGCGGGTTTTTTGTAAAAAAACGCCTCAAATTTTGAGGCTATTGGTTGAGTATTATTTTGTCTGTTTGATTACACGGCAGACTTTCTTTTGTTTATTCCGGCCTTTAGGCCTTGAGCCAAGTCTTTTCTGCCGCTTTGTTCGTAAATTTTTGTTACAGATTCAAGAAATTTTATATTCTCAACACTTGTTCCCTGTTTTTTTGCAGAGGGTGCCACTTTTCCCTGAGGCTGTGAAACATATTTTGAAGCAGGTTTTTGAATTCTTCTTTGATACAAATTAACAGATGGCTGCGGTTGCTGTTTTTTTACTGTATCATTTGTGGTGTATGGGTTTTTCTGTGCATTTTTATATGCTCCGAGTGCATAATTTTGCTGAATTGCATTTTTTTGCACAGGTGTCGTTTTTTTGTATGTATTTGTAACAAATTTTGATGTATCGGCCATGCTCTTAAGCGGCGGAAGCTCTCTTTTTTGAGGGATATTAATATCTAAAATATTGTTATCTCCCTTATATGCACCGGATAGGCCGATAAGAGGCTCCTCTTGAAGTTTTACTTTTGCAAATATTTTCTTAGATATAACTACACTTCCTACAAGTAAAACAAGACATATTACAAGTGTCATGTCGGATTTTTCGCCAAACAGACCGAAAAATGAACTTAAGAGGTGTCCGGGGTTAAAGGAATTTTCATCCCAATCCATATTTTCCGCATTAAATTCGTTTATATCGTTTGTCGGGCGGTATTCCCTTATGGGCCTGTTGATTACTATTTGATTTTTAACGTCTGATGTGGTTTTTTGTGTTGTTTGAAAAACAAGCTTTGTATTATTGGTGTTTTCACCGTTAACATAAATTCTCACCTTATTATTTTCAAGCTGTTGAACAATGACGGCATCAACACCGGAAACATTGTCATATATAGTATCCAGATTATCAACACTTGTTGCATTTTTTAAATCAAAATAAATACTTCTATCTGATTGTGCTTTTTCTTTAAATTCAACGGGTTTGTCAGACTTTACGGTAAGCTGATATGCGCCGTTTAAATCAGCAGGCTGTGATATCGTAACCGATGAAATTATGCTTTCACTTGCGCAGGCGGCGGCGCACAATGAAAAAAATACCGTAAAAAGCGCAAGCACTTTTTTAGTTTTAAACATGCAAATTCCAAGCATAAACTCAAATACTCTCCCTAATCAATTGTGTAGTTTATACTTAAACTCTAACCTGTTTTAGGAAGTGTATCATCAACCCATAGACTTAAAATGCCTCTCAATCTAAAGATTGATTTTTATTTTAAATTTGAGATTAAATTTGCTGTTTCAATAGCGCTTTTAGCGGCATCCGCCCCTTTGTTGCCGGCTTTTGTACCTGCTCTTTCAATTGCCTGCTCTATATTATCGGTTGTTAAAATTCCAAAGATAACAGGGATACCCTCGGAAAGCGAAACGGCAGCCACGCCCTTTGATACTTCGGCGCAGACATAATCATAATGCGATGTTGACCCTTTTATTACGGCGCCAAGTGTTATAATTGCCGCGTATTTCTTGCTCTGTGCCGCTTTTTTTGCCATAAGAGGAATTTCAAACGAACCGGGCACCCAGATGATATCAATATTGCTTTCTTCAACCCCGAGGCGTATAAAAGAGTCAAGTGCACCGGAGAGCAGCTTTGAGCTTATAAATTCATTAAACCTGGAAACTACAATGCAAAATTTATCCGACGGATTTGCATAAAGATTACCTTCAATAACATTTGGCATAAAAAATCCCCTTAAAGTCTTACATTGGGGATAATATCATAAAAATATTTTTACATAAAGAAAAAGGCTTTTGATAATCAAAAGCCCCTCGGAATACTTTTTTTAGTAATTCCTCGTGTGTGAAGTGAAGGTTAGTGTGTGTTGGTTAGAAAGTATATCTTATAGTGTGTGTTTGTTATATCTTGGTTATCGCTTACATATATATAAAGTATTTCAATTTTATAAAATTGCGCGGTTAATCTATTTTCGTTACAATTCTTAATAAAATTATAAAACTCCGCTCGGTAACGCATTTAAAGCTATTGTTTATATATTAAGAAATGTTAACTATGAGATTAATTTTAAAATTTATCTTAATATTTCTTAAAATAAGGGTTGTTATTTTTTTAACCAAGTGATATATTAAATATATACGATTTATATCAGTTGTTGTTATTCTCTTTTCACACTCGTTTTGAACCCCGGCATTAAAATGCCTTAAAAAAGTCTTTTGTTATATCTTTTAATTTTATTCGCTAAATTTAACGCCCCCGAGGCGGCGCGAGGCTTGCAAAAAAGAAAAAAATACGGTTAGAAATATATTTAAGGAGATGTCTTTTATGAAAAATGCTCAAAACAAAAAAAGTTACTTTAGCTGTGCAAAGCTTGTAAATTTTGATGAAAACCTTGGTGATTACATTAAAAAAATCTCAAAATATCCGCTCCTAACTGCACAAGAAGAAAAAGAGCTTGCAATATTAACTCAGCAAGGGGATATGGAAGCAAAGAAGAAACTGGTGCAGGCAAATTTAAAACTTGTTTTTAACGTTGCAAAAAAATCAATTCACGCAACCACCTTGAGTATGTCAGACCTTATTCAGGAGGGTAATATGGGTCTTATGGCAGCGGTTGACAAGTTTAATCCAAAGCTTGGTTATAAATTTTCAACTTATGCAACTTGGTGGATAAAACAAGCCATGTTTAAGGCAATTTCGGAACAGTCATACTGTATGAAAATTCCCGTTTACATACAAGAAACTCTATCCAGATACAAAAAGGCAAAAAACAGCCTTGAAAAGGAATACGGCTGCGGGGTCTCAAACAGTGAAAATTCCGCCCGCGCTGCCGAAAAAATCGGCTACAGCGAAGAAAAAATCGACTTGTTTTTAAATGTTTACAATAAAGCTCTTTCGCTTGAAACAGGATTTGAAAGCCAAAAAGATTTGAGCGGGTCGCGCGAGATGAGCCTTGGTGAAATTATAGAAGATGAAAAACAAAACGTTGAAAGGACTATTGTCGACAAAGAACTTAAAAACGATATAAACAAGGCGCTTGAATGTCTGAAAGAAAGAGAAAAAGAAGTTATAACGCTTCGTTTCGGACTTAATGAGGGCGCAAGAAAAACGCTGGAAGAAATCGGCAATATCTATGGTGTTACAAAAGAGTGCATAAGACAGATTGAGAAACGTGCAATCAGAAAAATATATTGCGAAAAACATTGCCGCGAACTTTTAATGAGTTATATTATTTAGGCCTTGCAAGAATGTACAGCGGATTATAAGTGAGGCTTACTCCCATATCATCGGAAAAACGCCTGTAGTATTCTTCCTCAAATGCCATAAGTATGCTTTTTGAACGGATATAACCTTCTGAAACAATTGCGCCCGTTGATTTTATATGTCTCAATACATCCCTTGGCGTTTTGAAATAAATGGTTTTAAGCTCTCTTTGATACTCGACAATTTCATATCCGCATTCTTTAAGAATTTTCGGATAATTAACATATTCAAGCCCCAGGCCTGTAATTAATTTAAACTCGCGGCAGTTATCTTGTGCAAAACTTGAAAAGGCAAGCACACCGTCTGATTTTAGGATATTTTTTAATTTGATAAAAAAATTTTTAACATCCAAAATCCATTGAAAACAAGCGTTGGAAATTATTAAATCGCATTCGCCCGGCAGTGTAATTTTTGCGGCATCTCCTCTTAAAAAGGGGAAATTAAAGCCGGTAAAATTATCCGTCAAGTCATTTAAAATAATTTCGTTGAATTTAAAATTATCCGCGATATTTTTTGTTAAAAGCCCCGTGCCCGAACCTATTTCTAAAATTTTTCCCCAATTTGCGCCAAAATGTTTTAGGCAAAGTGCGCTGAGTGTATTTGCCATTTGTTTTTGAGCAAATGCATTTTCTTTATATGTTTCTTTTGCTTTTGAAAAATCGGGAACACTTGTCATATTCAACTTTCAAGAATTTCATCAAAATCTTTAAATTCAAAAAAAGGAAAATGTCCGCATTCAAGCTCTACTTTATTTCTGTGCGCGGCCCAGAAGTTGGCTTGAGAAGAATAAGGGAAAATGCGGTCTTTTTTTGTAAGCACAACTTTGTCAAATTCAAAATTTTTCTTAAACCATGTGTGTTTTGAAACCATTCTTATGTTTAAAAGTTCATCGGCAAGATTTTCTATTTTTCTGTTTGCACGTTTGATGTTTAATGGTGAAGATGCCCCCAGCGCCATTCTCTGTTCAAATTTTTCTATTGTATCGGAGTTTAGTGAACGCGCCATAAGTTCATAAACTTTTTCATTTACTCCGTAATCGTTATCAACCGGACAGAAAGTGCCGCTTATTGCACAGCTTGAGCTGATTTCGGGAAGCAAATCCTGATTGTATACATAATTAAGTGCCCACACGCCGTAAGAATAAGCGATAACACTCACTTGCGTATAATTCAGAAAATCAAAATATTCAAGCGGATTATTTTGCATATCGGAGTAATCGTAAACAAAAAGAATATTGTTTTTTCCGTTATCAAATTCAATAAAACAATTTGCATCGGTATAAAAGCCGCAGAAAAAAACAATAAGTGAAGTTTTGCCGTGATTGATAAATTCTGTTTTCAAAATTTCCTCAAAATTGCCTACATAATAAATAATACCAAAAATAATGTTTTAGGGTATGAAAAAAATATGTGTTGTATTATAATTTTTATGCAGGAGAAGTTTATCGAAAGGTCGGAGATTATGAAAAAATTACCCGTTGCGGCGGTTGCGTGTATGTTATTTTTTGCAAATATTGCCTATGCTGCACAGCCCACACAGGAAGAAATTCAAAAGTATAATTTATACTTTAACAACGGGGTTTCATATCTTAAAAATAAAAAATATTCTTCCGCAATAATAGAATTCAAAAAAGTCCTTCGTTTCCAACCCTACGATTCAACGGTCAGACAATCACTTTGCAGTGCATATCTTGCAAGAGCCGATTATTATTTAAACGAGGAAAAAAACGGTAAAAAAGCGCTTAACGATCTTAAAAGCGCACTTTTTTACATGAAGTATTGGGAAAACGAACAAAACCCGCCTCAGCTTGCTTCAATGGTAAATTCTACTCAAAACAGCCTTGCTGCTTTGCAAAAAAAATACGAGGGTAATTTAAACGCGCAGCAAAAATTTCAAAATGCAAAAAATCTAAGAGCTCAGGGTGAGCTGCCTGCCGCAGCCTACGACTTTATGACAATTAAAGATAAAAATATTGAAAAAGACGCCCTTGAACAAGCGGGTGACATATTTAAGGCCTTAAATAACAAGGGCGGTGCGATTGAGTGCTACAGAAATGCACTTAAATACGATGAAAAAAGCGCAAAATTACACTTTAAATATGCAGTTATTTTAGATGAAGTGAATAATGAAGATGCCGCAGCGCAAGAGAATAATCTTGCACTTAAATACGGCGAGAACAATCCGGAATTGCTTGATGTATTGGATAATCTATGGCGCTCAAGAGCGCTTAACAATCCCAATGATGCACAAGCATATATTAATTTAGGCACGGTTTATCAAATGAAAGGTGATTATGCATCGGCGAAAAATCAATATTTAAAGGCGTTAAACCTTGCACCTAATGACAGGACGGCAATATTAAACCTTGCTTCACTTTATATTGCCCAGGGTATGCATACAATGGCAGTGGGCCAATATGATAAATTGCTTGCCCAAAACCCAAATGCTACTGAAATTATAAAATATAAAGCGGCAGCATACGAAGCACAAAAGGATTATAAAAACGCTCTTGCGCAATACAAGGCTATTCTGGCAATAAAACCCGATGATAACAGTGCAAAAAATGCGATAGCCGATATTGTCGCAAATAAATTTACACCGGAGCAAAAGTATGCCTATATGCTGCTTGAGGCAAATTCAAATCCGCAAAATTACGATTTACAATATGCTTATGCTTATGAAATGCACAAGCAGAAAAAATATGAAGACGCGGTTACTTTCTATAAGCGCGCAATGGCACTTAACCCTAAAAAACAGGAAAATTATATTAACATTGCACAAATTTATACCCTGCAAAATAATTATGACGCAGCACTTGATATTTTAAATAAAGGTATTGAACAAATTCCTTATGGTGCAGAGCTTTTGACGCTAAAAGATACGCTTTTGAAATCGCAGGCGGGAAAAACTTATGAAACGGCCTCAAAAATGTATGAAACACAGAATTATAAAGGTGCACTTGAAAATTATTTGAAAATTAATCCGCAAACGCCCGAGGTGCAGCTTGCAATTGCAAACTGTTATTATGAAATGAAAGATTATACAAACGCTGTTTTATATTATGAAAAGGTGCTTCAAAAAGAGCCGAAAAACAAAGATGTGCTATATGTGTGCGCAATGTCTTATAATGAACTTAAAAATTCCGCAAAGGCGCTGGAACTTTTAAATAGAATTATTGCAATTAATCCTTCGGATGCTACTGCAAACGAGGCAATAAAGGCAATTAAGGAAGCAAATACCGCACAAGATTTGGAAAATGCAATTGCAAAATATGAACAAAAAGATTTTGAAAGTGCGCTTTCGCTTTTAAATAAGGTGCTTTCGCAAAACCAAAAAAATACATACGCGCTTTATTACAAGGGTCTGATTTTTGAAGAACAGAAAAACCAAAAAGAGGCAAATGTACAATTTAAACTTGCAATAGATTCCGATAATAATTTCGCACTTGCATATTATTCATACGCTCTTGGACTTGATAATCTTGAGAAGTACCAGGATGCAATAAATAATTACGATAAATTTTTGGAATTAAAGGCAAAAGAAGGCGTAAATGACGAATACACAAAATTTGCGCAGGACAGAGTAAAACAACTTAGAGAATTTTTAAATACTAAATAATGAATATAAAAGATATAAAAATAATCCAGGCGCCGCTCGCGGGTATTTCAGATGTTGTTTTCAGAAAACTTGCAAGGCAATGTTCAAAAGAAATTCTTCTCACAACCGAGATGATATCCTCAGAAGCGCTCGTAAATAATCAAAAGACTTTAATAATTGAATATGACAAGTGTCAATATCCCTTATCTTTTCAACTTAGCGGGCATAAGCCTCATATAATGGCACGTGCGGCTAAATTTTTAAACGAGCGCGCAAGCGTAATTGATTTAAACTTTGGCTGTCCGGTAAATAAAGTTGTAAAGGGCACTGACGGTGCCGCCATGATGAGAAACACTGCTCTTGCGGTTGATATTGTAAAGGCTGTGAGAGATGTTATAAATGTGCCGCTAAGCGCAAAATTCAGGCTGGGCTGGAGCTTGGATGAGATGAATTTTGTTGAATTTGCTAAAGCGCTTGAAGAAGCAGGGGTTGATTTTATAACAATACATGCGCGCACACGCTCACAGATGTACGGCGGATGTGCCGATTGGCAGAAATTAAAAGAGCTGAAAGGCGAAATTAATATCCCTTATTTTGCAAACGGTGATATAAAAAGCGTTGACGATGCAATAAAATGCCTTGATATTACGGGCGCAAACGGAATTGCAATAGGCAGAGGGCTTATGGGTGATTTTCATCTGGCGCACAGAATAGAACACTTTTTTAAAACCGGTGAAAAACTTTCGGCACCCTCTCTGGAAGATAAAATACAGGTTTTAAAAAAACATATAAAGGGCGAGATTGAGCTTCGCGGCGAGAGAAACGGTGTTAAATTTATGAGAAAATTTTATAATTACTACATCTCATCGGTAAAAGACGCCTCAAAATACCGCCAATACCTTGTAAGACTCGAGAGTGAAAAAGAAATAATGAGGGTGCTTGATGAAATATTATCTCTACATCTTGCAAACAAAGGATGATACACTTTATTGCGGTATTGCGCGCGATGTCCAAAAACGTTTTTTAGAGCACCTAAACGGAAAAGGTGCAAAATACACCCGTTCGCACAAACCGCTTAAAATCGTTTATACAAAAGAATATGACAATAAAAGTGATGCACTAAAAGAAGAGTGCAGAATAAAGAAACTCAAACGCTCTCAAAAGCTTGAACTAATAGAGGCTGCAAACAGAGAGGGGTAAAAATAAAAAAAAGGGAGTTTTTACAAAACCCCCATTTCCCCATTAAAAATCTTTTCCAATTAATATTGTATCATAAATAAATAATACAACAAACTTTTTACTATTCTTAATATTCTATGCCTCTTCGAGCCATAACTCCGATGTCAAAGTAGTGCTTAACAGGCTGCATTTCGGTTACCAGATGTGCCATTGCGATAAGCTCCTGATGTGCGTTTCTGCCCGTTAAAACAATTTCAAGATTTTTAGGCTTGTTTAAAAGTGTATTTTTTATGTCTTGAACTTTTAACATGCCCATATCAATACAGATGTTGATTTCATCGAGAATTATAAGACCGTATTTTCCGCTCATAATAGCTTCTTTAGCGCATTCCCAGCCTTTTTTTGCCTCTTTGTAATCATCGATATTCATATTGTGCGAATAACATACTCTATCCAGGCCGAATTGGCGTACTTCAAGATTGTCGCTAAAACGGTGAGATGAAGCAATTTCGCCGTAGGTTGTGCCTTGGTCGCCTTTTGCAAACTGGATAATCATAACTTTCCATCCATGTCCCAAAGCTCTCATGGCAAGCCCCAGTGAAGCCGTAGTCTTTCCTTTTCCGTCTCCGGTATAGATTTGAATGTAACCGTTCTCTAACAATTGTGCCTCCGCAAGGTCTTTTTTGCGACCTTATGCATCTCGTCTATAAACTGTATTTGTGTTTCAACTACACTTATATAGTAAACCAAAATACCCGCTTTAGGCAATGAATAAATTTAATTTTTCCCTTTTGTATACATTTTACACTTGTAGAAGTAACCATGCCTCCATTTAATAGTGGATTTTAGAAAATACATTAAAATTAACATAAATAATTCTTCATTATTCTTAAAATACCCTTGAACAAAAGATTTTAAGCCAATATTACCATACTTACAAAAAATAAATACTCTTTAGTTTTGTAAACAAAAACCCATGCCTATCCCATGTAATTCTTAATTTTTAATTAAATTTCCAATGTTTTTTAAAAAATAGGGTGATAATAACATTGTTAGGAGATTAGATTAAAAGTTGAAAGGAGTTAATTATGAAATTTTTAATTAAAAAATCACCCGACAATTTCATTAAATCGGTAAACGACGAAATAAGCTCCATTTTAAACAGGAACTTTGACAGCTTTTTCCCCGAATATATTTTAAATGAAGATATGGAAGATAAATATGCAATGCCTGTTGAAATCCATGAAAAAGACAAACAATATGACATAAAGGCGGAACTTCCCGGCATTAAAAAAGAAGATCTTGATATTGATATAGACAAGAACTATCTTACAATTAATGCAAAAAGAAAAGAAGAACACAAAGAAGACACAAAAGGTTTTAGAAAATCCGAATTTAAATACGGCGAATTTTCAAGAACTGTCTACTTTCCGCAAGAAATTGATGTTGAAAAAACAAAAGCAAAACTCGAACATGGTATTTTGGCAATTGAAGCACCAAAGCTTGTTGCCGAAAAATCAAACGGCAAAAAACTTACGGTTGAATAATTTTTATGTCAAATTAAACAGACCCCTTGAATTCAAGGGGTCTGTTTTTGTGTTTTTTTAATAAGGCAGTGCAAAAATGTTCATTGAAAGCGGCCTTGATTGTCTTACGAGGCAAAAGGCGCCGTCATCTGTGCATTCAGGTTCGGGTTTGTAGCCGAGTTTTGCACACTGGGTTCTTGTTAATACGTTGTTTCTTGCAATGCAGTCTGCTTCCGCAAAACTTATTTCAACTTTGCTTTCATCATCAATTCTCAATACCTCGGTAATCCTGTCATCAGATCTATATTTACCCGAAGCTATTTCCTCTTCGGTTACCGGGCGTGATCTGTATACCGAGTATGCAAAGGGTTCTTTTTCATTTATAAACATTGTTGTAACGCTTCCGCAGCTTGGATGCTTTGTAAAAGTCGGATTGCTGAATGATGCGCCGCCGCATTCAGAGGGAGTTGTGCCCGGGGATATATTTGTGCAGGTTCCGGGTACAACTTCGCCCGTCTGCAAAAGTTTAATGGGGAATTGGTCTTTTCCCACTTTGTTTTCGCCGTCATCGCCGTCTATATCTATCATAATGTCTTTCATGCCAACTGCAACGGTTGCACATTTGCCTGCGTTGGATGCCGTACCGCGGTAGGTTGATGTAAAATCTTTTTGCAGGCCGGAATACGATATTAGATTTGCGGTTTGAAAATTCGGGCTGCCTTTCTTTCCTCTGCCGTTTGCGGGTGCCGAGTTGTATGTTTTGACACAGTTGTAATCATCAAGAAGGCTCATTGCCTCGGCCATGCCGACGCATGTTTCGTTTGAATTTGCGGCAGGTGTACTAATCGGGCCGTCGGGCAGATTTTTTACGTTTTTATCCCCAAGCACGTATTTTGCGGCGTCATTTAAGTTTTTAACCGCTGCATAGGCGAAGGGAAGAGTTTTTATTTTTTTGGGTTTAATTGCCTGAATTGATAAAGTCATAAGAATTGCAAGTACAAGCATTGCAACTACAAGTTCCGCCATTGTCCAGGCATTATAACGTTTTTTCATAAATTTTAACCTTCTTTCAAGTATTCAAGACAGCTTTGATATGTATCAAAGCAAAGTATATCACTACTTTTAAGCTTGCTACATCCTATATTTAATTTAGAAGGATTATTAACCGCACACACCTTTATGTTATTTTCAAGCGCCCCGAGTACGGCTTTTGAGCCGAGTGCGCCGTTTGGGACAACAAGACATTCTATATCGCGCACATCTATGCCTTCGTTTTTTGAAATTAAAGGCGCGTGTTGCAGCCCCTGTATAACGCAAGGTAAATATGTGGAAGATATGCACTCTGAAGCTACTTTCGGGTTTTCCGTTTTATTTGATATTTCAATATCACAAAACGCAGGAGCGTGAGCACAGGGAACTTTTAACTCTTTTGATACAAGGTGCGAAATAACAGCCTCAACGCCGCCGATGGGGTCAATTCCCGTGCCGTTTGAATAATCCTCGCTATCCGCGTCACATCCGAAATAACACACAAGGGCAATCGCCTGCGCTCCCGAGTTTAAAAGCTCTTTTGCGCCCTCAAGCAGAGTGTCGGGGTTTAAAATCGTACCCGATGATATGTTATTATTTATTGAAAAACTCACTCCGACAGGCTCTTTTGTATACTTTGGCTCCATAATATCAAGCCCCTGAACCACCCTCAGGGCGTTAATTGTATTTATATGCACGTTTAGCACGTTTTCGGGTATTTCACGGTCAAATAAAACACCTGTCTTATTTTGGCTTTCAACCTCTTTTAATTTTACCCTGCCGCATAAAAACTCATCAAAATTATACCCTTCAACATAGAGCATGTTTTGATTAATTGCGCTTAAAATCCCGCCGTTTACGGCGTTTGGATTTACAACAACCTTAAAATATTTTGAATACTCTCTTACAATATACCCGATGTCACCCGCATATCCGCCGATTTGAGCACCAATTCCCGTCGGAAGCGAAAAAGCAATGTATTTCATTTTATATCACCCGCCATCTTTAAAAACAGGGTATCAAGCACGACTTTATCGGACATCTGTGCGCTATGGTGCCTTTTTGCCGCGGCAAGCGCTTTTATATCCTGTTTCAGTTTTAAAACATAACCCGCGTTGTCTGCATTTTTAAGCTCAAAACTTAAATAAGAAAGAATTGTATCAAGGAGCAAATCTACAGGCATTTCGTTTTCTTTAATGTAATTTTGCAATTCTTCGCTTGAATTCAGCGCACAGGAAAGCGGCATTAAGGGATACTTTTCAAAATAAGGCAAAATAAAGCCAAAATCCTGTCTTTTTACGCTCGTTGGCAGCTTAAAACATTGCGAGCGCGAAACAATCGTATTTATTAAATCTGCCCGATTTTTGGTCAAAAAGACAAAAGTCGTGCGCTCGGGCGGCTCCTCCACACATTTTAAAAGTACGTTCGGCGTAGAGGGATTAAAAGTTTTTTGATTTATATGGTCTAAATACCAGTCCTCATCGGGACAGATATTGTAACCTGCGGGCGAATAGTTTTTATGGGAATTTTTATGCTCTAAATCAGGCGGTGCCTGTTTTGCATCAAAGAATATAAAAAATCTGTGGTAGTCGGACGTTTCTCGAAGCGACTTTTCAATTTCTTTTGCCTGAGCCGCCGATATTACGGTTTTTGAGTCATCCCCCTGCGGTTTAAAATGAATTTGTGAAACAAAATTTATGGCGGGGTGTTTATTTTCCCTAATCCAGCGGCAATTTAAGCACTGACAATTTTCCTCCCCGTCCTCAAGACAATTTAAAATACGGGCAAGCTCAAGCGCGAAAAAGCACTGTGCATAGGCATCAAGCCCTTCAAAGACAATTGATTGCGGGAATTTTTTTACATTTACTTTAAACAACTGTTCAAAGTAATTTGAAACAAAAGGAAAATCTGTTTTTAAATTATTTGCTATCATTGAGCCTCCCTGTACAACATTGTGCTAAATGCGCACAAAGGGTCAACCTGTCCGCTTTTTAGAAGATATTCCGCCTCACTTAAGTTTAATTTCAGCCTCAGGAGTTCTTTGGTATCAACGTTTTTAAGCTTTTCCAGATTTTTCTTTACGACAAATTCGTGTTGACCCGTTTTCCTTGAAATTTCAGCAGGCGTCATATTTGTCGCAAAGACTTTTGTCTTTAAAAGGTTTAAAAAACTCGTTTGCAAAAACCCTAAAACCTCAAGATAGTGTGATTTTTGCAGTATTTTTGTAATCTGTTCAAGCGCTTTTGTGTAGTCTTTTTTTATAATTAAATCTGGCAGCAAAAAAATGTCCTCGCCCGCAAAACAAAGCTCCCTGACCATATCGGCACTTATTTGTTTTTTTGGATAAGCGAATACCTTTAACTTTTCAAGCTGCATATCAATATTTCTAATCTGCGCCCCGCAGTATTCAATAAGCAGCATAATGCATTCATTATTCAGTGTTATGTCTTTTTCTTTTGCCAGATTTTTTAAAATCGGCGCGATTTTATAGTCCTCATAGGCGCGATAAGCCGGAAACTCCTTTATTTGAGCTGTTTTTGCAACGGCTTTATATATTTTTTTCCTGCTGTCGGGCTTTTTCTTGTCCCCGCGCGCCACCTGACACAAAAGCAGTATATGCACCCCGTCCGCAACGCTTTCAAGCGAGTCGCACAGCATTGCGGTCTGTTTGTCGTCGAGCTTTATTTTGTTTTTTGTTTCAAGAAAATATTTATCACACTTTATTACATATAAAATATTCCCGAAAAACATCGGTGACGTGCGAAGCGCCTCGTCAAACGCCGTAAAATCAGGGTTATCAAGTACTCTGTAGTTTAGGGCGTCAAAACTTTCGCCCAAAACCTTTTGTCTGAGTGCTTTTACTTCTCTTTCAATTAAATAATCTTCTTCACCCCAGAAAAAATATAAGGGCATAAGATTTCCTTTATTCTAGCTTTCTATAAGCAGGCTCGCGCCGATGACACCCGCCGTGTTACCCAGCTGCGCAGGTACAATTTCCACACTTGACGCCTGTATGGGCATTGCCCTTTTTGCAACCGTTTCCCTTATGGGATTGAGCAAAATATCTCCGGCATCAGCCACTCCGCCGCCGATAATTACTTTTTCGGGGTTTAGAAGGTTAATAACCGAAGTTAAGCCTATGCCTATTATTTCGCCGATTTTTGAGTATATTCTTTTTGCAACAACATCGCCCTGAAGAGCAGCCTGAGCAACAATATAGGGGCTTAGCTCTTCTGTTGCCAGTTCTTTAAATTTGGATGATTTGCCGCCTTTTATATAATCACGCGCCATAGCAACGATTGAAGGCCCCGAAGCGTAAGCCTCAAAACAGCCGTAGTCGCCGCAGCCGCAGAGGGGGCCTTCGCCCATAGTCATTTTAATGTGCCCTATTTCGCCTGCGGCATTTTTTGCGCCGCGAACCAATTTGCCGTTAAGGACAAGACCCGAGCCTATACCTGTACCGACAGTAATGCATACAAGGTTTTGACAGCCTTTACCCGCGCCGTATTTAAGTTCGCCGAGCGTTGCCACACGAACGTCGTTGTCAAGGCGTGTCGGGATTTTAAATTCATCTTCCATAATTTTTGCAACGGGAATTTCGACCCAGCCGGGCATATTGGGCAAAAGCCTTACAATTCCTGCCTGATAGTCAATTTGACCAGGGAAGCCGAAACCGATTGACTCAATGGTTGAGCTGTCCGAGTTTGTTTCTTTCATAAGGTCTGAAATAGCCTGTTTTATGTTTGCAATGGTATATTCAAAACCCATATCCGCACGCGTGGGTGTTGTATTTGAATAAACAATTTTTCCTTGCATGTCAACAAGGGCTATTTTTATATTTGTACCGCCGATATCGACGCCTATTCTGTATTTTTTCATATCCTCTCCCATTAAAATATTGTCGTACAAGGATTTTAGCACAAACAAAAAATATTTGTAAAGTATTGTAACGATATTTAAACAATTTGAAATTCTACACTTTTTATATACTTTATATATATGTAAGCAGGATATAAACAGAAAGAAGATAAAAGTTATGATGTCAGCAGTAAATGATTTAGATGAAAAATTAGCCCAACTCTACTCTGAAAAAATAACAGTAAACCTTGAAGCAAAATCAAGCCTTTCACCAGCGGATTTCTGGAACTCAATGGAACTTATAGCAATAAACAATAAAGCAGTTATGAATTTTTCAATGAAAAGAAGCGCATAATAAAAGCGCATGAGCGGATAAAGGAGTGTAACCCCGGTGTCAAAAGACATCGGGGTTTTAAAATTTTCTTTATAATATAAGGGGTTGGTGGTAAAATATTAGAAAATATTATTGATTATGAGGAAGTTATGGAAAAAAATGAACATTTGCAGACATTAAGACACTCTGCTTCGCACATTATGGCTCAGGCAGTACAAAACCTTTTTCCTAATGCAAAACTTGCAATAGGCCCCGCTATTGAAAACGGCTTTTACTATGATTTTGATATTGAAGGCACAACCCTTAACGAGGAAAATTTAAAAGATATCGAAAAAGAAATGAAAAAACTTGTTGAGCAGAATTTGACTTTTGAAAAATATGTAATTCCGGATGTTGATAAGCAAATCGAAGAATTTAAGGCGCAGGGCGAAATATATAAAGCAGAACTTCTGGAAGAGCACAGAAACGACAACCCTACGCTTTACCTTACAAAAGATAAGGACGGAAATGTACTTTTTAACGACCTTTGCGCAGGTCCTCACCTTGAAAATACAAAACCCATAAAAGCATTTAAGCTTTTATCCGTAGCGGGCGCATACTGGCGCGGGGATGTTAAAAATAAAATGCTCCAGCGAATTTACGCCACGGCGTTTGAAACAAAAGAGGAACTCAATCAGTATTTAACAATGCTTGAAGAAGCAAAAAAACGCGACCACAGAAAACTCGGTGCAGAGCTTGATTTATTCTCGGTAAGGGAAGAAATCGGCGCAGGGCTTGTTTTGTGGCATCCCAATCTTTCAATAGTAAGGGAGGAAATTGAAAACTACTGGAGAGAAGAACATAGAAAAAGAGGTTATGTTATTGTGCACACGCCCCAGATTGCAAAGTCAAAACTCTGGGAATTATCGGGTCATATCGACCATTACAGGGAAAATATGTTCTTCATTCAAAAGGAAAATGAAGAAGATGACCAGTATATCGTAAAACCGATGAACTGTCCTTTTCATATCCTGATTTATCAGGCAAACAGGCACTCTTACCGCTCGCTGCCTCTTAGAATGGCTGAGTTGGGCACGGTTTACAGAAAAGAAAAATCCGGAGCACTCTCGGGTCTTACCCGTGTACAGGGCTTTACGCAGGATGATGCACACATTTTCTGCACGCCCGAGCAGCTTGTAGATGAAATTAACGCCATAATTGACTTTGTGGCGGACACTATGGATATTTTCAATATGAAATTTGAAGTGGAACTCTCCACCCGTCCTGAAAGCTATGTCGGCGACCTTAAAAACTGGGAGCTTGCGGAAGCGGGACTCAGGGAGGCAATGGACAGGCGCTCCATGAGCTATGAAATAAATGAAGGCGACGGCGCTTTTTACGGCCCGAAAATCGATTTTAAAGTAAAAGACGCTATCGGAAGAACATGGCAGTGCGCAACAATACAGCTTGATTTTAACCTTCCCGAAAGATTTGATATAAAATACCAGGACAAAGACGGACTTTTAAAAACTCCCGTTATGCTACACAGGGTAATTTTCGGCTCAATGGAAAGATTTCACGGAATACTGATAGAGCACTATGCAGGTGCTTTCCCGGCATGGCTTGCACCTTATCAGGTAGCGGTCGTACCTATCGCGGACAGACATGCCGATGAAGCGGCAAAAATCGTGAATAAAATTAAAGAACACGGCATAAGGGCACTGCTTGATGACAGATCGGAGAGCATGAACTACAAAATAAGAGAAAATCTGCAGCATAAAAAAATTCCTTATGTCCTTGTTGTGGGTGATAAGGAGATTGAAGATAAAACAGTCGCCATTCGCGCGCGCGGCAGGGGGCAAATAGGCACAAAGCCGCTCGATGAGTTTATTTCAATGCTTGAGGAAGAAATAAAAACAAAAGGCAAAAAAATCGTTGAATAAAATTTTCGGGGAATAAAACCATTCCCCGATTTTTTAGCTATTCTTAATATTGATGGTTTTAACACGTATTTATGACATATTTTACATTAAGATGGAAAATATTGATAAAGAGTTAAAAAAGAAATATCTTACAAAAGACAAGACCAGAAAATTAACGCTTATGCTTAATGATAGTCCTGTAAATTTGTTTAGAGAAGCCGCCGCTGAAAATAATATCAAAGTTACACAGCTAATCGAAGCTTGGATTATAAAATATTTAGAGGACAATAAAAAGATTTAACTTTGCCCCGTCCTTGTCATCCTGAATTTTTCGCTCTATTTAAAAATGTTTGTAATAAAAATAAAATTAATATAACAAGATTTATATTGACAAAATAAAATTGTTATAAACACTTTAGCTGACATTATGTTCTTTTTATTTTTTAAGTTATAATACTTTAGGTACAAAAATATTAAAGAGGATTATAACGTGTTAGAAAAAGAATACTTCCCGCAGCAGATTGAAAAAGAGCGTCTTGAAATTTGGGAAAAGACAAACCCGCACAAGACTCCCGATGACTCGGACAAACCGAAATACTACGCGCTTTCAATGTTTCCTTATCCGAGCGGCAAACTGCATATGGGACACGTTAGAAACTATACAATAACAGATGTTATCGCAAGGTTTAAAAAATCTCAGGGATTTAATGTGCTCCATCCCATGGGATGGGACAGTTTCGGGCTTCCTGCCGAAAATGCCGCCATTCAGCACGGCGCAAACCCTGCCAAGTGGACGGATGAAAACATCGCATATATGAAAATGCAATTGAAAAAATTAGGTCTTAGTGTGGATTGGGACAGGGAAGTAACAACCTGTAAAGAGGACTATTACAAATGGACACAGTGGCTCTTTATACAACTTTTCAAAAAAGGTCTTGCCTACAAAAAGCAAGCCGCCGTTAACTGGTGCGAACACTGTGCGACTGTTCTTGCAAACGAGCAGGTAATAGACGGCAAATGCTGGAGATGCGACCATGAAGTCACCAAAAAAAATCTCTGGCAATGGTTCTTAAAAATTACCGACTACGCAGAAGTTTTGCTTGATGACCTGGATAAGCTTACAGGCTGGGGCGATAACGTTAAAACCATGCAGGCAAACTGGATAGGCAAATCAACCGGAACAATTTTAAAATTCAAAGTAAAAGAGATAGAAGGGCTTGAAATCCCCGTTTATACAACACGCCCAGACACGGCGTACGGTATAACTTATCTTGTTGTGGCGCCAGAGTACCCGGACATTGAAAAGCTTACAACGGATGAACAGAAAGAAGAAGTTGAAAAATACCGCGAAAATGCGCGTAAAATGTCGGAAATTGAAAGACTTTCGACCGAGCGTATAAAAACGGGCGTGGCGCTTGGTACACACATTATAAACCCGCTGACAGGAAGGGTTTGCCCGATATATACGGCGGACTACGCACTTGTTGACTATGGTACGGGTGCGGTTATGGCGGTTCCCGCGCATGATGAGCGCGACTGGGATTTTGCAAAAAAATATAATCTTCCCGTTATACGCGTAATAACAGGCGAAGGCGACGATGAACAAAAATGTTACACAAACTACGGAACACTTATAAATTCCGGTGAATGCAACGGGCTTACAAGTGAAGAAGCCAAGAAAAAAATTACACAAATTGCACAGGAAAAGGGTTTTGGCTGCGCAAAAACGCAGTACAGACTGCGTGACTGGCTTATTTCCCGTCAGAGATACTGGGGTGCGCCCATTCCGATTATTTACTGCGACAAATGCGGCACGGTTCCCGTACCTGATGAACAGCTGCCCGTAAAATTGCCTGAGGATGTGGACTTTAGCGTAAAGGGCAAATCCCCCATATTAACATCAAAAACTTTTGTGGATACTGTTTGTCCGATATGCGGGGCGCCTGCAAAGCGCGAAACGGATACTATGGACACCTTTATGTGCTCCAGCTGGTATTACATGCGCTATGCGGATGCAAAAAACGACAAAAAAGCTTTTGATAAAGACCTGGTGAATAAGTGGCTGCCTGTTGACCAGTATGTCGGCGGCATTGAGCATGCCATTTTGCACCTGCTTTACTCGAGATTTTTTACAAAAGCGCTGCGCGATATAGGTTTATTGGATTTTGACGAGCCTTTTAAAAACCTTTTAACACAGGGTATGGTTTTAAAAGACGGCTCTAAAATGTCTAAATCCAAAGGCAACACTGTTGACCCCGATGAAATTTTTGCAAACTACGGGGCTGATACCGCAAGGTTGTTTATAATCTCAGACTCGCCTCCGGCAAGGGATTTTGACTGGTCAGACGCCGGCGTTGAAGGCTGTTACAAATTTTTGTGCAGGGTTTACAGGCTCTATTCAAAATTCCAAAATATAATTGATTTGAATTATAAAATACCTGAAAATCTCGACAAAGAGAGCGAAAAATTACTTCGTGAAGTTCATATTTCAATTAAAAAAATTACAAACGACATTGAAAACGAATTTCAATTCAATACTGTAACTTCGCGCTACAGAGAGCTTACAAACTGTATTTACGAATACATTCGCGATGAGTCTAAGATTGAAAAAAATGTACTGAGTTTTGCACTTCTTGCGCTTTTAAGACTCATTTCGCCCGTTGCGGTCTTTATGAGCGAGGCAATTTATGAGGGTCTTGGCGCGAAAAAATCAATCCATGATGAACCATGGCTTGAATATGATGAAAATTTAGCCAAACAATCCGACATTACATTTATTTTACAAATTAACGGAAAAATCCGCGACAAGGTTGAAATTGCGGTGGACACACCGAATGAAGAGCTTGAGAAAATCGCATTGAATAATGAAAAAATAAAACAGGCTCTTGAGGGTAAAACACTTGTAAAAACAATAATCGTACCGAATAAACTTGCCAATCTTGTTGTAAAATAAGAATAAATTATTAAAATGCGGCATAAAGTTGCCGCATTTTTTATTATAAAATTTACATCCATGACTTATTTTTTAGGCTGCAAAAATGTATCAAATCCGAGCTTTCTTTTTCTTGCAAGCGGTTTATATGAGGTTTCGTCAATTTTTTCTTCGTCCGTGTGCTCAATTGCATATTCAAAATCTTCAACGGAAATATCCGCCCTTTGTCTTTTTAGGGCGTTAAGTGAAGCAATGTCGCAGATTATGTTAATGCTGTGGCAGGAATATCCCTCCAGCGCGTTTGCAATATTTAAAACGGCTGAGTTGTCATTCAGCAGTTTTTTGCCTTTTGCTTTCTTTTGAAGGTTGTTTTCAATAAGTTCTACCCTTTGTTTTTTATCCGGTAAACCAACGTAGCGTTTAAGGTCAAACCTTCTTCTTATCGCAGGATCCATCATGTCGTATTTATTTGTGGCGCCGATTACAATGACATTGTGTACTTTTGCCTCTTCTATATATTTTAAAAGAGCTGCAATGCTTTTGATGTCTTCGTTGTTTGAAAATGAATCCCTGTTTGAAGTCATGGCGTCAATTTCATCCATAAACAATAAAATCGGTTTATGTGAATTGTCGCCTTTTTCGTAAATATATTCAAAAGCCTCTTTGATATTATTTGCCGTTTGGTTTACATATTTTGAGCCGGTGTTTGAGCTGTTCATTACATATACTTCCGAGTTGATTTCCGCTGCAAGAGCTTCTATTATATAAGTTTTCCCGCAGCCGGGCGGCCCGTATAATAAAATGCCGGCGGGTGATTTTTTCCCGTATTCAACAAAATCAATAAGTGCTTGTTCGGGGTTATTAACAGGTTTTACTATATTTTCTTCAAATTCTTCTTTGAGTTCGTCCATTCCCATAATATCAACAAAACCCCTCGGGGAATATTGATTTCTTTTAAGTTTTTCAACAAGAGGAGAGCTGTCGGTCGATTTTGTTTTGGACTCGTTTGCTTTTGATGTGGTATTGGTTTGTGATATATTATCAAGCCGCGCTTGGTTTTTTCGTACCGCTCTTCTTGCTTCATTAAGTTCGGCCTTGAGCTCGTCTTGTGTTTTGCCAAGGTCACTGTCCCAAAATTTTAACCTGTCAAGGAGCAGTTGGCGCCAGTTATTTTCTTTGTCTTTACATTTTTTAAGAGAATTTAAATAGTAGTCATATTCTGATTGCAAATACTGTTCGCTATCCGTAAACTGGGTAATAACGGAAGCCGTAAGTACATCTTTTAGAGAAATAAATAAATCTGCGTATTCTGATTTTGAAAAATCCGGACAGGTTTTTTCTTTTTTCTTTATAACGTCTTCCATATGGTTGCACACCGTGCTGCACCCTTGAAGTGCTTCTCTGAATTCCGGTTCCTCAATTTGTGCAATGTTATTATCCAAATAGCTTTGGCTCTTTTTGCTGTATCCAAAGTTTAGCGGATATGAAATACTGTTTATTCTCACTTGTTATATACTCTCTTGTATGCTGACTTTTATATAAAAATGCTGAAAAATATTTTTTGCACGCTCCAAAGTATAAGCATTAAATTATTGCATTTTACGAATTTTTTCTTATGCTGCACACTACATGGCAGCCTCCTCGGATTGAGCGCGCTAAAAACATGGCAAGCCGCGGGCTGTCTTTTACGCCCGTATAATACGGAGAGTATATTTTATCCGTTATTGATTTTAATTTAAAATTATAAGAAATCCCCTCTTTTTTGGAAAGATACTCCTTCATGCCGCAAGCGGTTAATCCCCACAGATGTCTTGGCGGGTAGACATCGTTACCTGTTTTGTATGAAAAAATAGTTTTTAAAGCTTTTATATAAGAGTAATCTTTATTTGATTTTAAAAGGGTCTCCATTCTTTCTTTATAAAAACATTTTGAAGCCAGGCGCTCAAGACTCAGCGAATTTGGATATTGCAAAATAAACAAACCGTTTTTGTTTAATAATTCAATTGCCGCATCAATAATCGGAATTGGGTCTGTAAGATGTTCTACAACATGTCTGCAATAAATAAAGTCATATTTCTCGTTTGAAATATTTTTTAAATCCCGCACATCTGCATTTATTACTTTTGAAATATTTAAAGACTTTGCATATTCACAGGATTGGTTATCGATGTCTATATACACCGCCTTGCCAAAACCAAACTTTTCAAAAGCACAGGAAAAAAATCCGCCGCCCCCTCCTATATCAAGCATTTTTGCATTATTTGGCAAATTGAGTGATTTATAAAAATATTTATATGCATTTGAAATTATTCTTATCTTACTTTTAGGGTTTATGCAAAAATTAAATCCGTCATAATAGTGTTTAAGTTCTTCTTCGCTTGGCATATTACTGGTGTATGAGGTTTTGCAATTTTTGCAGCCGTAAATTTCAAATTCGTTTATATTATACCAATATTCGCAATCAGCTCCGCAAAATTTGCATTTATTATTTTTCATATACCAAACCTTCTTGTTGTGATTGTTTGCTCAGACCGTCGCAATTATTACAAGGCGGGTTTTTGAGTCTGTCTTTAAGCCATTTTTTCATGCCGTCGTTCATCCAAAGTTCTTTGATTGTTGAATTTTTTATATTTCCAAAAACCGGCGACATCATATAATTTAAACAACAAGTTGTTAAATCTCCGCTAAAAGTAAAGTTTATTGCTCTATAAGGGTGCCAGCAAAACGCAGCTTTCTTTTTGTCGACAAGTTCCGCCTTTACTCCCGCAAAAGAATGGACTTTTGTATAATTAATATTATCTACTCCAAGTTCGGTAAAAAATTTTTTAAATTCGGGATATTGTCCGATATTATGTTCATTTTCGGTAAATCTTACGGTGATTGTTGAAACTGCGCCGTGTTGCTTTTTATACTCGACACATTTTTTGATATTTTCTATAACTTTTGGTAAAAATTCGCTGTTACCGTGGATTTTCCCGTATGTTTCAGGGTCAATGCTGTCAACCGAGATACTAAAGTCTTGGATTGAATTTAAAAGTCTTGATATGTCGTGTTTATCAATTGCAAGTCCGTTTGTATTTATTGATATTTTTTTAAAATGGTTTTTCTTATATGCGTATTCACACATATCTTCAAGTTTTTCATGCATCATCGGCTCTCCCATACATGCGCAAAGGGCAAGCCAAGTGAGGGATTTATACTGTATTGCATCGTCTATTATTTTTTTATATACATCAAAAGACAGCTTTGGCGATGAGGCGTATTTTTTAATTAAAGCTTTTAACTCTTGCGGTTTTTGGCTTCTCCAGCAGAAAAAGCAGGAATTATTACAAAGACAGCTTGTTTCAATTGCAAGCATTGTCGGATTATACGCAAGGCTTTTTTGAGTAAAAAGTCTTTTTAAAGTAATTAAAAATTCCATAATCATAACTCTGCGTCCTTTTCTATAGTATAAGCTAAAAACGATTTATGCATTTTTGAAGCAAAATCTTTTTCGACAAGCCGTTTTGCCATCAGGTGATTAGTGTCTTCATAAGCATAATAAACAGGAGTTTTAATGCGCGAGTTTCTTAATTTGTTTGAAGCTCCTCCTATTGTAATTTTTCTGTCAAATTTTTCGGTTTTTACAAAGGGTCCTAAAATGTGCGACCAGAAATTAAGAGAAAAGAAGTCTTGATATATTGAAACGTATTTATCAAGTTCAACTTTATTGCAAGTTTGGCGCAGCACTCCTTCTTTTAAAAGGAATTCTGTCTCTTTTTGGAAATATCTCGCCTCACAGCAGGTGCCAGAAGATATGGAAACAACTTTCTTTATATCGTTTCTTGAAATCAGGCTGTAGAAATTTTCATCGATTATTTTTACATTCCCGAGCGAATTTATATATTCTATAATCTCCTTGTCATTTTTTACAAGCGGGTGCCTTTTATAAAAAATGTTATCAAAACCGCTTATTGCCTTTTTGAATTCTTCTTTGCGGTTTAAAATTGAATATATTTCTCCGCTTTTCTCGTCAACAAGGGTTTTATCGCATTCTGTCTGCCCTAAAAACAAGACATTTCTTTCATTTGTTGTTTTATTTTCCATTGTTGCATAAAACGCCTTGATATAATTTGCGCTCAGGTACAAAAATTCTTCATCAACTCTGTAATCCAAAAGGCGCGCGTAGGCTTCTTTGTTATTGGTTTTAAAGCAAAGCATTATATCTTCCAAAAATCTTATGGGGTCAAGATTTATTTCAATATATGGAATATTAAAATACTCAAGTGCCGCAAGCATGCACTCTTCAAGTTCATAACTTATTACGAGCGAATCTTTAAAAATTGAATAAATATAGTCATAGGCTTCTTTATTGTAGTCTTTTTTGTAATAAATTTGCGCCCATCTGTCAGTCCAGGGGGACTCAAACCTGTTTCCGTATTCAAAATCGATACCGTAAGCGCCGTAAATTTTTTCTATGTGCATGGGAATGAAATTGTCGGCAGAGTAATTCGACGTCGGCAAAACGGTTAAATATACATCAAGCCCTGTTGTGCGTTTTATATAATAAGCAAAAAGATTATATATCCAGCGCGAAGAAAAGCTGTCGCCCCTTAGCATTTGACCGGTTATTATAATTTTTTTAATGCTCTGTGTCATAAATTCCTTTTAAATTTTATAATATGTGTAATATTTTTTAGCTGAAATAAAAATTCTTTTTATTGTTTCAACAAGAGAGTTATCGCCGAATATTTTTTTACGCTCTGATGCGTTTTTGATATATTTTTCCACTTTTTTAAGACTTGCGCCGGAGAGTACAATGCTTATTATATTATTTTTTGAAGGTGCAAAACCTGCATTTTTTGCATATTTTTTTGTCAGTTCAAGCAGCTTTTCTTTTTCTTCATCTCCTTCAAGCGTTTTGTAGCATATTAGAAATTGTTTTGCAAAAAAATAGTTGTAGCAATTTTTTAATTTGTTTTCAAGGTTGTTTATTTTTAAAAATTGATTAAAATATTCAAAAAATCTTATTCTGTCATATAAAACTTCAATATTTTGTCTTTTAACATATTTATCCATTATGGAGTTTTGCCTTAAACGGTAGTTGTAGAGTTTGTCCTTTATGCCGCAGCATGTTTGGCAGACACATAAATATTCATAGCAAAAAAGAGTATCGTCAGATTCAAGCCCGTTTGGAAAAATGATATTGTATTTATCAATTATCGACTTTTTAAAAATTTTATGCCACAGAAGGGCAGAAGAAGGCTTTAAGAGAATATCCGAGGCTTTGAATGTGCCCAAGGGTGCAATATTTTCTTCGTAATTTCCGCCGTATTCCCTGTAAATATTTTTTTCGTAATGAAAAGTTGCGGCACACATTACAAGATTAACATTTTGCCGGGTTATTGTGCTGTGCATTTTTTCGCACATATTAATCTCGTACCAATCGTCGGAATCGCAAAACATAATGTATTCGCCGCAGGATTTTTCAAGCCCTAAATTTCTGGATGCGGCGGGGCCTTTATTTTCTTGCGAAAAAAGTTTTATTCGGGCATCGCGTTTTGAAAATTCGCGAATAATATCAGGCGAAGAATCCGTTGAGCCGTCATTTATACAAATTACCTCCAGATTGCCGTACGTTTGATTAATTAAAGACTCAAGTGTTTGTGAAATGTATTTTTCGCAATTGTATACAGGTAAAATAATTGATATTAAATCGTGCTGCATACTAACCGTTCCAAATTTCGCAAAGCATTTTTTTAAAAGGCTTTTTAACAAGCGGACGGATTTTTATGCCGGTACCCTTAAGGGTATAGCAGTATAGATCTTCGGCTATATCGAGATATTTAAGTGCGCAAATAAGTACATAATCGGGTTTAAAATCTTCAATCTCCACAGGAGCGCAGACTTTATACCCCAAAAATTCTTCGCCATTTTCATGTCCGTCAAATTTCATATCAGATATTGCGGCTACATTTAATCCGCGTAAATCGAAATATTTGTGTATTAGCCTGAATAAAGCTCCCGCACCGTATATTACAACTTTTTTGTTTTTTAATTTTTTAACTAATTTTTCAAGATTTTCCCTAAATTTGTATTCATAAAGCATATTGAAGTTTCTTGCCTCATCCGGGATTTCTTCTTCAAATACAGTAAAAATTTGTTTGTCTTCTATACACAAATTATTCCTCAGATAATGCATAACCGGTTTATACATTTCTTGTGTAACAAGGATTGTGTCATAATCCTTGTTTTTAATCTCATCGGGCGCTATTGCACAAAAACCCTTATAGTCTTGGGATTTATTAAACTTTAAATCAGAAATTGCTACCACATTAATCTTTTTTGCAAAATCAAATTCTTCATTCAGAGCGCAAAAACCATCACCTGCGCCATAGATAATAACTTTTTTATCTTTAAGTTCGCAAAAAATATTTTCCAAGCGATTTCTAAAAGCTTCCGTACTTGTTTTTAGCTTAAAATATCCGCTTAACATTTTAAAGTCCGCTCCCGTTAACTATCCAAAGCTATTATATATAAAAAATCTCCAAAGTCATTTTTTGTTATATAATTTAATATTATGTTTGCGATTAATGTGCTTATAAAAATAAAAGAAGTCTTAGATTTTTTTTCTGATTTTGTTTTAAATTTTATAATTTTTTTGCAGCCGTTTTTTAAAAAAGATATTTTGTTTTTTATTGATAAAGATGAAAAAAACACAGAACTTATTGATTCTTTTTCATTATTTGAAAAGGCATTCCAAGATGGACTTAGGGCTTATTATATTATCTTAAAAACCCACCCTTCTTACAAAAAAATAAAAAATAAATATAAAAGTGCAATACTTGCTTATGATAAAAACCTGCATATAAAACATTTTTTTAAATTCTTAAGACTCTCAAAATTTTTTACCTCATTTGGTTTACAAAGCAGCCTCCATCGTTTTTTTTACAAAAATAAATTTATAGATTATATTTTTCTTGACCATGGGGTTATTCTTTTAAAAAATAATATTTTCAACCTGTACAACCGGAGCGAATACAACAAAATTCTTGTATCCAATGATTATGAGGCACAAATTGTTAAAAAATACGGAGGTTTTGAAGATAAAAATCTTATAAGGGCGGCTCTGCCAAGGTTTGACAATTTAAAAAAACAAAATCATCCGCACAGAAAAAACATATTTTTCTTTTTTACCTGGAGGCTTTCTTTTAATACGGTTGATTACAAAAACAGCCTGTATTATAAAGCGATTAATGAACTTTTTAATGACGAGGCGCTTATTTCAATGCTTAAAGAAAATAATGTTGAAATCAATGCCGCGCTGCACCATGCGCTGCTTGAGCGCAACAGCGGTTTTAGTTTTTGCGAAAATATAAAACTGCACAGCAGTCTTGATATAAGCAGGCTCATAAAAACTTCTGACATGCTGATAACTGATTATTCAAGTATCTGGTCGGATTTTTTCTTTTTAAATAAGCCCGTAATTTTCTATAGGCCTGATATATACGATAAAAACCTTATACAAAGAGATATTGAAGATATGAACTTTGCAAAACAAAGCGACAGCCTTCTTTTTAATATAACGGAAAACAAGGCAGAACTTATAAATATGATTGAAAAATATATTAAAAGAAATTTTGAACTTGAAGAAGAATTTTGTGCAATACAAGATAAATTCTTTTATACAAAAGAAAATATAAGAGAAAAAATTTTAAGAGAGCTTGGGTGTTTATGAAAAGAAATAAAGAATTTTTTAACGGTAAAACCTGGGCGGATATTTTTTCGGAATTAAATTTTGAAAAGCATTTGTTAAAACTGCAAAAGAAATTTAAAGATAAAAAAATCATCCTCTATGGCGCAGGGATAATGATGGACTATATAGTAAAAAACTATGACCTTGGCGGATTTAATATTGTTGCAGTGTCAGATAAAAAATTTAAATTAAAAGAAGAAAGCGTGTATTTTGGCTATAAAGCTACAGCGCCCGAATTTTTAGCGGGTATGAAAGCTGATATCATATTAATAACTACACAATATCCTTATTCTATGCTAAGATACCTGAGAAAAGAAATATATGTGCACGCCAAAATGCCAAAAGCCTATTTTTTGCTCAATAAGCCTTTTTTGCTTTATGCGGAAGAAATTTTTTCAAATTAAAAATAAAATACAGAGGAAGTTATGATGGAATTTAAACTTGACAAAAACATTAAAACAGTGGCTATTTACGGCGCAAATACAACAGGTTTTGCGCTCAAGAATTATATTGATGAATACTACCCCAATGTAAATATTAAATACTTTATAGATGCCGCTGCCGAACAAATAGGGGATTTTTGCGATATTCCAACGCTTAAACCGGAAGATTTTTTCCCAAGGGCAAAAGAAGTTGATATTATAATAATTGCACCGTTTAACAGAAGCCAAGATATTAAGCATATACTCCTTGGCAATAACATAGAAAACTTTATCATATTGGAGGATAATTTTGAGTGCAAATACATTGAGCAAATGCTTAATTCAGAGGAAGAAAGAGAGCTTTTTAGGGCTGTATACACTTCAAGACGCCTTCGAAATGAGCTTCTTTTTACCTTGTATAATAAAGAACGCCTCGAAATAAATTCCCAGGGCTATGCAAATGCAAATCAGTATATTGAATTTATTAATAAAGATGCAATAAAGACAATTCTTGACTGCGGCGGCCAAAACGGATATACAAGCATAGTTTTTGAACATGAAATACCTTGTGCGCAAAAAATATACTGTTTTGAGCCATACTATGAAAAATTTGCAACATTTGTACCCGGCATAAAAGGGCCTTCAAATTTGTATAAAGATATAGTGCAAAGATCAAATAAAATCGAGATAATAGAAAAAGGCGTTTGGAGTGAAGAAACAACCCTGACTTTTTACGAAAATACAAAATCCCCGGGCGGCTCAACGGTTATTCCAAAAACAAATGAAGACATATATATAAAACACAAAATTCAAACAACAACCATAGATAAATTTAAACGCGAAAAAGGTATTGACAAAATAGACTTTATAAAAATGGATATAGAAAGCGCCGAGCTAAATGCGCTTAAGGGCGGATATGAAACAATAATCAATGACAGACCTCAGCTTGCAATATCAATTTACCATACGCTTATGGAATATATAAGCATTCCTTTGTATTTAAAACAAATATGCAAAGATTACGAATTCCATTTGGGTAATTATTCAAGAAGACCTGCCGAAACGGTTATGTATGCAATACCAAAAGAACTCCTGATTAAATAATGAGATTAGCTGCAAAGGCAGTTAAAAGCCGGGCTACAAGGTTTGAAATTAAAATAAAAAAGCGGGTTGGTAACCCGCTTTTTATCTGCCGTATGCCATCTGAATATTTGAATCAATCGAAGAGTTAACGCTTTGAATTTCACTTTCAATCATTTTGAGTTGAATTTGATATCTTTGTGCCTGTTCTTCAAGTCTTTGCTCAACAACCCTTAAGCGTTCCATCCGCTTTTGCAGTGCCTTTGATTCGGGTGAATCCGGGTCTAAATCGCTGCCCAGAGTTTCAAGGTCACCCGTTGAAGTTGATAATTGCAGGCGCGAAGTGTTAATCAGCATAAGTTTGTATTCAAGGTTAAGCCTCATGCTGTTTAGTTGTATTAATCTGATTGTTGATAAGATTAAGCCCATTTTATCTCATTTCGTTGAATTTATTTCCCCTGAGGAATACATGCTCGTTGTTTTGTGCGATTAGTTTTTCCATTTGATTTAGCTTGTAGAGCTGATAATTCAATCTGTACTTCACCATTTTCCTTTTCTTGTTCATTGAAAAGAAATTTTTAAGCATCGTTACAAATTCTTTCGAGAAAAGTTTAAAGGGATTTTTTCTGATTAGAAAGCTTTTTGAAAATCCCAGAAAATTTTTCATTCTTCTTAGATTTGTTTGGATACTTTGTTGCACGAGCTTACTCCTTTTTTAGGGGTAACCCTAAACTAATAAAAACATAATTTGAGATAAAATTGCCATCGAAAGGTTTAGGGAGTTTTTATTCCTTAAAATTAATATCCTTAAAAACCTGTCTATGACAGTATTTTATATCGACAAGCAATATGCAAAACTTTATTTTAATTTTAAAACTTTTACAAAAGTTTACAAAAATATTATAAATCCTGAACGAGTTTTTGGTCGGATTCAATATCGTTTTTAAGAGTTGTTCTTACGATATCCGCCTGGGTATCCAACATTTTGCATACTGTTTCTATGTTTTTAACCCTGTCTGATAAAATTACATCCGCGTTTGATGTAATTCTTCCCGTGACATTTTGATATGCGCTTACGGCTGCGTTACCTGTGCCTTGCATCAGGTTTCCGGCAACAATTGCGCCTAAGCCCCATTCGCCCATATATGGCGACATTGCCTGCAATAAGCCGCCCCAGCCTGAAATCATACCTGCAAGCGGCAAGACTATATTTTGGCCAAAGCTAAAACCGCCGGATGCAGTGCCCAAAGCGGCAGAAGCAGTATTCATTGCGGCAATTCCCGCCGAACTTACGGCATAACCTGTTGCCACTCCCGATGCGCCGCCTGTTGCAACGCCGTCAGAGCCAAAACCAAGGGTAATCCCCGCAGCACCCGAGGGAAATCCGGGGTAAGAGCCTAAATCACCTATACCGAAAGCAGATGTGGCACCATCATAAGAAGCTGTTGAGCCTGTAATCGGCGACCAATAAGAGGTACCGGGGATGTTCATCATATTTGTACCGCCCATAACAGGCATGAAGATACTTGGTGAAAACATACTTGCAAGCTGCCATAAAAAACCGCCTGCGGTGCCAAAGCCGCTGCCGGAGGATGCAGAGCTTGATACGGTCAAATCGCGCAATCTGTCGTAAGTTTCATACAACTCGGCCTTTGCAATGGAGCTTGCCGAACTGTATTTATTTGCTATTGTCAGCGAGTGCATGTTTTTGTAAGAAACCATATGATACTAACCCTCGTGTACTTTTTTATTTTTGCACCATGTCTGATATTTGACATGGTGCAAATCGTTGATTTTACTATGCGAACGTTTTAAATGTTGATTCAACGTTCTTTTGGATAACTTCCTGAACTGCGTCCATTTCCGTTTTAAGAGCTTCTTGTTCGGTATCAAGCTGTTTTAGACGTAATTCAAGAGTTCTGTCTTGTTGTTGGATAATTTCCGTTCTTGCGTTTATGTCTTGAATAGCTCTTTCGTAAACCATTTTTTGATATTCGTAATCCTTCATGGCTGCTTCATAGCCTTCGGTATCATCTACTTGCGTAAGGTCAAGTTCGAAAGTTTTTCCGGCAAGTTTTTCATTCAAGTCTTCATTATCAACAGATGTAATTTTAACGGATTCAAATCTGCCGTCTGAAGTTGCTTCAAATGAAGCTGTTGCGTTTGTTTTCTTTTTAACCGTTGCATCTTGCGCAAAGTATTGAGTTAAGCCGCCCGTATACATTTCGGAAGGATCTCCGGGTAAAGTTGCATTTGCGATATCGTATGAAGAAATGTAGTATGTTCTTTCTTCTGTTTCACCTTGATTTACCGTGTATTTGTAATAAGTATCTTCCTCGGGGCGTCTTGTTGCATCGTTTGCAATAATAGCCGCGTTAATTATTTCAATATTACCTTTATCAATACCTGTTGCATCGGCAGGGGTTATTTCGTATTGTTGGCCGTTGAGGTATATTGACGTAGGTGTTTGATCATTGAACTGCATAGGTGTTCCTTGGGTTATCGGAACGGAAGAATATGCCCTTCTTTCAAGTTCCGAATATTCAAGAACAATGCTATAGCCGCCCGTTGTGCTGCCTGATGCCGTTTCAAATTTCGTAATGGAGTAATCTTCACCCAGCGAGTCAAATACATAGCGGGTGTTGTAATAATCAGTTGCACTTGGCGGTGTAGGCACTTGAAGTTCCAACATCTGGTTGAACAAACCGGCACTTTCGTTGGAGAGAACCGTCCTTTGTTGGTTGACTTGTTGACCTTCATATTCAACGTTAGTTTTTCTAGCCGTAAGACCTAAAAATCTTGCTTGGCTTGCTGCCATTCCCATTGTTTTCTATGCCTCCATTGTTCTTACATAATAAATATCGGCACCTTGGGATTGCAACTTTAGTTTTTTTACAATTTTGTTACAATTCTTTAACATCTGGAATATACTTTTAAAATTAACACAACACTTTTTTATTAATGTTTTTTCAAAAAAAGTCAAAAAGAGTTATAATTAAACTTATGAAATATATTGATATTCACATACATGGCGGCTATGGAGTAAATTTTAATACTTCCGGCCAAAAAGAAATAAGAGAACTTTTAAGAGAACTTTATTTAAGGAATATTGTCGCAATATGCCCCACTCTTGTCGGAGATGATTTTAAAAATCTGCAAGAGCGCTTTAAATTGTTTCGTGAGCTAAGAAGTTCACAAAAACAAGGTGAGAGTAAAATTTTGGGACTGCACCTTGAAGGAACGTTTTTAAACCCTAAAAAGCCCGGAATTCAAGATTGCAGTGTTTTTATGGCGCCTGATGTTGAAAATTTTAAAAAATTAGCGCAGGGATATTGCGATATTATTAAAATTGTTACATATGCACCCGAGCTTGATAAGAATAATGCATTTGCCAAATATCTGGAAGAAAACAATATAAAAGCGCACGCAGGCCATACTTTAGCTACAAATAAAGGATGTGCGAGCGCTACAACACATCATTTTAACGCTATGCCAAATATGGCGCACAGGGGCGAAAATTTAGCACTGGACGGGCTTTTTGACGATAATTTGTACTGCGAGATAATAGCGGATTTAAAACATGTGGAAAGTAATATGCTAAAGCTCTTTTTTGCCCTTAAAAGTCCTGATAAAATTATTATGGTAAGTGATGCGCTTCCCGCCGCACATTGTAGTAATGAGGTTATTTTCTGCGGCAAAAAAATAAATAAATACGGAAAGGATGACAACGGCGTATTGGCCGGTTCCGTTATGTTTTTGGATGAAATTGTAAACAATGTGACGGATAAGGGAATTATAACAAAATACAGCGCTGAAAAATATGTTTTTTATAATATACTTCACCACTTGGGAATTAGTGAAAATGATATTTAATTTAGCATAGCGCGGCTATTGTACGGTTGCTAAAATATGATAGAATATTTGTATATATAAGGAGTTTAAAATGTTTACAAAAATAAAAAATATTGCGTTCATTGCCTTTTTTGCGGCAATTTTGACTTTCTCGCCCGCATTTTGTGCGCCTGCGGCCAATGCGTCAATAAGCGTTACACCTCTTAGCGTTGTAGCTGCTCCGCAGAAATATTTAAATAAAAATATAACAATGAAGGCTACTTTTGATAAATTTTCAACCCTTGGGCTTGATTATAAAAAAGCAATGCGCTCATCTGCCGACTATATCGGCTTTTTAATCCAGAGAGATGATGTTGTTGACCATAACGTTCCGCTCTCTGAGATGAAATTGTTTATAAAAAGAAATTATGCCGAAAAATTCATAGAGCTTGATACGGGCGACAAAATCCAAATTACGGGGGTAGTTTTCTCAAATGCTCTTGGTGACCCTTGGGTTGATGTAAGCAAGATTACAATCCTGCAAAAGAAACCAAATCCCAATAAAGACAAAAATAAATAACTGCTGTAGTAAAATCGGATATTAAGAAAAGTATGGGTGAAGTAAAAAAAGAAAATAAACATGTGAAATATTTGACTATTCACGGTCATTTTTATCAGCCGCCAAGGGAAAACCCTTGGATAGAAGAAATAGAGCTGCAAGAAAGTGCCGCGCCCAGGCATGATTGGAATGATAAAATATGCTGGCAGTGCTATGAGCCAAATTCTGTTTCAAGAATTGTTGATAACCAAAACAGGATTTTAAACATCGTAAATAATTATGAGCTTATGAGTTTTAATTTCGGCCCTACGCTTTTAAGCTGGATGGAAACTCATGCAAAAAGCGCATATCAAAGAATTATAGAGGCGGATAAAAATTCTCTTTTAATCCATGAAGGCCATGGCTGTGCAATTGCTCAGGTATACAATCATATGATATTGCCCCTTGCAAATTTGAATGATAAATATACTCAGGTTATCTGGGGTATCAGGGATTTTGAAAAACGTTTCAACAGAAAGCCCGAGGGTATATGGCTTGCTGAAACCGCAGTAGACAGCGAAACTCTTGAGGTACTCATCGACTGCGGGATAAAATTTACGATTTTATCCCCTCATCAAGCACAATGTGTCAGAAAAATGGACGGAGAGGACAAATGGCATGATGTAAGCTGGGGCAGTATAGACCCTTCTATGCCGTACAGGTATTTTCCTGATGAAAATGATGAGAAAAAATATATAGATTTATTTTTCTATGACGGTGCAATTTCAAAATCCGTTGCTTTTGACAACTTGCTCTGTGACGGTAATAAATTTGCATACAGATTGCAAGACGGCTATGTTGAGGACAGATGCCATCCGCAGCTTGTAAATATTGCAACAGACGGGGAAAGCTACGGGCACCACACAAAATTCGGCGATATGGCACTGTCGTATGTTCTTGAAGTAAAAGCGGAAGAACTCGGTTTTAAAATTACAAATTACGGCTGGTTTTTAGAGCATTTCCCGCCGGAATTTCAAGTGGATATAAAACCGCAGTCATCCTGGAGCTGCTGTCATGGTGTCGGCAGATGGGAAGAGGACTGCGGCTGTTCAACAGGTGCTCAATGCGGCTGGAATCAAAAATGGCGCCGCCCGCTTCGTGATGCGCTTGACTATATAAGGGATGAACTTATAAAAGTATGCTCTTCGGAAGGGGCTAAATATTATAAGGATTTTTGGGACGCGAGAAACAAATACATTGACGTAATTTTAGATCGAAGCGAAGAGAGTTATGACAAATTTTTTAAGGAAAACGCGAAGAAAAATTTAACAAACAAAGAAAAAACAAAAGCGATTAAGCTTATGGAAATGCAGCGTTTTTGTCAGCTTATGTATACAAGCTGCGGCTGGTTTTTTGCAGAAATTTCCGGCATTGAAACAACGCAGATTATGAAATATGCGCTTCGCGCAATGGAGCTTGCCGCGGAATTTACAAAAATTGATTTGGAAAAGAAATTTTTATCGATTTTAAATAAAGCAAAAAGTAATATCGAAGGTTACGGCACCGGTAAAAACGTGTATGAAAGATTTGTAAAGCCTTCAGTTGTAACGGTAGAAAAAATAGCGGCTCAATGGGCCTTTTCAAGCAAATTTCTAAACCCCGAAGATTTGGATGAAATTTACTGTTATAAAGTTAAAAAGATAAATACAAAAACAGTAAAGAAAAATCAGGCATCGGTTAATTTCGGACACATTGAACTTACTTCAAAAATAACTTTTGAAAAATTCGATATGTCCTATGTGATTTTAAACACTGCAAGCGGGGATTTTTATTGCAGCGTTAAAAAATTAAAATCTCCGGAAGAATACGCACAGGATAAAAGCGAAATAACAAAAGTGTTTATGTCCTCGGATTTAATTGAAACGCTTAAGGTAATTCAGGGGCTCGTAAGTCTGCAATACTATACCTTAAAAGATATTTTGATTGATAAAAGAAAGGTTATTCTTGAAAAAATACTTATTTCAAAGCTTTTAAAAACCGAAAAAACATATCAAGACCTCTACGATGAGCTTAAGGCACCGGTTTCATACTACATTGACCTTGGTATGGACATACCGGACGTATTTCGTGTAAGTGCAAAATTCACTCTTTTAAGGAGACTGGAGAACGAACTTATAAAACTTGAAGATTTTTGCAGCGAAAAAGCCCTTGCAAAGATAGTTTTAATAAAACAAAATGCGGATAAATTTTGTATCAACCTAAATAAATGCAGAGCCGGGCAAATTATTTCAAAAAAACTGGAAGCGCTTATTGAAAAACTCGCTTCGGATATGGAAATTAAAACCGCTGATAATATTTTGGGACTTTTAAATATTCTTGAAAAACTTGATGTGCAGGCCAATATTAATGAAGCGCAAAATATTTTCTTTGAATCAATTTATTCAAGAATAAATATTTTAATAGAACATCTTGAAGCATCAAAAAATAAAAATCGCGACAGGACACTTGCGCTTAAAATTTTAGAAATAGGGCAAATGTTAAATATTAACACGGAATTTTTCAGGGCACATGTTGACAGGGCGAGCCTGCCCAGGAAAAAACGCTAAATTAAAAAGCTTTATCAAGCGTTTTAAGCCCTTCAAACTCGTAAAGTTCGTGTGTTTCGCCGCCAAAAGCAACGTATTTTGAAAACATTGCACAAATTATCGCCTCAAGCGATGATGCCGCAAGCATATTTTCGGGCAGTTCATCAAAGCCGTATTTTATTTTAAGTGAGCTTTGAAGGTTTTTGCAGTCAAGAGAAGTCCTTGCAAGGTAGTGTGCATTTAATCCGTAAGATTGTCTTAATCTGTTAATATCGCAGCGAAAAACTTTTGTCCCTTCTTCATTGAGGTTTAAAAGGGCATCGCAAAGCCTTGTTGACAGTCTTTTTGTCCATTTATTTCTGTTTATTTTGAAATAATCGCCCAGCATTTTGTAATTTTTTGAATGTATGCGCCATTTTCCTTCCAAAAGCGAATTGTCGTAAGGGATGGAGGCACAAAGAATTGAATTATAGATATAAGGTGAAGTTTTAAAAAACAACTCCATATCCTGTGTAAAGTAAAACTTATCAAGCAGCATTATTTTTGACTCTCTATCCAAAACGCAGATCGAGCTGTCGTAATTTGAGGAATTGGAAAGAGACAGACCTATATAAAAATTTTCATTGCTTGACTTTTCAACCATATTTAAGAGTATAATTAACTATAAATAATTTTTCAAGGAAAATTTGTCCTTCTATGTTTATTGCGGATTTTGCGGATTTTATTAATACATATGCAAAAAAATACAGGCCAAAACTTGTATTTCTAGTGCTTTCCACTACCATTGCCGGTTGTTTTGAATTTGCGGGATTGTCTTTAATTTGGGCATTTGTTTTGCTCTTGACAAAAAATTCTTCAAATATTGCATTTTTCCATAATACAAATCAGACTCAAACAGCGCTTTTCCTTGGAATACTGGTGGCGGGGATTTATATTTTAAAAGATATTTTTATGATTATTCATATAAATTTTCAAAACAGATTGCTTGAAGATATTATAAATAATATTTTTAAAAAAATATACAGCGGTTTTATATCTCAAAACTATCTCACAATAAGAAATATCCCCCCGTCAGATAAATTAAAAATACTCGACACTTCATTGAATTACGTTGTAAATGACTTTGTAGGCGGGGTTTTAATGCTGTTTGCAAATTCAATAGTGGCACTGGGTATAATTTCTTATCTGTTTATAAAATTCAATTCAACCGCAATAATAATTGCGGCTTTTATATTTACCGTCTGGTTTTTTGAAAACAGATACTTCAAGAGCCGCTCCAAAGTGCTTGGTGATGCCATGCAGGCAGCAGAGAGAAATAAGGCCGACTTTACTCTGTCTACTCTGAATGCTCAAAAGGATATTATAATTTACAATAAAAGAAAAATTTTCAGCGATGAAGCGCAAAAATTGCAAAAGATATTCTCCAAACAGAGAAGAAAAATAAGAACAAATTTACAAATTCCGACATTTGTCACGGAAATAGGAGTCATGGCGGCCTTTGTTCTTTTTGTGGTTCTTATGCTTCTAAACAACCGCACAAATGCCGAATTAGGCGCGGGACTTGCCGCGCTTGCCGCAATAATTTTGAGAATTACCCCAAATATTAATAAAATCCAAAATTGTTTTCAACTGATAAATGCAACAAAAGCAGAGCTAAAATGGTTTAATGAAGTGACTTCAAAATTTTATGTCAAAACAGCAACTTTTAGAGATACTGATGAAAAATTTCCTTTTAAAAATTTAGTAGAGCTTGAAAATGTTACTTTTTGCTATGAAAAAAATAAGCCTGTACTTAAAAATATTGATTTAAAAATAAATAAAAATGAATTTATAGGTATAACTGGCCCTTCGGGCAGCGGAAAGACAACTCTTTTTAATTTGCTCTGTGCCCTTTTTGAGCCAAACAGCGGAAAGGTAAAAATTGACGGTGTCATCCTTAATCCAAACATGGTAAAAATGTGGCAAAATAATATAAGTATCCTTTCGCAGGATTACGCACTGCCATTTAAAACAATCGGGCAAAACGTAACCCTGGAGCCGAATTTTGACATAAATAAAGATAAAAAAGATATAATTGAGGCGCTGAAATTTGCCAATATTTACGATGAAATACAGGGCGATATTGAAAAAAATGTAAATGAACTGTCATGCGGGCAAAGACACAGAATAGCACTTGCGCGAGTGTTTTATTTTAAAAGAAATGTAATAATGCTCGATGAGGCCACCTCTGCTCTTGATGTGCAAACGGAAGATGAAATAAACAAAACAATTGAGGCAATTAAAGGTAAAAAAACGATCATAGCAATAGCTCACAGGCTTAAAACTCTTAAAAATTGCGACAGACTTATTTATATGGATAGCGGAAAAATATTGGGAGTGGGCACTTTTAAAGAATTGGAAGATAAATTTCCCGAATTTAAAAAACTGATTAAACTTTCACAATTTTAGAATTTAAAAAATGCCCCCGTAATTACGGGGGCATTTGCGGGCTATTTTTGAGAAAAGCACTGTCTTGCAGCATTAAATAATTTTATAAAAGTTTCAATAAAAGCTATTAAACTCTCTACAAGTTCCTTTTCCTCTTCTTTGTCCGCGCCTTTAATGTCAATTAACTCTAAGAGAAAATTGTAAATAAAAGTTTTCTTGTTTTTCGTTGCGGAATATTCGCCTAAAATTCCCGCAAGATTACATAAACGTGAAAAAACATCTTTAATAAGTCCGCTTTTTGTCATAAATGTCTCCTTTTTTCTTACATTAAAATAATAGCGGCCTCTTTGTCATAAAATATTTTTTGCGTATTTGATAATTTAAAATTTTAAACAAAATTGTTAATTTTGTGTTACAATTCAAGCTATGAATAAAAGTTGTACTGAAACTCTTTTTTGGACGGGAACCTTTTTTCTCTATATCGCAATGCTTGTATTGACGGTAGTTCCCGTCTTAATAAGTGAATATCTCCCGTTTATCTATATTAATTTAAACGGTTACAGAAATACTGCCGCAGTGCTTTTTGCCATCGCATTTATTTTTTACTTTATAAGTAAAAACACATTTAAAAAGCAGCTCAGTGCAATATTTATCGCATTTTGCTATTTTTATATCTATACAAATTTCTTTATAGACTAAATGCCTTCCTCATCTTTTGCATCTACACCCGGAAGTGTTTGTCCTATTGCACGCTCCAGATTAGCCTTTGCCGAATTGAATTGATAAATCGTGTTTAGGTAAGATAATCTTGCATCATAGTATTGAATTTGCGCTTCTTTGTACTCAATGGCGTCGCTTACGCCTACGCTGTATCGCCCTTGCGAGAGTTCATAGTTTTCTTTCGCTTTCTTAACCGCAAGTTTTGCAACAGGCACGCGCTGCTTGGCGTCAATTAACTTTACAAAAGTACTTTGAATGTCGTAATAAACATCATTTACCGTTGCTTTTGAGTCAAATTTCTGCTTTTCTAAAAGTGCACGCGCTTCTTTGATTTGATTTCTGATTAAAAAAGGGTTTATTGTGGGAAAAGTCAAATATCCGCCCAAATCCCACCAGTTTGTGTCTGCAATTGTATTATTAACGCCGCCTATTGAGAAATTGGCATTAAATTCAAGTGAGGGAAAAAATGTTTTTTTAGCCAATTTTACTGCCTGATCCGCAGTTTCAACGTTTATTTTTGCAATCTTTAACTCCGGGCGTGACTCGTTTGCAATTTCTACCGCTTTTCTCATATCGATTTCAACATCCTGAAAGGGTGCGCTGGTATCAATTATATAGGGCGGAATAAAAGGCAAGCCCATAAGATTGTTTAAATTTGATATTGCTATGTCTACATTATTGCTCGCGCTTATAAGCTTTGCTCTTGCATCTTCCATATTAACCTGCGCTATTGTAACATCGACTTTCGGGCGAGTTCCGACCTCATAAAATGCAAGCGCCTGATTGTACATCTGCTCAAACTGTTCCAATGTTTCCTGTGCAACTCTTTTTGATTCAATTGCATAGATTAAATTATAATACCCGTCTTTTACCTGGCAGACAATTTCGTTTACGACGGAATCTATGTTTGATTTTGACGATTCCCAGTTTAATTTGTCAATCGTATATTGATTTTGAGTATAGCCAAAATCGTAAACAAGCTGAGAAATTCCGATTGTACCCATGACGTATTTAGTAAATGGGTCAATCACAAAACCTCTGCTCCTAAAATTGCTCATATCCGGCTTAATTCTTGAAATACCGCCTTGCAGATTTACAACGGGCGAATAGTTTGAAAGGGTTTGTCCTTTTTTAAATTTCATAGCTTCCGCATTGGCATAGGCGGCTTTAATTTTAGGATTGTTAATCAAAGAAAGTTCAAGGCAATCGGCAAGATTTAATTCAAGGGTTTTTTGAACCGAGCCTGATATTGTGACGGTTTTATCCGAACTGTTTCCAACCGGCATGTAGCCATCTATCGGAATTGAGTACTCTTCATATTTGCTTTTGTTTTTATTTTTCTTTGCGATTTTATTTTGCTTTTCTTGTTTCTGCGCAGCGGCTTGTTTTTCTTTTTTTTCTTTATTATCTTTTTGTTCCGCTGTTTTATCTTTTTTTAGAGTGTCTTTTGGAATCCGGTTTTTTCTTTCTCTTTTTTTAAAAAGAGCAAAGGTTTTTGCCTCTCGTTTTTCCTCCTCCGTTTTTTCGTTTTTGTCCCTTTTGAAAAACTTAAATGCAACTTTCTTTTCTTTTTGAGAGACATTTTTATCTTCCGGCAGTGTTTTGTCATTTCCTTGTACGGATTTAACATTATCCTTGGTATCGACAGACTCGTTTTTAAGCTGCTCATGGGATAACGCAAACAAGCCAGAATTTAGGAAAAATATGCAAAAGATTATAAAAGTACTTATAAGTCTATTCATTTTTGTTGTTTCCTTCGTTTTGCGAATTTTTCTTTTTCCTTTTTTTAGCAAAATCTTCTCTTGCTTCCTGAATAACAACGTAAAATGCAGGCACCAAAATTGTACCCACAATCGCCGCCGCTATCATGCCGCCAAAAACCGTCGTACCGAGCGAACGGCGGCTTTCAGCCCCGGGGCCTACCGCAAGCACAAGCGGCACCATACCTAGAATAAAAGCAATCACCGTCATCATAACGGCTCTAAACCTTATTTTTGCAGCTTCAATTGCCGCATCAAATATGCTCATCCCCTGTTCTTCGCGCGCAACTTTAGCAAATTCGATAATCAAAATTGCCTGTTTTGCCGCAAGCCCGATTAGCATGATAAGCCCGATTTGCGCGTAAAGGTCAAGCGCGTAGCCTGCGATGTATTGAAATATCAAGGCGCCAAGCATTGCAATCGGCGCAATCAGCATTACACCCACGGGAAGCATCCAGCTCTCATAAAGAGCTACAAGGAACAAATAAACGAAAATCAATGACATTGCAAGTACAACTGTCGTTTGACCGCTTGATTCAATCTCCTGCAAACTTGTTCCCGACCAGGCAAAAGTCATATCCTCCGGTAATATTTCATTTGAAATACGCTCCATTTCTTTGATGGCTTCACCCGAACTTTTGCCTTTTGCAGGGTTTCCGCTTATTTGTACGGATTTATACATATTAAACCTTGTAATATCATAAGGCCCCGTCACAGGCTCAATCCTTACAACGGAACTTAAGGGTGAAGATTTGCCGTCCGAGGATTTTATAAATACTTTATCCATATCGGAAGGTGTGGAGCGAAACATTTCCTGTGCCTGCAAAACAACCCTAAAGACACGCCCGTAAAGGTTAAAGTCATTTACATAGGTTTGCCCGAACTGAGAGGAGAGCGCGCTGTAGATTTCATCGACGGGAATACCCTGTGCAAGCGCTTTTTTGTAGTCTATATTTATCAAAAACTGAGGTATATTTGCGTTGTACTGGGTAAATACCCCAGTAACGACAGAGCTTCTGTTTGCCTCATAAATTAATTTATTTGCTTCTTCATTCAACTCCTGCGGCGTTCTGTTTGCTTTATCAAGAAGCTGGTATTCAAAACCGCCGTACATACTAAGACCTGTAATCGCGGGCGGGATGAAAGAGAATATTTTTGCATCAGGATATTTTGCACTCAGCGCGTTTACATTAGAGCGAATATCATCCAAAGAGCGTTTTGCCTCGTATTTTTGTTCTTTGCTCATAAAAATCTGCCTGTACCAGGGCACATTTCTTCTCTCCTCCCAGGGTTTAAAATGAGTAATAATCATCGAGGTATTCTGCCCGTTAATACCTTCAAGACCAAGCACGTTGTGTACACCCGGGATTTTTTTAATGTCGCGCTCAAATTCGTCCGTTATGGACATAGTTTTAGACAGCGATGAGCCGTCTTTCAGCTGTACGCTTGTAAAGAGTGCTCCCGAGTCCTCGTTTGGCAAAAAGCCCGTGGGAATTATTTTAAAGAGGAATAATAGCGCCAAAACAAGTGCAACATAAGTTATTTTTGTACGAGAAGGCTTTTCTATGTAGTATTTCGAGCCTTCGATATAAGTATCTCTTATGTTATCAAACATTCTGTTAAATTTTTTAATTGTAATTTCCCATGCGGTTGCAAAAAATTCGCCCCACGCCCTAAGGAGTGCAAAACCGCTTAAATTCTGATTATGCGACCAGTAATCACGGTATAATTCTCTGTAACGGTTAAAAAACGTGCGTTTTGGCATTTCATCCTTCGACCTTAAAATCGTAGCGCAAAGCGCAGGGGCAAGAGTAAGCGCCACAAGGGTTGAAAAACCGATAGAAACGGCAATTGTAACCGCAAACTGCTGATACATTTTGCCCGTAATCCCGGGGATAAAGGCAACGGGAACAAATACCGCCATAAGTACAAGCGAAGTCGCAAGAACCGCGCCCGATACTTCATCCATCGATATAATAGAAGCCTCGCGCGGCGATAAGCCCGCCTCAATGTGCCTTTGCACGTTTTCAATAACTACAATGGCATCATCCACAACAGTACCGACCGCAAGCACAAAGCCAAAGAGGGTAAGGGTATTTATTGAAAAACCGAGCATTGCAAAAACGATTATTGTACCTATAAGTGACACGGGGATGGCCACAAACGGTATAAAAGAAGCCCGAACATCGCCCAAAAAGAGGTATACAACCATAATTACAAGGAAAATTGCAAGAACTATTGCCTTTATTACCTCGCTTAAAGACTCTTTAATAAAATCCGTAGAGTCCCTGAAAACCTCATAAGCTATGCCGTCGGGGAAATTTTTTGATAATTCTTCCATTTTTTTATTACAGTCATTTGCAAGCGCGACGGCATTTGCGTCAGCGAGCTGTATTACCTGTATAACCGCAACGGGCTGCAAATCTACACGTCCCATATAGTCATAGGTTTCAGCCGCCAGCTCCACATTAGCCACATCTGACACTTTAACCGATGAGCCGTCAGGGTTTGACCTTACTATAATATTCTCAAACTCCTGCACGGTTTTAAGCCTGCCCGGTGTCCTTAAGACAATAGACATATCTTTTTTATTCAAAAGAGGCTCATTACCTATGTTTCCCGCGGGAACCTGAGCATTTTGCGCCGATATTGCAGCATTTACTTCCGCAGGTGAAACATTCAGCGCCGCAAGCTTTTGCGCGTCAAGCCAAATTCGCATGGCGTAATCTTTTCCGCCAAAAACCGTAACTTCACCAACCCCCTTCACACGGGCAAGCTCGTCTTTAATAAATATTGAAGCGTAATTTGCAAGCTCAACAAGGCTTTTAGAGTTATCGGGCGAAAAAACTTTATAAATTACAAGTCCTGCACCTGCTGTTGATTCTTTAATGGTAAGCCCGTATCTTCTTACTTCATCGGGCAGCCTTGCCGTTGCAAGTGATGTTTTATTCTGCACATTTACAACCGCCATATCGGGGTTTGTGCCGACTTTAAAATAAATACTCAGCTTATAACTGCCGTTTTTTGAGTCGGAAGTCATATAAAGCATATCCTCTACACCGTTAACGGCTGATTCAATAGGAGCTGCAACCGTGGATTCAATAACATCCGAGCTTGCCCCCGGGTATGTAGCGGATACAATTACCTGCGGAGGGGTAATTGTCGGGTACTGTTCAAAGGGAAGATTTTTAAGTGCAATTAAGCCCGCAAGCGTTATAACAAGCGAGATTACAATTGCAAATCGTGGTCTGTCTATAAAAAACTTTGAAAACATTATTTAAAATCCGTTATTTTTTATCCTTTAACTTTATAAGTTCATCATCCTTTAAAATAACTACCGGCTTGTCGGAGAGAACTTTAACAAGTCCTTCGCCGATAAACTCATCTCCGGGGTTAAGCCCCTTTGTTACTACCCAGAATTTCCGGTATTCGTTTGAAATTTCTATATATTTTTTTCTGGCAATTGAATCTTTATCAACCACATACACATATCTGCCCGTAGAGTCCTGTAAAACATAGTCTTGCGGGACGACGGTTTTTCTTTGGATTTTATTTGAATAAACTTTAACTTTTACAAAATCCCCCGGAATAAGTCTGTTGTCGGGGTTTTGAAATGTCGCGCGAAGCGTGATTGTGCCTGTTGTCTGGGAAATCTGGTTATCCCAAAAGTCACTAACCCCCTTATGTTCATATTTTGTGCCGTCGGGAAGGGTTACTTCAACACTTATTGGCTGTTTGTCTTTATTTTCGGGGATAATTTCATTATCCCTTAAACTTGCAAACTGCTTAGAGTCAACATTATAAGTTACATAAATCGGGTTTGTACTTACGACTCTGGCAAGCGCGCCGCTTTGATTGCTTACATAGTTGCCCTGAGTAACGTTTAGCATACCTATTCTGCCGTCAATCGGCGAAGTTATTCTTGTGTAGTTATAATTTCTCTTGGCATCGTTAACGGCGGCAATTGCAGCTTTTACGTTTGCATTTGCGACATCTCTTTGTGCAAGAGTGTCATCATAGGTTGATTTTGCAATATAGTCTTTCTCGACAAGCTCCTTTGAGCGGGCAAAATCTTTGCTTGCTTTAATTGCCTGGGCACGCGCCGTTGCTAAGTCTGCCTGTGCTTTATTCAGCGCAATTAAATACTGCTGCGGCTCTATTACAAAAAGGAGCTGTCCTTTTTTAACGTAATCACCTTCATTAAATTTCTTTTCAAGAAGATATCCGTCAACACGGGCAATAAGGTCGACGGAGTATTTTGCAACGACTCTGCCCGGAGCTTCTATTTCATTTTTATATTCAATCTCCTCCGCCTGCGACAGTTTGACTTTCGGAGTCATCATGGCACCCATCATTTTTGCGCGCATAAATTCGCCAAATTTGCCGCTTCCCCAGCGAAGAGCGATAAGCGCAATTATAACAAGCAATACAATGCCTATTTTTTTCTTCATATAATCCTCAAAATGCTTCTCCTTATCAAAAATACTACCATCAAAAAAATATGGAATCAACCGATAGAATAGTACTTTTGTCCTAGTGCGGACTATATACCCGGGCGGCATAAAAAAAATTTACAATATGTGATAATAAGTAAGTAAGAATATGTTAAAACGGTTGGAAAATTATGAGAATATCTGAGTATTTTAAGGAAATAAATTCAAAAGTTGATAATATTAATAAAAAAGCTAAAAACCCTTTTGTAGATTACGATTATTCAACAAATCCGTTCAGAGGCGCTTTTAAAAAAACCTATGTCTGGGTTGAAAAAGAGGAAATTAAAAAAGATGATTAGCAAATTGCCTCTTTTGTGTTAGCATCAAAGAATTTAAGGTTCATCGGGTCTATTGAAAAATCAATCATATCCCCGCTTCGATAATCATTTGACGCATTTGCAATTGCTTGAGTATTGCCAATATTAAAGTAAACCGTCTTTTTGGAACCTAAAGATTCTTCAAAAAATGGTTTTGTTGTGAATTTAATCAGGTTAAAGGGATAGTTTACGTTTGTCCTGTCAACAATATCTTCCGCTCTCACGCCCACAATGACATTTTTGACGTTTTTAGGGTATTCAACCGGAGTGCTTGCAAGGTTTACAAAAATGTTGCCAAAGTTAAGCAGTCCGTCGTCAATTGTCGCAGGGAAGAGATTCATGGGATATGCGCCCATAAATGTCGCAACAAAGGTGTTTTTGGGATGATTATAAACAATGTCCGCGCTGTCTGCCTGCTGTACAACACCGTTGTCGAGCACAACTATCCGCTCTCCCATAGTGAGTGCTTCCGTTTGGTCGTGTGTTACGTATATGAAAGTGGTGTCAAGTTTTTCATGCAGCCTTTTTATTTCCGATCGCATTGCAACTCTGAGCTTTGCATCAAGATTGCTTAACGGTTCATCCATTAAAAATACGCTCGGCTCGCGTACAATCGCGCGCCCCAGTGCAACGCGCTGACGCTGGCCTCCGGAGAGTTCCCTGGGTTTGGCATTCAGATATTCGCCAAGTCCTAAAATTTCCGCCGCATTGTTTACTCGCCTTTTTATTTCGCACTTTGCAACTTTTCTTACACTCAGCCCGAAAGCCATATTGTCATAAACACTCATATGCGGATAAAGTGCATAATTTTGAAAAACCATGGCAATGTCGCGGTCTTTTGGTGCAACGTTGTTTACGCATCTTGAACCTATATACACTTCGCCGAAATTCGGCTTTTCAAGCCCTGCTATTGTTCTTAAAAGAGTGGATTTTCCACAGCCCGAGGCGCCGACGAGTACAACAAACTCTTTGTCCTTTATTTCAAGAGAGATGTTATCGAGGATTGTTTTTTTATTAAAACGCTTGGTAATGTTTTTTAATATAACTTTTGCCATTAATAACCCCTTCTTGTATTTATTTGCGCTCAAGCGGCACCACAAAGCTCACCATGGTGCCAAAGGCCGGTTTTGAATATACCCAGATATCACCCTTAAAGTGTTTTATAAATTTTTTGGCGAGCACAAAAGTAAGTTTTGTACTTAAGGGACGTTTGTTTTTATTTAAAGCGCAATAAGGTTCAAAAATCGTTCTAAGTTCTTCATCGTCAAAGAACAATTCGCTTGCTTTCATCTCAAAAAGCGCATAAGAAGTACTTTCCAAAGATGTTTTTCCGTCAAAATCATGCCGTTCTAAAAAAGCCTGAGGGGGGTTGCCGGCACTTAAAGTAATTCTGCCGATTTGAGTATTTTTTATAAAAACATCCAAAATGCTTTTTATTATATATTCAAGTACGCTCTGATCCAAAAAACACGCCCTGGATGCAAGTGCAGAGAAATTGTATTCAAAAATCATTTTTCTTGCGGCAAAAAAAGGGATATACTGCTTAACCAAAGCATTTAGAAGATTTACAAGGTCAAAATTTCTAAAATCGTATTGATACATGTTGGATTCAAGCCGAAATATTGTAAACAGCTTTTCAAGATCGTATGTGAGTTCTTTTGCGTTTTTGTTTATTATATTCACATATTTCATCTGCTTATCGACAAGTACTCCGCCCACTCCGTCGGATAGTGCTTTTGAAAAACCTTCAATTGTTGCAATGGAAGATAGAATTTCGCCGGAAATATTTACAAGATAATTGTTTTTTTCATCAATAATATTTTTTGCAATTTCATATTGCCCGTTTACCATATTTTGCATTTTATAATTATGTGTAACATCTCTCAGAGTGACATAAACTTTCTGGGCATGAGAATCTCTGGAAGCGGAGATTTCAAAGTAGTAATCTTCCTGTGAATTTTTAATACTGACTTTTGAAACCATCGGGCGTCTTTGTGAAACAATTTTATTTAAAAGAGTTGAGCCGCCTTCTATAAACGCGGAGAAAAATTGCCCGCAAAGCTCTATACGTGATACTTTTAGCATTTCAAGAGCTTTTGTATTTGCATCAAGAATTTTTCCCTCCAGCGAAACAATTAACACACCATCCGGGTACTTATTAAATAAATCTTCCTTTGCAGGTCTTTTAAATAATCCTAGTAAATCCATTATGGACTAATCTTAACACAAAATAATTTAAAAAAACAAATGTGAAGTCAAACTAAAGTATAAAAAAGCTTATACAATAATACACTTAACCGGAAGAGAAAAATAAATTATAATTCAAATAATATATATTCGGATGACGTACAAAATGGATTTTGTTTTTAAAAAATACGGAAAATATAAGATATTTAAGATAAAGAAAAACACGCTTGATTTTAAATTAACAAAACAAATATTAAAAATCGCAAACGGTAAAAATTGTGTTGTTGACTGTAAAGATATTAAAGATTTTAGCGATTTTCAAACGCTTGATTTAATTCTAAAAAATAATATTGTTTTGTGTAACGCTGCCTATTGGCTGATGCAGCAGGCAAGCCTTCTGTGCAGGGAAAATTTTCCGAAATTTTATATTTGTGAGGAAGATTTTTTTAATAACAAAAGAATGCTTGTGCGAAGAAGGTTTAGAGTTGTTTAGGGTGTGCAGTCGCACTGTCGTTTGAACTTCGCCAAGAACGGTTTCGGGCTTGTGCAAGGCTCCCGCCTTCCCCTTCGCCCTCACACACTACAGACTCGCTCGTTCAAACAACGTGCAGTCGCACTGTCGTTTGAACTTCGCCAAGAACGGTTTCGGGCTTGTGCAAGGCTCCCGCCTTCCCCTTCGCCC
>CALUWF010000001.1 GCA_944324405.1 Candidatus Gastranaerophilales bacterium | reverse complement strand
GAGCCTATTGTTATTTCAAATTTATCATTAGGAAGTACGTTAATTTCTTTCTCTAATACCGCGCCTGATGCGCCTCCTGCACCATTTGCATAGCTTACCCTATCAAGTACTTTGTAACAACGTACAGATGCTGCTACGTCGCCATTTTGGCTATAAACCCCGCGTGAATTTAAGCCAAATATGTTGTAAGTTCTGTATGTTTCATTTGTCCAAAAAGCCCCATGATTACATGTATTTGTTGCTGCCCCTTGACATACTGCCCTTGTTGAAGATTGAGCCAGGAAAGTAATGCAAGTGTTAGTTGCAGCCGCACCTGAAGAACAGTATGCATATAAATTTAGATATTTAGATAGATATTCAAAATTTTTGTCAATTTTTTTATAAATTTCTTCAGTAGGGAGCCTGTAGGTGTTAGCGAGCAATGCATTATCATTTGTTCCAAGCCAGGAACAGAGATGCTCAGCTACATTAAATTGACAAATAGGTGCATTTTTTGTTGATTGCAATACGCCATCTATTACTACATCTCTGTAACAGCCCCTTTCGTTCGCTGCTGTACATTCTTTCCAGGCTCCATCACTATTCCAACAACAACTGCCTTGGCGAGTACATTCTACTCCAGGTTCAAGATTTCCGGGGGAAATGTTTGTTGAGCCCTTGTAGTTAACTTTTAAATTTTCCGTAGTAAAACAAATGTCTTTTTCATCTGCGTTACCCCGTATGACTATTTTTACGGGATAGGAAAAATTAAGCGTTGTTTTTCCGTCTTTTGCAAGCTTGCAGTTATCATTAACTTTATAGCCGCTGCTTGCGCCGCCCCCGCCTCCGGCGCCGGTAATTGCAAGGCTTATTTTATTCACTCCGTTTGGAACCGTCCAGGTAGTATTTGATGTATAGGAGAGAGTTTCACTCGCTGCTTCGTTTGCTCCCGCTCCTCCACCGCCTCCGCCGGAGCCTTGAATAAATAATGTGTTTATTCCGATTGGGACATCAAAAGTATAAGTACCGGGGTTTGTAAATATTTCTAAACCTTTTTTATTGTCTGTTGTTACTGCAATAGAGTCTTTCATTCTTTTTGTAATAACAGGGGCTAAGGCTACCATAATGACTGAGATTATTAATATTGCCGTTAATAATTCCGCGAGGGTAAAGGCAGGCTTTTTAAGTTGTCTATTATTATCTTTCAGTGCCTGTTTATAAGACCCTGAAACGAGTTCAGGGTGACAACTGCGCGTTGGGTGGTTTTTATGCGCGAGAGTAAAAGCGGATTTTTTAAGTTGTCTATTATTATCTTTCAGTGCCTGTTTATAAGACCCTGAAACGAGTTCAGGGTGACAGCTGCACACTAAATTGTTTTCATCCGAAATGGTAAATGCGGATTTTCCGGCCGGTTCAGGGTGACAGCTGCGCATTTGGTGGTTGTTGTTTGAGAAAATAAAAGCGGAATTTCCGGCCTGAGCAGGGTGAGAGTTGTGTATAAGTTTTCGCAATTTGTTTGATTGAAGCTTGGCATGCCTGTTGTTTATTAGGCACAGCAATAAATATGCACAACAATTCCCGTAATTAAATAAATTTTTCATGAAAATTCCCCATTTGAATAATAATTTTATTAGAAATTTTACATTATAATTCTATAAATTACAACTATAAATTAGAAAATAAATCAAATATCTTATTAAAAATAAGTTTTTATCCCTGTTTTTTAAAACTAAAATTAGGGAAAACAAGGAAAATTTTATGCAGGAACCGGAAGTTACAAGGCTTAAAAAAATTCTCGGCGAGAGAATTAAATATTTTAGAAAAAAGCAGGGTTTGTCGCAAACGCAGCTTGCGGAGATTGTAAATATTGAGATGAAAAGCCTTTCAAGGATTGAATCCGGACATAATTATCCGCAGTGTGAAAATCTTGTTGCGATTGCACGTGCGCTCAAAGTCGCGCCCTGGCAGCTTTATTTTGAAGAGGGCCAAAAAGACCTTGAAATGATGAAGCGCGAAGTCATTAATGCGCTTGAAGATAAAGAGAAAATTTTCCCGCTGTATCAGTATCTTGCATATTTAAGGTAGAGAAATTTTTCGCATGGTATTAAGGTAATTGCTTAGAATTTTTGGCACAAGAGGGGAGTGAATTGAAGAAAAATCAATGATAAATTCATTTATGCCAAGCGAGAGATAATATGGAATTTTATCGAAATTTTGAACGATTTTTTCTTCAAACATATGCATTTTGCAAAAACCGTCGACCATAATAGGGAAAGTTTTTTCAATAAGCGGATCTGTAATGCACCAGTGGCCCTTGTGGCAAGGAGCAGAGCAAGAGAGCCTTGAAACAACTGCGCTATCACAGTTTAGAGGGCACAGCCCGATGCTTTCCACCCTTTTTGCGCCGCCTATGAACATTTTTTTATTCGGGATTAAACGTTTTGTTTTTTTAATGCAGGAGATGACATTTTCTTCATCGCCGAGGGTTGAAAAATCGATTGCACGGATGGGATGCAAATTAGAGAGGCATTTTATCGAATAACTGTTTAGCAGATTTATTCCGCCGCCTATTTCAAGGTTTATATCGGCGAGTTTTGAATCGTTAATAATTGCCCACCACATACCAATATTATTCACAACAATTGTGGAGGGCTTGGGCGTTTCCAGCGCAAGTGTGGCAATTAGTTCGTAAACTCTGTCAAAATCGCGCTCAATAAGAATTCTCGGGGTTGAAAGGTTGAGCTTTATTTTGTGTTTCTTGCAAAAATCTCTTACAACTCTCACAAGGTCGTCAAAGCTTTTTGAATAAAGGTCGACTGTTGAGGCGACTTCTCCGTATTCAATTGAACTTATGGGGTTAAAGCCTAATTTACCTATAAATTTTTCAAGTTCCTTCAACTGCTCGAGGCTTGCAACTCTAAGGTTCATTTTAGGAAGTTTAAGATTTTTGTAATCGTAATCGGAGAGGAGTTTTGAGCCTTTTAATTTCCAGTCGTATTTATGGATGTTGTTTGCAAATTTAAAATCGCCCCCTTGCGCGCTTTGAATTTCGCCGCAGAAATGGTTCGTGCGATAAAAGCTTTTTCTGACATGCCTGAAGGGGAGCTTTTGTTCTTTAAACATTTTTGGTTTTGCAAGGATTTTCTCAATTAATTTTATGCCGTTTAAAATTTCATCCGAATTTTGGAATTTGCCCTTTATAACAACGGCTGAAATAGCGCGGGATTTTATTATATCATCGGCAAAATAAGGCAGATTATCAGTATCGATTGCAAGGGGGATTTTTGCGTATTTCTTTATTTTTTCAATGTTTTTTATGTACAGTTCTTCGGTAATGATAAGACGGTCGATTTTATGAAACATTTCCATAAATTCTATTGCACAGAGGTTGTGAATATCAAAATAAGAGTCGATTATGACCTTAAAGGGTAAATCCATTGTTTTTATTATTTCTAAAATGCCGTAAGAATTTACAAAAATGCCGTCGATTTTGGTATTGTGAAGGAATTCTATAAATTTTTTGGTCTTTGAAACTTCTTCTTCATCAATTGAGTGTTTAAAATTAACATAAATTTTTGCAGCACACTCATGCGCCGCTTTTATGTATTCTTCTATGTATTCAAAATTGTCGTTTATAAAGCGGTGATGATAGACGTAAAATTCCCTGCAATTTGTCTTTTTGCAAAATTCCCTGATATTATCAGGTGTTTTAACAGGAGATACTATAAAAATATCCTTCATGAATTAATAATAGGCTTTTGAGGCATATTAGTCAAGTTTTTCAAGGATTTATTTTTATTGTTCCGCTTACGTCTTTGTCAATATTTAAGCTTTCAAAGAGGCTGTTTCTCAATTCTTCCGGAGAATTTGCGCTGTAGAATTTGCCGGAAGTCGTAAGTGCCGTACAGCGAAGCTGATTTCTTGCTTCTTCATCAAAAATATCAAATGCTATAACATCAATTGAGATATCGTTTCTTGTTTTCATAAGTTCAATGGCATAAGTACAGGGGCTTTCGTCACAATTTTCACCGCCGTCCGTTAAAAGAATAATGTGTTTTTTTCCGCTTATGCCGGCAAAATCAGAGTTTATTGCCTGTTTTAGCGAATAAGTAATAGGCGTCCAGCCCACGGCAGAGGTTTGATAAAGCGAATTTAATATTGCGCCCGAGTTGTTTGTTTTCATAGGCACGGAAAGTTTGGATGCCATACAGCCGTCAACATAAGTAAAGCCTCCGCGGTGCCCGTAGACACGAAGTCCGGTTCGTACATTTTGGGGCATTTGGGGCAAAATGGAACTTAGAGTATCAAGCGCGACCGAGAGTTTTGTCTTATTTCCCATTTTTTCATTCATGCTGTTTGAAAAATCCACAATAAAAAGTACGGCCGAGCCGGGAATAAATTCATCTGTATTAATGTTTGCACTGCGATAGGGGCTTATTGTTTGAAGGTTATATCGGATATTTTCTTCGCAGCGGGCACAAAGCAGCGTGAATAAAAATAAAAAAACTACCGTAAAAAATTTTTTCATAAAATAATTATACATTAAAATAAAGTATTTTTATTGTCCTTTTGTATATAAAAAGCCCCTTCTTGCATGAAGAAAGGGGTTTTTACTCCGAATTGAGTGTGCCAAGTAAGGGATATTAATTTATATCTGCCCCTTTTAAACAAAAAAGCTTCAATAAACAAAATCCGCTGAAATTACGGCTTTGTATAATTATATATCATCTTAAAGACAGTTTTTTAAATAATAAATACCTTCCCGAAAGGACTTTTAACAAGCCTGCCGGATATGCCGACAGACTTGTTAAACATCTTGCTTAAAATTCTAAATAACACCTAACAGTTTTAAAAATTACATCAAGCCCAACATTTTTTTGTACCAGCTGAACGTTTCGAGTTCAAGACCGTTGAATGTTGTTTTCAGGCATTGTTTTTTGAGGTAATGTTGAAATTCATCATTGAATTTGGATTTGATTGCCGGTTTAACTTTGAGTTTTTCTACAAGAGTTGACATAATTTTTGCCTCCCATTTTTTAAAGCACACACATAATCTAACAACCTTGAACCTATTATAACATAAAATTTTAAATTTGTAAGCCCATATAACTGTCCATGTGTCTGTATTTCAGGCTATTTTTGAAATTTTTTTGTAAATTTTTGTTAAACATAGGTTGCATTTTCATATTCTTGTTTTATACTATGCGCTAATTTGCCCGCTTTGTGTTTATTATCGCCGCTTTGCAGATATCCGTATTTTTGTGCGACCCTTTGTATGAGTGCGGTTTTATAAAAATCAAAAAACAATTTCGGGTAAAGGCTTACCCCTTGCGAAAACAGGAAAGAGTCACTGTTTTTAAATATTCCCGGGTATTTTTTTTCATAAAATCTGTGGCACATGACATTTAAACTAAGGCAGTTGAGCTCTTCCTGAATGGAATTTTCACAGTCAAAATCTTTTCCATGCCCGCATTCATGGAGTATTGCTTCGGAGATTGCAAGAATATCGGCATGCGTGCAGTTGTCTTTATAGTTTGAATTTATAAAAATTATGCTTCCGTCTTCTTTATTGTAGTTTAGGCAGGCATGGACATTTGGGCTTGAAAAATCGGCGTATAAAATTTTTGCCCCGCTTTGATTAATCCAATCAATCGCTTCCCGGCCGTTTTTAAAAGGCGGATTAATACCCGTTGTTTCCATATAAAGGAAATCATTCGGCAGAAATTCTACGCTTTTTAGTTCTTCAAGAGCTTTCTTTATTGTTGATATTTGCACTTCATCAGGCACATTAACAGTGGCATAAACAGGATTTGCCCCGGGCGCTCCGTCAGCGGCATTAGATTTGAATTTAAGATATTTTAAATTAATCGGCGTAATTTTCATAAAATATCCTTGTGCTTTTGTATAAAATATAAAACCTCTCAAAAAAAATTTTTCATAGTATAATACATTTTGTGATAAAAAGATATTCAAGAGAAAAAATTTCTTCCATCTGGGAACTTGAAAAAAAGTTCTCTTATTATTTGCAAGTCGAGCTTGCAGTATGCAGTGCATATAGTAAAATGGGGAAAATTCCCCAATGCGCCCTTGAGCATATTAAAAAAACAGCCTCTTTTTCACTTGAGCGAATTGACGAACTTGAAGCACAGGTTAAACACGATGTTATCGCCTTTTTAACAAATGTTAATGAAAATGTGGGCGGGGAGTATTCAAAATATATTCATATGGGCTTAACAAGCTCAGATGTTATAGATACTGCTTTTGCGCTTCAAATAAAAGACGCCTCAAAAATAATAAATGAAGATTTGGACATTCTTTTAAATTCTATTTTAAATCTTGCCCAAAAGCACAAACACACAGTCTGCCTCGGGCGTTCGCACGGTATAGGAGCCGAGGTTATAACTTTTGGCTTTAAGCTTTTAAATTGGTATGATATGCTCTATCGCGCAAAAGAGCGCTTTAATTACGCGCTTAATGACGTGCTTGTCGGGCAGATATCCGGTCCTGTGGGTACTTATTCAAATGTTGAGCCGGAGATTGAAAAAATGACATGTGAGATTTTAGGTCTTAAACCTGCTAAAATTTCAACCCAGATAATAGCACGCGACAGGCACAGCGCCTACATCTGCGCGCTTTCTCATATAGCATGTGCCATAGAAAATTTTGCAGTTGAAATACGCCATCTTCAAAGATGGGAAGTTTGCGAAGTCGAAGAAGGCTTTAGCAAAGGGCAAAAGGGGTCTTCTGCCATGCCGCATAAAAAAAATCCGATAGCATCTGAAAATTTATCCGGGCTTGCGCGTGTCGTGAGGGCAAATTCTCTTGCAGCAATGGAAGATATTACACTCTGGCATGAAAGAGATATTTCGCACAGCAGCGTAGAGCGGATTATTTTCCCGGATTCGACGATATTAATCGACTATATGTTAAATCGATTTAATAATGTGGTTAATAACCTTGTCGTAAAAGAAAAAAATATGATTAAAAACGCAGGGAAATACGGCGGTATAATTTATTCGCAAGCCTGCCTTTTAATGCTCACCCAAAAGGGTAAAAGCCGCGAAGAAGCGTATAAAATCGTTCAAAGTGCAGCACTAAGCGCATTTGAAGCAGGCGAAGAAGGAAATTTTAGGGAAAATATGCGCGCATATTTAAGCGATGAAGAAATTTCAGAATGCTTTGATGAGAAAAAATATCTTAAAAATATTGAGGTTATTTTTGCGCGCTTTGGAATTTAATTATTTTTCGAAGCTTCGTCTTTTTTAATAAAATCGCAGAGTTCTTCAAGCCTTTTGTCTTCCATTGCATCGATAAGAGTTTGAATGTTATCAAATTTTTTAAGCGCAAAGCCTGCTTCCGCCAACAGTACGCAAGAGTTGCATAGTCTGTATTTGCCGTATTGCACGGAGCCTGCAAGAGGCGCATTTTTGCCGCAGGCACTGCAATCAAAGTATTCATACTGCGAGTCTGGGTTTTCTTCAATGTCATCTTTATACATTTGCTCTACAACCTGCTGCATATCGGCTATAATACGTTCTTTTTCATCCATTTTTTTCATTCCTTAAGCTTAATGAAATTCCCTGCATGACATTTTGAAAATCTTCATCCGGCAGACAGGAAGCTGTTTTAAATACTCTTGATAAAGGCATGGAATTATCATACCATCTTCTTTTGTTTTCTTCTTTATAAAGTCCCAAAACCCTGTCTAAGCCAAGGCTTAAAGGTATTTCATCTCTTTCGCGGTTATTTGTTTTTATAACGTCTATGACTTTTATTACTTCACGCGCAATTTCGTAATGCGAGCGTATGGAAAGAGTTTGAAGCACGTTTAAAACTTCATCCGTCCAGGGCTCGCTGTCGTACCAGCGTTTTTTTGTGTAATTTCTCATCATAAAACAATCTTAGACTTATTTTTTATCTTTGGCAACTTTTCCCCGGGCAGAGTCAATCGTCCAGAAATTCGCAAAGCACCGAATTGGAAAGCATTACCCCTTCTTTTGTAAGTTTGTAGCCGTGTAAAGTTTTTTGAATATGTCCGCTCGATATAAATTTTTCAAGAACGCCTGCATATTTTTTGTCAAAATCAATTGAGAAAATTTTGTTAATTTTTTCTTTGTCTATACCGTCGCTTTTTCTAAAACCGAGAAAAATGTACTCTTCAAGGAGGTTTGTCTTGTAAAAATTTTTTTCCGCACAGGGATTTTTAAGATATTTCTCAAAATCGCATTCATTTTGATACCTTAAATTGTTTACAAATCCGCAAGCCCCAAGCCCAAAACCCCAATAGGGCAATAGTTTCCAGTATGTAAGATTGTGGCGCGAAAAGAATTTTTTGCTTTTTGCAAAGTTTGAAAACTCATAGTGTTTGTAATTTTTAAACGTTTCAAGAGCCGCTTCATACATATCCGCCCCCATATCATCATCAGGCAAGTGCTTAGGCGGATTTAAATAAAAATCGCATCCTTGTTCGATTTTTAAACCGTAGAGTGAGATATGCGGCGGATTAATTTTTTTTGCTTTATCAAGAGTATCTTGCCAGATTTTTAAATTTTGAAAGGGCAGGGCATACATTAAATCAATACTGAAATTCTCAAAGCCTGCAAGTTTAATGTTATCTATTGTCATAAGTGCGTCTTTTGCGCTGTGTATTCTTTTTACGGCCTTTAAGATTTTATCATCAAAAGACTGTACCCCAAGGCTTATACGATTTATGCCGAGCCTGTAAAAATCTTTAAGTTTTTTTAAATCACAAGTTTTTGGATTTGCTTCAAGGGTTATTTCTGTTTTATCATCAAAGTTAAAGCATTGCAGGATTTTTTCCAGTTCAAATACACTAAGAAGCGAAGGCGTTCCGCCGCCTATGTAAATTGTATTTAAAAGATTGCCTGTGTAAAATTTTTTAATCTCCTGTATTAGCCCGTCTGTGTAAATGCCTGTGCTGCGCGGGTTTAGGCCTGATAAAAATGAACAATAGGCACATTTTTGAATACAAAAAGGGATATGAATATAGACACTTTTGGGCATATTAATATTATAATATGAATAGTAAAAATAACTTACAGGCAGCTTATGTTCTTTTCTAAAAAACAATTACAAACGCGCATGGAAATGGAAATACTCGAACAGCCGGGTATTATCGGAAAATTTATTGAAAGGCATATAAAAAATTATGTGCTGACGCTTGATATGCCGCTTATTGTGCGCGAAGTAAAAATAATTGCAAGCGGTTCGTCTTATAATTGTGCTCTTGCGGCAAAGGTATTTTTTGAAAAAATTGCACAAATTGACACGGAAGTAATTTTTTCCGGCGAGTTTATATGTTCGCCTAAAAATGCGGAAAAAAACGCACTTTATTTTTTTATAAGCCAGTCGGGCGAAACTTATGATACGACACTTGCGGCAAGAAAAGCAAAAGAAGCCGGCGCAAAATGTTATGCAATTGTGAATAACGACAATTCCACCCTTTGGGATTTATGCGATTACAAAATAAACATTGAAGCCGGCGAGGAAAATTCAATTGCCGCGACAAAATCCTTTAGTGCAAGCATTGCGGCTCTTTATCTCTGTGCGGTAAAAATAGCGCAAAACAAGCTTGCGGATATGACGGAATATTTAAAAAACATAAATGACGTACAAAAAAATATCGAAAATGTGCTGGATTTGACTCTTAATCTCGATAAAGCCGCAGATTTTCTTTCAAAATATGAAGCTTTTCCCGTTGTCGGGCAGGGAATAAACCATGCTCTTGCCCGCGAGTGTGCGCTTAAAATAAAAGAAACTTCATATATCGATGTAAATGCTTATTCTCTTGGCGAATTTGTACACGGGCATGTGGCAGTTTTAAATAAAATAAATACTCTTATAGAAATTATTACAAGTGATTTTTGTGATTTTGAAATGAAAACGTTGTCCAAAATTAAGCAGGACTACAACCCTAAAAGCGTTGTAATAACAGATTGCGATGAAGATTTTGAAGCAAAAATTCCCGTTGTTTTTCCCTATTGTGAAGATATGCTGACAAGGGTTTTAAGCGTGGTATTTATAGTTCAAATGCTTGCACTTAAAATTGCACTTCGGCTTAAGCGCAATGTGGATAAGCCGCATGGGCTTAATAAAGTGGTATCTTAAAATTCATTAAAAAGGTTTTGTTTGGGAAAGTTTGTTTCTCAATTCTCTAAACCTTGCGATATCTTCCTGGGCTTTTGAAGTTTCTTTGAAGAGTACCTGAGTGGCAGGGTGAATAATAACGATAGCATCCATGTGAATTTCAAGGAAATCATATCTTCTTGGGGCATTTGAAGAATTTTTGCCCATAATTTCCGCATTTGTAACGGCAAGAAAACGTCTTTCCCTGTCATTTAAAAGTTCGGTCAGTTCACGGTTTGCTTTTGTAAGTTTTGAAACATGCACTGTTCCTTTAATATCGTGATCTTTTGTTAAAATACAAACCTCAATGGGCATTGTTTGGGTGCTGTCGTTTGTTGCCATTTTTTCCTTTTAACTCCTTTTGTAAATCATTATATATTATTTTTTGCACTATGTAAAATTTTTGTGTAAAATTAGAGAGAAATGAAAAAGATTTTTGCGATAGTTTTATTAGTATTACTTTTGCACGCACCATCTTACGCTGCCGCTAAAGATTCCCTTCTTGAAATTTCGGACACTTCCGCTTCAAAGCTTCAAAGTGATTCCGAATCGGGCATAGAATATGGAAAATTATCCAAAAAAGACAGAATTATTTCAAAATCTTCAAGAAAAATAGATGCTATCTATCCCGGCTGCCGTTACAATAAGCTTGGTATATCGTATCCGGGAAACAGAGGCCCTAATCAACTTGTAGTTTACAAAAGAGAATACGGAAGAAGAACCCTCACAAATGAATTTGGCAAAGAAGCGGTCGTTGTAGGAGATACCGTAGTAAGGCTGACGGGAGCCGATTCTATTATTCCGCATGACGGTTTTGTAATAAGCGGGCATGGAAGTGCGGCAAAATGGATAAGCGCAAATTTAAAAGTCGGTACAAAAATAAGAATAGACGAGAAAAATAACGTCCTGCATGCATTTACGACAATAGGAAGTTTCAGATACTGTGCAAAAATAAAAATCAACGAAGTTGAGCAAATACTTGATAAAACAAGGAAACAATACAAAAACCGCGATGAGAAAAAAGTAAAAGAATATCTTAAAAAAGCTAAAAAAGAGCTTAAACGTTCTTGTTCTTCAAATTCAAACTCCGCCCTTCAAAGCGCAAAAGATTCCATTGTATCTTCTCAAATTGCGCTCAGCTATACGCTTCCTTATCTTGAAAACGAGCTTAAGGGTGTTTGGGTGCGCCCCGTGCAAAAGAGCGAAGCGGAAGTTGAAAGAACGCTTGATGAAATGAAGGAGCTTGGGGTAAATACCATATTCCTTGAAACATTTTTCCATGGCAAAACAATTTTCCCTTCAGAAATAATGAAAAGTTATGGATTTGAATCGCAAAATCGTATTTTTAGAGGCTATGACCCGCTTTCATGCTGGGTAAGAGGCGCACATAAAAGAAATATGAAGCTGCATATTTGGTTTCAGTCTTTTTACATAGGAAACAAACTTCCGCAGGAAGATGCCTATAATATTCTTGCCGTAAGGCCGATGTGGGGTAATCGCACAAAGGCAAAAAGCGAACAAAGCGAACCTGTCGCGCATATAAGCGAACATCGCGGATATTTTATTGATCCGGCCAATCCCGAAGTTATTGACTTTTTGACAAAATTAATCCTTGAAATCTGTGCAAAATATGACATAGACGGAGTTAATCTTGATTATGTAAGATATCCTTTAAGTGCAAAAGCTTCTTCGTCAAATTATGAAGCTTCAAACTGGGGTTATACTCCATATGCGCGCGAAGAGTTTAAAAAAATATACGGGGTTGATCCTGTGGATATAAAGGCAAATACTTCCATGTGGAATAAATGGGATAATTACAGGCAGGAGCGCATTACAAAATATGTGGCAAACATTAAAGACGCGCTAAAAGACCGCGGTATCGTGCTTTCTGCGGTTGCCTTCCCGGATTATAAATCAAGCCTTGAAACAAAACAGCAAAATTGGCAGAGATGGAGCGCTTATAATTACGTCGATGCGCTTACACCTTTGATTTTAACCGCGGATTACAATCTTGCGGATTCAATGTTGAATGAATTTAAGCGTAAAACCTCATCAAAAACAAAAATCTATCCCGGACTTTTTGTAAGTTTTATGGAAGGTGAAAGCGAAGATTTATTGAAGCAAATTCATATAATAAGAAATCAAAACCTTGACGGTATTGTGCTTTTTGATTGGGCACATATGGATAAAAAATACACCGATGTATTAAGAACATGTGTTTTTGCAAAGCAGTGTGAAAATATTGAGAAAAAATAAAAGCCACGCCCTGCCTATCGTCGCTTTAGAAATAAATCTACGATACAAAACATCTCCTTCTTAAATGCTCACACCCGTTAACTTCAACTTAGTGCTGCTATGTTTCCATCCTGACACGGTTCGCTGCATAATCGCCGCAAACATTTAAATTATCAACAATATTCTGATTTTCAATTTACCTCCATCGCGCCTCATAGCAGGCTCTGCACCCGACATAAGCTTTCGGTCGAGGGCTTGCAACACCCCGTGAAGCGTGGCTATAAAATAATAACATAAATAAACGCAGATTTTCTACTATTAAATATTATTACAATATTTATATAAGAATAATATACATGCCGTTTTTTAGAACAAATTCGGTTTATAATAATTACAGAGAATAAAGGAAAGCTATGAGAGTTTTTAGCACGCAAGCAACGACACCGAACGGAAATAAGTACAACATATCACGATACGGCAGAATAGCGGGTACAAGCGCGTTTGCACTCGGCGGTCTTTATGCCGCGAGTAAAAATATGAAATCGGATGAATTTGTGAATAATATTGAACAATGCGCAAAAGAAGCCGCAAAAAAAGGTGCCTTTTTCTTTAAAGGTGCTAATAAAGCAGGATATTTGCTCGGTGTCGCAGCTATTTCCGGACTTGTCGGGTTTATCGCGGGCGGAATTACCGATTTTGTTATTAACAGATTTTCAAAAAATAATGCCGACAAAGGACAAAAGGCCTAATTTTGTGTTAGAATAAATTTATGTTTAAACCTACCCGTCAGGAGTTTTCCATAAAAGTATGCCCGAGCAATGAGGTGACATTGCTTGAAAATACTCTTAATTCAATGACAAAAGAAGGCTGGGATTTGTACTCGATTTATGAGGCGGACGGCACTTCCGGCCTTGTTTATAATTGTATTTTTGTACGCGAAGTTGAAAATTTTTATGACGAAGCCGAATTTGAAGATATTTTGGGCTTTAAATCTCAAATGGAAAAAATGCTCTATTCAAAAGAACAGCCCTATGAGCTTTGTTTAAACATTCAGAAAAAAATAAGAGAAAGACGCGCAAAAATAGAAGAAATAAAGAAATTTTTGGAAAATGCAAAAGATGACGAGCGCGAATTTTTAAACGAAGAAATTTCGAAAGAACTCGATAAATTAAATAATTTAAAAAAACAACTCAAAAGCCTGCTTTCTCCTTCCAAGATGGCTCAAAACCTCGGAGAGGAGCGCCTTAGCATTAATTTAAGCGAGGAGTTGTATATTTTAAATAACGGTCAGAGCGAGCAAAACCTTCTTGCACAAACAATTAAAGCCCGTCAGGAACTTTTGCAGGAGCTTGGCTATATTATTCCGAAAGTTCAATTTGTTGAAAATCCGGAGCTTGACGAAAATACTTTTACAATTTCAATCCATGCCGTTCCTGTAGTGAAAGCTAAGGCATATGCGGGACGCATTATGTTTTTTGAGGATGAGTTAAATCTTGAAAAATATCCTAAAAATTCAATCAAGACAAAAGACCCGCTCACCTCAAAAAAGGTTGTATGGATAGAAGAGGCTTCCTGTAAAGATTTTTGGGCAAAGGGGATAACGCCTTGCGAGTATATTGTGGAGTATCTTAAGCATTATGCAATTACCCACGTCAATGAAATTTTCAGCTATGCGGACATTAACCGCTACATTGAGCTTGTGAGCGAGCATAATTCCTTTTTAATAGATTCGATTTTGGGTGATTTTATTTCGGTGTCCGAACTAAAATACATTTTTTGCAGTTTAATACGGGAAAGAGTAAGCGTTAAAGACGTTGTTTTCATTTTTGAAAAAATAAATGATTTTTCAGATGATTCAACAAAAGCAGATCTTCTGGACAAACTCAGATGTGCACTTTCAAGGCAAATATGCTACAGTGTCGCAAACGAAGACAAAGTAATTTTTGCCTATGAAGTGTCGGGAGATGTTATAAAAATGCTTGAAACCCAAAGTTACAGCGAGCCTGACGGTGTTGTAAAAATTGACGGAACAAAATTTTCAAAATTTAAAAAAGAATTGAAAGAGTCATTTTCGCAGGGACAAAGAGCGGTTTTAATCGCTCCGCAGCATTTAAGGCAGCTTTTGTTTGTCCTTATTTCGCAGATTTACGGCGATGTTTCGGTTTTATGTCCCGAAGAAATCTCGGCTGATTTTGAGCTTAAAATTTTGGGAAAAATATAACATCAAGCTTTGTTTTTAATTATTTTATCCAGCGTTAAAAGCGCTGTATAAGTAGGCAGCACAATGAGTTTTTCATTTGGCTCGACTGATTTAAGCGCATATTCAAAGGCTTTTTTGATATTGTTGTCGATTACCATAAGGCCCGTGTTGACCCCTGCGTATTTAAGCCTTAATGCCATATCGTCCGCCCGTGTTCCGGAGAGGTATATTTTATTGTCAAAATCTTCAAGCACTTCAAAATCCGCATCCCAAAGCCAGGAAACATCCCGTCCGTCTGCATATTTGTCATTTATTGCAATCATGAGTTTTGTATTTTTAATATTTTTCATACCCCTTAAAACTTCGCTTGCGCCCGTGGGGTTTTTTATAAGATAGAGGGCGACGTTTTTATTTTTTATTATTTCTTTTTGCGCCCTGCCGAAAACAGGCTTGTAATTATCAAGAGCGCGAGCTATTATTTTTCTGTCGATTTGTGCGGCATAGGCGCAGGTTATGGCGCCAAGAGCATTATAAGCGTTGTATAAACCGGAGAGGTTTAGTTTATACATAATACTTTTGCCTTCAAATTTTACGTTTAATATTGAATAGTTTCTGAAAACTTTAACATCCGCACTGACGTCGGGTCGCGGCCTTTTTGTGCGGCAGATACAGCTCCAAAGGCCCAGCTGCGAGTAAAATCTTTTTGAGTATTTGAGCGGTTTTTTACACACCGGACAATATATAACTTCGCTCGGGCTGTTTGATTTTGCTTCAAAGTCGCAAAATTCAACATTTTCAAAGCCGAAATATATCACTTTTCTTTTTTTTCTGGGCAGGAGCATATCATTTTTAATATTTTTATCAATATCATAAAGCCCCGGGTCATCCGCATTTAAGATTATTTTTAAATTCGGATTAATTCTTATGCCTTCCTGTATTTTTCTTTTTGTAATGTCAAGTTCGCCGTATCTGTCAAGTTGGTCGCGAAAAAGATTTGTTACAAGCAGATAATCAAAAGTGATATTTTCAAAGGTTTCTCTCAGATATGCTTCATCCGATTCAATTACAAGATTATCAACCGGCGTGTCTTCACCGTATTCTTTAAAGTTGTTATAAAGCCCGAGGGCAACCGCCGTTGCGATACCGTTTGGCATATTTGCACCAAGTTCGTTGTGGATAACGCTTTTTTGCGCCTCTTTTAAAATTTGTGCCAAAAGTCCTGCGGTAGTTGTTTTTCCGTTTGTGCCGGTAATTGCAAATTTATAAGATGTGATGTAATTTTGTGCTTCAATTAAAAAATCGGGATAAAATTTTCTTAAGTATTTGCCGGGTAAAGATGTGCCCGAGGAGTGCAATTTTCTTAAGAATTTATAAAATTTATTTGTATAGTTAAGTGCCTGTTTGAAATTCATATAAAATAGCCCGCTTTGAGTATGGCATAATTACGATAATTCAATTATAATACACAAATGGAGCAATATATATACATCTTTACAATTTTACTTGAAATAATTGTCGCATATCAGCTTGCATCTGCGATTATAAAGCTTGATAAAAAGGTGGTGCAGATAAACAAAGAGGTATTTTTACTTAAAGACGAAGTAAGAATTGCCATGATAAATTTTAGAAGACTGATTGTTAAATTTAACAAAGTTGCCTCAATCATAATAAAAATTAAAAGATTTAACATTAAGCGCCTTTTGCTTATCGGCGCGGATATTATAAATCTTATAATGCTCTTTAAATCTTTTAGGGCATACAGAGGGCTTAATAAATTGCAGTTTTTAAAGAAAATGTTTTCATATTCGCTTATTAGAGGACTTATATCAAAGTTTAAAAACGCTTTTTAGTCTTTTTTAGGCTGAAGTTTAGTCCAGTCGTTTTTATCAAGTGAGGGATTAATGTGGCGCACTCCGTTTGCATTGCCTTCATTAAAGCTTATCAGGCTCGAAGCGCCTTTTTTATAATATGCGTCGAAAAATCCTTCATAATAATCTTCCGCTCTGGCGATAATACCGTTTCTGTCAAAAGCGTAAAGCAATTTGGCCTTGGTATACTCATCGTCGTGAAGTTCGCTGTAGATTTTTTTGACACCGTTTGAATAATCCCATCTGCCATTGTTATATAAATCAAATTCATATATTTCTTTTATATTTTCAATTTCGCCTGCGTTTATTTCTTCATAGCCGAGGCTTATTTTTCTCACTCTGCCGTTTTTGTATTCGTAAATGGCATCTGCCCTGCTGCCTTTTTCCGTTGTATTGCTGTTTTTTTGGATTTTTACTATTTGGTCATCAGAAATTGAAATGCTTTCTTTTGTATCATATACATCAATTACTATAACACCGTTTTTGTTAAACATTGCGCCAAGATAGGGTTTGGAATTTTTTGCAATTGAAACAAACATATTTTCGCTTTGTCTGTCATAGTCAAATTTTGCGCTTAAATCTTGCGTTGCAACGGATGAAAATAAATTTGCTTCTCCTGCTTTAATTACATCGCACACCGTTTTTTTGACATCCAAGGCGCGTTTGTAGCTCTCAAGTGCTTTATAGTTATTATATACGCAGTTTTGTTTTATCGTCGCCCAACTCATATTTTGTACAAGATTTGAGCCTGATAATGCCGCTGCTCTTTGAGAATAAATAAGTTCATAATCCGGTTTATATTTGTATAAATCCGGCGTTTGAACTGCCCTTAATTTTTTAAAATTAATATTGTTTGGGGTTTTATTTAATGAGTGTGACGGCAAGGCGTTGATTTTCATTTCCATTCCCTGTTGTTAATTCCTGACCATAGAATGATTTTACATGATAAAGAAAAGTCTGCAAGCTAAATTTTATATTTTATTCTCCGAAAAGTCTAGCCCTTAAATTACCCCTTTGGTCATTTTTTTTACATCTTAAAACCGATAGACTTATAAAAAAGAAAGGACATTTATTTGTATAAAGGGAGTGTTCAATGCTAATAGAGAAAAGATGTTTACAAAATGAAGAATGTGTATTTATGGAATTTAGGGATGTTAACAAAGAGTATCTTGAGTGGCTGGAAGATTTAGCTTTGGAATACCGCTGCCGGATAGAAAAAAAAGAATGGCGCTCGAAATACAATAACTATGTTGTGTACGATTATGAGCCTTTTTGCTCCGACGGTTTTGAGATAAGTCTTACACTCTCGTCAAAAAGCGCATGTTTTTTGAATTTCGTAAGATATTTATATGAAATGAAAGTACAAACCATAAATTATTTAAACAACTGCATTGCGATTTAATTTATTTGTGTTTGTTTTAATAATTTTTTCTATGTACTCGCCGTAGCCGTTATTGTATTTTTTTGCAAGGCTCGATAAATCCTGCGTGCTAATGTACCCCATCCGCCAGGCGACTTCTTCAATGCAGGCAATTTTCATGCCCGTATTAACCTCCATTGATTTAATGAAGTTGCCCGCTTGCAAAAGGCTCTCAAAAGTACCCGTATCAAGCCATGCAAAGCCCCTGCCCAAAATTTCAACATCAAGCTGTTTGTTTTTAAGGTAAATATTATTAAGGTCTGTTATCTCAAGTTCGCCTCTGGCGGAGGGCTTCAGGGTTTTTGCATAGTCAACGACATTTTTGTCATAAAAATACAAACCGGTTACGGCATAGTTAGAGCGCGGGTTTTGCGGTTTTTCTTCAATTGAGATTGCTCTGTTGTTTTCATCAAACTCAACCACGCCAAAGCGGTGCGGGTCATTTACCGCATAGCCAAAAACCGTTGCGCCTTGCGTTTTTTGACCGACTCTTTTTAACATGGAAGAAAACCCGAATCCGTGGAAAATGTTGTCGCCCAAAATAAGCGCGCAAGGTTCTTTATTTATAAACTTTTCGGCAATTAAAAAGCTGTCCGCAATGCCTCTTGGCACATCTTGCACCATATAGGAAAATTTAACGCCGATTTGCTCGCCCGTGCCCAGAACTTTTTCAAAATTTTGGATATCAAGGGCGTTTGTGATGATTAAAATATCCCTGATACCCGCCAGAAGCAGGGTGGTTATGGGATAGTATATCATCGGTTTGTCATAAACCGGAAGCAGGATTTTTGATATAGGTAACGACGCGGGATAGAGCCTGGAGCCTGCTCCGCCTGCAAGAATTATGCCCTTCATTATTCTTCCTTGTTTTCTTCTTCTGTCTTTTGGTTTGCCTTTTTAGCCGCGGCAAGTTTTTCCCTTACTTTTGTTTCAATTTCATTTAGGATATCGGGGTTTGCTTCAAGAAATTCTTTTGATTTATCTCTGCCCTGACCGAGTTTTTCATCGTTATAGCTAAACCAGGCGCCGGCTTTTTTAACTATATCCATATTAACGGCAACGTCAAGGATGTTGCCTATTGCGCAAATTCCCTTGCCGTAGATAATGTCAAATTCTGCAATTCTAAACGGCGGAGCGACTTTGTTTTTAACTACTTTTACTTTTACTCTGTTGCCGATGTCCTCTCCGTCTTTGTTTTTAACGCTGTCTATTCTTCTTATGTCAAGTCTTACCGAAGCATAGTATTTAAGGGCGTTTCCGCCTGTTGTGGTTTCGGGGTTACCGAACATAATGCCGATTTTTTGCCTTAATTGGTTTATGAAAATAACCGTGGTATTTGTTTTGCCCACAATACCCGTTAATTTCCTCAAAGCCTTTGACATAAGGCGTGCTTGCAGACCCATTTGCTGCTCGTCCATTGCTTTTTCAATTTCCGCTTTGGGAACAAGAGCCGCAACGGAGTCAATGACAATAACATCAATTGCGCCCGAGCGTACGAGTTCTTCCGTAATTTCAAGAGCCTGTTCGCCTGTGTCGGGTTGTGAAATCAAAAGTTCATCCACATTTACCCCTAAATTTCTTGCATATTCAGGGTCAAGCGCGTGTTCGGCATCGATAAATGCTGCAATACCGCCTCTTTTTTGGGATTCTGCGACAATGTGCTGAGCTAAAGTTGTTTTACCGCTGGACTCGGGCCCGTAAATTTCAATAACTCTTCCTTTCGGAACCCCGCCGATACCAAGCGCGATATCAAGCGCAAGCGCACCTGTCGGGATGTATTCGACATTAAGGGTGGATTTATCCCCGAGGCGCATAATCGAGCCTTTGCCAAAATCCTTTTCAATTTTATCTAAAGCGAGTTTTAAGGCTTTATCTTTGCCTGCTTTTATCTCGTCGAGTTCTTTTTCTTTAGTTTCAGCCATTTAAAATTCCTCTATTCCCTAATCTTTATGAATATTATATAATAAAATTTATGAAAACAGTACAACTTAACAATTTTGAAATCGGCGGCGATAAGCTTACTATTTTTGCAGGCCCGTGTGTTATAGAAGATAGGGACATGCTTTTTTTGTGTGCGCAAAAATTAAAAGAAATCTGCGCGGAGCTTGATATAAACTACATTTTTAAAGCTTCTTTTGATAAGGCAAACCGCTCGTCAATTAACTCTTACAGAGGCCCGGGGCTTAAAGCGGGCTTAGATATGTTAAATGAAGTAAAACAAAAGTTCAACGTGCCGATTATTACCGATTTTCATGAACCTAATCAGGCAAGCGTTGCCGCAAAAGTGGCTGATGTTTTGCAAATCCCCGCTTTTTTGTGCAGACAGACCGATATGCTTGTTGCTGCGGCCGAAACGGGAAAAGTTGTAAATATCAAAAAAGGGCAGTTTTTATCCCCTTATCAGATGGACTCGCTTGCAAAGAAAGTTTTAGACAGCGGCAATGACAAAATTTTAATAACGGAGCGCGGAACGAGTTTCGGCTATAATAATTTAGTTGTTGATATGCGCTCAATTCAAATTATTCAGGAGATGGGCTATCCCGTTGTATTTGACGCTACGCACAGCGTTCAGCTTCCGGGCGGACGCGGGGAAAGCTCGGGCGGCGAGCGAAAATTTGTGCCGCTCCTTGCAAAAAGTGCGATTGCGGCAGGTGCTAAAGCTTTATTTTTTGAAATTCACCCCTGCCCGAACTGCGCTAAGTGTGACGGGGATAATATGATTGCGCTTGATGATGCCAAAAAGCTCTTTAGTGAATTAAAAGTGCTGTTTGAAACGATTAAAAAGTTTTCATAAAGGCTAATCCTGTGCTTCACTGTCTTTAAAAGGGTTTTGTTTTTTGATTTTTTCGGGATTAACCCTTACCATAAAGCCGCATTTGGAGCAGGCAAGTACTCTTTTTGTCGAATCAACGGGCACAAAAACATGCTCGCATTCTTCCTCTTCCTCTTTTTCTTGCTGCGCCGGAGGTTTAAAGAAGAATTTGAAGTTTCCGCTTTTAAGGCAGGTATTTATTTTTGCAATCAGTTCAAATATATACATAATCCTATTTTTAAATTATAATTTTATCAGATGAAAAAGCAAATTCAAAAATTTATATCTTCAACCGTTGATTATCATAATTTTAAAGGGGCGCTTCAAATCGCCTCCGAGCTTAATTGCGGGATTGAAATAAGCCGTTTTGGCAAATTAAAAGATATAGAAAATCTGTTTGATTTTACAAAAAAGGAATACCTCTGCGCATTAAAGGATTTTGACGGAGATGTTACTTTGCATGGGTTTTTTTCAAATCTTAACGTCGCCGCTAAAGATCCGCTTATTCGTGAGGTGTCTGAAAAAAGGTATTATCAAAGCCTTGAGCTTGCGTGTGAATTTGGTGCAAAGACAGTTGTTTTTCATACCTGTTTTAATAACCTTTTAAAACATCATGAATACCGGCAGATGTATTTTCAAAGAAATATTGAATTTTTTCATGAGTTTATTCCCTATTTTGAAAAGGAAGGGATAACCGTTACTTTGGAAAATGTGCACGAGCCGGATTGGGAACTTATAAGAAGTATTGTAGGGGCGATTAATTCGCCGTTTTTTAAAGCTACAATTGATATCGGGCATTGTAATTTGCATTCTGATTATCCCGTGTCCGAGTGGATTAAAAATTACGGGATAATGCTTCATCATATGCATTTTCACAATAATTTTAAAGATGAAGATGCACATGATTCGCTATTATCCGGTTCAATTGACATAGAGCCGATTATTCAAACGCTTAAATCAATTGAACTTTATCCGCAGATTACTTTTGAGATATTTCAAAAAGACGCACTTTTTGAAAGCGTTAAATATTTTGATGAAGTGTGCGAAAAGCTGCAATACGGGCGTAGCGCATAATGCAGAGGTACGCTGCAAAATATTAACTTATTTTTTATTGCAGTGAAAAGGTTATCTTTTCGTCTTTTTCATCGATTTTTATTTTATCCCCGTCTTTAAATTCACCTTTTAAAAGTGCTTTTGAGAGCGGGTTTTCGATACTTTGGCGGATTTCGCGTTTCAGCGGACGGGCGCCGTATATCGGGTTAAAACCATTGAGAGCAAGGCGTTCTTTGGCATCTTCCGTGATTTCAATTTCAATTTTCCTTGCTTCAAGCAGTTTTTTAAGATATTGAACCTGAATATCCACAATATGCTTCAAATCGTCAAGCGTAAGCGCGTCAAAATAAACCGTTTCATCAATTCTGTTCAAAAATTCAGGTTTAAAATAATCGCGCAGTCTTGCGCTGACCTCTTCTTTGGTGTGTTCTTTTTCACTTTGGGAGAGCAAGCCTTTGACTGCATTGTCCAAAATTATATCCGAACCTATGTTTGAGGTCATAATGATGATTGTATTTTTAAAATCAACCGTTCTGCCTTTTGAATCTGTCAAACGTCCGTCATCAAAAATTTGCAGCATGATGTTAAACACATCGGGGTGCGCTTTTTCAACTTCATCAAAAAGTATAACGGAGTAGGGTTTTCTCCTTACTCTTTCGGTAAGCTGTCCGCCCTCGTCATATCCGACATATCCGGGAGGCGCGCCTATCAACCTTGAAACGGAATGTTTTTCCATATATTCTGTCATATCAATACGAATGAGCGCATCTTCATCCATAAACATAAACTCAGCAAGTGCTTTGGCAAGTTCAGTTTTGCCCACACCCGTAGGGCCGAGGAATAAAAATGTGCCGATAGGGCGTTTCGGGTCTTTTAAACCGGAGCGGGCACGGCGGATGGAGTCGGAAACAACTTCTACCGCTTCATTTTGACCGACAACACGTTTGTGTATTAAATTTTCCATTTCGATTAGTTTTTTGCTTTCGGATTCGACAAGTTTTGAAACGGGCACGCCTGTCCACTTTGAAACAACCTGTGCAATGTCCTCGTCGTCAATTTCTTCTTTTAAGAGGGTGTTTTTCTTGCCCTGATTGCTTTTTGCTTCTTTTAATTTCCGCTCAAGTTCGGGAAGGGTGCCGTATTTAAGTTTTGCCGCCGTTTCAAGGTCGGCATCTCTTTCGGCGTTTTCAATGTCGTGGCGGACTTTTTCAATTTCCGCCTTTATGCCGGCTTCGCCCTTGATACTGCTTTTTTCGGCTTCCCACTGTTTTTTTAATACGTCAGCTTTGGCGCTTATTTCTTCAAGGGTTTTGTTTACGGCATTTATTTTGTCCTCATCCTGATTATCATTGTCGGATTTTAGCGATTGCAGCTCAATTTGAAGCTGGAGTTTTTGCCGCTCCAGTTTATCAAGTTCCTCGGGCATTGAATCGATTTCAATTCTGACACTCGAGGCTGCTTCATCGACAAGGTCAATTGCTTTGTCGGGCAAAAATCTGTCCGTTATATAGCGGTTTGAAAGTTCCGCCGCCGCAACAAGCGCAGAGTCTTTAATCCTTACCCCGTGGTGAACTTCGTATTTGTCTTTTAAACCTCTTAAGATTGAAATAGTATCTTCTACACTCGGCTCATCCACTAAAACAGGCTGGAAACGGCGCTCCAGTGCGGGGTCTTTTTCAATATATTTTCTGTATTCATTAACGGTAGTTGCGCCGATTGTCCTTATCTGACCGCGCGCAAGCATAGGTTTTAGGAGGTTTCCGGCATCCGTTGAGCCTTCTGACGCGCCCGCGCCTACAACTGTGTGCAGTTCATCAATGAACATAATTATATGTCCCTGTGACTTTTCGACTTCCGAGATAACCTTTTTAAGCCTTTCTTCAAATTCTCCCCTGAATTTTGCGCCCGCAACAAGCGCGCCGATATCAAGAGAAACAAGCTTTGTATCCTTAAGGCTCTCGGGCACATCGCCCCTTATAATCCTTTGGGCAAGACCTTCGACAATTGCCGTTTTACCAACGCCCGCTTCACCGATTAGCACGGGGTTGTTTTTTGTTCTTCTGTTTAATACCTGGATAATTCTTCTGACCTCCTCATCCCTGCCTATTACAGGGTCAAGCTTGCCTTCGCGTGCGCGTTCGGTAAGGTCGATTGAGAATTTTTCCATTATTTTATAATCTTCATCAGCATTATTTGTATCCACTTTTTTATCACCTCTTATTTTTTTCATAGAATTTAAAATTTTATCTTTTGTTATTGAAAATTTGTTGAAAATCCTTACTATATCAGAGTTTGTACTGCTGTTTGAGTTGGCGCTTTGAGCAAAATCGCACAGCGCAAGGAGCAGATGTTCGGGCGAGATAAATTTATCTTTTAAATTTTTTGCCTCGCCATCTGCCAGCTCAAAAATCTTTGCCGTGTCTTTTGAAAAATAAATTTCGCTCTGTGCGCTTACTTTCGGAAGATTGTTGACACATGCCCTTAAATCCTCTTTGAAAAGATTTGTATTAAGCTTTAAATCCGCCATAAGGTCAGATGCGGAGCTTTGCGGGCTTAATGAGAGCGCATAGAGGATATGCATAGGCTCTATAAAAGAGTTTGAGTATTGTTTGGCTATTTCCTGAGCGTTAATTACGATACTTTGTGATGATTGGGTTAAATTATCAAGCATAAAAAAATCCTTACTATTATATTATTTATAATAATAAGGATTTTATTTAAATTTACAAAAATTAATCTTTATTTAATTTTTTATTTATTCCGGAATAAATTGATTGTCCAGAACCTTTATTCTAAGCGGCTCTTGAAGCACAAATTCGACTCTTTGAGATTTGTGTATCCACATTTTTTGTGTTCTTGTGCCGTAGTAGCGCACTTTTGTCAAGTGCGGACAGCCTCTGATTAAGCGCATATCAGGCTCTTTTTGACCCAGTGTTGCAAACGCGGGGGCAAGTACATTGCCGTCTCTGTCAAGCACGGCCTCTGTTTGAAGTGCGATATATGCGTTTCTGAAAAATCTCAAAGGTTTTTTGGTTTTTATTATTTTTCCGCTGAATTGTGTTCCGATTGGGATTAAAAGCACTCTGTCTTTGTTTACAAAGTTAACCAGAGCACGCGCGATGAAAGGATCGCCCGGTTTTGCCTTTTGTACGTTAATACATTCCATAACACCAAGCGGCAGAATGGTTCCCGCGGGGATAACGATTTCATCGCCGTCAAAGTAAGCATTTTCAACGACATAGCCGTCTTTTATTATGGGGCGCTGTTTATCCGCAAGTTTTTCGCTCGGGCGGATTGAAACTTGTGCCATCATATTGTATAAAAACATTGCAACTTCGCCGCGGGTCGCTTCGCGGTTGGGTTCAAGCGTGTGCTCGTGTCCGGGGGTATTGTACATCAAGCCGTTTAGAACAGCTTTTGCCGTTTTAACCAATGCCCAAAGGGGGACTTCATTGGCATCGGGGTATTTTGATAATATATTAAGTGCCTCTTCCTGCGTCATATCGCTTGTTGAAAGGGAATTTAGCACGACCGAAAGTACTTCTGCACGGGTTACGGTATTTGTGGGGTAAAAATAACCATCGGGCGTACCTACGACAAGATCAAAAAATGAAGCAAGCTGGATGTCGTTATAAGCCCAGTACCAGTCCTCAACGTCTTTAAAATCTCTTGTTGTGTTAATTGATTTTTCGCGGAGCCTGAGCGCGCTTACAACCATGGAACAAAATTCGGCCCTTGTAACGTTATTATCAGCTTTGTAGCTGCCGTCGGGATAGCCTACTACAACGCCGTTTTCGTATAGATATTCAACGGCTTCATAAGCCCAGTGTGAACTTGGCAGGTCGTTAAAAGTCTGCGCAAAAGCGTTTGATATACTCAAAGCAAAGGTACAAATTAAAATCGCGAAAAATTTCAAAATCTTTTTCATTTTTTTCTCCAAACCGGTTATAGCAATATTTTATCTTTATTATTCCTGCTGTGCAAGAAATTTACATCACTTATGCGATGTCTTCGTGCACATTTTGGATTTCATTTTTCGTCGGCAGCTTGATTAGCTCCGCTACGTTCTTTTTTTTTCCTACCATATCAGCAGTGACCGTAAAAGTCTTTATTTCGGGATTGGTCGGAACTTCATACATAACATCAAGCATAATTTCTTCTACAATTGAGCGAAGCGCACGGGCGCCCGTTTTCCTTTTGATTGCTTCTTTTGCGATTAAATCAATTGCTTCATCGTCGAATTTAAGCTCAACGCCATCCATTTGCATTAAGCATTGATACTGCTTGACAATGGCATTTTTAGGCTGTGTCAAAATCATTTTAAGAGTTTCTTCATCAAGCGGATCTAAAACGGTATACACGGGAATTCTGCCGATGAATTCAGGGATTAGGCCGAATTTTAAGAGGTCATCGGGCTGTAATTTTTTGAGCATTTTCGCCGCTTGAAGTTCTTTTTGTGCTGCGGACACGGGATTTGAGCCAAAACCGACGGTAGAGGAGTCACCTGCGCGCCTTTCAACAATTTTATCCAGTCCTACAAAAGCTCCGCCCACAATGAACAATATATTTGAAGTATCAATTTGTATAAATTCCTGATGAGGGTGCTTTCTTCCGCCTTGCGGAGGAACGTTTGCCACGGTTCCTTCTATCATTTTTAAAAGTGCCTGCTGTACGCCTTCGCCCGATACATCACGTGTGATGGAGGGGTTTTCCGATTTTCTTGCAATTTTATCTATTTCATCGATGTAAATTATGCCGCGCTCAGCCTTCTGCGCGTTGTAGTCGGCGCTTTGATAGAGCCTTAAAAGGATGTTTTCAACATCATCACCCACATAGCCCGCTTCCGTAAGGGTAGTGGCATCGGCTACGGCAAAAGGAACGTTTAAAAGCTTTGCAAGCGTTTGCGCAAGCAGCGTTTTACCCGAACCTGTTGGGCCCACAAGAAGAATGTTGCTCTTTTGAATTTCAACGTCGGACTTTTGATTTTCCATGTTGTGGGCAATTCTTTTGTAGTGGTTGTAAACAGCGACGGAGAGAACCTTTTTGGCGTCATCCTGCCCTACAATGTGCTCATCAAGATACGCTTTAATCTCATGCGGTTTTGGAATGCCTTCATAGAGCAATTCTGCTTCCTGAGCTTTTTCTTCGCCTTTAAGGTTAAATAATTCCTCATCTAAAATTTCATTGCAAAGCTCAATGCACTCATCGCAAATGCATACATCAGGGCCTGCAATCAGCTTTTTGACCTGATCCTGCGTTTTGCCGCAAAATGAACATTTTAAATTCGGTTCGTCGATTTTTGACATTTAATTTCTCCAAATTAATTTTCTTTATTTTCGGCATTGTCAAGGGTGATTACTCTGTCTATCATGCCGTATTCAACCGCTTCTTCGGGTGTCATAATATAATCGCGGTCGGTGTCTTTTTCGATTTTTTTCAAAGGCTGGCCTGTGTTGTTGGCAAGGATATTGTTTAAAGATTTTTTAATTCTTAAAATTTCATTTGCCTGAATTTCAATATCGGTTGCCTGGCCCTGAGCACCGCCAAGAGGCTGGTGGATAAGTATTCTTGAGTGCGGAAGGGCGAGGCGCTTGCCTTTTGTACCTGATGAGAGCAAAAATGCGCCCATAGAGGCTGCTTGGCCAAGGCAAATAGTCGATACATCGGACCTTATGTGCTGCATTGTGTCATAAATTGCAAAGCCTGCCGTAACCGAACCGCCTGGGGAGTTTATGTATAGCATAATGTCTTTTTCGGGATTTTCGCTGTCCAAAAGAAGCATTTGCGCTACTACAAGATTTGCAACCATATCATCTATCGGTGTGCCTAAAAATATAATTCTTTCTCTCAATAATCTCGAGAAAATGTCAAAAGACCTTTCACCGCGTGATGATTGTTCTATTACTACAGGTACAAAACTCATTATTATTTCCTTTCAATTAAGAGTATTTATGCTTTTGTTTTGAATTTGTTTGAGTTTAATAAAAGCTCATTTACTTTTCTGGTTGCTATTTGCTGCGAAAGAAAAGCAAAGGAAGAGGGATTTTTTTTCATTTCTTCAAAAACCGAAGTAGCGTTTGAGCCGTACATTCTTGCAAGTTCTTGAATTTGAGTCAATAAATCGCTCTGTTCTACTTTTATATTCTCATTTTTTGCGATTTTTTCAATTATCAAAGAATTTTTAATTCTTTTAATTGCTTCATCTCTGAGCTTTTGATTAACCGATTCCAAACCTTCCGCATCAACGAGTTTTTGCCAGTCTTGACCCTGACGCAGGGCGTTTTGTTTTGTTTCTTCTCTTACTGCTTCCATTTCGCGCGCTATCATTGATTCTTGTATATCAATATTTGTTTCATCATAAACTTTGTTAAAAATCGCGTCGGATTTTCTTCTTTCGTTTTCAAAGTTTTTGGCATCTTCAAGGTATTTTTTAATGTCTTCTTTAAGCGCGTCAAGAGTTTCAAATTTCCCCGCTTTTTTAGCCAGTTCATCGTTTAATTCGGGCAATTTGCGCTCTTTTACCTCATGCAGATTGATTTTAAACTGCGCGGGTGCCCCTTTTAGCTTCGGTTCGTGGTAGTTTTCGGGGAATGTAACGTCAATAACAAATTCTTCCCCTGCGCTGTGCCCTACAAGACCCTGTGCAAATCCGGGGATGAAATTTGAATGAGCTAAATCGAGAGTGTAGTTTTTAGCGCTGCCATGCTCAATGAGTTCGCCGTTTGCGCTTCCTTCAAAGTCAAAAACAACAACGTCTGTTTCATTTGAAGCTCTGTCAACTTTTTCCAAAGTCGAAAATCTGTTTTGAAGGGCTTCAAGCTCCTTGTCCATAGCGTCGTCTTCGCCCTTAAACTCTTCATATTCAACCTCAACATCTTTATACGGCGCCAGATTGACTTCGGGTTTTAATTCCGCTTTAACATCAATTGTTAAATCTTTCCCCTTTTCGTACTCAAAATGTTCAATCTGCGGTTGTGTTGCAAGGTCAAGTTTTTCTTCCTGAGCTATTTTTGCAAATTCCTGCGGGAACAGGGTTTCAATAGCTTCTATTTTAATTCTGTCGGTGCCGACATATTTTTCAATAACATTATTGGGGGCTTTGCCTTTTCTAAAGCCTGCAATGTTGATATTTGAACCGATTTTCTTTAAAGTTCTGTTGTAAGTTTCGTCTGCCTGTTTTGCATCAACTGTGATGGTGATTTTTACAAGATTGTTGTCTTGTTTTTCAATACTGTGTTTAGTCATAGTTCCTCTTATTTTAATTTAAGTGTGTCTGTATAATAGTATAAATCAAAAACAAAAATCATGGTCAATTTGGTGTATAATTTCTCTAAAAGGTAGTTCATATATGTTACAAAACTTGAAAAGAAAAATTGTTGTCTCGGTGCAGGCAATGCCCAATGAGCCTTTGTACCAAGAGATTGCGCTAAATGCCATGATGGAAAGTGTCGTTTGCGGCGGTGCGGGCGGATTAAGACTCGCAGGTGTAAGGGATATTAAAAATGCAAAAAAAATGTTCCCGAAAATTCCCGTTATAGGAATAACAAAGCCTGAAAAAATCCCTGATAATTACTTGGATACTGTCTATATCACCCCGACACTAAATGACGCAAGGGATGTAATCGAGGCGGGGGCGGACATTGCCGCATTTGACGCCACAATGAGAAAACGACCAAACAATGAAAAACTCTGCGATATTATAAATTTTATAAAATCACAAAATAAACTTGCCATGGCGGACATTGCAACCTATGACGAGGCAAAAAACGCAATAGAGCTTGGTGCGGATATTGTTTCAACCACCTTAAGCGGCTATACGAGAGAAACGCAAAATAAACCCGATGAACCTGATTTTGAACTGTGCAGCGCCCTGTGCAGAGATTTTTCGGTGCCTGTCATTGTGGAGGGAAAAATTTGGACACCCGAGCAAGCCAAAAAAGCATTTGACCTTGGCGCATTTTGTGTTGTAATAGGTTCGGCGATTACCCGTCCGCAGTTAATAACAAAAAGATTTACGGAGATTTTAAAATGAAAACGGCATTAGGAATTGATATCGGCGGTACAAAAATCTACGCCGCACTTATAAACGGCTCGGGAGAAATATGCTCTGAGGTCGAAAAGTATTCGACGCCAAAAACAGCCAAAGAAATTGTTGAAAAATTAAAAGAGATAATTTCAAAATACGAAGGCGAAGTCGAATTCAGCGCAATTTCAACCGCGGGCGGGGTTAATCGGGAAAATACAAAAGTTATATGCTCAACCGCCAATCTGCCCGAGGGTTACCCGAATACGGACTTTAGCAGTCTTTCAAATAAGCCCGTATTTGTTGAAAATGACGCAAACTGTGCCGCCTGGGCAGAGTACAAAACGGGAAGCGCAAAAGGCATGGAAAACAGCATTACTCTTACTTTAGGCACGGGAGTAGGCGGCGGGATAATTGTCGACGGCAGACTTTTAAAGGGTAAATCAGGCACCGCGGGCGAAATGCATTTTAAAATGTCATTGGATAAAAAAAGACGCTGTACCTGCGGCGCTTATGACTGTTTTGAAATTTACGCTTCGGGAAACGGGCTGAGGCTTTCGGGAATAGATGTGACGGGCAATAAAGACATCACAACTTACGATATAATTGAAGGGGTTGATAAGGGTGATGAAAAAATGCTTCGTGCTTATAATATCTGGCAAAATCACATCATAGCGGGTCTTTGTGGCCTCGCGGATATTTTTGATCCCGATTGTATTGTTTTATCAGGCTCAATGGGTAAATTCTGCGATATAGAATATATGGAAAAGCTTGTAAATGAGGAAATTGTGACCATGCCCACAAAAATTTTACACGCATCATCAGGTAATTACGCAGGCATGATTGGCGCAGTACTTCTGGGGTTTGATAAATTGAAGCTTGATTAAAGGGCAAAAATTTTTTTCTTCATACTTTATAGAGAGTAAATTGAAAAACCGCACAAAGGAGAGTTTTAAAAATGAATACAGCTTCAATTGCCTCAATTCCGCAAACAATTGATAAGAGATATTTAACACGGCAATCTAAAGATAACACTGTAGGCATTTTGGGAAGCTCAAAAAGTACGGATGAAATACTTGATTATATGGATAAATGCTCGCAAATTACAAAGGCGCTTGTACTTGGTGGGAAAAATATTGTCCATGGCTGCGGCAATTCAGGCATTATGGGCGCGGCATATAAGAGCGCAAAAACGTATTCACAAAAGGATATTGACGGCAGACCGGCTCAAAATCTTGCAATAATAGCGAAGCCCCTTTGGGGAGATGAAGACCTTGAAAACTGCATTCCCCTGACATATTCAAACAGCGAAGCGGAAAGAATTGAAAAATTTGCCCAAGTTGCAAACACTTTTGTTATTTTCCCCGGAAGCTCAACAACTTTGCAGGAAGCAACAACTTTGATTACAAAAAATTACTATGGAAATCCGCAGGATAAAAAACAAATTATCCTTGTCGGAAGGGATTTTTTCAAAGGTCTTGTCGAACAGTATCAAAAATTATATGAAACAAAACTGATAAAATGCCCTCCGGAAGAACTTTTCAGGGTTGTTGATAATGAGGATGAACTAAATAAGCTGATTAAATGATGTTATTTAACGGCATAAAATTCCCGCTCAAAATTAGCCCCGAGCTTTCTTTTTTACATAGGGCAAATCCATAATATAAGGTGCGGCTTTATCTTTTTTGGGCTCTGTTTGTTTTATGATATTATCAAATTTTAAAAAATATCGTCCTTTATTGAGTGCGCCAAAATTATACTGTCCTAAAGGGTCTGTCTTTGTGCGTTTTAGTTCAAGTCCCTTTTCGTTGCACAAAATTAAATCAAAACAAGGCGCTCCGTTGATAATTTCAATATTGCCTTTAAATTCGCGCGCATCTTTATCCAGAATTATTTCCACCTTTGTATTCTCATCAGGATTTACAACCCTATATGGCTGTTGCGCCGAAACAGGAAGGCAGCACAAAAAAAGAATTAAAAATAATTTTTTCATGCATTAATTATGCACCCTGAAATCAGAGTTTATATTGTCCTTCTATTGCAGATAGTCGGCTAAATTATTTTTCTTATAATAACCCTCTAAATCGTCATATCCGCCTACATATTTATCATTTAGGATAATTTGCGGAACGGTTGAAATATCTTTAAGCGAAAATTTTTCTCCGAGGGTCTTTTGCATTTCAACAAAAGAATTTGTCACATCAATTTCACTAAATTCAATATTTAATGCTTTTAGCAGCTTTTTTGCCTTCTGGCAGTAGGGGCATGATGCCATTGTATAAATTTGTGCTTTGTTCATATTTGTATTATAGCACAGAATTTTATTCTGCTTATTCGTTTTTATCGCGGACTTCAAAAGTTATTTCCCAGCCGCCGTCTTCGAGCGGTTTAGAGCGTACATTTTCATTTTCTGCAGCTATATTTTGTGCGTTTTGGTTTTCTTCTTTTGCCGGCGCATCCACAAATTCCGCGTCTTTTTTTGCCTTATTATCATAATCGTTTATGGTAGAAATTTTAGGCTCTACATAGATTTTTTCTTGCGCTTGAGGCTGTTTTTCATCCTTTTTGTTTTGTGCTTCCAAAGCAGCGATTGCAACAGGTTCTTTTGCGTTTTTGTTTGTGTTATCTGCACTATCAAGCGGCAGCCAAAAGCCGAATGTTGAACCTTCTCCTACTTTTGAGTGTACAAAAACTTTGCCGCCATGGTGTTTTTCAATGGCAATTTTTACAAGGTGAAGCCCAAGCCCCGTGCCTTTAATTGTATGAGTTGCATTTTCAATTCTGAAAAATCTGTCAAAAATTTTCTCCTGATACTCAGGAGCTATTCCCATGCCCATATCTTCTATGCTTACTTCAAGGTATTTAGGGTCTTTTGCAATTTCGGCACGGATTTTCACTCTTGAATTATCAGGCGAATATTTAATGGCATTTGTTATAAGGTTGGACAAAACACGCTCTATGCTTTGCTCATTAAATGCAACCTCGGGTAAATTAGGCTCTTTTATAACCGAGAAAGTAATATTTTTTTCATCGGCGAGGATTTTATGCTCTTCAATAGAGCGTTCAATTACCGGCATGATGTTTTGTTTTGTTTTTTCAAGCTCAATGTCGTTTTGAAGTTTTGAAAAGTCTAAAATGTCGTTTACCATTTTATTCAAACGGATAACTTCCTGATTAATCGTGCCGATAAATTCTTTTTGCTCATCATAATTAAAATCTTTTCCGTATTGATAAAGTGTTTCGGCATAGCTTGTAAGAATTGTAACAGGAGTCCTTAATTCATGGGATACATTTGAGATAAAATCGTTTTTAAGTTTGTCCACCTCGGCTTCTTTTGTAATGTCGATAAGAATTATAATATAGCCCATATAATCGTGTACTTTGGAATACATCGGAGAAATGAGCGTTTTTATAACCCTTTTGTCTACATCAATGTTAAATTCAAGGGGCTTATTTTCCATCACGTCAAGCGGAGTGTCTTTAAAAATGCTTATTTTTTCTCTAAAACACAGTTCTCCGTTTGTGTCGCAATAGTTTTGGATTGATGTGCCGATTAAATCCATCGGGGTGACAGAGAGAATTTTTTGCGCGGCAGGGTTTAGCATTGAAACTTTGTCATAATTGTCGCAAACCACAACCCCGTTTACAATGCTCATCAGCACCGCTTCAAGTTTGTTGCGCTCAAGAGTTAGCTGGTCGACATTTTGTTCTTCGTAAGTATGAAGCCTTTTTGACATGTCATTAAATGCCGAAAACAGTTCTTTTATCTCCCCGGATGCTTGTTTATAATCAAGCACGGTGCCGAATTTCCCGCCGGAGATTTCTTTTACACCGTGATGCAAAAGCCTTAATTCGCGGGTTATTAAAAATGTATTTATTAAAATTACGGCAGTAAAAATTATCCATACAAGAGTAAAGACAATAAGCATGGAATTTTTTGTCGTATGCGCAACAACGCTTGCCATATCCGCGCTAAGGCCGATTTCTACCACTCCTACAATTCTTCCGAAAGAATCTGTCATAGGAGAGCTTATATTTATTCTTGTATCCTGTGCACGGCGATTGTAGGCGTCTGCGGTTGTGTAGATTATTTTGCCTTTTTCGTCTTTAAAAGTTATAAAAGAGATGTCTTTGTTGCTTGTTAAAATTGAATTTGCATGCGTTCTTAAAAGATTATATTTATATTCCGCAGGAGTGTCTTTTGTAAGTTCATAGCTTTGTATGGCAAGGGTTTTTGTCAAAAGCTGTCCGAAACTTCCGTATGAATCGTATAATTTTTGCTGAATTTTGCTTATGGCAAAAAAGGCAACCCCTACGATAAGTACGGTTGAAATCAAAAGCCCCGTAATGATTAGTTTTTTTTGTGCTGTTAAATCAAATTTAACTTTGTTCATCTCAGCCAACATTATAGCATAACAATATTGTGTTATAATCCTTTTATGCAGAAAAAAATTATTTCAACAAATAAAAAAGCGTTTCATGATTTTTTGATTTTTGATAAATACACCGCAGGGCTTGTTTTGACGGGAACCGAGATAAAATCAATCAGAAAAGGAGCGCTGAATTTAAAAGACAGTTTTGTAAAAATCGAGGACGGAGAGGCATTTTTATATAATGCACACATAAGCCTCTATGAGCAGGGGAACAGATTTAACCATGAAGAAAAGCGCACAAGAAAGCTGCTTTTAAATAAAAAAGAAATTTTAAAAATGTCGGGCAAAATTAAACAGGAAAACTATACAATCGTGCCGCTTGAGCTTTTTTTGTGCGGCAAGTGGGCAAAGCTTGAAATTGCTCTTGCAAAAGGTAAAAAACTCTACGACAAAAGAGAAGCCTTAAAGAAAAAAGACATTGAAAAAAATATTGCCAAAAATCTTAAACATTAAGGTTTATTATTTGTCTGTGCATTTGGGAATGCTATTTGCGGAGCATTTTGAACATAGGGCAGAACCACGCCCGCGCCGGTGTCCGGATTAAAGCCTATGTAAAACACATCCGATACCCTTACATTATCCCAAGAAGAAGACTCAAAAAGATCGTCCTCATTGTCATATTTTGCGTAAGACCAGGTATTTTTTGCGGAGCTTGTTTTTGTAGGGCCTTTATCACCGTTAACATCGGCATAGTATTCATTTGTGTTTACAAAATGATATGCAATGCCGTCGCCTGTGTAAATGACGTCGTTTCCTTCCGCATCGGTATCTTTTTTAACAATTACAAGGTGTTTTTCAAGCTCTTTGTAAAATTCTTCTTTTTCTGTATCAGTGGCATTGATAAAGTTTTCCGGATACAGTCCTGACCTTGTCATGTTTTGAATTGCACTGCTCATGACAGAAAAAGCCTTTTTACCGCCGGTTTTAAATTCGTACTGTTTTGCGTTTGCCATAACAATCGGGATTGTCATAGCGGCAACCACGCCTATGACTCCGAGCGTGACTAATATTTCTGCAAGAGTAAAACCGTTTTTTATGTTTTTATTATCCACCAAGGCTGTTCCTTTTATTTTAAGTATATATGATTTTTATATTTTGGTCAAAATTTAGCATTTTTTTTGAAAGACTCCAGCGGGCGCGCCTGATTTGATTCTACAACTTCATAGTATTCGTTTTTGTTGTAGTTAATTCCCCATTTTTTTGTATCAAGTTTTATTTTTTTATCTTTTTTTGTTTTGTTCATTACATTTCAAGTTCCAGGCGCATTGCGGAGTTTGTAACCCTTACCAGCAGTTTAAATTTATCTATTTTTACAATGAAAAACGCTTTATTGTCTTGTTTTTCAGACATTCTGAATTTTATTTCATAATTTGAAAGAAACTCTTTAAATTGATAAAGCAGAAAGACTTCATCTTTTATGTAGCCAAAAAGCGCTTTTACGCCCTGTCTATCAATTACCATAAAGCCGCGATTTGGCGCAATTTCAACGGATGATAAAATCTCAGGTTCAATGTATTCTTCCTCTGGCGGTTCTTCTTCCTGTATTTCTTCCGAAGCTTCCAATGTTCCGACAGCGGAGTCTTGCTGTTCGATATCATAGGCAAGCTCTTTAAATTCGTCTTTAAACGATTGAATGTCATCTGTAGCTGCTGTATTTTCTTCCTGTTTAAAGCTTGAATTAATATCATTTTTTAATGCTTCAAGGTCTGAATTTTCGGTAGTATCTTCTAATGTTTGTTCATTTTCCATGCTTTTAGCCGTTCCTTTTTTCTTATTTTTAGTGGTAATAAAATTAATACTGAGCAGTAATATTCCGCCAAGGGCAATAATAAGTGCGCCAAAGAGTATAATATTATCAGCTATTATATAATAATACGGACGAAGATGCGAGATAAGGGGTTTTAATTTATCTTTTAAAATTTCTTTAAATGATGCCTTGTTTTCATCTTTGTCCGGATTGTCAGAAATTTGTCCTTTGCCAGGAGTGTTTTCAATATCTTCGGTTATGATATTGTTTTTTTCAAGGTCTGCAAGTCCTTCGTTGTTTCCGGGAGCCTCAGTAAAAGACTCCGCTTCGGACTTTTTTTCTTTGTTAAAGTCCGCTCCGTGTATTTTGTTGTATGCTTGTCCCGCTTCATCTGAAACTTGCAGTTTATTTGAATTTTGCGTTTGTGCATTTTGCTTTAAAGGTGCTTGTTGAACCGCATTTGTCTGTCGGTTCTGCTGTTGTTTTGGTTGTTGTGCCTGTTGTGCTGCTTTTTGTGCAGCTTCCCTTTGTGCTCGCGCAGCAGCCTCTTTTTGAGCCTTTAGCTGTGCCTGCCTTTGTGCTTCTTGGCGGGCTTTTAACTCTGCTTCCTGACGCGCCTGTGCTTCACGCTGGGCTTTTAATTGCGCCTGTCTTTTGGCTTCCTGTTGCTGTCTTAGTTGTTCCGCTTGCGCTGCTGCGGCTTTTTGGGCAGCTTCTTTTTGTGCTTTTAATTGAGCTTCCTTTTGAGCCTTAAGCTGTGCCTGCCTTTGTGCTTCCTGACGCGCCTGTGCTTCACGTTGGGCTTTTAATTGCGCTTCGCGTTGCGCTTGAATTTTTGCGGCTTCTTGAGCATTATTTTGATTAAAAGCACTATCCAGTTTTGCAAGCTCTTTTGCGTTAATTGAAGGAGCAACGGCACCTGTTGAGCTGTTAAGTTGAGCTTTTATGTTAAGCGGTTTTGTAGTATATATGCTTATTTTTGTATAACCGTTGTTTAAATCTTGTCCCGCGTATGGGAAAAGTTTTACCTCGGTGCTTTTAATGTCGCCTGTGGGTGCAACGGAGCTTACCGAGTGAAATGTTTCAGGAAGAAGGATATAGTAATTTGTATTTGTTTTTTTAATTACCTTAATCGGTTCACTGTATGGCTTTTGGGTGAATAGACGGATATTATAGCTGTCATTTGAAGTTTTTACATAATCGACTTTTAAAAGGCTGTTTTTAAAATCGCTTTCAATTGCATTTGCAAAACCGCCAAAAGTTACTATCCCCAATAATATTAGAAAAATTTTTTTCATCCTGATTAACCTTTTTATGCTTATTTTAGAGGTCTTAATAAAATTAAATTTTATATTATAATATTTTTATATTCGTCATTATACAATGAATAATTTTTTGTGGCAAAGAAAGGAGTTAAATGGCTCAAAATCAAGTGTCTGATTTCAAATCCGGTTTTGTTGCGATTATAGCACGCCCCAATGTCGGCAAATCTACCCTTCTGAACAGGCTTGTCGGGCAAAAAATTGCAATAACAACTCCTCTTGCCCAGACCACAAGAAAAAATATAAAGGGAATTTATTGCGATGAAAATTCTCAGATAGTTTTTATTGATACCCCGGGTATTCATAAGCCAAAAAATAAGCTCGGTGAGGCACTTTTGGTGCAATCAAAGAGTATTGCGGATGATGTTGATTTAATTTTATTCCTTGTTGATGCTAATTTTGAAGCGGGCAGAGGAGATAAATGGATTTTTGAAAATTATATAAAAGAAGCAAAATCACCGGTACTGCTTGTTTTAAATAAGGTTGATACAATAGCGGATTTAGCAAAACGCGAAGTAAACACATACAGCTATAAAAAGCTTTTTGAAAAACCTGTTGAAAGCGTTAAAATAAGCGCAAAAACAGGCAGAAACATAAACGATTTAATTGAAAAAATAAAAAAATATATCCCCGAGGGCCAAAAGCTTTATGACGACGATGAAGTGACCGATTCAAACATGCGAGAAATCGCATCCGAAATTATAAGGGAGAAAATTATTTTCCTTACAAAAGATGAAATCCCGCACAATTGCGCCGTAATAATTGAAAACTACAGCGAAGAAGAAAATATGGACAGAATAAGCGCACAGATTATTGTGGCTTCGGACTCGCAAAAAAAGATAATAATCGGCAAAGGCGGTGCAATGATTAAAGAAATAGGCACAAGAGCGCGCCTTGAGCTTGAAAAAATCCTTGAAAAGAAAGTTTTCTTGGAACTCTTTGTAAAAGTTGTAAAAAATTGGCAAAAGGATGATAATTTTATTAAATCTTTGGGTTTGGATGTTAAGTAATTTTACAAAATGTGCAATTTTTTGAAATTAAAATACTTTATTAATATATAAAAGGTATATAAACGCTATGGAAAAAGACAAAATTACTTTTATTGACGAGAAAAAAATCGAAAAAGACCAAAAGAAAAAAACAAGCGATTTTATTGTGTCTGATGCTGCAAGCGACCCTATCCGCGCGCGCTTTGCCAAATTTTGTCTTGACAAAAAACAAATTAAACCCGATGATTTAATTTAATATGCAATATATTAAAAACAGCGTTTTTTTGTATCTTACACCACGCCAGCGTTCGCAGCTGGTGAGTTTTTTAAGGTCTTTTGCAAAAAAACATCAAAACTGCGATGAAAATGAACTTTTGGATAAATTTATCGAAGAGGAAAATTATTACATGGACGTCGGTTCTCCTCATTTTGAATTTGCTCTGGATAATTTTTCAAACGATGAGTTTTTGGGAGATATTATAAAATTTTTTAAATATATTTTTTGGGAAAACAAACAAAAAGAAGCGCTAAAGCCCCTTTTGGAAAGACAAAAAGCCTCTCAAAAAGAGGCAAGAAAACGCGCAAATGATTACAAAATGTCGAAATTAAAGCCTACAAAAAAACAGCTGTGGTATTATGATAAAGTCGCACGTGCGCATAATGTGCCCAAAAAACCGCTGGAGGGTGCAACAAGATTGGACTTAAGGAATTGGATAATGGAAATTATCGACGATAGCGGCAAAAAAGGAGAAGATGAACAAGACTTTTCTTGAAGTGAAAAAAATTCTTAAAGACGCTCAGATTGATGAAGCGGAGGCAAAAGCGCGAATTATAGTGCGCGAAGTCGGGCATTTAAAATTTGAAGATATGCTATTGGATAAAGACGTTGAAAACAAAGAAGAAGTTTTAAATTTCGCTAAAAAACTTGCATTAAGCGGCGAACCGCTGCAATATATGCTCGGATACTCTTATTTTATGGGCGAAAAGTTTATTGTAACTCCCGATACACTTATCCCGCGGGAAGAAACAGAATTTCTTGTAAGATGTGCAATTGATAAGATTAGAAATTTAAAAACAGCGCCAAATGTACTTGAAATCGGCACGGGAAGCGGGTGTATAGCTTGCATGATTGCAAAAAACCTGCCGGATATTGAGGTTTTGGGGGTCGATATCAGTACAAATGCGCTCCAGGTTGCGCTTGAAAATGCCCAAAAGCTCGATTTGATAAGAAAGGTAATTTTTAGAAAATCGGACGTGTTTTCTTCAATCAGGGATGGCGAAAAATTTGACTTAATCGTGTCAAATCCGCCATACATCAAGAAAGACGACTACTTAAAGCTTGATAAAACCGTTTTGAATTTTGAGCCCAAAAGCGCGCTTTTAGCAGGTGAGGACGGACTTGAATTTTATATAAAAATAATAAATGAAGCAAAAAAATATCTAAAACCCTCCGGTTTTATTGCCTTTGAGTGCGCACAAGGCCAAGCGGACGATATTTGCGGGCTTTTTGAGCAAAGAGGCTTTGAAGTTTGCGATGTTATTTGTGATATGGCGGGCATTAAACGCGTAGTTTGCGCGGGGGTTAAAAAAGGTGTGCAGCTTTAAATTATACTCTGCACTCTACCATACGCTCAATTGCGCAAAGGGCGGCTTTTCTTAGATTTTCTTCCACAAAAACCTCATTTTCGCCGGTTTCAAGCACATGCAAAATATCTTCAAGAGTATTGTATTTCATATTGTGGCAAATGAGCCTGTCTGTTATAAGTATAAATTCTTTTTCCGGCAAATCGCGCGATAATCTGTCTACCACACCTTTTTCAGTTCCTATAAGAAAAGTTTTCTTTTTGCTTTTTTCGCAATATTGCATAATTTGGGTTGTGGAACCGACAAAATCAGCAAGCTTAACGGCTTCGCGATGACATTCCGGGTGCAGCAAAACGGCAGCATCAGGGTATAAAATTCGCATTTTTTTAATCTCATCGGGCATAAGCCTTAAATGAGTGGGGCAAAAACCGTTGTATGAGATTATTTCTACCTCTGGAAGTTTTTTTGCAACCCATGAGCCCAGATAACAATCCGGTGCAAAGAGAACTTTTTTAACCCCTAATGACCTTACTATATCAACGGCATTTGAACTTGTACAGCAAATATCCGCCAATGCCTTGACTTCTGCGGTTGAATTCACATAACACACAACCGGAACGCCGGGATACTTGTCTTTAAATTCTTTCATGCGCTTGGAATCTATCATATTTGCCATTTGGCAGCCGGAGTTTAAGTTTGGCAGGAGCACTTTTTTATCGGGCGAGAGAATTTTTGCGGTTTCCGCCATAAAATAAACTCCCGCAAAGACAATAATTTTAGCGTCGGTTTTTGCGGCAATTTTTGATAATCCGAGCGAATCTCCGACATAATCCGCAACAAGGTCAATCTCGACATTTTGATAACAATGCGCAAGAATAATGGCCTTTTTTTCTTTTTTAAGTTTATTTATTTTCTCTATAATCTCTTGCATATCGGTAATTTGGCCGTCCGTTTATTTAAATTTTTTATTTAGATTATTTTATTATAGCAGAAAAAAATTAAATAAACTTATGGGTAAAAGTTTTTTCGCCTTTTGCATAAGGTTCTACGGTATTATAACTGCCAAAAAGCTTGTATTTATAGATTGTAAGTCCGTCTAAACCCACAGGGCCGCGTGCGTGGGTTTTATTTGTTGAAATTCCGACTTCCGCGCCAAAGCCATATCGAAAACCGTCCGAAAAGCGTGTGGAGGCATTATGATAGACTCCGGCAGAGTCAACGTAGTCCATAAATTTTTTAACATTTTGGGCGTTTTCGCTTAAAATCGAGTCGGTATGCCCCGAGCCGTATTTGTTTATGTGCGCTATTGCTTCATCAACGTTATCCACGATTTTAAAAGAAACTATTTTTTCACCCCATTCGTGTGAAAAATTTTCAGGGTTTTCAACAATTTTTACTCCCGCATCGCAAAGCGCTTTTTTAAGCTCGTCAATTGCCGGGTAATTTTTATGTACAAGTATTGTTTCAACCGCATTGCAGGCAGAGGGATACTGTACTTTTGCATCAACGCAGACTTTATTTACAAGCTCTGTTTTTGCACTTTCGTCCGCAAAAATGTGGCAAATGCCGGAGGCATGCCCCAAGACCGGAATTTTTGTATTATTTTGGATATATTTGACAAGTTTATTTGAGCCGCGCGGAATAATTAAATCCACATATTCGTCAAGTTCTAAAAGCGTTTTGATATCATCTCGCGAAAAAACAAGATTTACGGCATTTTGAGGGAATTGAGGCGTATTTTCAAGAGCCTTTTTAATTGCGTCAAAAATTGCTTTGTTAGTATTTTGCGATTCTTTTCCACCCTTTAATATCACGGCATTTCCGGATTTTATCGCAAGAGAGGCAATCTGGGATATTACATCCGGACGTGCCTCAAAAATTACACCTATAACCCCTATGGGGCATGAGATTTTTTTTAAAATCAACCCTTCGTCGAGTTCTTTTGTCCAAAAGACTTTGTTTACGGGATCTTCAAGTGATATAACGTCTAAAATGCCCTTTAGCATATCACGCATTTTATTTTCATCCAATTTTAGGCGTGAATATGTTGAAGAGTTTATTTCGCCTTTGTCTAAAAGCTCTTTTGCCTCTTTTAAATCTTTTTTGTTTGCTTCAAAAATTTCTTCTTTTTTTGCTTCAATTTCGTCATGAACATTTTTTAAAGCTTTGTTTTTTATTTCTTCTCCTGCGCCTAAAAGTCCAAGAGATGCTTCTTTTGCGGCTTTTGCAATTTTTTGTATATCCATTTTTTATCCCTATAACAATACCAGATTGTCTTTTGTTATTACATCGTCATCAATTTTATAGCCCAAGATGCCTTCTATTTCGTCGCTGTGGGCACCTATAATTTTTTTGCAGTCCTGCGCGTTGTAATTTACCATTGCGCGGGCGAATTCGGCCCCGTCTTCGTCAAAAATGCTCACTATCTCGCCTGCTCTGAAATTGCCTTCAACGCGCACAATTCCAACCGCAAGCAGACTTTTTTGCCTCTCAATAAGGGCGGATTTGGCCCCCGAATTTACCGTTATTGCGCCCATAATATTTGTAGCATAAGCAATCCAGCGTTTTTTGTGCGAAAGATTTTTTGTCGGCAAAAATATTGTGCCGATGTTGTCCTCTTCAAAGATTTTCTTTATTATCTGCGGTTTTTTGCCGTTAACAATCATTGCATAAAGCCCTGATGAGGTGACAACTTTTGCCGCCAGAAGTTTTGTTATCATTCCTCCCCTGCCCCCGAGAGAAGCGCCCGAGGCAAGTTTTTCTATTTTAGAGGTGACTTTTTCAACCACATCAATCTTTTTGGCATCGGGATATTCTTTGGGGTTTTTATCAAAAAGCCCGTCAATATCGGAGACCATTACAAGAAGCTCTGCATCAAGCTTTGAGGCAACAATGGCAGAAAGCTTGTCATTATCCGTAAAAGACGCATGTTCAAGTTCGGAGGGTGAAACTGCGTCATTTTGGTTAATTATGGGTACTATCCCGAGCTCTAAAAGTTTTGAGAGAGTATTTCTTAAGCTTAAATATTTTTTTCTGTTCGAAAAATCTTCTTCGGTTAAAAGGATTTGTGCCACGCAAAGGCCGTATTTTTCAAAGCCGTCCTGCCAAATGCCCATTAATATCTGCTGTCCGACAGATGCCGCCGCCTGTTTTAAGACGGTGCTTGCGCTTGTGTCGACATTTAATTTTTTAGCCCCGAGGCCCACGGCACCTGAGGTTACAATGAGTACTTCCTTACCTTTTTTCTTTAAGGAGGCGATATCTTCAATAAAAGAATATAAACGGGTGAGCGAAATTTCGCCCTCGTCGTTTCTTAAAATATTTGTCCCGAATTTAAAGACAATTCTTTTTGCGGCACTTATTTTATCCATTATTTAACCTTAAAACCTATTAAAAGCGATATTTCAGTGTGTTCTTCGCCCAGTGACAGTGCAAGCGCTTCATTTGTAATTGCGCCTCTGAATGTAGACACGCCGCAGCTTAGAGAGTCATCTTCCTTAAGTGCGACAAATGTACCTTTTTCGCCTATTTCTCTTAAATAAGGTAAAATCGCGTAAGAATAAGCATATGATGCGGTTTTTGGCACAAAAGAGGGAATATTCGGCACTGCGCAGTGCAGCACACCGTATTTTTCAAAGACCGGATTATCAAGACTTGTGACTCTGTCAATTGTTTCGACGTTTCCGCCCTGATCTATTGCAATATCAATAATAACCGAACCTTTTTTCATTGTTTTTACCATATCCGCACTTACAAGTTTAGGCGCTCTTGTTGACGGTATAAGCACCGCCGTAATTAGCAAATCCGCTTCGCTTACACGGGATGCTATTGTGGAGGGGTTTGAATAATAAGTTTTTATCTGTCCGCCAAAGAACATATCAAGGCTCGAGAGTCTTTTTGAATTTATATCTAAAACCGAAACGTCCGCGCCCATGCCAAGTGCTGCCTGTGCGGCGTTTGAACCTGCAACTCCGCCGCCTAAGATTACGACTTTAGCGGGGGCAACACCGGGGACACCTCCTAAGAGCAGTCCTCTGCCGCCGTTTTGTTTTTCCAGAAATCTTGCGCCCAGCTGTACACTCATCCTGCCTGCCACTTCGCTCATCGGCCTTAAAAGCGGGAGTTCTCCTCCCGGAGTTTGAACCGCTTCCGTTGCAACGGCACAGATTTTTTTCTTTAAAAGTTCGCGGGTAAGTTCTTCTTCAACGGCAAGGTGAAGGTAAGAAAATATAACCAAATCTTCGCGAAAATGCTTAAATTCGCATTTTTGCGGCTCTTTTACTTTAACAATAACATTTGAATTTGCCCAAAGTTCATCCGGAGTGCTTACGATTTTTGCGCCGGCTTTTTCGTATTGTTCATCGTCAAAGCCTGCTAAATCACCGGCCCCTGCTTCTATTGCAACGGATAAACCTTCATCCGTAAGCATTCCGACGGAATCGGGAGTAAGCGCAACGCGCGTTTCGCCTTCTTTTAGTTCTTTAGGTATGCCAAAATTTGTTTTCATATGTTAAAGTCTTTCCTTTATTGTTTCTTTTGCGTCTTCTATTTCGTCAATAATAAGCGTTATTGCTTCAATTTTGTCTTTTGCTTTGATAACCGGACGACCCACGACCATATAATCAACACCTGCTTCAATAGCGTCCGTGGGTGTTACAACGCGAACCTGATCATCAACATAAGACCAGGTGGGACGTATTGCGGGGCATACTATAATAAATTCATCTCCGCAAACCCTTCTTATTGCGCCAACTTCGGAAGCTGACGCCACAACGCCGTCGAGTTTTGCCTCAAGCGCCACTTTTGCAAGGCGTGATACATATTCATCAATGTTCATATTGACGTTTAATTCCTGATTAAGAGTTTTTTGTCCGAAACTTGATAATAGGGTGACGCCTAAGATAGTCGGAGCGGGTTTATCGTATTTTTTAGCCACTTCGCGGCAGAGCCTGCTTGTTGCGGAGAGCATTTTGGAGCCGCCTTTTATATGTAAATCAAAAAAATCGACATCGTTTTTAACAAGGTTGGCGCTTGCGCGTGCAACCGTGTTTGGAATATCGTGAAATTTTGCGTCGAAAAAGACTTTTGCACCCATATCATGTATCATTTTAACCGAATCGTATCCGCAGGCAGTGTAGAGCTGTAAGCCTACTTTAAAATACCCGACATAATCTTTCAGAGTGCTTACAAGCGAGTGTGCTTCTTCAAGTGTATCTACATCAAGTGCAAGGATTATTCTTTCGACTGCACTTTGGGGTCTTTTTACTACCATTAAAATAAACCTTAAAAAGTTATAGCACAAGAATTTTAACACTTTGAGCGGATAAATGCAACCGTGCTTTATGCGTTAAGAAATGTAAATATTTTTCTTGCTTTTGCAATATGTACTTAAGAAAAGTTTTTATTTTAATGTAAAGAGAATTTGTTTAAATGAGGCTTTTGCCTTATATGGACATATGCGGGGGATAAAAACCGATATAAAGCCGCTCAGAGTAAAATTTGTGCGGCTTTTGGTTTACAATTACGTTTTTTGTGCTATTATGGTTTTTGTAGTTAAAAAGGAGTGTTGTTTTATGAAAAAATATCTTGGATTAGCTCTTGCGCTTTGTATGAGTGTATCTTGCGTTTTTGCAGCAAGTGATTTCGGTACTGCTTTTAAAAATGCCGTAAAGAGCGATTTGAACGCAGTCAAAGAAGCCGCAAAACAAGATGTACAAACACAAAAAGCGGCAGCACAAAAACAAAAACAGCAACAAAACGAAGCTAAGAAAAAACAAATCGAAAAAGCAAGACAAGAAGAATTGAAACCGATTGAAGAAGAAATTAAACAAGTAGAAAAAGATATTAAAACAACAAATAATGATAAAACTCTGCTTCAAACACAAAAAACATTAAAAGTAAGAACTTACGAAAGAAAATTGCAAACTCTTAACACAAGAAAAGACAACGTCAATAAAAAATACGACGCACAATTAAAACTTCTCGGCTTCTAATTGTTAACTTAAGTAAATAATTTATAAATCTCCGTGATTATTTTTAATTACGGGGATTTATATTATTAGAAGGCAGTGAAAGAAGAAAGATTTGTTATGGGAAAAAAATGCACATTTGTGCTTGCTATGGTTTTGAGCATTTATTTTGGCGTGTCTGCGGCATATGCGGGTGAAAGGCTTGTAATAAGCGCGCAATTTGATGAGATGCCCTCGGAAATTCAGAGCGATACTTTTGTAAAACAGCTTTACGTTGAAGAAAAAAGGGACTTTGACAAGAAAATTTCGCAAAAAAAGGCGCAAAGCGAGCCTGTTCCTTTGTATAAATACAGAAAACTTGCCCCGAGTGCAGATGTGCAAAAAGAAGGTATAGAAATTATTGAAGATTAATTGTATTTTCAAATAATAACCGCTCCGGTAATATACAGGGGCGGTTATTATTGTTTATACGTTTTATTGGAGAGCTATTGTTCTTTTAAGATACCCCAGAGCGCATCCCAGCCGGACATAGCACCCCTTGTTTTAAATTTTGTTATCTGTGAAACGCTGTCTTTTCTGTATTTTTTAAGTTCTTTATCCAGTTTTTTCTGTGCTTTTGGGCTTTCTTTTCTTTCTTCAAGTATGCCGTTTGCATAGGTTAGAAAATTTTTGTATTCAACGCAATTATAGCCTGATTTTACGGAATTAGGGTAGGCGTAGTGTGCGTAATCGTAAATGTTCATAGCTCTTTGTGCATTGGCAGGCTGAGCGGCAATTGCATCCCAATATGTCGAGGTTTGCTTTGTAAGTACGACAATTGCGGCAAGAGGGTTATAGCCGGCATTTGCCATAAGGTTTACCGCTATTACATCTGCTTCTTTTTCTTCTTTTGTATTTTTGTAATTTTCAACGAGGCTGCCCGCCAAATCACTTCCGCCTGAAACATCGGTTCCCGTAATTGATGATACAAGTTTGCTTCTGGAGCCATGTCCCGCAATTATGTGTCCGAGTTCATTTGCAACAACTGCCGCTGTTTCATTGTCATTTCCCGCGTATTTAAGGTTATTTGCATAAATGCTTATTATTCTGTCCTGCGCAAAGGTGGAATTATCAACAGCTTTTGAAGTTACTTCAAATTTAATATCCGACGAAGGGATAGAGTTTTTTAAGAGCAGATTTTCGCCCACGGCGCTTACTCTTTGCGCTGCATCATACTGCGCGGCAAAAACCGTTTGGGAAAATGTTAAAAATGCAAAAGCAATCACAAAACCCGTAAGTATTCTTTTCAATTTCAATCCTCCATTTGTTTCTTATGCTGTAATAAATCATAAAAAATCTCCCATTGCAAGGCATGGGAGATTTTTGTTTAAAATTTGTTTCATAGTGATTTGAGTTAATTTTACGGGAAAAAGCGGAAGACGAGGCTCGAACTCGCAACAACCTGCTTGGAAGGCAGGGACTCTACCAATTGAGTTACTTCCGCATTAAATACAATTATTCAATTATCAATCTTTATCGTAACTCAATTGGTCATTGCGGACAAGCCGCGTTTGCTTTGCAAAGGAGTTACTTGTGCATTAAATACAATTATTCAATTATCAATCTTTATCGTAACTCAATTGGCCATTGCGGACAAGCCGCGTTTGCTTTGCAAAGGAGTTACTTCCGCATTAAATACAATTATTCAATTATCAATACTTCAATCACCACTTATTCTACAGCAATTTTGTCATGCAGCCAAGTTGTATTTATGCTTTTTATACACTAAAATTAACTTTATTTCAAGTGTCTGTTTTTTCTTCTTCAAGCCAGCAAAAACAAGTCCTCATAAAATCATTCCCGGCATGTAAAAAAATATCCTCGGCATGGAGTCCGTTTTCATAAAGCACAAATCTCTTTTTGCACCTTGCTTTCTTAAAAAGCTCTTCGCAGTGCCAAAAGTGAACCGTAGGGTCTTTTTTGCCCGCGATAAAAAGCAGGGGTGTACCTATTTTGTCTATAACATCGCAGGGTTTTGTTTTTCTGTGCATAACAACGCTCGGGCGGATTGACAAAAATCTTTTCAGTTCAAATTTTTTAAACGTTTCAAACCATGCCTCTTTTTTGTACATTTGATTTTCGATTTTTGAAAAGTCATATGGCGCGCTGACAAGAATTATTTTATCCGTTTTGTGCTTTGCTGCATAAATCGCGCAAACCGCCGCCCCGAGTGAAAAACCCGCGAGGAATATTTTTTTATAGTTTTTTCGTTTTGCAAAATCAACAACCGCCGAAAGGTCATTTTCTTCTTTTGCGCTAAAAGTATAAAAGCCGCCGCTTTTGCCGTGTCCTCTGAAATCAAAGGTTAAAACATCATATTTTTTAAAAAATTCCCGTGAAATTTCCCTGAAAGCTTTTGAATTTTTTGTCATGCACCATCCGGGGGCGATAATTACGACACTGTCACAGTTTTTTGTATAATAATCCGCGGCGATTTTTACTCTGTCTTTTGTTTTTAAAATAATCTCCCGCGGCATTTCTGCTTATTCCTTGTCCAATCTTTCGGAGAGCATAGCCGCATAGCCCGAAATTTGTTTTAAATTTTTCTCATCCGCTAAAAATTTTAAAATGTCGTCTTTTGTGCCCCTTAAAATATCGGCGCTGAAAAATGTTGCACCATGCGGTGTTTCCACGCTCATTTGTAAAATTCTTGTTGTCGGTTTTTTTCTGTCGGGGGATGGTGTAATGTAGAGTTTAAAAGACTTTGCGCCGTTGTTTTCGCTGAAATCTTCGCTCACTTTAGAAAAATTCCCCCACTCGCAGACTTCCCTCTGCGCCCTTTCGTAGAGCTTTTCTACAGCATTTTTTTGTATTTGTTCAAAATTCATATCTTCAGCCGTTTTTTTTGAAAAATTTGTTTCGTTTTTACATTTGTATGATGTTTGTATGTTCATAATCATTCCTTTTTCTTATTTTATCAGGCTGCGGCGTTTTTGTCTAACGAATGAGTTAAATCGTAAAGTTCTTTAAGTCCTTCGCGTGAAATTATGCGCATTTCATCTTCGCTCAACATATCGCCCAGATAATTTTCTATATCCGGCAATTCTGCGGCAAGCCCGAGTTCGCGTTTTCTGTACGCTTTAAATGTGTCGCTTAAATAAGCATTGTATGCATTTTCAAATTTCTCTGTATTGTATTTATTGTAAACATTTCTTATATCGTTATATTGCGCACCCAAGACGGTGTCTTTTTTTGATTTTATGTCGTAGTGCAGATGTTCAAGTTCCGAAAATTCATCCGCCAGAACACCTCTATATTGGAATTCTTCCTGTACGCCGTCTTTTGTAATTATGTTCATCTGTGCTGCCGTGTAGCCGGACTTTTTAATTGCTTTTTCGCCTTCGGAAACGGTTTCTATAAGCATACTGGGTTTAAAAATGTAGCCGTTTTTATCTTTCAGACAAATTAAGTTATTCTTTTCAACAATTGTATAATTTGACGTTTCGGGGCTGTTTTGCGCTATTTCAAGCATTTTTTCATACCATTTTTTATATGAGTCCTTAAGTTTATCAACCTGTACATCGCTAAAGTATGTTATGCCGTCTTTGCTTGAGTAGTTGTGCAGCTCTGTTACGTTTATCCTGTCATCTTCAATTGCCTGAGTCAAATTTTCCACAAGTTTGCCGCTTTGCAGTTCTCTTGCCCTTTCAACGACTTCTTTTTGAACGGCTTCAAACTCTGCAAGTTTTTGCGCGGGAATTTCACCTTCTCCCGTTAAAATGTGTTTTACAAACAAATCCGTGTCATCTTGATTTTTTATCGAATTTTTTATAATTTGTGCGATGTCATCTTCGCTAAGTGTTGACACTCCGGCAATAATCCTTACGCCGTGTGCATCTCCGATTAATGAAGAAGCCTGATATTCATTTTGCGGGAAGGTGTCTTTAAATTCCAAAACTTTATTTCTTATTTTTGAAAGCACCGACTCTTCGCCTTTGGCGCGTACGCTTATTGAGCCGTAGCCGCTTTGCGCCATGTAGCTGTTATGTGATGCGTCATATACTATTTGCGGATTTATGCCCAAAATTTCAAACATTTCATCTATGGTATTGTATATAGAGCTTTCATCTTCGTATTGTTTTGCTAAATCTGCCGCATATTTTCTGATTTGTTCTTCGTATTTCGGGTTATCAATTAAATTAATTGCATCCCCAAGCTGTTCAAGTGATATGTTTTTACCTTTTTCAAGCGCTTTTTTATAGGCATCCAAGACCGTTTTAGCGTTTTTGTTTGCAGAGTTGTTTAAATAGTCAATTGCTTCATCAAATGTAGTGAAAACTATCTTATCAGCTTGGCTTATTTCCCTTGAAACAGTGTTTTGCGCGCCGTCTGCAAGGGTGTCTGAAAGTGTGTCTTTGGCTTCGGTGAATAATTTTGCGCTAAGCGATGTTGCACCGCCAAAGCTCAATCTCATTGCCCCGCCGATTAACGGTGAAGCTACAAGTCCGCCTAAGGCGCCGTTTAGGGTGTCATCTTTAATATCTTCAATTCTTCCCTCTCCCAAAGCACGTGAAAAACCGTCTGCGGCACCTGATAAAGCTCCGTCGACCGCCATATCGGCACCGTAGGAAAGAGCCCTTGACAAAACAGTCTTTGCGCTTGTTTGGGCTCCCTGTTTTGCGACGTAACTTGCCCCTCCTTTTGCCAGTAAATTGGCGATTATTCCTCCCCCTGCCGATTTTGCCGCAGCCTCTACGGATTCAAGTCCCAGAGTCTTTGCAACGGCAGTGCCCGCAACGCCGCCAAGGGCGTTTGAAACGGGAGCCATTGCGCCGTTGATTGAGCCTGTAATAAGGTCGTATCCTAAATCTTTTATATCATATTCCCTTCCGCCCGCAAGAGCGTCAACTGCTTTGATTGCAGTTTTTGAAAGTGCGCCCGCGCCGGCTGCTACAAGTAAAGACGCCCCGCCTGTTACGGGTGCAAGTGCTGCGGCGCCAACCGCTATTATGCCTGAAGTGACATCGGAAACAACATCCGAGGACATTTCCTGTCCTTTTTGATACTTTTCAAGTACCGACTGAGCTTCTTGCTGTGTTATTTCGCCGTTTTCATATTTTTCAAGCGTTTCTTCAACATAATCTGAGCCTGTTTTAAAATTAAAGAGATTTTTAATACCGTCCCATGCTTTTCCGATTAGTCCCTGTTCTTCTTTTGTTTCTTCAAAACTTTCCCTTAAAGAATTGCTCTCCCGTGTTTTGTAGTTTTTGCTAAAGTTTACACTGTCGCCTTCTTGCACGATATTTTGTGCGTAAATGGGGTCTTGTGCGCTGACATTTGATGTTGCGGCGGACTCTTTTGTGCTGTAAATATTATTTGTTATATAAAGCGGCTCTATGTTCATTTTCTCTCTTAAAAATAATGGGGTTTATATATATAAAGTATATCTGTGAGAAAAAATTGCCTTGATATTAAAAAAGACCTCAAAAAGAGGTCTTAAACTTCCAAACTCCAGGACACAGCGACCGAAAAGGCGGCAGCATACCTATGAGGGTTGAACAAATATTTTTTAAGCCGTATTATTCAGGCTACCTCATAACGAGTTTAGTTATCCTGCTCTGCAAAAATCCGTAAATTCTCGCACTCTGAGGATATCCAAACTTAAGTTTAACGTTTTTTTTCTAAATTATCAAGATGTTGTTTTAGCCTTTGTATAGCCGTTAAAATCTCACAGAAAAAACACATTTTATTAAATCCCGGACACAGCGGGCCGAAAAGGCATAACGCACTGTAGCACTGTCGATGGCGCGAATCCAACTGCCCCCTGCCAGGTTAAAAAATGTGCGCATATTACCTGAATAAGTGCCTGACCATACATCATGAGGGTGGCAAGGGTCAGCGGAACCGTAATCACCGACAGAGCCGTAACAGACACGAATATTCAGACACCTTGGCGACCCCAAGGCGGAGGAGGACATGTCACAAAGTATTTTATGGCTTCACCGTATAGATAAACACATTTTATTAAGCTACAGGACACAGCGAACCGAATAGGCGTATTTGGGGCCAAAACCCCTTACCGTCATGGAAGAATAATTTAAATTACCCGTATAATAGTTTCCTCCCGTGGAGCTGCTTGACCAGATATGATGGGCATGAGAAAGCCCGTCGGGGGTGCCTCTGCATGTAGAAGCCTTCCCGCAATAACATATCATCGACCCCTTGGCGGAGGAGTCGTAGTCACAAAGTATTTTATGGCTTCACCGTATAGATAAACACATTTCATTAAGCTACAGGACACAGCGGGCCGAAAAGGCGTAACGACTATCATAGCGCGGCCCTACAAGAGATAAAGTACCGTCTTGCAATATGACAAAATAGCGTTTATTTGACTCATAGGTGCCTGTCCACGTGTCATGCGGGTGACAGCGTCCGGTATAACCGTCAGTGTCAACAGCGCCCGGGCAATTGCCCTCATAAGGCCAGCACTGAACCGACCCCAAAGCGGAGGAGTAGGCGTCACAAAGTTATTTTAAAGCTTCACCGTATAAAATAAACACAATTTTTATTAAATACCGGACACAGCGAACCGAAATGGCAAGAGTTAGCTCTGTAGCGTTGGCTAATAACAACCGGCTCTCCTGTAAGGTATAAAGCTTAACACTATTACCTGTCAAAGTGCCTGTGTAATACGCATGGGCGCAACAACTGTTTGGGATAGCACCGTGGCATAAATTAAATCCGCAATAGCACCTTGATGACCCCGAAGCGGAGGAGTATGCGTCACAAAGTCAATTTAAAGCTTCACTGTATAAAAACACAATTTTTATTAAATACCGGACACAGCGAACCGATAAGGCACGAGTAAGCTCTGTAGCGCTGGCTAATATTAATTTGCTTCCTTCCATGGAATAAATTGCAACTCTGCCCTCGGTAGTGGTATTCGTGTAATACGCATGAGCGCAACAACTTTTACCGGTAGCGTCACGACATAAGTTAACCCCGCAATGGCACCTTGGCGACCCCAAAGCGGAGGAGTTGCTGTCACAAAGTCAATTTAAAGCTTCACTGTATAAAAACACAATTTTTATTAAATACCGGACACAGCGACCGAAAAGGCAAAGCCTGTCTGATAGGCTGTAGCGGTAGGCAAGAATAGCCCCGTGTCTAAGGCTCCCCATGCAAACCCTCCGTTTGCCGAAGTGCATGTCCACAGGTGATGAGGGTAACACACATACGGCCGTCCGCCGTCGCTAAGGGCACCTTTGCACATATCTACGCCAAGAAAACACTGCGCAGATCCCAAAGCGGAGGAGTAGAGGTCACAAAGTTTATTTAAGAGTTTACCGTATAATTAAACACATTTTTATTAAGCTACAGGACACAGCGAACCGACAAGGGCACCGTAAGGGGCTGTGAGTCGTTAGCAAGTCCGCCGTTTAACATTAGCTTGTCCCAATAATGTGTAGTGGGCGTATTCCAAGGGGCAGAAGTCCAATGGGCGTAAGGGTAGCAATAGGCATTCGGTGCGCCTGAGCAGCTTTGAATGTAGAGGCACCTTGGCGACCCCAAAGCGGAGGAGTATGCGTCACAAAGTCCTTACAATTTTATTAGGGCTTTACTGTATAGAAAAACACATAAAATAAACACCAGGACACAGCGACCGAAAAGGCACACCGGCTGGCAGCGGTTGCCAACGTCAGGGGATAGCGGCGCTTACTACATAACGTATAAGCGACCCCTAAGCGGAGGAGTTGCAGTCACAAAGTTTTTTTAAGATTTTATTAACTTAAGCGGTATATCTTCTGCCGCTATCTTAAACGAGTTTATTTTCCTGCTCCGGATTATACCTTGATACAATCCGCTCTGAGGTGTGTTTTAAATATTATTGTAAACTAAACACATTTTTAATTAAATACCGGACACAGCGAGCCGAAAAGGCATATCTCCCATGCGCTTGCACCGGGCCGCCGTATTTTCCGTTAACCATACTAAAATAATATGCGGCAGGGCCTGTCCATACGTCATGCGGATTGCAAACAGGTGCATTAGTCCAATCGCTCATAGCTCCCGGACATGCGGAACTGTGCCTGTAACATCTTGGCTGCCCCAAAGCGGAGGAGCCGTGGTCACAAAGTTCTTTTAAAGTTTTCTGCATATTATAAACACAATTTCATTAAGCTACAGGACACAGCGAACCGAAAAGGCATATCCCGGCGTCCGCGAACTTAATAAAAGCTTCCCAAAACCCAATTGAAAAAACAAACAGGCGTTTGAACTTGTGCACTGTGCCCATATGTCAAGCGGATAGCAGGCATAAGTATACCCCGGGTCATATTGTGCACCAAGGCAGGTAAGCGTTTTATGATAGCAGCTTATCGACCCCAAGGCGGAGGAGCCGTGGTCACAAAGTTATTTTAAGGCTTACCATATACTATAAACACATTTTTAATTAAATACCGGACACAGCGAACCGAAAAGCAATGCGTTAGCAAGTATGTATTTGCACAGCGAAGCCCCCCTTCGTCAAACAGGCAGGCATAACTCCCTGAATTTGTGCCTGTCCAATAGTTTTGCGGGTAGCAAACGTTCCCATGGCCTCCATTACAGCGCGAAGGGCCCCAATTGCACATAATCGACCCCATAACGGAGGTGTCGCTGTCACAAAGTACTTTTAAAGTTTTCTGCATATTATAAACACATTTTTACTAAATACCGGACACAGCGAGCCGAAAAGGTTTCCCTTGCGGTTATAGACCTAAACCCGACCTCTCCGTCAATAAATCGAAGATAGTAATAGACGTTGCTTGATTGGGCACTGCCTGACCAATAACCGAAAGGGTCACAGTGCTCATTCTCGCCGCCAAGGCAATCCGGGCCGCTGTAACATCTAATTGACCCCTTAGAGGAGGAGTCGCGGTCACAAAGTTATTTTAAAGTTTTTTATACACAATAAACACATTTTTACTAAATACCGGACACAGCGAGCCGAATAGGCGCGCTTAACTGTGTGAAAGTTTACACCGCACTTGCCGTTATCTAATGCAAACACATACGCGCTGCTGCCATCACCATTAAGGGAATATATGCCATGCGCATGGCAATACCCGCCATAAGCGCCTTTGCAAGCCGTAAGGTGAAAGGAGCATACAACCGACCCCGAAGCGGAGGAGTCCCAGTCACAAAGTTATTTTAAAGCTTACCATATACTTAAACACAAATTTCATTAAGCTACGGGACACAGCGAGCCGAAAAGGCGTCAATCGGCTCACGCACACCTCTTGTTAATCCGCCGTATTGTAAATGATAATAGTAATATGTGCTGCCGTATGCATTTCCTGTCCAGACATCAAAACTTCGGCATGAATTTTCCATTGAGCCAATACAGGAACTAACGCGTATATCGCACCTAAGCGACCCCGCAGCGGAGGAGTTGATGTCACAAAGTTTATTTAGGGTTTGCTTTATAAGATAAACACAATTTCTCTTAACCTCCGGACACAGCGAACCGAAAAGGCATATCCCGGCGTCCGCGAACTTAATAAAAGCTTCCCAAAACCCAATTGAAAAAACAAACAGGCGTTTGAACTTGTGCACTGTGCCCATATGTCAAGCGGATAGCAGGCATAAGTATACCCCGGGTCATATTGTGCACCAAGGCAGGTAAGCGTTTTATGATAGCAGCTTATCGACCCCAAGGCGGAGGAGCTGTGGTCACAAAGTTATTTTAAAGCTTACTCTATACAATAAACACATTTTATTAAGCTACAGGACACAGCGAACCGACAAGGTGTCCCTCATTCCTCGGTCTGGAAAGCTTACGTTGCCGCCTGCTATCCTAAGGGCATAATAGCGGTCACTTTGTTTGAGTACACTTGACCAAATTTCATTCGGGTCGCATTGAAGATTAATCCCTCCAAGACAATACAACCCGCCATTGCAGCAAAGCGACCCCTTAGAGGAGGAGCTGTAGTCACAAAGTTTTTTAAAGTTTTCTGCATATTATAAACACATTTTATTAAGCTACGGGACACAGCGAACCGAATAGGCCGCATGCGGCAGATTAACCGATTTAACGGATGCTTTGCCATAAACCAGCGTAAGATAATAATATCCTGTGCTGCCCTGAGTTATTGCCCAAAGGTTGTCAGTCTGGCAAGCTGAACTATACGCCCCAAGGCAAGTAGTGGCATTGTAACATTTGCACAGCCCCGAAGCGGAGGAGCTGCCGTCACAAAGTTATTTTAAGGTTTTATTGTATAAATAAACACAATTTTATCAAATACCGGACACAGCGAGCCGAAAAGGCGTATCTCGGATTTAGGTTTGGCACCGTGAGAGAAGCGGAACTCATCTGGCCTGCATAATAGTGCCCTCCTACAGGAGTGCCCGACCAGAAATGATGGGCATGGGCACGCCCGCCGTCAATACTCCCGTTACAGCCGTATTTAGAACCGCAATAACATCTTATCGACCCCGAAGCCGAGGAGTCTTGGTCACAAAGTTAATTTAAAGCTTACCATATACTATAAACACAATTTTATTAAGCTACGGGACACAGCGAACCGAAAAGGCATAACGAGGCGTACAATAAGGGTTTTTCCCAACCAGTTTGCCATTGCCCATAAGAAAAAAGTAGTGAGTAGCACCTGACACTGAGCCTGACCATAAATCGTGAGGATGGCAGCGTCCGACAACGCCACCGTCACTAAGCGCCCCGGGGCAATTGGTACCGTGGTTGTAACACTGTAGCGACCCCAAAGAGGAGGAGTGCGTGTCACAAAGTTATTTTAAAGCTTACTGCCTACTATAAACACAATTTCTCTTAACCTCCGGACACAGCGAACCGAAAAGGCATAGCCCGGCTTTCTCAAATACAATTGCGCATGCCCATCGCCAAGCCCTAAATCATAATAGCCATTACCTGAAGCTGTTTGTGACCAATGCGCATGCCTATAACAATCTCCCGATGTACCTGAATCGCTCAGCGCCCCGGGACACCTTGTATCAATAGGACAGTATATCGACCCCAAAGAGGAGGAGATCCAGTCACAAAGTTTTTTAAGGTTTTTATACACAATAAACACAATTTCATCAAATACCGGACACAGCGAGCCGAAAAGGCGGCATATGGCAGGTTAACTGATCTAACGTTTACTTCGCCGTAATTCAACGTAAGATAATAATATCCTGTGCTGCCCTGGGTTATCGCCCAAAGGTTGTCAGTCTGGCAAGCTGAACTATACGCCCCAAGGCAAGTAGTAGCCATATAACATCTGCACAACCCCATAGCGGAGGAGCCGCCGTCACAAAGTCTTTTTAAGGTTTTTATACATAATAAACACAATTTCATTAAGCTACAGGACACAGCGAGCCGACAAGGCACACACAGGGTCAGATGTTACATCCGCCGATGAACCTGCGTAATTGAACAAAACATAATAGCCATAGCCCCCGGGTGTACTTGACCAAATATTATGAACATAGCAGCGATGCTGCTCGCCATTTTTCCCCCAGCTGCCAAGACAACGGTACGGCCCATCCCAACAGTATATCAACCCATTAGCGGAGGAGTGACTGTCACAAAGTCAATTTAAAGCTTACTGCCTACTATAAACACATTTTCTCTTAACCTCCGGACACAGCGGGCCGAAAAGGCAAAATTTGCGGGATATGAGTTTTGTGCGGTTAGAACATGATAGTTAAACAAAAAATAATACCCGCCGCCACCAGCGGTGCCTGACCACACATCATGAACAGCACAATTGTCGACAGTAACGCCGTCCGAGCCGCTGCCGCGACAAAGACTCACCCCGTCAAAGCAAAATATCGACCCCAAGGCGGAGGAGTAGCCGTTACAAAGTCTTTTTAAGGTTTTATTGTATAAGTAAACACATTTTTTATTAAATACCGGACACAGCGAACCGAATAGGCATAGCCCGCAGGACGCTCTAAAATTTGCCCCCTGCCGTTCCAAACACACAGGTCATAATAACGGCCGCTGCTTGAAGGGGTGCTTGACCAAATGGCAAAAGAGTAACAGCCATGGGCAAAACTCGGGTCAGCAACTGCTCCATAGCACAAATTCGCTGTACTTAAGCACATAAGCGACCCCAAAGAGGAGGAGTTGAGGTCACAAAGTTATTTTAAGGCTTTTATACACAATAAACACATTTTTTTTATTAAGCTACAGGACACAGCGAACCGAAAAGGCATAACGCATATTACGCGAGTTGATTACAAATTTGCCGCTACCAAGCTGAAAAAACAAACAGGTGTTTGCGCCCGTACACTCTGACCATACATCAAGCGGGTGGCAAGAGCCGGTATAACCCGTATCAGACTGCGCGCCAAGACAAGTGTACTCTTTGCTATAGCACCAAATCGACCCATAAGCGGAGGAGTACCAGTCACAAAGTTATTTTAAAGTTTACCATATACTATAAACACGTTTTTTTAAGCCCCGGACACAGCGACCGAAAAGGCATAACGAGCGTCCCATTTATTGTCTCCTATTTCACCGAAAATAAGATGGAACTCCCAGTGGTTTGTGCCCTGTACTGTCAGAGTCCAATAGGTGTTACTGTAACAGCAGCCATCTGATGCGCCCCTGCAAAGTCCTGAACTTTGACACCAAATCGACCCATAAGCGGAGGAGTAGTCACAAAGTTCTTTTAAGGTTTTATTGCATAACTAAACACAAATTAATTAAATACCGGACACAGCGAGCCGAAAAGGAGTCATTGGCCGAATGTGCAGAGTGATAAATAACGCCGTTATCCAGTCTCATATAGTGATAATTGCTGCCATCCATACTCGAGTTCCAAATAAACGCCGCATCACAGCTTGGATTAACCGCGCCCAAGCACCCGCCGGACGGTTGGCAATGCAGCGACCCCAAAGAGGAGGAGTAACGGTCACAAAGTTCTTTTAAGGTTTTATTGTATAAGTAAACACAAATTCATTAAATACCGGACACAGCGGGCCGAAAAGGAGTCATTGGCCGAAACTGTATCGATATAACAAACGTTGTTATGCAGCCACAAATAGCGATAACCGTTGCCGGACATAGTCGAGCTCCATATAAAGGCGGGATCGCAGTTCGTATTAAGGGCGCCATAACACCCGGGGGTAGGGGTACTTCCGCAATACACAGACCCCCAAGCGGGGGAGCCGCGCTCACAAAGTTATTTTAAGGTTTTATTGTATAAATAAACACAAATTCATTAAATACCGGACACAGCGAACCGAAAAGGCATAGCCCGGCTTTTTCAAATACAATTGCGCACGCCCCTCGCCAAGCCCTAAATCATAATAGCTGCCGCCTGAAGCCGTCTGTGACCAATGCCCATGAATATTGCAATCTCCCGATGTGCTTAAATCGCTTAGCGCCCCGGGACACCTTATATTCCAAGAACAGTATACCGACCCATAAGCGGAGGAGTACCAGTCACAAAGTTTTTTTAAGGTTTTATTGTATAAGTAAACACATTTTTTATTAAATACCGGACACAGCGAGCCGAAAAGGGATATCCGGAGGGATTTGGCGAGCGTACCCAAGAGCCCGAATCCAAATTGGCGGCGTAATATTTCTCTCCTGTAGCACTGCCCGACCAATAGTTATGAGTATGACATTTGTCGTCATAACTGCCTTTGCAGGAAGAAGAAGACCCGCAAAAACACTTTAGCGACCCCTTAGAGGAGGAGCCGTGGTCACAAAGTTTTTTTAAAGTTTACTCTATACAATAAACACATTTTTATTAAATACCGGACACAGCGCGCCGAAAAGGCTTCTTTCATTGACAAAGTATTATGTTGAGCAAATTTACCCCTGGAAAGTGTATAATACCAAACATTAGTGCCATGTAAATTTCCTGTCAAATAGTCTTGCGGTCCGCATTTGTTATTATTGGGTGTACCGAGGCATAACGGATAACCCATTAAGCACATTATCGACCCCAAATCGGAGGAGTTGTTGTCACAAAGTTTTTTAAAGTTTACTCTATACAATAAACACATTTTTATTAAATACCGGACACAGCGCGCCGAAATGGCATAATCAGGTGTAGCGACTCTGGTGAAAGCATTACCGCTGCAAAGCTGAAACATGGTGTCAGAGCCTGCCCATAAGTCATAAGGATAGCAAGCATTATCTGACTTTGAATCAAACCGTGCGCCCGGGCAGCTGTCCATCGAATAAAAACAAAGAACCGACCCATAAGCGAAGTCGCACCAGTCACAAAGTTTATTTAAGGTTTTCAGTATGCTAAAAGCCAAAAGCCACTCGGCCGTACTTTGCGGCTTCATAATATAAAATGAAGCCGCTTTTCATAAAGCACGTCCGATGTGTTAACCGTATACAGCTTAAGCGGCGTATCATTCTGCCGCTACCTTAAAACGAGTTTAATACCTTCTCCGGCATGTTCCGTGAAACATACCGCTCTAAGGAGTGTTTAATCAATATCGGAAATTCCGATATATTTAATATAAATCAGTGAATTTAATATTCAATTGTCAACGTGCAAAATTAACTATCAATGACCGATTTTAACATATTTTAAGTACTTTTTCCATCAAATGTTACAATTATTTTTATAATTATAATTCATGGTTGAAATTAAAAACAAATATGTTATATTGTAGGTTATATATCAATAATTTTTTAATGTTATAAGAGTAGCTTTTGAGGAATAATCGGTGAATTTTATGATGAAAACAGGCTTTTGGCGTTTGAAGAAAAACGCATTTACTCTGGCTGAACTTTTGGTCGCAATTCTTATTATATCAATAATATTGACACTCTTTGCACCTGTTCTGACAAAAAGAGTAAAAGAACGTGCAAATATTAGTTACAAGACAGAAGGTCAGCTTTTCTTGTATGACAAATTCGCTACAGACTGCTCGGCTGCGGCAGATGACCCCAATGCGGTTGATTGTAAATTCACTGTTCCAAACAGAGTAAGTTCAATAAGCGCTGTAATGGTATCAGGCGGCGGAGGAGGAGCGGGCGCGACAACTCCCACCGTATCGCTCGATCAAAAAAGCTATGCTGCAAACTCATCAATAGGAAGTTCGCAAACAAAGACAATTAAAATAACCAAAAATATGAAAAATGTTACAATAAGCTATCTCGCCGGAGGCGGCGGAGGCGGCGGAGGCGGTGCCTACACCCAACAGCAGGGCGCCCCGCAATCTCAGGCTGACTGCAACAAATATAATGCGATGTTTATCCCCGCATCAATGAACGGCTCGGGCGGAAAAAATACTTGCGTTACAAAATACAACGTAGGTGATCCAAACGGCCCTACAATGGCATCAACAGTTACAAAACTCACGGCAGGCTCGGGAACTTGTCCTTCAAGTTCCACAAACTGCTGTTGGTCGGGCACGACTTCCTCAAATTGTACAAACAGCGGAACATGGGGTACGCACAGCAGTAATTACAGCGGATGTACAAGGACGGTATGTCAATGGACAGCCGCACGTGATTCATGTGCACAGTGGAACCCGGAAGGTACAAACGCAGGTGACTGGAGATTACCGACTAACGCGGAAATGACAGGATGGCAAGCAGTCATTAACGCGGAGTCCAGTGTTAATAATGCAAAATTATCGAAGTATTTAGGCTCAGACGGTTTACAACTTTGTGACTGCAACTCCTCCGCTTTGGGGTCGCCAAGGTGCCATTGCGGGGTTAACTTATGTCGTGACGCTACCGGTAAAAGTTGTTGCGCTCATGCGTATTACACGAATACCACTACCGAGGGCAGAGTTGCAATTTATTCCATGGAAGGAAGCAAATTAATATTAGCCAGCGCTACAGAGCTTACTCGTGCCTTTTCGGTCGCTGTGTCCTGGAGAAATTGGCTCTACGCTTTAACACTTTCGCCGGCGGCGGAGGCGGCGGCGCTCCTTACATAAAAAATCTCGAAATACCAAAAAATGTAATTGAATCAAACATCGGAGGAGAGATTATACTCTATGGAGCTGCCGGAGGCGCGGGCGGAAGCGCCGGAGGCAGCTCGGGCGCGGCAGCAGGTGACGGTTCAAACGGCGCCGCTTCATCAATCAAAGTGAATGATGCAAGCGGAAAATTAAAATGGGGTATTGAAGTACCCGGCGGCTTGGGCGGAAAAGGAGCGACTTCATCGGATTATGGTGACGGCGGAGGCAAAAAAGCTCAAAATACTTGCAGAGAATACAACGGAACATCATGGGTAAACAGAGATTGTTCAAGCTATGGCCCAAACGGTGTGAACGGCAACTATGAAAAAGAAGGCAATACCTCGGCCACAGGCGGCGCAGGCGGCGGAAGCGCATATAACTACTCTTCATTCACGGGCGGCGGCTCAGGCGGCGACAGCAACAGTGAAAACGGAATGGACGGTTCGCGCTATGGCGCAGGTGGCGGAGGCGGAACAGTAAGATTTCAAATCTCCGGCTCAACCTCAAACGTATACAAAGGTAAAGGCGGCAGAGGCGCAAACGGCATTGCCGAAATCCAATATGATATAGTTTATCCCGCAGCGGGCGGAGGAGGCGGAGGCGGCGGAGCCTTTGCAATAATAAAAGATATCCCCGTAAGCGCCGGTGTAGAATATACAATCAGAGTGGGCGGCGGAGGCGCAGCGGGCGGAGTCGGTTCAAACGGTGCTGACGGCGGCGCAACCTCAATAACTTTTGATTCGCTCACATACACCTTAAAGGGCGGAACTAAAGGAAGTGCGGGAACTTCTGCAACTTCAAGCTCTGATGCAGTACAAGGCAAAGGCGGTGCAGGCGGCGGAGTTTACACAAGCGCAACGGATACAAGCAATTTGGATTCAAAAGCCGGTTCATCCGGAAAAGACGGCAAGACATTTACAAGCACAAACGGCTTTGGCGGCTCCTCGGGCGGCGTCGGAGGTGACAGCGGACTTGGCACAAAAGGTTCCTGCGGCGGTCTTTTTATTGACAGCACCGTTTGCACAAATACAAACGTAAACGGCTCAACCGTTGTATTTGTTGCGCCAAATAATGTTTATGACTCGGCTCAATACGGTGCCGCAGGCGCAGGCGGCGGCGGAGGCGGCTGGAGCGAGGATACTACAAACTATCCGAACCCCGGCGGCGGTTCTGCCGGCCAAAACGGCTATGTGTATTTAAATTGGATAAAATATGACGATTAAAGATTTCATGTAAATTAACCATTTTGGGGTGCCTTGAAGATACAACTCCAGGTACGTTTTCAGAAGGCACCCTTTTTTTTAAAGACTTCGTATCTTAATTCGAGGGTCACTCCAGGATAAATATGTTGGCCCTCTTTTTTTATTTTTTTTCTTCGTTGTAATTTGTAATTATTATTTTTGAAAAGTCTTCATCCGGATGAGTAAAAAGGGTGGTTGCCCGCATGCAGATTTTTTTGCGCAGGTTGTAGCCGTTTATATGCTTATACATTCCAAGGTAGCTGTTTATTTTGTTTCTGAATATCTCCAATTCTTCCGGGCAAAAGCGGTTTGGATTTTTTTCCCATTTTTTAATTGTTTCAAAAGATTTTTTTATTATTGTTGTTCTTAAAAATATGCGGTTTGGTTTTACCATGTGTCCTACAAAGTCAAATCCGCGGCAGATGAGGTTCATATTCTTTTTTCTGTGATTTAGGCTCATAGCAAGATTATCAAGCAAAAAACGGTTTATCTTTGAATACGCCTGATTGAGCCAGCCTGCGTCTTGATGTAAAAGAAGTATGTCATCAACGTATCTTAAATAATATTTGCATTTTAGTTCGTTTTTTACGTATTGATCGAGCGGATTGAGATAAACATTTGCAAAAAATTGGCTTGTCAGATTGCCGATAGGCAAACCTTTTTTTGCATCAATGTTAAAAAGACTTTTGTAGGCCGGAACTTGCTCAAAGAGCCATTTTGGGGATTTCATAGAAACGTTGTTTCTGGGGTTGTGAAAGAGGACTTTTTCAATGAGCCGCACAAGCCAAGGCTCATAGACATATTTGCGAACTTCATCAAAGAGAATTTCTTTATCTATACTGTTGAAAAAGTTTGAGATGTCGGCTTTCATAAAATAAGCTTTTTGAGTGTAATTTTTTGTGAGCTTTTTAGCATAAAAAGCGGCTTTTTGCGCACCTTTTAGCGTTCCGCGTTTTGGAATGCAGCTAAATACATCATCTATAAAAACCTTGTCAAACCTGTCTTTTATGGCATTGTATATAAGGTGGTGTATTATTCTGTCACGAAAAGCTCCGGCCCAGACTTCGCGCGGCTTTGGAAGAGTTACGACAAAACAAATGCTTTTCCCTACCTGATATGAGTCGTTGAGGATTTCTTCGTACAGTTCAAAAATGTTTTTTTCCAAATCAAACTCAAAGTCCACAGCCTGTATATTTGCACGTCTGTGTCTTCGGCAATCGTAATATGCCTCAAAAAGCGCCTCAGGGCTGAATTCAGCCTGAGGTATCGTTGTATCAGTTACTTTTTTACTCATAAAGAAGTTTTTTTATCCGCAAAAACTTTTGAACTGTGCGAAAGCCAACCGTTGAGCTGCTTTTCAATTTCCTGTGACATAAGGGCAAGTTCGGCAAAGCGTTCCTGTGAAATGTTGTGAAGTTCGCAGGATAATCTCAAAATAATATTGATGTATTGAAGCTTCTCCAGAAGCTCTTTTATGTAATTAACCCGTTCACCCATATCTTGTGCGGAGTTCGCTTTGTATATCAACACAATAAGCTCTATTGTACCGTTATTTAACTTTTCGCCCAATGTGTGCCTGAAATCGCGCTGGAAGCGCGATGTTAGCTGTGTAACTTTGACAAGGAAGTCAAAAGATTTTTTGTAGACATTCAGATGGTAATATTGTGCCATTTTTTAATGCCTTTTTCTGCTTAAGCAAATTATACATAAGCAAACTCAACATTTCAAGCATTATTATTTGCGTTATAATTTGAATAAATAGTTGAAAAATGTGCATTACAAAGATTTTATATATAAATATTATTTATATATTAATTACCATTTATTCTTTTATTATCATAAATTGCGCCCTTGCGTTTTTTGTTTTGATATAAATAAGAATAAAAAAAAGGATCGGTTTCCCGATCCACTGTATTGCCATCACCAGTTAGATTGTTTTATCTTCTTAGCTTTTGTTGTAAACCTAGATTAGAGATAAAGCAATTGATGGTGATTGGTTAGCCTGCACCAGAAGTGAGGCTGATGCTTGTTGAAGGATTTGATATTGTGTGTAGTTTGATGATTCTTGTCCTATGTCTGCGTCAACAATTCTTGATTTTGCGGCAAGGAGGTTTTCATTTTGTATATCAAGCGCTTCAACTGCTGAATTTAGCCTGTTGGTGATTGCACCGATTGTACCTCTTCTTGTCGAGATTTCTTTTATACCTGTATCTAGGTCATCTAATATTTGTCTGAATTCCGTAAGGTCTACAACATCTGAAACACCGTCAGTAAATTTTATAGGATTGCCTGTTCTGCCTGTCAGGACTGATACCGTGGCTTCGGTAAATACTCCTTCTACAGATATTGTGTTTGTTGCTTCATCTGAGTTTGAGCCAATCTGAAGCACGAGAGGATCTGCACCGCCCACCGGGAATAGCTCGAATTCGTTAAATTTTGCACCGTTTGAAATCCTGTCTATTTCAGCTGTTCTTGCAAGGACTTCATCTTCCATTGCTTTTACTTCATCGTAGCTGTAGCCGCCGTTCATAGCTTGAAGCGTCAAGTCACGAATTCTTAACAGGTGGTCTTGAATAACATCCAGGTTTCCTTCTGCCGTCTGTAAGAGGTTGATACCGGTTTGCGCATTGTCCTGAGCAACGACCGAACCTCTTTGTTGAGCTTCCAAACCTTTTGCGATTACAAAGCCCGCAGCGTCGTCTGCAGCTTGGTTAACCTGGCTGCCGGTTGTCAAGCGCTCAATTGCTTTTGACATGTTGGTGCTAGCTGAGTTCAAGTTTCTTTGCACCCTCAGCGAATCAATGTTTGTGTTTACAACAATAGCCATAGTGATGGACTCCTTTCAAATTGGCGACCCGAATTCCTTTTGTGGGTCGTTTAAATCTAACTAATATGGGGTAATAATGTGATGGTTTGATAATTTGGCAATTACAATTTTTAATCTTTTAATGGTGATTGGTGATTGACTACATTGTTAATATACAAGCTTTTTAGGCGTTTATGAATTATAGGAAAGTTAGAATTTTGTCATACTGCGGTATAATTTATTGAGTAAAAATTTTGAGCGTAATATAATAAGTTAAAGAGTTCGGAATGGAACAAATGGCACCACAGACAAAAGAAAACATATCAAAAAGGCTTCCCCCGCATAATTTAGACGCGGAAAAAGCCGTACTCGGGGCGATATTAATAAACCCGCTCAGCATGAACAGAGTGGTTGAAATTCTTGAAGCGGACTTTTTTTATTCCCCTTCAAACAGACTCATTTATGATGCGGTTTTTACTTTATACAATCAAAATAAGCCTTATGATTTGCTTAGCGTAAGTGATTTTTTCCAGAGGAAAAATCAGCTTGAAACAATCGGAGGGGCGGAATATTTAAGCGATTTAATGTCAGATACCATTTTAAGCTCTAACATTGAATACTATGCAAATATTATTAAAGAAAACGCAATTAAAAGAAAACTTATAAACGCCGGCGCGAGCATAATTGAGCAGACATACAAAAATGCGCAGGCGCAGGAATCTTTGGAAGAGGCAGAAAAGCTTATTTTTGACATAGCTCAGCAAAAAAGCTCTCAGGAAATTGAGCAGCTTACAAATTTGCTTATGGAAACTGTTGAAAAAATCGAGTATCGCTGTGTAAATAAAGGCTCTTATACAGGAATTCCGAGCGGATATCATGATTTGGATAATTTAACGGCCGGTTTTCAAAAGTCGGATTTTGTGGTGCTTGCGGCACGTCCTTCCATGGGGAAAACGGCTTTTGCGCTAAACATTGCACAAAATATATCTATAAGACAAAATATACCGGTTGTTATATTTTCTCTTGAAATGTCTAAAATTCAACTGGCCCAAAGGGTTGTATGCGCAGAGGCGGAAGTTGACGCCCAAAGGGTAAGAACGGGCGAGCTGCAGCCGCATGAGTGGGAAAAAATTACAAATGTTATGAACGAGCTGCACCAGGCGCCGCTTTTTATTGATGATTCCGCAGGGGTGAGCATTTCGGATATTCGTGCAAAATGCAGAAGATTAAAAATGAAGTATCCGGAATTGGGGCTGATACTAATTGATTATTTGCAGCTTATTGAAGACAGAAGCTCAAATGACCGTAATCAGCAGATTTCAACAATCTCGCGCGGACTGAAAGCAATTGCCCGTGAGCTTGATGTTCCGATTATTGCTCTCTCGCAGCTTTCGCGTAAAGTGGAGGACAGGACGGACAAACGCCCGATGCTTTCGGATTTGCGTGAATCCGGCGCAATTGAGCAGGATGCCGACGTTGTAATGTTTATATTCAGAGAAGAATACTATGACAAAGAAAATCCCGAGCTGAAAAACAAAGCCCAGATTATCATCGCAAAACAGAGAAACGGCCCGACAGGAAGCTTTGAACTTATATTTCAGGGTGCAACAACCAAATTTAAAAACAAAGTCAACCCTAACCTTATATAAAAACAAAAGGCGCCTTTTAAGGCGCCTTATTAATAGATTTATTTAATGCCTCAGGCAAAAGTTTCTTCAGCCTTAAGGCTTCTTAACATAAGGTTCATAAAGATTTCTTTTGAATTTTCGCTTGAATAAACGGCTTTATAAATCGCATGGGAGATAGGAGTATCAATGCCCAATTTTTCCGACAATTCACAAATTGCTTTTGAGGTTTTGACGCCTTCCGCAACGGAGCCCAGTTCCGATAATATATCGTCAATTTTTTTGCCGCGCGCGAGCATGCGCCCTACTGTATGATTACGGCTTAAGGGGCTTGAACAGGTGGCGATTAAATCTCCCATTCCGGATAAACCCCAAAATGTGGAAGGATTTGCGCCAAGTGCCGTTCCGACGCGTACGATTTCTGCCATACCGCGGGTTAAAATGGCACCCTTTGCATTATCGCCCAAATTTAATTCCGATAAAAAGCCTGCCGCAATTGCGATAACGTTTTTGAGGCTTCCGCCGAATTCAACTCCTGCCACATCATCGTTTGTATAGAGGCGGAATTTCGTATCAACATTTAAATGTTTTTGTACAAATTTTGAAATTTCAATGTCATAAGACGCAACACATGCTGCTGTTGGCTGCCCTTCGAGCACTTCACGCGCAAGGGTCGGGCCTGAGAGTACGGCGAATTTTTGATTGGGCAAAACTTCTTTTATAACTTCGCTCATACGCTTAAGCGAAGGAAGTTCAAGCCCTTTTGACGTATTTACAAGGATTTGATTGTCTTTAATTCCCGCATCTTTCAGCTGTTGGCAAACAGTTCTGATTGCGCTTGTAGAAACGACAAGCAGAATAATATCGGCGCCGGATATTGCTTTTTGCATATCATGCGTAATGTTAACTTTTTTATCAAGTTCAACTTCAAAAGGAAGTTTGGATTTTTTTTCTTCCAAAAGTTCTTTAGATAAATCCTGTGCTCTTGACCAACCCCAAACATCGTCAAACTTTGGCGTTAAGAGCTTTGTTAAAACCAAACCCCAGCAGCCTAAGCCCAAAACAGTAAGTTTCATTTATTAAATCAATCCCATTAATTTTAAATCTCGAGCGATTTTGTTATCAAACATGCTCGCATAAGCCAAGTCTTGGCAAGGATTACCGGTGTAATGACGAACCGCGCCAGCCGCTTTATTTTGAAGTACTGATTGCCCCTTTGTTGAAATAGCGTTATTCTTACCGTAATTTAACATAATGGGTGCTATTTTCATTTGTTAAGGGCTCCTTTCATTCACAACCGGTTTAACGTATAAATATTATCACAAAATTTATTACGTGACAATAAAATTTTTTTATTTTTTTGAATTTATTATATAGAAAATTATTCCCGCAAAAACCGCAATATTGAGCGATTCTACGTTATTTTCCATATTAAGGGTTGTGTAAATATCTGAAATTTTTAATATTTCATCGCACAAGCCCGAAGCTTCCGAGCCGAGCGCAAGCACAAAAGACTCGGGATAGGTTATCTCGTCGCATTTTAGGGCATCTTTGCCCCATTGTCCAAAAGGAGCGACTGTTGATATTATTTTATGTGTTTTTTTCAGTTCAGACAATGCTCTTTTGTCCATATCCATGTGGATAAGCGGGATTTTAAAGATATTTCCCGCGCTCGAGCGGATAACTTTTGAAGAAAATTCATCCGCACATTCGCCAAAAAGCAAAATTCCCTCCATTTTAAAGGCGCATGCGCTTCTTATTATGGTGCCCAAGTTGCCGGAATCTTTAATGCTGTCCAATAATACGAGCCTTTTCTTTTTTAATGTGTCTTCAAGTGTATATTTTGGTGCATAAGCAAGAGCGAGGATGTTTGCCGGACTTTTTGTCGAGGAAATTTTTTCCATGACTTTGTCATTAACTTTACAAAACTTAACATCATCGCTGCAAGCTATTTTGTTAAACATCAAAACATCGGGACTTAAAACGCATTTAAGCGTAATATTATCTTCAAGCGCACCAAGGATGGATTTTTCGCCCTCTAAAATTAATAAGCCGCTTTCTTTTCTGTATTTTTTTTGATGCAGTTTAACGATGTCTTTTACAAGTTCGTTATTAAGCGAGGTTATTTCAGTGTAGTTTTTTTCCGACATAGTATAAATCCGTTTTTCCTTTATTATAATGCTTAAATTCTCCGCGCTCGCGTCCAAAAAATTCTATTATTTCCCTTGTTTCCAGGACATCCGGAAATTTGACCGAAGAGCGTACAAACCAGTAGTTTTTGTTTTTATCAAGTGTATTTAAATAAAATAAATACTTTGTGCTGTCTTTTGTCATTTTTTCGCTCAAAACTCTGTCCGCACTAAAGCCTGTGCGTTTTGAATAGTAGATGTATTGAGGAATTGAGGTTTCATCCAGTATTATAACATCACCTTTTTTATAGTTTTCTTTTAATTTTAAAAATACTGCTAAATCCTGCGCGGGAAGGTTTTTCATATGTTTTTGCGAATTAATTGTCGGATATATTGAGATAAGTAAAAACAAAAGCAAAATAACGCTGCCGAAGGGTTTTTTAAGGAGAAATTCAAAAGATTTTACAAAAAGTATTATATAAATCGGAGTTAAATAGAGGCTTAACCTGTCGTAAAAAGGGTAAAGACCGAAGTAGGAGAGAAAAAGTGTCATAAAAAACGGCGATGTTATAAGAAAGAATTTGATTTTACTCCCGCGGAAAAGAAAAATACCGCCCAAAATGCACATAATTCCTAAAAATAAAGGTAAAAGCACGGGCAGCGGTTTAAAAATAATTTTATACGGATGAAAAATGTAGAAAATATTTTCCGTAAAAAGTGTTAAAAAATTTGAAAAATCAGGCTGAATATAGCCCCAGGCCCAGATTTTACTCATAAAAGCGCGGGTGTTTTCTATTGCGCCAAAATGCAGCGCAAGGGGTACAAGGTTAACTATTTGCGGCAGGAGAAAGAGAAAATAATCTTTTTTATGCTTTTTGTTTTTAAGGACATAAAAAAATAAAACAATTGCAAAAGAGAATGATATTATACCCGAGGCATAAGAATACCAGCTAAACAGAGCAAAAATTACGCCTAAAAGCAAGGGGCGTTTGAATTTAAACATAAAAATCAAAAGCACAAAGCTCAAAAGCGCAAAAACATCGAGCGCATATGGCTTGAATTCGCCCGAGTAGAAAATTAAATTTGTATTTATTGCAAATAAAAATGAGCCTAAAAGTCTTGCAGCGCGGGATGATAAAAAATATTTTGAAAAAAGATAGAACAAAGGCAGCAAGAAAAGCGAAGTCAAAAAAGGGATAAAGCGAAAAACGCGCTCTGAGCTTTTAAAGAGCGATACTAAAATTTTTGTTTCAAAAAGAAATAAAGGCGGCGCACTTTGGTAGTATTTAAGTTCCCCGAATAAATCGAAAAATCCGTTGTTTAAGATATTTATGGCAAGTGCTGCTTCATCAAACCAAAAAGAGCGGTTAAAAATGTACATATCAAAGCGCAAAATGAGTCCGAGCAAAAAAACAAGCCCTAAAAGTGCAAAATAAACCCTGTTGTTTTTTAATATGTCTTTCACGCCCTGCCTGCTTTTTTCTGCCACATATCAAGCCATTTTTGCTCTTTTTTTGTCAAGAGGCTTCTTTCTATCAGCTTTTCTTCAAATTCAAAATGAGATAAGCTTTCTCTTTTCCCTCTTCCTGTTGCAAATACTGTATTTTCAAGCCTTATGCCAAATTTGAAGGGTTTATTTTCGCAATACAGCCCGGGTTCAATCGAGTGAACCATATTTTTATAGAGCGGAAATTTTTTATCACCGTAGCTTGAAATTACGGGCGGTGATTGATGTACGGGTATTCCTATCCCATGACCCAGGGCATGGGGGAATAAAAATCCCTCTTTTGCCCATGGCGTTAAGATTTTTCTTGCGATTTTATCTAAATCAGCGCCCGTATGCGCATTTGAATGATAGCAATTTAAAAAAGCTTTTAAAACGGCGCTATAGACCTCTTTTTGCTTTTTACCAAGAGTGTTATTTTGGGGATTTCCACAGACAAATACGCGCGTGATATCTGTTGCAAGCCCCATTTCATAGTATCCGCCGCAATCCAAAAGAATTAAATCGCCCTCTTTTAAAATTTTATTTTTATCGTAATTTGAATAATGAATTGATGAAGAATTGTCGGAAACAGCAAGTATAGTTTTAAAACTTGTTGTTTTTGCGCCATATTTTAGAAGTTCTTCTTCAAAAATTTCCTTAAGTTCATATTCGCTCAGGCCTGCTTTTATCTTGTCTTTAAAAGAATTAAGAGCCTTATCAAGCCTTGAAAATGCGCTTTTCAGGTGTTCAATTTCATTTTTTTCTTTTATTGATGCCATTTTTGCAACAATATTTTCCCTGCACTCAAGCGGTTTTTTGATTAAATTATAGTCGCCAAGCGTAATTGAGCCTTTGCTAAAAATTATTTCTTCATTAATGCTCTTTATTTTTTGTTCAAAATCTTTTATTTTAAGCTGTAGGAGCCCTTGGGGTAAATTTTTTATTTCATAATCGCAAAAAAGCAGCCCCAAGACGCCTTCTTTTGCCCCAAAATCAATTAAAAGCCTTGATTTAAAGGTGGAAGCATTATCCATGGAAAAACTTCTCAAATTTGTCAGATAAGCAATTTCTTCAAGTGATGTAATAAGTTCATAGCGCGCGCCGTGCCGCTTTTTAATTCCTTCTTTAAGTGTTTTGAGTTTATCTTTTGTATCTTTTAGGGTATCAAGGAAGAAAATTTCGTTTTTTAAATTAACGTTTTTGTTTTCGCCAAAGCCCTCAAGGTCCTTATATGGCTCAATTTCCAGTCCCTTGTCTTTTAATTTTTCATAAAATAAAAAATTTATCGAACCGCTCACAAAGAGTTTTTTCCCCTTCAGCGCTTTTGAGATTGCATTTGAGAAATTTTCTCCAAAATTCATTTTTACAACTTTTATATTTTTACCCTTTGTTTCAAAATCCGCCTGTTCGTGATATCTCGGGTCAACAAAAAGAGTAATTTCGCCAAGGCCGTTTATAATTGCCTCTGCCGTTGTTCCGCTGAAACCTGTCAGAATATTGAGCGGCGAGCCGATATAATGGCACATATAGTACTCATCGGCACTTTTTATAAGGGCAAAATTATTTTTATCGTAATTTAAAAGCTTTTTGTAAAATTCTTTCACATCTTCCATTTTATTTTCCTTAGGATAAAATCTGCACTATTACGCTTCTTGTGCGTGCTTTGTTGTCAAAATCGATTAAAACAATCTGCTGCCAGCTTCCAAGCTCAAGCTCTCCGGCCGCAAGCGGCACGGTGATTGAATTGCCTATCATTGAAGCCCTGATATGCGCATATCCGTTGCCGTCATGCCATTTTTTGTCATGTTCGTAATCTTTATTTATCGGTGCAATTTTTTCTAACGCTTCGGGCAAATCTTTTACAAGGCCGGGTTCGTATTCAAGAGTTGTAACGGATATGGTAGAGCCAGGTGTGTAAATGTGTACGATGGCATTTTTTTCTCCGCCAAGTCGTACTATATCACGCACTTTTGAGGTTATATCAATAATATCGTTAAAACCTTTTGTGGAAAGTAAAAATTTTTCGTTTCTAACAGGCATATTTTTTCCTTTTTTAATATCAAACACGCCTCTTAAAATATGAAGCGTGTTTGATTTTAGCATTTATTTAAAAAATTTTAAATAAACAGTGATGCGCACACGAGGGCTACTATTGACATAAGTTTAATTAAAATATTGAGCGAAGGGCCTGACGTGTCTTTAAAGGGGTCACCGACAGTATCTCCCACAACGGCCGCAGCATGTTCGCTTGTTCCTTTGCCGCCCAAGTAGCCGCTTTCAATGTATTTTTTTGCATTATCCCAAGCGCCGCCCGCATTTGCCATCATAATTGCAAGGCAAACGCCTGAAGCTATTGAGCCCATAAGCATGCCTGCAAGAGCTTGTGCGCCTGAGGCTTTATCGGTAAAGAAAGCAACCCCAAGACCTACTATAAGAGGTGCTGCTATTGCAATGAAGCCGGGCATAAACATTTCATAAATCGCGCTTCTTGCCGAAATATCAACGCATTTTGCATACTGCGGCTCGCATTTGCCTTCCATAATGCCCTTGAGTTCTCTAAATTGTCTTCTGACCTCATCAACCATTTTCTGTGCCGCACGTCCCACTGCACCCATGGTGAGGGCACAGAATAAAAACGGTAATGCTGCGCCAAAAAGCATTCCTGCGTTTACAAAAGGATTTAAAACATCCACTTTATCAAGTTCGACAACTGTTGCAAACGCGCTTAAAAGTGCAATCGCGGTTAATGCCGCAGAGCCTATTGCAAAGCCTTTGCCGATTGCTGCCGTCGTATTTCCGACAGAATCCAGTTTATCCGTTCTTTCGCGTACTGCACCTTCAAGCCCTGCCATCTGTGCGATACCGCCTGCGTTATCCGAAATGGGGCCGTAGGCGTCAACCGCTACAATCATACCAACAACGGCCAACATGCCGACAGCTGCCATTGATACGCCATATATACCCAAAGTATATGAATTTAAACCGCCCGCAAGGACAAAAGAAGCGATAATTGCGGCGCAGATTAAAATTAAGGGTAAAAATGTTGATTTCATACCAATGCCCAAGCCTGCAATAATTGTTGTTGCGGGGCCTGTTTTTGTTGCATCCGCTATGGATTTTGTGGGTTTATGATCGTATGAGGTGTAGTATTCGGTTAAAAATCCTATGATTGAACCGGTTATAATACCTGTTAAAATCGCCCAAAAGACGCCTGTAAAGTCCGGTATAAAGAATTTAACGATGTAATACGAAGCGGCAATAAGAATTACCATTGAAACAACGGTACCTCTTTGAAGTGCTGCCATGGGGTCTGAATTTTCACTTGTTCTTACGAAATTAATTGCTATGATGGAGGCGAAAATGCCCGCAGCCGAGATTAAAACAGGTAAAAATGCGCCTTCAAGGCTTAAACATATCGCCCCAAGAGTAATAGCTGCGATAATTGAACCTACATACGATTCAAATAAATCCGCGCCCATGCCTGCAACGTCGCCTACGTTATCTCCGACGTTATCCGCAATAACGGCGGGGTTTCTGCAATCGTCTTCGGGAATTCCGGCTTCTACTTTACCCACAAGATCGGCACCAACATCTGCGGCTTTTGTATAAATTCCGCCGCCGACACGTGCAAAAAGCGCGATTGAGCTTGCGCCAAGGCCAAAACCGTTAATTATTGCGGGGTCTTTGTATATTAAATACAAAACGCTCAGCCCGAAAAGGCCGAGTCCTACAACGGTTAAACCCATAACGGCGCCGCCCGAGAAAGCTATTTTAAAAGCTTTATTTATTGTGCTTTTAGCAGCCTGTGTTGTTCTGGAGTTTGCTTTTGTTGAAACATACATGCCGACAAATCCTGCAAGTGCAGAGCATGATGCACCGCAGACAAAGCAAATTGCCGTTTCGGGGTCGATAAAGTGAAATAGCAGTCCGAAAACAAGAAGAACAAACCAGAATAAAATTTTGTATTCTCTTTTTAAAAATGCCATTGCACCTTTAAAAATGTGCCCCGCTATTTTTCTCATGTTATCATCGCCCGCATCTTCAACGGCGATTGTGTAAATTTTCAGTGTGGCAAACAAAAGTGAAAGAGCACCTGAAATTGTGCCTATCCAAAGTATGGATGCTGTTTTTACATCCATGGGGAAAAGTTTTACATAGCACATATAAAGAGCTATTGCAAAAATAATCCAAAAAAGAGTCTTCCAAAAACAACTCTTCATAGCAGTGTTTGTCATTTTAATTCTTCCTATCCATTTTTATACCCGAGTGCGTCAATTATATCATATTAATGTTAAGAATGTAAATTCGGTATCCATTTTGCTTTAATTTTATTTATAATACCTTTTTGATGCATAATATTAAGGGCATTATTGATTTCCTGCACCAGCTCGTCGCTGTCTTTTGAGCGTCTTAGCGCAATTGCGTAATATTCCCTTGTATATCTTTTTGGAAGGATTTTATACCCCGGATTATCTGCGGCAATGCCGTAGAGCATACTGTCATCCGCTAAAATTGCGTCTATTTCGCCATTTTTCAGAAGTTCAAAAATTTCGGGATATGTTTTTGCCGCCCTTAAATTTGCCCCGGGTGCCAGGTTTCTTACGGTTCTTTCTCCTGTTGTGCCGAGTACAAAGCCGACATTAGCACCGTTTAGGTCGCTCAGAGCAAGTATTTTTGAGCCGTTTTTTGTCATTATTGCTTGTCCCGCAACAAAATAAGGGGTCGAAAACCTCACAACATTTGCGCGGTTTTCGGTTATACTCATAGCCGCAATTACCATATCAACCTTTCTGCCGTTAAGGTCTGAAATTCTGCTGCTTGGCGTAACATAAACAAATTCTACGGCATTTTCATCGCCTAAAATTTGTCCGGCAATGGCACGAGCTATATCAATATCAAAACCTGCGGGATTGCCCTCTTTGTCTAAAAAACCAAAGGGTTTTGAATCGCTTTTTACTCCCACCGTAAATTTATTCATCAAAACGGCATGGGATAGCGTATTTTGCTTTTTTTCCTGCGAAATGCAGCCCCCAAGAACAAGGGCGCCGATTATTATAAAAGCAATAATAAAAATTGGATTTTTCATCTAAATTATTGTATCATAAAATTTATGAAGAAATTTATTATTAAGATGCTGCTCATAACTTTGGGCGCATTTCTTGCAGCTTTTGCAATTGAAGGTTTTTTGGTCCCCAATCAGATGATAGACGGCGGGATTGTCGGAGTATCAATGATGGTAAGCTATTTAACAAAAATAAACCTCGGCATTTTACTTTTTGTTTTAAATATTCCCTTTGTACTTCTTGCACTTAAAATATACGGCAAAATGTTTATTTTCCAGACATTTTACGCAGTTACCGTCTTTTCAATATTTGTCGGTATTGTAGGCGGTAAAATCGGCATAGTAACACATGACGGCTTGCTTGTGGCAGTATTTGGCGGGATGATTTTGGGTGCCGGCGTGGGTCTTGTGCTTAAAAACAACGGCTGCCTTGACGGTACGGAGATTTTAGCCATTACTTTAACAAAAAAATTTCCCGTGTCAGTCGGCGGGATTATAATGTTTTTAAATGTTTTTATATATACCTGTGCGGGTTTTATTTACGGCTGGGATAAAGCGATGTATTCGGCCCTTACATACATCGGCGCATCTCGTGTGATAGATGCTGTTTTGCAGGGTTTAAACGAGGCAAAGTCCATTTTTGTTGTTTCGGATAAAAACTTGGAAATCGGGAGCAATATTATATCTCAGCTTGATAAAAGCGTAACCTACATTGACGCACAGGGCGGATATTCCCACCAGAAAAAGAAAATGCTCTACTGTGTCGTGCCAAGGTTTGAACTTACAAAACTTAAAGACATAGTGAACTCTATTGACCCGGAGGCGTTTATTGCAATTGAAAACGTGCATGAGGTAGAGGGCAAAAGAGTTAAAAAATATTAAATAAAAATTAATTTTAAAATGATTTTTCAAATTTGATATTAATATATTAGTATGAAATACAAAGACTATTATGAAATTTTAGGGGTAAAACGCGACGAAACGCAGGCGAATATTAAATCCGCCTATAGGAAATTAGCGCGAAAATATCACCCTGATGTCAATAAAGAGCCGGGGGCTGCCGAAAAATTTAAAGATATAAACGAAGCTTATGAAGTTTTAAGCGACCCTCAAAAACGTGCAAGATATGATCAATTGGGTTCAAACTGGCAGCAAGGGGCTGACTTTACTCCGCCGCCGGGGTTTGAAGGTTTTGATTTTTCAAATTTCTCAAACGGCAACATACATTTTGGCGGTTCAAGCGGCGGTTTTTCGGACTTTTTCAGTGCCATTTTCGGCGACCTTATGGGCAATATGGGCACAGGCGGCGCTAAAAACGGCGGATTTAAAGAGTATAATTTCGGCGGTTCGGGCTTTAATAATTCCGGCTTCGGCGGCGCAAACGACTTTTCTCAATACTATTCAAACGCCCAAAGAAGCGGCGCAAGAGCTAAACAACCCACAAAAAATCTTGATATTACAAAAGACATCGTTCTAAATGTAAGCGATTTAATTAAAACTCCGCAAAAAACGGTGACAATTGTGGATTACGAGCCTTGCAGATATTGCGGCGGAAATTCAAAAGGCGCGTTTTGCGCACACTGTTCGGGCACCGGACTTGAAAAAATAACAAAAAATCTTTCCGTCAAAATTCCAAAATATGTAAAAGAAGGGCAAAAAATACGTCTTAAAAATGAAGGTAAATCTGATGAATACGGACAAAAGGGTGATTTGTACCTTACGGTCAGAATAAAAGACCCGAATTATAAGGTTTTGGGCGATGATTTAGAAAAAGAAGTTGAAATTTTACCTTCCGAAGCGGCGTTGGGTACAAAAAAAGAAATTGCGACCGTGGACGGCAAAATAAATATTACAATTCCCAAGTGTACGGACAGCGGAAAAGTCTTAAGGCTTAAGGGTTTAGGCTTGCCCAAAAAAGACGGTTCTTTAGGCAATTTAAATGTCAGAATAAAAATAACTCTGCCTAAAAATCTCTCCGATGAAGCTTTAGAACTTTACAGAAAATTGGGACAACTCGGAAGTTAATCCTCAAAATGTACCAAAAGCTTGTCTATAAGCTCGTTTGCGTCGCACACTATTTTATAGTCGCAATTTTCAAAAATCGGCGCATTCGGGTCATTGTTAATTGCAATGACTGTTTTTGAGGCACTCATCCCTGAAATATGATGAATTGCACCGGATACCCCAAAAGCCATATAAATTTCAGGCGCTACGGTTTTGCCTGTCTGTCCGACCTGGATTTCCTGCGGCGCAAACCCTTTGTCCACAGCCCCTCTGGAAGCTGCTATTGCACAGCCGCTTAGTTGTGCAAGTTTTTGTAATTTTTCAAAATTTTCTTTTGTTTTAAGCCCCCTGCCTCCGCAAAGGATAATTTTTGCGCCTTCAAGCGCGTTTTGACACTGTTCTTTGTCGCTGAATTGTAAAAATTTTATGCCCGATGTTTTAAATACATTCTCATCAAGCGATATTTCATCGGTTACGGGCGGATAATCGTATTCTTTTTTCTTAAAAACGCCCTCTCTTACCGTTGCACACTGGGGATTTTTTTTAGATAAAATTGTCGCCATAAGCACTCCGCCAAATGTCGGACGGGTTGCCGCAAGTTTTATTTCACCTTTGTATTTTGTAAGCGAAAGTGCCGTGCAGTCTGCGGTAAGACCTGTTTGAAGTTTTGAAGTAACAAGGGGTGCCAGTTCTCTGAAAATATCAGTGGCGCCAAAAAGTACAATATCAGGGCTTTTAAGTTTTATTAATTCAACAAGCGCGCAAGAGTAATTGACACAGTCATAGTTTTTAAATCTTTTATTTTTTAAATAAATTATTTCCTGTGCACCGTATTTTGACAATTGGCAAAAATCCGCATCAATCCCGCTGTCTAAGACAACTGCGCAAACTTTATAATCGAGATTAAAATTTTTTTTCGCTTCATCTCTTAAATCCTGAGCCGCCCCAAGAAGCTCAAATGACACGTCCTTAAAGACATTTTGGTTTTTTTTATATTCCGATATAACAAAAATCTTTCCTTCAGACATTTTTGTCCTCTCTTTTTAAAATTGAATATAAAAACTCGCAAACGTCGCCCACCGGCGTTTTTGCCGTTCTGTCGTGTTCAAGGCGGAAAGCTCTTGTAACAAAAGTGGGAGAGCCTAAAATCCCCGTTTCTTTTGGGTCAATATCCAAATCTTTTGCTTCAAGAATTTGTACTCCTATGTCTTGCGCTCTGACATAATCCCCTACGCAAAGCGGCTTTAAGGGATTTTTGCCTTTTAAAATGCACACCACGCAAGGATTTTTGGCTTCTATGATATTAATTCCTTCCTTTGTATTCTGTTTTAAAATCGAAAGGCTGATGTCGGAATTTATTATCTCTTCTACATTTGAGATTACCGCAATATCCAAAAAGCCGGCAATTGAAGGCGCGCTTTGTGCCGTATCTCCGTCAAGCGCATATTGCCCGCAGATTATAAGGTTATAATCAGGTGCAATTTTTTTAATGGCAGTTGATAAAACCCGCGCTGTAGCAAGGGTATCCGAAGCGGCAAAAGCTTTATCGCATAAAAGAACCGCCCTGTCGCAGCCGCGTGCAAGCGCATATTCAAGAACACTTTTTGCCTGTTTTGGCCCCATGGAAATTGCCGTTACCGTGGCATTTTTAAATTTTTTCTTTATTTCAAGCGCTTGTTGAATTACCTCTTCATCGCAAGGATTTAAAATAGAAATCATGCCTTCTCTTAAGAGGTTATTTTCCTTGCTCCATTTTACATTATTTGTGTCGGGAACCTGTTTTATGCAGATAACTATATGCAAAATGCTCACTCCGTTTAACTTTAATCAAATTATACCATATATCATTTTATTGAACATTAGCTGAAAATATTAAGACAAATTTAATAAAATCGGCAAATTTTGAAAACAATTTGTTTTTATTTTATATATAGGAATATTCACAAGGTTAAAAATGATATCGAATAACTATCAAAACCAATTTAGCTATGGCGCGGTGAAAGACGTTGTTCCGCAGAGCATTAACGACAAACTGCCTCAAAATGTGCAAAATTTTGACGTAAGGGAAACGGTGAGCGATAATACCGCAATAAAAGCCGCTCAAAATGCGGATACCGACCCGTTTACAATCGGTTTAACGGGTGTACTTTGGATTGCAATAGCGCAGTTTTGCCAGTTTTTAAACAATAAACTCGATACCAATTGGGACGATAGCTGGTTGGGTAAAATTGGCGCAAAGGCGGAAAGTTTTGCGCTTAAACATACAAAAAACGCAAACGGCGGCAAAGTCCGCAATTTTATAAACGGTTTATTTGACAAATCGGCAGTTTTAAGGAGTTTAAAAACTCCGACACGTCCGCAAAATTCTCTTGCAATAACCCAGGCAAGGGGAATAACGGGCTATGTAATGTCTGATGTGTCATCAATGCTTGGCTATCATTTAAAAAACGGCCACGGTGATGACATTTTAAACCTTGTAAAAGATTTAAAGCCGGATTTAAAAACGCCCAAAGAAGCACTTGATTACATTGATGACCTGTTTAAAAACTGCGAGCAAAACAAAGGGCAGATTGAGCAGCTTGTTAAAAAATTAAGTCAAAGTAATGTGAAAGTTTCGGTGGATAACCTTGTAAATTCCAATATTCACATTCCTTTTACAAAAATAAACTTTAATTTTAAAATCCCCAACATTCCTTTCTTAAAAAGAAAAGGCTCTTTTAAAGAAATGGCGAATAAATTAAACTCTGTTTTATCAAACAGTGCGGGGCTTGGTAATCAGGTTACAACGCTTGGCAAAAGCCTTCCGCGTCAGGCTTTGAAAACTTTTGAAGGTCTTACAAACGGCGGTGCGGGCGGAAAACTTTTGATTGTAATTCAGGCGTCAATTTTTGCACAGGCAATTAAAAAGGCCATGGACGCTCCCAAGGGCGAAAAATTATCCACATTTACGGAAAACATCGCAAATGACTTTGGATTTTTCCTTGCCCTTCCTTTGCAGGTTAAATCTTCTCACATTGTGGGCGGTTTAAAATACATCGGTATCGGCGGAGCAAAAAATGCAGCCCAACAGACAAAAAATGTTGCAAAATATCGTGAAATGATAAAAGCGCTTAATGAAAAAGTTGCAGGAGGCGCACTGTCCCATATTGACTATTTAAATGAAAAAAATGCAATTAAAAACTTTTTGAAAGGCGATTCAAAATGGTATCATAAGCCGCTTAAATTTATCGGCAAGGTTTTCTCAACAGGATTGGATGAAGAAACAATCAAACCCTTTGTAAACGCTGCGGATAATTCTTTCGGTACTGCCGTTTTTTCAAAATTGAGCAACCTTGCAAATAAGATTAAGGGCCCTTATATAGGTACTATTTTAAGGTTTGCAGTCGGCACAATGCTTGTCGGGCCGCTTATTTCAAAAGCAGTTACCAAAATATCGCATTTGATTTTTGGCAGACCTTCAAAATCAATCCTTGATGAAGACAAAAAAGAAGAAAATAAAACCCCGCAGGATGCTAATAATCCGCTTAATATGACCCAGGAAGAACTTATGCAAAAGCTTGCTTCAAATCCTGAACTTATGCAAAGAATGGAAAATGATCCGAAGTTTTTGGAGCAGGTTTTATCCGACCCTGAGTTATTTAAAAAGCTTTTAAATAATGAAATTAAGCCTTCGCAGGTGACAGCACAGCCCTCCGATGATATTTTAAATTCAAAATACATAATTAAACAAGGCCAAACACAAGCTCCCGCAGGTGCGGTACAAAATATTACAAATCCCATAACGCAGCCGCAGTCTTTAAATGCACTTGATAATTCAAAAAGTCAAGCTAATTTATTCGGACTTGGCAAAAATGAAAAACAAGAGCAGCAGGCACAGGGGAAAGATAATACCGAAGAAGACCGGCTCGAGCCTGTCAGGACTTATATCCCTTCATCCGAGTGCACCATTAAAAATCAAAGTGCAGACGGAGCACTTGATCCGGAGATAAATAACGCACTCCTTAAGGCTCAAAAGATTGAAGAAGCGGCGCTAAGGCGTTTAAACAGTCTATAACTTTTGAAAGACCATAATGTATTCATGATCAAAAGTATAAAATCCGCCCGCCAGTGCTCTGTAGCGCCACAGGTTTGCCTGTTTACCTTTTGCTTTTTCGTTGCCCGTGATATTTTTCACAATAACGGCTTTTGTGATAAAGCCCAGCTCTTCCATGCGCCTTTGGCATTCAAAGCTTAAATTCACAAGACGCGAGTTTGCGTATTTATCGCCTATTATAAGAGCGGCAAAGCGTTTCTTTTCAAGCAGGTCATAGCCGTTTTTTGCGACCTTTTTAAAAAGTTCGTAAAATTCTTCCGTTGTTTCGCAGTTTGATAAATCTTCTTTTTTGTCACTGAATTTAATTATATTGTCGTATGGCGGGTGCAAAACAAGGAACTGCGCCGCTTTTTTACCCATAATCTCAAGACGGGCTTCAATTTTTTCTTTTGCGGCTTCAGATGCGCTGTCGGCACAGATTATATTCATTTTTGAAACAAGTTCACGCTTTGTAAATTTTTTAGATACGTAATCGACCATATCTTCTTTAAGCTCTACGCCTATACATCTTCTTTCCATATTGAGTGCTTCAATGCCCGATGTGCCCGAGCCGAAAAACAAATCTAAAATGATGTCGCCTTTTTTTGTGAAGCGTTCAAAAAGCTGGGTTGCAATCTGCGGGATGTAGTTGCCATGGTAATCGTAGCTGTGTCCGTTTGATTTATCGCGCGAAGCAAATTCCCAGAGAGAGCCTGTTTTAATATGCGAATACATTTTCCAGTTATTAAGGTCAATATCGCTAAAAGCAGTAGTTTTGGCAGGTTTTACAACCCTTAAACCCTCTTTTTGTTCGCTTTTTGTTTTTAAATTCCCTGCCATTTAAAATTCCCCTAAGTGTATGTATAGTATATACATATGTTGGGTATTTTAAATCATCTATTTGCCTGAAATGTATTTAACTATTTCATCATAGGAAACAGGATTGCGCTTTAAAAGTAAATTTCCCGAGCCGCCTTCATCGTAGAGTTTTAAAACTTTTTGAGAATGTATGAGGCGATATATGATGTCGCTTTGTGAATAGGAATATTTATCGGCGCGCGAAGCCATTACCATCATCGGAACACTTGCAAGTTTCGGTACAATAAGCGCTATATCAAGGTTTTTAAATGAAACATAAGGAGAGATTAAAACCATTTTTTTAGGTTTGTTTTTCATGATAGAGGCGGCAAGAACAGCGCTATTTGCCCCTAAATCCGCACCGACAAGATATACTTCATTCGCATTTATCTGCGGGTAGTTCTTTTTAATGTATTCTATTGAACTTATAACATCAATGGGGTATTTAACCCAGTCCTCTTTTTCAAAATTCATTCTTGATTTAAAGCGTAAATTTTTTGTATAAACGCTTCTGCCATGTCCTCTTAAATCAAGCGCCAAAACGTTATAATTTTTAAGACGCAGAGTTTCCGGCATATTCCCCCAGTCTGACGCCCGCGAACCGAAAGAATGCAAAAGAATTACAAGCGGGCAGGGAGGCTTTCTCTGCGGGGAAAAATATAAATCTCCCACAAGCAAAAATCCGTCTTTTGCTTCAAGTTCTATTCTTGTCTTTGTTTTTGGTTTTCTGACTTTTTTCTTCTTTGTTGCAGCGTCTGCACCCAAAAGTGTAAAAGAAAAAAAGATTATTAATAACAGAGCAAAAAATTTCTTCATAGAAATATTTTAACAAAAGGCGCGCAAATATTGAACATTTTTAAAAAATTAATACGTATGGACGATATGGCTAAAGATTTAAAAAACTCTGTCGAAATTTATAACATAAGGACATAAAGTCCTAACTCAAAACCTCCTCCCCAAGTCTAGTAGCCGCCTTTTATGACGGCTTTTTTTTTGTGAGTTTAAATTGGTGTTTTAAATTTGCTTGTTCCTACTTGGTGTTTCAGGATCTTATTGACGTTGCTAATTAATGCACACCGTTGCACTGTGTCCACGCTGCTTGTATGCTTTCTGCACTGCTAAGACCCTGAAATAAATTCAGGGTGACAGCGGCACATTAAAAATAAATTCGCACAATTATTAAGACCCTAAACACCGACAGGGGTGCGGCATTATATATATCTGCGGGCAAAATATTTAAACAAATCTATTGAACAATCACTTTCACAAGATTAAAATATACCTATGGCAAAGACAAAAACAAAATGGGTATGTCAATCCTGCGGGTATGAGAGCTTTTCATACCTTGGAAGGTGTCCTGATTGCGGGAATTTTGCGACATTTTGCGAAGAGGTCGTGCAGGATGCCCCTCAGCTTAAGACAAATTCCGCTCCGAGCCTTATTTTAAATAATGAACTTAAGGTGCAGAAAATCAACGAAGTTGAAAACGATGAAAAAATTCGCCTTAAAACAGGCATGGAGGAATTTGACAGAGTGCTCGGAGGAGGTTTTGTAGAAGGTTCTCTTGTCCTTTTGGCGGGCGACCCGGGAATAGGTAAATCCACTCTTGTTTTGCAGGCATGCAGGAATTTGTGTTCGGAAAAAAGCAATTCCCCGGCCATCCGCGCTCTTTACGTTTGCGCGGAAGAATCTCCGCGGCAGGTAAAATTAAGGGCGATGCGGCTTGGGGTAAAAAGCGAGTGTTTGTATGTCACAAGTCAAAACTGTCTTGAAGAGGTTATAAAACAAATTGATGAAATTAACCCTAAATTTCTTGTTGTAGATTCTATTCAGGCTGTTTTTTCCTCTCAAATAACAAGCTCTTGCGGTTCGGTTTCGCAAATTCGCGAGTGTACAAATATTTTAATGCGAATTGCAAAGCAAAAAAATATCACAACCGTAATTATAGGGCATGTTACAAAAGAAGGAAATATCGCAGGCCCCAAGGTTTTAGAACATATGGTTGATTGCGTTATAAACTTTGAAGGGGACAGGTATAAAAGCTGCCGTATCTTGCGCTCGATTAAAAATCGTTTTGGTGCAACGTCAGAGGTCGGGGTTTTTAATATGGATGATGACGGCCTAAGCGAGGTTTTAAACCCCTCCGAGTTGTTTTTGGATTCTTTGGATGTTAATAACTGCGGCTGTTCGGTCATTGCATCCGTCGAAGGAACACGTGTGCTGCTGCTTGAAATTCAGTCTTTGACGGGTTCTACCCCCTATCCCAATCCAAGGCGTGTTGCGCGCGGAATAGAATATAACAGGCTGCTGCAAATTCTTGCCGTGCTTGAAAAAAGGGTTGGTCTGAATTTGTCAAAACAGGATGTTTATATAAACGTAATCGGCGGGATAGATATAATAGAGCCTGCGGCGGATTTGGGCGCAGCGCTTGCGATTGTAAGCTGTGCGCGCGATATTGCAATTAAGAAAAAAACCGTAATAATAGGCGAAATCGGGCTGTCAGGAGAAATAAGGGCTGTGGATAACCTTGAAAAAAGGCTCAAAGAGGCACAAAAGCTCGGGTTTGAGTATGCAATAGTACCGGCTGTAAACGCAAATGCTGCCCAAAAACTCAATAAGCTTGATATTAAAATTTTGCAGGTAAATAAGCTTACTGACGCTATTATACAGGCTTTTAAAGAGTAGGTTAAATTTCGCTCAGCTCTTCAAGAATGCCTCTGAGCGCTATTTTTACATGCGCATAGTTTAACCCGCCCTGCATATAAACCGCATAAGGCGGACGGACGGGGCCGTCTGCGGAGAGTTCAAGAGTCGAGCCTTCTATAAAACTTCCGCCTGCCATAATAAGCTTATCTTCATACCCGGGAACACCGTCGGGAATTGGTGTCAGGTAGCTTTCAACGGGTGAATATTTTTGCAGCGCACGGCAAAAAGCCGCTTGTGCCTTTGGGTCTTCAAATTTTATTGTTTGAATTAAGTCTGTTCTGTCCTCTCTTGAGCGCGGATGTGTTTTAAAACCTATTGTTTCAAAGACTTTAGCCGCAAGGCGCGCGCCTTTGTGCGCTTCCGATACAACCGAGGGCGCCATAAAAAAGCCTTGAAGCATGGTGCGTGTCTGATTAAACATAGCGCCGCCCTCACTTCCGATACCCGGTGCCGTAAGGCGATTTGCGCACATTTCAACCAAATCAGCCCTTCCTGCGATATAGCCGCCCGCTTCCACTATGCCGCCTCCGGGGTTTTTGATTAAGCTTCCCGCGATTATATCCGCGCCGACTTCAAGCGGTTCTTTATCCTCTACAAATTCGCCGTAGCAGTTGTCTACAAAACAAATTGTATTCGGGTTTTTTTCTTTGATTGTCAAAATAATCTGCTCTATTTCTTTTATCGGGATAGAATGCCTCAGGCTGTATCCGCGCGAACGTTGAATAAGCGCCATTTTGGTTTCCGGGGTTATTTTTCTTGAAATCGCCCCAAAATCAACAAGAGTGTCCTCAATCAGCGGCACTTCAATGTAGTCCACCCCGTGGCCTTTTAGAGAACAGGCCGGATGTACGCCTTGGCGGGAGTGTCCTATTATCTCATCAAGAGTATCATAGGGTTTTCCCGCAACAGACATTAAGGTGTCCTGATATCTTAAAATGCCAAAGAGTACACAGGCAAGGGTGTGTGTGCCCGATACAAAATGAGGGCGCACTATTGCCTTTTGAGCCTTAAAAACATCGGCAAAGACATTATCAAGAGCTTCTCTGCCCATATCATCGTGTCCGTAGCCTGTTACGGTGTAGAAATGTTCCTCGCCGATTTTATTTTTTTGAAAGGCTCTAAGTACTTTTTCCTGATTAAAATCTCTTATTTCGTCAATTTTTTCAAAGTATTTTTTTACTTCTTCTTCCGCTTCTTTTACAATCTGCGCGGGGCTTTGTCTGAGTTTTTTCATTATTTGGCGCCTATTTCTCTGTGTTTTTGGGCGATTGTGTGGGCAAGCGCGTCAATTCGCTCCATATCTTCTTCTTTTGCTCTTCCTTTTACAATTATATCGTCAAGTCTTTGCGCTTGTAAAAGGTTTGTGTTTTCCTCAATTTTGCCGAGCAAATTGCCGCCCCAGCCATAAGAGCCAATGACAGACATAAATTTAACATTCGGCCTTAGCGCATTTGTCAGATATACTCCAAAAAATGCGTAAGGATGAGGCATGGCAAGAACCATGGATGCGCCGAATACTACGGTTGCAGCGTCAACAAGTTCTACTGCCAAATCGCCTATGTCATCAGTGATTAGGTCGAATTTGTGTACTTCAACCCCTTCTTCTCTAAGTCCTTTTTCAAGCCTTTGCGCCATACGTTCGGTATTTTGATACATCGAAACATAAGGTATTACAACTTTGTTTTTAGGCACATCCGATGTCCACTCGCGATATGCATTTAGGATAAATTCCGGGTTTTTATAAATTCCGCCGTGCGACGGGCAGATAATTTCGGGTTTTATTTCCTCAACTTTATTGACGTATTTTTTGCAGTGCGGCCTGAAGGGCATCATAATTTCGGCGTAATATCTTTTTGCGCTCAAAAGATATTCAGGTGTTTCTTCCGCCCATATTTGCCCTTGTTTATATGTTATATGTGCGCCTAAAAAATCGCATGTAAAAAGAATTTTGTCTTCTTTAAGCTCGCTAAACATTGTATCGGGCCAGTGTACCCAGGGCGCAAGGTGAAATTTAATTGTTTTATCGCCCAAGGAAAGCTCGTCGCCATCGTTTATAATTTGAAATTTGCTCTGCGGGATACCGTATTGGTCAATTAAAAGTTCTGAGCATTTTTTATTTGTGACAACTTTGGCATCGGGATTCATTTGAAGTATTTTAACAAGAGCCTCGGAATGGTCGCCCTCTGCATGGTTTGCTATTACATAGTCGATAAATTCGCCCTTGCCGTTAAGCTTTTCAATGTATTCTTCAATTGTTTTTGAATACGAAGTATCAATAAGAGCGCGTTTTTCGCTTCCTTCAACGTAATAAGAGTTATAAGTCGTGCCGTTTGGCAGCGGGATGAGCTGGTCAAAGATTTTTCTTCCGAAATCCTCGACACCGCAATAGTATACGCCATTCTTAATTAGTTTCATAAATTTATTCCTTTTTTATTATGGTTTTTTTGGTTTATGTAATGCTTGCTTTTAAGATGCCAAATTTTAAGTTCCTTTTAAAGCCGGGTGCCCCAAGAAGAACTTTAGTCCGGCAGCCAAGGATTTTGGGCAGACTTTGCACATTTGGCGCATATGCTTGTGCTTTGCTGCCGCAATCATCCTGTGCCGTCTTTGCTTTATTGTTTAAAGCTTAAAATTTCAAGCATTATTTACGCTTGTTTTTCAAATTGATCTTTACCCACACCGCAGATTGGGCATAAGAAATCATCCGGCAGGTTTTCAAAAGCCGTTCCTGCCGCTATATCATTTGCAGGATCGCCCGCTTCGGGATCATATACCCAGCCGCACACCGTGCAAACATATTTATCCATAATTTTTCCTCCATTTTGTCATCAGAATAATTATACAACAAAAAATATCCGATACAATTATCCTGTTTACCTTATATAAGCGGGAGGCTTAAAAAGTCCTCTACGTAAAAGCGCGTGAAGCATTCCGCCGTATCACAATTAAGATTTACCGCACGGAATTTATTCAGCCCTAAAATGCCTGTTATAAGTTTTTGGTCATTTTGATAATAAACACTCAGCATTTGTTTTTTAGTTGTTGTAATACCTGAAATATCGGCGTAATAATCCGGGAAAGAAAGCGTTTCATCGCTTTCATACATAAGAATTTGCAGTGTCTTTTTGTATTCTCTGTTTTTCAAAATTCTTTTAAAATGGGTAATAAGCGCAAGCGTGTCAGGATTTAAATCAAAAGGATTGGGGATAAAAATAAAATCCGCTTCGCTGATATCAATTCTTGAAATCTTTTTGTACTCATCCTTGAGAGTATTTGAATTTATGTCAAAAATTTTATAGCCTTTGACACGGGCCAGTTTCATTACATTGTAAAATTGTTCCTGTTTTATGTTTATCGATTCAACTTGGCTTACGTTTTTTACAAGGGATGAGCCGTTTGTAAGAGCAAGCACTTCAAAGTTTTTTGGGTATTGGGCGATAAGCCCCCCCAGACCCTTTGTTTCGGCACCTATATATGGCGATAGCACAAGACATTTTGTTTCGATTTTAATTTTAAAATTTCCGGGCGGATATTTTTTTTCACTAAGCAATCGAAAAACAAACCTGTCATATTTCATTTTTAAGTTGTTTAAAAGTTTGCGCATGATAATTGTATTTTATATAAAAAACCTAAAGGCGGCAAACTGCCGCCTTAAAAAGTTTTTAGCTGCAACCCGAGTAACCGCAGTTAAGGCATATAAAGCAGCCTTCCGCCATTTCAATAGAGTTACCGCATTCGGGACAAACGACGGTTTTTAAAGTCACGCCGTTTTCATCCGTTCTCTCCCCTATAGTTTCCACTTTTTTATGCTCACTTTCAAAAGAGGGGATGTCTACATTGCCCTGAGGTTGATTTTGTTGTGAGCCTTGCTCTTGCTGCTGTGTCTGTTCTTCTTCCCCTTCTTTTTTATGTGCGCCTTTTACTTCGCCTATTACCATAGGCTGCGATGACCATCTTGAATTGTTACGATAAACGGTAAGACCTTTAAGACCCGCTTTGAAGCCAAGCATGTAAGCCTTTGCAACGTCTTCAACAGTGGCACTTTCAACAAAGTTAATTGTTTTTGAAACGGCGTTATCGGTATGCAGTTGGAAAGCCGCCTGCATCATAATATGCGCTTCGGGTGATACGTCATGTGCCGTGACAAAAATATTTTTTGTTTTTTCGTCAATTCCGTCTATATGAGCGACAGAACCTGTATTTGCGATTTCTTCCATAAGGGCTTCGCTGTAAAATCCGTGTTCTTTTGCGTAATTTTCAAATATCGGGTTAACTTCAAGCAAAATTGTGCCGTCCATGATATTGCGCTTGAACACAAGTCCGAACAGAGGCTCAATACCGCCTGAGGCGCCTGCTATCATAGAGATTGTACCTGTGGGTGCAATGCAGGTTGTTGTTGCGTTTCTGATACCTGATTTTGCAATTCTGTTGTCTAAATCTGCCCACATCTCATCAATAATAACACCGGCACTTTTGCCTTTGTATTTGTCATAAAGGTAATTGGGGCGCGCATAAACGCTTTCGTCAAAACCTTTAAATTTGCCTCTTTGCTCGCTTAAGTTTATACTTTGAGCTTTTGAGTGGTAATCTATAAATTCCATCACTTTAGCGCCCAAAGAACAGCCTTCTTCGGAGTTGTAGGGAATGCCAAGCTTCATTAACATATCCGCAAGACCCATAACGCCAAGCCCGATTTTTCTTATATTACTTACCATTTGCGCAATCTGAGGCAGAGGGTAATTATTTACAACAATTACGTTATCAAGGAAGTGTATTGCTTTTCTTGTAACGTTTGCAAGTTTGCTCCAATCAACATCCAGGCCGCCCGCAGGATTTTGCTTAATCATTTTTGCAAGGTTAATCGAGCCTAAGTTGCAAGCTTCATAAGGCAAAAGCGGAACTTCTCCGCAGGGGTTTGTTGATTCAATCTCGCCAAGGGCGGGAGTGGGGTTATCCCTGTTAATTCTGTCGATGAAAATAATTCCGGGCTCACCCGATGACCAGGCACCTTTTACGATAATGTCAAAAATTTCTTTTGCTCTTACTTTTTTAACACACTGTTTTGTGTTGGGGTGAATAAGTTCAAAATCCCTGTCTTCTTCAACCGCTTTCATAAATTCATCCGTTACGGCAATTGAGATGTTGAAGTTATTTAATTTTGTCAAATCGTCTTTGCAGTGAATAAATTCCAAAATATCCGGGTGATCTATTCTTAAAATCCCCATATTTGCACCGCGCCTTGTGCCGCCTTGTTTAACGGCTTCCGTTGCAGCGTTAAATACTTCCATAAAAGAAACAGGGCCGGATGAAACACCCATTGTCGAGTGCACAACGTCGTTTTTGGGCCTTAATCTTGAAAAAGAAAAGCCCGTGCCGCCGCCTGATTTATGAATAAGTGCGGTGTTTTTAATTGTTTCAAAAATTCCTTCAAGAGAATCTTCGACGGGAAGCACAAAACAAGCGCTCAATTGCCCGAGTTCTCTTCCTGCATTCATAAGCGTGGGAGAATTGGGCATAAAATAACACTGCGTAATCATTTCATAGAATTCTTTTGCCGTTTTTTGAATTTCTTCCTCGCTTGCTCCGAATTCTCTGTCTGCTCCGGCAATGGTATCCGCTACCCTTTTGAATAATTCTTCGGGAGTTTCAACAACTTCTCCGTTTAAATCTCTCTTTAAATACCTTTTTTCAAGCACTTTAATTGCGTTTTTTGATAATGACAACCCTGAATCGTTTACACTTTCGCTGAGCGAATTCACTTTTTTTCCTCCAACCAAGTAATGTTTTAAAATCAATTTCTATAATTATAGCTTAAACCTTTTTAAAAAATCATGCCCTAATGTAACGTTTTGTAATCTCATGAAATCATGCCCCCTGTCATGTTTTCGGACTTATTTAAAAAATATACTAGCCCGTGTGTTTAACTGTATATACAATGAAATTAAAAGGACTTAGAGAATTAATAAAGCATTATGAGTGTTATAAATTTTCTTGCGGAAAAATACTATAAAACAGCTTACGACACGTTTTTTTACATAGAAGACAATAAAAAAGCAAAGAAATACGTGTCTTATGCACTTGAAATATGCCCTTGGCATGTAAAATCTCTTAAACTAAGGGCGTTAATATATCTTTTGGAAGATGAGATTGAAAAATCTCTTGAAATCTGGCAAAAGCTATATAAGGGCGGGATAGACGACTTTGAAGTAACATCAAAAATTGCCTATTGCTATTTTCAAAAAAAAGATTATAACAGTGCGCTTGAATTTTGCACAATAAGCGCCCTTCGGGTCAGCTTGGGAGAAAGTGATAAAATGCACTGCCTGTATCGTCTTAAAATCGATTTGCTTATTGCTCTAAATAAAATAAAAAGCGCAACAAGGCTTTTGAAAAATGCGCTCAAAATGCTTCCGTTTGAGGAAGCGTATGAACTTAAAAACAGTTATTCATATTTAAATTTTCATACGCCGAATGTAATAAATTTGAAAAATATTACGGAAGCTTTTTAAAAAATATTTTTTTGTGATAATCTTTGGGCATGACTCAAAAAATCTTTGAACTCATTAACGATGCAAAGAAAATTTTAATCATAACCCATGTTAATCCGGACGGGGATACTTTAGGCTCTGCCTGTGCGCTGAAATCTTTTATAGGCGATAAGGCAGATATACTCTTGCAGGTTTCAAGGGATAAAAATTTCCCAAATACTTATTTATTTCTGCCTTATATAAAAGAGGCAAAAACATTTGATGATATTGAAGATATTTATGATACGGTAATTTGCGTTGACGTTGCCTCAGCGGACAGAATTGTAGAAGCTGCGCGTCTTATTTTTAACCATGCAAAAGTTACGATAAACATTGACCATCACAAAACAAACAAAGGCTTTGCAATGTATAATTACGTGCAGGGCGGACTCTCCAGCACGGGCGAAGTTTTGTATAAAATTTTTGAAAAAGAAAATAAAAATATCACGCTTGAGATGGCAAATTGTCTTTATGTTTCAATTTTGACCGATACGGGCTGTTTTAAATATGAAACGGTGACGGGCGAAACTTTTGAAATCGTTTCAAGCCTTTTAAAAAAAGGGGTAAACAGTGCGGATATTGCCCAAAAATGCTATGAACAAAAACAAAAAGCCATGGTTATGTTGCAGGCGTATTGTCTTTCAAATGCAAAATTTGAATGTAATGATAAAATCGCCTATACTACAATAAAACTCAAAGATATGGAGAAATTCGGCGCAAAAGACGAACACACGGAAGGGCTGAGCGAGGCTTTGCGCTCGATAAAACCGGTTGAAATTGCCTTTGTATTGAAAGAAACAGACAGGGGTGACATAAAAGTTTCAATGCGTTCAAAAGAAACGGATATAACCTGCATTGTAAAAAAATTCGGCGGCGGAGGACATTCCCGCGCTGCCGGCTGCACAATTAAAAAACCCATGGATGCGGCGCTTGAGTCAATTTTGGATGAAATAAAAAAACATCTTTAGGGGTTCTTATGTATAAGCTTTTAAAGGAATACTGCTTAAATTTAAAAAAATCAATAATTACCGAAGACTTTCCCGGCATGGCATCTGAAATGGCATTTATGCTTGTTCTTGGCATTTTTCCTTTTATGCTTTTTTTAATGGCTGTGTTTGGCTGGCTTGGAAAAAAGGTTTTTGTAGACAAAATAATTTATTTTATATCCGTTTTTACGCCGCATGCCGTGGCTGATTTGCTAAAGAGCGTATTAAGAGAAGTGATACTTTTTCAAAACGGCGGCACTATGGCTCTTGTAGGTTTTATTGTGACGCTTATTTTGGCTTCAAACGCGATTGCAGTCATTATCAAGGGGCTCAACCGTGCAAACAAAATTCAAGAAAACAGAAGTTTTATCCAAACAAGGCTTTTGTCTGTTTTGATGGTTTTTGTTAACGCTTTTTTCTTTTTTATCTCTGTTAATCTTATTATTTTCGGGAAAGTTATTTTAAATTTCGTGGCGCTTCATATTCATCTGCCGCAGGATTTTGTCCATACTTTGCTTGTAGGGCGCTGGCCGGTTGCGTTTTTAATGCTTTTTATTCTTGCAATGATAAATTATTACGTGCTACCTGCGCGGGATTTCTCAATAAAGAGAAAAAGCGTGGTGCCGGGCGCTTTGTTTTTCTGTGTATTTTGGTTGTTGGGCTCATGGCTTTTTTCACTCTATGTCAATGAGCTCGGTACATATAACAGAGTTTACGGGACAATCGGTACTTTTGCCATTTTAATGGTATGGCTTTATTACACCTCTATTATTATGTTAATCGGCGGGGAAATTAACAATCAGACCCTTGTTAAGCTGACTTGCGGCGGAGGGGAAGAAAATTAATAAAACTTTACAAAAAAGCTTCTTTATAATAAAATTGTAACATGCTGGACTTAGATTCAAATTATCAAGTTTTAAATTATATGGTAGGAGATACCAAAGCCGGTACCAAAATGGGCAAAATGCAGATTAAAAATCTTACCGACGGGAGTATCTTAAATTGCGTTTTATGGGAAGAGGCGCTTAATCGTCTTGACGAGAAGCTTTTTAAGACGGGAAATATCGTAAAAATCCTTACCGCAACTTATAACGATAAATTCAACAACTGCCTTATAAACAACATGAAACTCGTTGAAGAAGCCCGCTGCGGATTAAGCGAAGAACAAAGAGAACAGGCTTATAATGAGCTTATTTCTTTTGTTGAAACTTTTGAAAATGAAGAACTCAAAAACTTTGTTTTAAAAAATTTAAAAGACGACGCGCAAGCTTTGAAAATAGCCCCTGCCGCAAAGGCCATGCATCACAATTACGTAGGCGGGCTTTTGGTGCATACGCTTGAATGTGTTGATTTTGCCCGGCTTATTTATCCGAAACTCAATAACAAGGTGGATAAAGAAGAGCTTTACGCCGCGTGCATTTTGCATGATATAGGCAAAATTTTTGAATATACGATAAATCTTGAAACAGGTTATATAGACTACAGCGAAGATTTCAAAAAAGACTGGATAAGCCATTCGCAGTACGGTTATTGCCTTTGTATGAGCGCGGGCTTTAAAAACATTGCAAAAATGATTGCCGCACATCATGGAAGAAGCGATTGGGGCGCAATTATTGACTTGTCGGAAAAAGAATTGGAACCTTTTTATTATATTGTTCACCACATTGACGATTTGAGTGCAAAATTCGGCAAAACAAATGTAAGAGAATTGGATATTACGGAGGAAAAATAATGAAAAAGCTTTTTTGCACACTTGCTTTATGTGCATTTATGCTCTCGTTTGGCACTGTTTTTGCTTATCAAATAAAAGCGGATGTATCTACACAAAGAGTTCCAAAGGGTACAAAGTTTAATCTTGTTATGGTTGAACCCCTGTCGACTTCTCAAATGCAAGCAGGCGATATGTTTAGCGCAAGATTAACTAATGACGTAAAAATAAACAACAGAACAATTTTACCCTCCGGCTCTTTAGTGCGCGGCACGGTTGAAAAATACAGAGCAACGGGAAGACCCTCAAGAAGCGCGCTTTTGTATTTAACATTTGACCATGTTGTAAGCGTTCAGGGAAAACAACTGCCCATAAAAGCTGCTGTCTGCTCAAATTTTGAAATATTGCAGGACGGCGCAATTTCAGGCGGCGGAAATTATTGGAATGAATTAAAAAGAAACACCAAAAAGAGCGGGAAAATAATTTCGGATACTACAAAGTGGGGTATAAAATCAGGAGATGAGCTCTTTAACGGCGGAAGATTTCTCGTAACGCCATTTGCCGCAATCGGCGGAACAATCGGCGGCGGGGTTTATCTTGTCGGGGATAGTATTTTTGACCTGTTCAGAAAAGGACATGACGTTGTTATTGATCAAGGGATTGTCTTTGACATAATTCTGCTTGAACCGCTTGATGTACCTGTTTCATAAGAGGTTTTAATGGAAATACTTGAAGAGATAAAAGAAATTCTTATAAAAAACAATCTTAAAATCGCCTGTGCAGAGTCGTGCACGGGCGGTTTAATAAGTTCTTATCTTACCGATATTTCAGGCTCAAGCGCCTATATTGAGCAAAATTTTGTAACTTATTCAAACGAAGCAAAAACACGCTTTTTGGGGGTTAAAAAAGAAACCCTTGACACTGTGGGCGCGGTGAGTCCCGAAGTGGCGTATCAAATGGCACTGGGGCTTTTAAAATATGAACCTGTTTCGCTTGCGACAACAGGTATTTTAGGCCCCACCGGGGGTTCAAAAGAAAAACCCGTCGGGCTTTGCTATATGGGTTTTGGAATTTTAAAAGAGGGCAGGGAACATATAGAGGTTATAAAATTTCAATCAAAAATTAAAGAGGGGGAATTTATTGACACAAGGGTTGCAATCAAAAAAGACATTGCAAAAGGTGCTCTTAAAAATCTTGTTGGATTTTTAAGGGAAAATATTGCAGCATGTAAAGAAACTTAATGATTTTTCCTATTGTGTAAAATAATGTAAAATGTAAAGCGGAAGCTTGTGAGTTTATGAGTATTAAAAAGAATAAAAATCAGCTTATAATTTCTATGATAGTAGGCGTTGCAATTGCTGTCGCCTCTTATCAGGTTATTGTTAAGCTGAAAATTGAAAACGAAAATTTAAAAAAACTTACAAGTACAAGTACAAGCGTCCCGATAAGGAAAATAGTATACGTTGTTGCAAAAACAGATATTAAAAAAGGCGATACTCTGGAGTCTAAAAACCTTACTACAAAACAGTTCCCCATTGAAATAGAAGGTGCAATAGCCAGCGTTTCACAAATTTCCGGCCTTAAGGCGACTAAAGACATAAAGGCCGATTCGCCTATTGTAGAGGGATATTTTAAAGCTTCCGATATTGATTTTACTCACAGTGAGCCGCAAAGAGGATACAGAGCCGTTGCAATAAGGCTTGATACGCTTCCGCCTTTTATAAAATCAGGCTCGCATGTCGATATATATTTTTCAAAAAACGCAATTTCGGCGCAGGATGTTAAAGTGCTTGATATAGTTGATATTAAAGACAGCTCGGGCAAATACATTATGCTTGAAATTAAAGACAGAGATGTTCCTGTTTTTATCACCGCGGTAAATAACGATAAAGCGGTTTTGATACAGAGAAACAGGCATGAAAGAACAGGCTACAAGTTCAGTGCGGCTGCGGCACAGCTTCCTCAATTTTCCCAATCCGCTCCGCAGCGCGAACTTGTTGAGCTATCTGATGTCCCTTCTTATGATATGCCGCAGGTTCCCGAGGTAAATGTCTCAGATGTTAAAGACACAAAAGACATTCCTGTGGTAAAATCAAATATTAAAAATGAAGAGGAGATTGAATTTATCTCGGGAGACAAGAAAATTATAGTGGGGGCGCCTTTGTAGATGATAAAAGTATTTGCAAAAATATCGTTTATGCTTTTTCTTGTGTCCGCTTTTGTTTATTGCGGCGCGGCTTTTGCGCTTGAGGGCTTTAGGGATATTGAAAACAGCGGTATAAATATCGAAGCGCCGTGGGAAAACAACGGAACTTCAATTTACAACGACGCAATGATAGTCAAAAATGCTTTTTGCGATAATAATGAAAAGCTCTATGCGGTTGTGGGAAAATCACAGATTTTAAATTTTGACACTCCGGTTAAAAGGATTTCAATAGCTGATCCTAATTTGGCCGACATTGTTATTCTGACGTCAAAGCAGCTAATGGTAAACGGTAAAAAAACAGGCTCTACAAGTCTTATTTTTTGGGGTGAGGATAAAACGCCGGTTTTTTATAATCTCGTAATCCGTCAAGATGTGGATGAGTTTTTAAAAGCGGTCGACTATATTGCCCCAAATGAAGATATATCAATAATTTTTAATGATAATGGGGCCGTATTGTCGGGCAGGGTGAGCACTACCGCTACAAGAAAAAAAATAAACGACCTTGCAAAAGCGTATAACATAAATCTCGTTGATATGACGGAAAGTGCTTCAAAACAAGTGCTTTTAGAGGTTAAAGTAGCGGAAGTTACCAAAAACTTTACAAGAAATTTGGGCACCGGCTTTTCAATCGGCAACAATTCAAAATTTCAGCAAGCCGGCGGTTCAATGTCGGGTGACGGCGGTTTTGCGACGGATGCACTTCCTCTCGGCAAGTTTTCGCGCGTGCTTGTGGATAACGGAGTCAAATATTTCTTCTCAAATAAAGCGGGCGACATAGCATTTGAATTGCAGGCGGCCGAAACAAAAGGCGATGCGCAAATTTTGGCAGAGCCTAAACTTCTTGCGGTGGATGGTGAAGAGGCAAGCTTTAATGTGGGCAATGAAGTTCCCGTTCCTTCCGATATGGGCCAATACGGGCAAATTGCTTATGATTTTAAAAAAACAGGCGTAATTTTAAACTTTACTCCCACAATAATGGAAAAAACAGGCAGGATAAAACTCAAGCTTGCGCCTGAAGTCAGCGAGATTGACCGTGCGTCCGGCGTTGTAGATACTCAAAATGCTGTTGTAATCCCGGGTTTTAAGACACGAAAAGTCGAAACCACAGTTGAGCTTATGGACGGAGAAACCCTTGTTATTGCGGGGCTTTTAAACAATACAAGTTCAAAAACAAATAACCAAGTGCCTTTTTTGGGCGATATTCCGATAATCGGAGTTTTGTTTAAAACGATTGAAGATGCCAAAAATGACACGGAACTAATGATATTTATTACGCCCAGGATAGTTGATGCACCTGTGGCACGGAGCATTCAGGAAACATTATGAGCATTAAAATAGACACAGTTATAATAGATTCCGATCAGGTAAGCAGAGAGCTTGTAAAGAGTTATCTTGCAAGAGTTGAGGATATTAACATAATCGGCGAATTTGACGATGCAATAAATTCATACGCCGAAATTACGGAGATGCATCCCAACCTTGTAATAGTCGATATATCACAACGTACACAGCTTACTCTTGATATTATTGTAAAATTGTCTAAAAATCTGCGAAACGCAAAAATAATTGTACTTTCCTATGATATGGATTCTCAAACCGTTATAAAAGCGCTTCGCGCAGGGGCAAGAGAGTATCTTGTAAAACCGCTTATAGAAGCTGATTTTATTGAGTCGGTAGAAAAAATAAAAGACCTTATTCTGGGCAACATCAATGATACGACTAAATGCAAGGTAATAACGGCTTTTTCAAACAAAGGGGGCATGGGCAAAACCTCCATAGCAACAAATTTAGCGGTTGAAATTGCAAATCTTACAAATGAAAAAGTCGCCCTTGTCGATTTAAATTTTCAAATGGGCGATGTTACCACTTTTCTCGACCTAAATCCGGCATTTGACACATCTTATGTTGTGAATAATTTGGAGCGTATTGACGAAACGTTTTTGCTCTCCACTCTTGAAAAATACAAAGACACATCCCTTTATGTCCTTGCCGATCCTCCGGATTTAGAACAGGCTGAGGTTATCACAAGCGAAAATATTACAACTTTGATAAATGTTCTAAGAAGCGTTTTTTCATACGTCATAATTGACACCACAAGCTCTTTTGACGGCAAAACAATAACGGCGTTAGATAATTCCGATTTAATACTTCTTATTGCGGTTTTAAACCTTCCCTCCGTGAGAAATTGCCAGAGATGTTTTGACCTTTTTAAGCGTTTGGGCTATCAAAAGGACAAAATAAAACTGATTGTAAACAGATATATGGAAAATGACGAAATAAAAATAGAAGACGTTGAAGATGTTTTGGGGCATAATGTATATTATAAAATACCGAATAATTATTTTGCGATAATTAATGCCATGAACAAAGGAGTACCGGTAAGCGATATAAATCATCAGTCAAATATCGCAAAAGCCTTCAGGGAACTTGCCGCACTTTTGTCGGATAATTATACATACACTTCGACAAAACATGCAAAACGCGAGGAGCAAGGCTTTCTGGGATTATTTAAAAAGAAGGAGAAAAAGTAATTGTCACTTAAAGATAGATTAAACAACAGTGCAAAAAAACAACAGGCACAGAGAAATGATATTCACAGCGGAGCTTTTATAGGCGAAATGCCTTTAAGTGAGGAATTTAGCGAATTAAAAGAAAAGCTCCATGCTCTTTTGATAGATAAAGTTAACACTACTCCCGATTGGAGCCAGTATAACGATAATGAGCAGAAAAATCTCATAAAACAGTTTATAGAATATCAAATCTCGACCAATTTTCGCTCTACTCCTTTAAATAAAATAGAGCGCGACAGACTCATAAGAGAAATTATTCAGGAAGCAAAAGGCTTCGGGCCGTTGGATCCGCTTTTAGCAGACCCTGCAATAAGCGATATTCTGGTAAACGGCGCAAAAAACGTCTATGTTGAAAAAAACGGCAAACTCTATAAGACTTCAATTACCTTTAAGGATAATTATCATCTTAAAAATATAATTGAAAGAATAGTGTCAAAAGTCGGCAGGAGAATTGATGAAAAATCCCCGATGGTAGATGCGCGTTTGCCTGACGGTTCAAGGGTAAATGCCATTATTCCTCCGCTTGCCGTGGATGGGCCTTCTCTTTCAATCAGGCGTTTTAGAGCGGACAGCGGTACAATGGAAAGTCTTTTAAAGTGGGGCTCGATTTCAACTGAAATTGCAAGGGTTCTGGAGGCTGCCGTCGCCGCAAGATTAAATATTGTAATAAGCGGCGGAACGGGCGCAGGTAAAACAACGCTTTTAAACAGTTTATCAGCTAAAATTCCAAACGGCGAGCGCATTATTACAATAGAAGATTCCGCCGAACTCTGTTTGCAGCAGGAACATGTTGTGCGGCTTGAAACGCGGCCGGCAAACATTGAAGGCGAAGGCCAGGTCAGCGCAAGGGATTTGGTTATAAACAGCTTAAGGATGCGTCCCGACAGGATAATAATCGGGGAATGCCGCGGGGCGGAAACGCTTGATATGCTTCAGGCGATGAATACGGGCCATGACGGTTCTTTAACGACACTCCACGCCAATTCGCCGCGCGATGCACTCTCAAGGCTTGAAACAATGGTTATGTTTTCAGGTATTGACCTGCCGGAACGTAACATAAAAAGCCAGATTGCATCGGCCGTGAATATTATTATTCAGGTTTCAAGGCTCTCGGACGGCTCAAGAAAAGTAACAAAAGTATCCGAGATTTTGGGCATGGAAGGCGATGTTATTACAATGCAGGATATTTTTGTTTGGGAACAGACCGGCACGGGAGTAAATACCGTTATGGGAATGCATTCTTCAACCGGTATCCGTCCTAAATTTCTTGATAAAATCATTGCAAAAGGAATTGAGATAAATCCGCAGATTTTTGACAGAAACTACAGACATACATACCTCACCAAAAACGGTAATACAAGCGCTATGCCTTCAACTCCGGCGGCTGCCTCCGCAAACAAAACGCGCGATGAGCTGGCAAAAAATTCCGTATTAAACGTAGATTTACTGAAAAGGCTTAAAAGATGAGTGCTTTTTTTGCTTCTTTATTGCTCGGGTTTTTGAGTTTTTTGCTTCTTGTAAATATTTTTTCAATAAGAATTCCAAAACAACTCGTTCTTCAAAAAAGGCTCGAAGACATAAAAAACAGAAATACTGCAAAAAATTCGTCAAATCTTGCAGATGACGAGTTTTCTTTTTTGTACAATAATTTCCGCTACAAGCTTTTTGCAAGAAAACTCAGCAATTTGCGGATAACCGAAAAAATAAAGAAGGCAATAGCCCTTGCCGGGGTTAATATGCAGGTAGATACATTTATAATCTTAAGTTTTATGTGTGTTATACCTCTTGCCGTGCTGCTTCTTGTGACCTCTCCAAAACTTTTGCCGGTCAGCCTTGTAGGTTTTTTTATACCGTTAAATGTGCTTAAGGTAAAAGCGTCAATAAGAAGTGCGGCATTTGCAAAACAATTGCCTGATACTCTTGATTTGCTTTCAAATTCCCTTCGTGCCGGACATTCAATCTACAGCGCGTTTGAAGTCATTACAAAAGAAATGCCTATGCCGATTTCGGGTGTTTTTAAATCCGCTCTTGATGAGCTTACGGTAGGTTCGGATTCAAAACTTGCAATACTTTCCCTTTCCCGTACCGTGCCCGATAATATTGATTTAAAATTTTTTATAACGGCTGTAATTTTGCAAAGAGAAGTCGGGGGTAATCTTGCAAAAATCCTTGACGGGCTGGCGCTTACAATCCGCGAGCGTTTTAAAATGGCGGGTCAATTGAAGGCGCAGACCGCCCAGGCCAGATTTTCAGGCCTTATGCTAATTTGCGTTCCGCCAATTATAGCGGGGATTTTATTTGTATTATCGCCTGATTACATGCAGCCTCTTTTAAATACAAGCCAAGGCAACAGTGCGCTTTTATTTTCGCTTGTGCTCTTGATACTTGGGGTATATATGATTAAAAAAATCGTAACAATAGAAATTTAAGGAGAGTATTTTGCTACCTGAGATTTTACCTGTAATAATAGGATTGTGGGCGGCATGGGTTATATTTATCGTATATGATGCTGACGATAATTTTGTGCGCACAAGATTGAGAAAAACAGGTAAAAAACGTAAAAAAAGAGATATATACGGACGTTTTGTCAGATTTTTAAAACCTCTTTCCGTTAAAAATATTGCAAATAAAGTTTCAAAAAAGAAAATACACGAACTTCTCTATTCATACGGCGTTGCTTCAAGTGATGATGATATTTTGGAATTTGAAAATAAAAGGCTTTTTGCTCTTTTGATAGTGGTAATATTCTGCGCCGTTGTTTTGTTTATGTATTTTAATACAATGATTGCTTCAAGCGCTATTTTTATCTGCTATATTACTTATAAATATCCCGAATATAAGATTTTAAACCATGTAAAGAAAAAACAAAAAGAGTTTATAAGATTTTTTCCTGATGCGGTTGATTTACTGTCGGTATGTGTCGAAGCCGGTCTTGGCATAGATGGGGCAATAGAGCGAGTGGCAAGCGAGTTTAGCGAATTGTCAAAGGCTGTGAGTTCGGAATTTACACGCCTTTCAAAGGATGTTATGTCCGGATTGCCACGGGAAGAAGCGCTTAAAAATATGGCAAGACGCGTGAACAGCCAGGATTTGCAGTCATTTTGCGCAATGCTGGTACAGTCGGAGAAAATGGGTACAAGCGTGGCGCAGTCTTTAAGAGTGTATTGTGACAGCTTAAGAACAAGAAAAAAACAACGCATTGAGGAACTTGTTCAAAGTGCGAGTACAAAAATGACAATTCCGATGATATTGTTTTTATTGCCCGCATTGTTTATAGTTATATTATATCCCGCGGTTATAAAAATTATGGAGAATATGGCAGGCTGATATGATAAAAAAATATGAAGAACTTATGAGAATTTGTCTTGACGAGGCGAAAAATTATCGCTTTGAAACAGCTCCCAACCCTATGGTTTGTGCGATTGTTTATGATGAAAAAGAAGACAGAATAATTTCAAAAGGGGTGCACAAGAAATACGGCGATAACCATGCAGAGGTAAATGCAATTGAAAATGCGGGAAATATTGATTTTTCGGATAAAACTCTTATTGTAAATCTTGAACCGTGCGCACATGAGGGCAAAACCCCGCCTTGTGCGGATTTAATTGTCCGCAAGGGATTTAAAAAAGTGGTTTTCGGGATGTACGACCCCAATCCGCTTGTCTGCTCACAGGGTGCAATGAAGCTTAAAAACGCAGGGATTGAAGTAATACCCGGGATTTTAGAGGATGAGTGCAGGGAGCTGAATAAGGTTTTTATAAAAAACATAACAAAAAAACTTCCCTATGTGACAATTAAAATCGCAACAACTTTTGATTCAAAAATTGTTACCGCAGGAGGGGAATCTAAGTGGATAACGGGCGAGAGTGCGCGAGAATATGTTCAAAAGCTCCGTTCCAAACATTTTGGAATTTTAAGCGGTTCCGGTACGGTGCTTGCGGATAATCCGGCGCTCACTTGCAGAATAAAGGGTTTTAGATCGCCATATAGGATAATAATCGACAGGCATGGCAAAATTCCTTTTGATTATCAGGTTTTTTGCGATGACGGGGTAAAAATTTTTCTTGCAACAAATAATTTAGAGCGTGATTTTCCAAAAAATGTGACACCTGTTGAATTTGCAAATTTCAGAGATTTATTTTCAAAGCTTTATAATTTCGGGGTGTATTCGATACTTGTGGAAACCGGAAAAACCATTTTGACGGCACTTTTAAAGCAAGAAATGGCGGATGAGATTTATAAATTCTGTGCACCGAAAATATTTGGTACGGGTATGGATTTTGTAGGTGATTTGAGCGTTTTTAAAATAAACGAAGCAATTAAGCTTGATTTTAAAGAAATGCAAAAAATCGGCGATGACGCTCTAATCAGGGCAAAATTTTTATATGATGATTAAAAAAAGGAGTAAACATTGAAAATTCTTGTTATAAACGGCCCAAATCTTAATATGTTGGGCACAAGAGAGCCTCAAATATACGGCACATTGAGCCTTGATGAGATATCGGACGAGCTTAAAGACTTTGCGCGAGAGCTTGACGGCTCAATAAAAATTGAATTTTTTCAATCAAACCATGAAGGCGGGATTGTAGACAAAATTCAAGGCGCAAAAGATGAATTTGACGGTATAATAATAAACCCGGCAGCATATACCCACACAAGCGTTGCAATAGCAGATGCGATTGCCTCGGTCGGTATAAAAACGGTTGAGGTGCACCTAAGCAATATTTATTCAAGAGAAGAGTTCAGACATCACTCTTTTGTTGCGCCAAATTGCCTGGGGCAGGTTGCGGGCTTTTCAAAAAACGGCTATAAAATGGCGCTTTTGGGTTTATATTTGGCACAAAAGTAATATGCAAAACAAAGAATTAAAATTTATTGAAATTATAAAAAACACCCTTTCAAATTCATCATACTTGGGCGATGACTGTGCCTATCTTGCTGATTTAAACTGTTGCGTGAGCGCTGATACACTTGTTGAGGGGGTGCATTTTAATTTTGATTTTATAACTCCTTATATTCTTGCCAAAAAGGCGCTAAAAGTTAATATAAGCGATGTTTTGGCCTCCGGTGCAAAACCTTTGTATGCAACGATTTGTCTAAGCGGGAAGCTGGATGAAAATTTTATAAGTGAATTTTACAGAGGAATAGACGAATGTGCGCTTGAATTCGGCATTAAAATTATAGGCGGAGATCTCACGGGCGGCGAAAAAATAAACATTTCAATCTGTATTATCGGAGACACAAAAGGTTTTAATATTTCATCCAGAAAAAATGCCAAAGAAGGCTATATCCTTGCGCTTTGCGGAAATTTTGGCGCAAGTGCAAGAGGGCTTAAAATGCTTTTAGAGGATAAAAAGGCACAAAATGATTTTACCCGTGCGCATTTGGAGCCTGTTTTACAAACTGAATGCGCACAAAAAATAGCGCTCGGCGCAAAAGAACCTTATGCCATGACGGATTCATCAGACGGGCTTGTAAATGCTCTTGAGTGGTTTAAAAAAGAGTCGGGCACCGGTTTTGAGCTTTATTACGATAAAATTCCCAAATTAAAAGGAACAAAATATTCAGAGGTGCTCTTTGGAGGAGAGGATTACTCCCTTGTATGCGCCCTTTCAAAAGACGATTTTAAAAGGATAGGCTGCTCTTCGCTAATTCCTGTCGGACAAGTTATTAAAGAAAAGAAAATTTTAATTGATAATATTGAAATAGAGGAAATAAGAAACAAAGATATATATAAAGGAGAGGAGTTTTTGCATTTTGATTAGTACAATAATTACTGCGGGCGGCTCCTCGGTGCGCTTTGGAGAGAATAAACTTCTTGTTAAAATTGACGGTAAAAGCGTTATTGAGCACACTATTTTAAAATTTCTTGATATTTCGGATGAAATAATAATTCCCGCAAATGATGACACAAGGGAATTTATTGAAAATTGTAAAAGTTTTGATATGAATAAAGTTACCCTTGTAAAAAACGGTGCAACAAGGAGACAGAGTGTTTATAATGCGCTTTTAAGCTGCAAATTTAAAGATTTTGTTTTAATACATGACGGCGCACGTCCTTTTATTGAAAAATCGGACATTTTAAAAATAATTTATGAATTAAAGACAAAAGATGCAATATGTGCGGGTAAATTTGCAACCGACACAATTAAAATAACGGATAACGGCGGTGTTATTGTAAAAACGATTGAGCGCAAAAATGTATTTTTGGCGCAGACTCCGCAGGCTTTTAGATACGATTTGATAATGGAAGCGCACAATAAATTTGCACACAGGGATGATTTTACCGATGATTCCGGCATGGTTGAGGAATTGGGCAAAAAAGTTTACTGTTTTACCACAAGCGGGAACAATAAAAAAATTACAACACGGGCTGATCTATAAAATTGCTCGGCATAGGCTTTTGCACGTTTTCCTGCGGTGTGATTTCATTGGGTATGAGCCTTAAGAGTTTTTTATTTGCATCTTTAAAATCAGGCTTCAAGCTCAGACAGTTTTTAAGATTAACAATGGCGGAGTTTGTATTGCCCGTTTTTATGTCGTAAAGCGCATTGAGGTAAAAATACATATAATTTGTACTGTTTGAAAAAGAAATCATATACAAAAAGTTTTTTGCACTTTCAAGATTGTTATTTGCAAGTTCAAAATTTAAAAACGCCGCCCAGCCGTTTTCATAGAGCGGGTTTATGGCGCTTGCGCGCCTTATGTATTCTTTTTTCAAATTTTTATTATCCGAGGCAATCGTGGCAGCTATTGAATAATAGGATAAAAAAGGTTCAGGGTTCATTTTTGCAAGTTTTTTTTCAAGATTTTTTAAATCCTTTGAGTATTTAGGGTCGTTTTTGTAAATTAAAGCAAGCTTCAACGCGCTTGTCTGGTCGTTTGGCTCTTGGGAGAGTGCTTTTTTATAGTATTTAACGGCCCCTTCCATATCGTATTCGCAAAATTTCACATCTCCAAGTCCGCTCAGGGTCATAGGATAATCTTTATTTATTTCATAGCTTGCAAGGTAGTTTTTCTTTGCCTCTTCCTTATCTCCGGTGATAAACTGGCAAAGTGCCAACAGCGAGAGGACTTTGTAGTTTTTTTTGTCAAAACTTAAAATATTTTGACATTCTTCAAGCGTTTTTTGGTAATTTCCCTCCAAAAGGGTTTTCATTGCAAGGTGATATTTTTTTTCTTTTTCGTCTTTTGCAAGGTTAGAGAGGATTACCTCTTTTTGTATCATAAAGCTGTTTTTATAGATATTTTCATCCGGGTAATTCTGTTGGGTTTCTTCAATAAGCCTGAGTGCTTCTTTGTTTTTTTGAAGCGAGGCGAGTATTTTGACTTTGAAATTTATATATGAAATATTATTTGGGCTCATAAAGCTTGCTTTGTTTATAAAAAGCAGTGCCTGCCGGTATTGACGTGACTCGTCCATTGCCCGGGATAAAATATAATTGGCATAGTCGGATTTTTGCATTAAAGCTTCGTTTTTATTCAGGTCAAAAGCCGTTTCCTGTGCGGAATTATCATAGCGAATAGAGGAGTATGCTTTTGCAAGATAGATTTCTTCATTTTTATCAAGCACAAAAGAGGGCAGATAGCATTTTTTCATCTGTTCAATCATGTCCTGAAGAAGATTTTTGTGGCGTATTTTTTCAAGACTTTTTGTGCCTATTGAAAAAAAGCCGATTTCGTACATGCTCTTTGCAAATATTAAAAGTGCATAGTCGCTGTTTATGTCATTAAGCAGGGTTTCAAATTCATCATAAGCAACAACGACATTTCCCTGATTAAACTTTTTTGTGGCATCCACAAAGGCATTTCTTTGTTTTTGTCCGTCGTTTAAATTTCCCTCTTCTTCATCTTGGCGGGTGCGCGTATTTAAAAAACTGTCCATGATTGTTGAAAGGCTGAAAATGCCGTCTTTTCTTTCTTTTAATTTGGGCACGGTATTGCTTACCGGCACGTTTGACTTTTCAAATTCAAGTAAATTGTCACTTGCTGCAAAAGCGCCCGTATTGCAAAGCATAAAAATGCATAAAATTGCTGAGGTATATTTTTTCATTAAATATTTCTTTTAATTTTGGCTGTAATTGTAATATTTGTTGAAAATTTGAATAAGCGTTTCTTCCTGTGCTTCGCGTTGCTGCTTGAGTAAAATTGCGTATAAATCTCCGAATTTATATTTTTCAAGAAGTAATTTATCGCTCAGAGCAATTTCAAGATCAAAGTCGCAGGTTAATACATTTATTATTTTATCACATGTAAGCGATAAAAACACGTCCGTGATTTTTTTGTCAAAATGGGTATTTGAACCGTCAAGTAAAATTTTAATGGCGTCTTGAATTTCCATTTTTGAACGGTAATGCCTTTTTGAAGTTATGGCGTCAAAAACATCGCAAACGGCAAGAATTCTCCCGCCAAGAGGGATATTTTCTCCTTTTAAACCTTGAAAATAGCCCCTGCCGTCATATCTTTCATGGTGAGATGAGGCGATTTGCGCTACGTTTTCAAATTCTTTTGATACGTAAATTTTTCCTAAAATATCATGAGTAATGTTGGCATGAAGTTTTATGTGGTCATATTCTTCAGGAGTCAATTTACCTTCTTTTTGCAAAATCGAATCTTTTATCCCGATTTTTCCTATGTCATGCAAAAGGGAAGCATGCTTTATGACTTCTTTTTCTTTTTCGTCCATATTAAGCTCGTCGCAAATTAAAGAAGCATACATCGTAACACGCTTTGAATGACCTGATGTAATCTTGTCACGTGCGTCTATGGAGGCTGAAAGTGTGTCTATAAAGCTTGAAAAAAGCTGCTTTTGTTCTTCTATCAGTTTTTTTTGCCTTGCAAAAAGATTGGCATTTTCAAGCGCAATTCCCGCAGATGAACCGATTGCGATAAGCAGATCTTCATCTTTTTGCGTAAATTCACCGTCTTTTTTGTTTAAAATCTGAAAAACCCCGACTATTTGGTGGCTGAGGTTACGAATAGGCATACACAGGATTGTTTTTGTTTTGTATCCTGTCTGCATATCTATTTCTTTATTAAAACGTTTATCCCTGTAGGCGTCTTTTATATTTACCGTTTCGCCCGTTGTTGCAACGTGTCCCGCCAAACCCAAACCGCAGTCAAAGCGTATTTCCTGCATTTCAAGCCCGAGCGCGACTTTTGACCAGAGCTGATGTTTTTCTTCATCAAGCAGAAAAACCGTACACCTGTCAGCATTTAGCGCTTGTTTAATCTCCTGCGCAATAATTGTTAAAAGGGTATCAAGGTTTGTTTCGACCGCGATGGTTCTTCCGACTTTAAGTAAAGCTATAAGCGGGTCTTCCTGATTTTTTTCGGGAATAAAAGAAGGCGGAGCCGAGCTTATAAATTTTTGTTTGTTCGTTTGTTCGACTTTTGTTTTTGCATTTTTAATTTTTTCATCAATTTCAACGGTATCGGGCAGTTTTATATGAAGTGCGGCATCCGTTAAATCAAGCGATTGAGAGTAGTTTTCTTCCAAAAATTCTATTTGCCCCATAAGATAGAGATTTATTTTAAGGGCAAGAAGCGAGTTTGAAGAATTCGCCAGATAATGCGCATCATTTAAAATGTTCAGGGTCTTATAATACCTTTCGCTGTTCCATCTGTAGCCGATATAGCCGATAAGCGACATTGAAATCGACACAAGATCAAATGCTTTTAGTGAGATTGCCTGCTTGTGGCAGTCTTCTATTTTTGTAATTTTGGGCACTTTCGTATTGTCGAGAAGCGCATCAAAAACTTTCAAAAGGTAGCTGTTAATTTCTTCGTATGTGCATTTTGCGATGTTTGCAGTTTTTGTCATCTAACCCCTTAATTCTATCCTTACTTTAAAATTATACTATTAATTTTTATAAAAATAAATTATTTTAAATCGGAACATTTAATCCACATTAACATATCCATAAGTGCGCGTCCTCTGTGGGATACGAGGTTTTTTTCATCTTCACTTAATTGTGCCATGGTCATATTTTTATTTTCAACAATAAATATGGGGTCATAGCCAAAACCGCCTTGTCCGCACTCTTTGTGTGCAATTGTTCCTTTGCATATGCCAAAAGTTTTATTTAAAATTTTTCCCATTTTATCCGCCAAGACAAGAGAGCAGACAAATTTTGCACCCCTGTGAGCGTCTTTTACGTCTTTAAGCGCATTTAAGAGTTTTTCAATTCTTTTTTCCGTGCTCGGTGCATACCTTGCACTTTTAAGCCCGGGCGCGCCGTTTAAAAAGTCTACGCAAAGTCCCGAATCATCCGCCATAAAATATTTTCTTCCGCTTTTTTCACACTGTGCGGCAGCAAGCGCTTTTGCATATGCATTTTCTTCAAAAGTCGTTCCGTCCTCAATGGGGTTGAAACCTTTGTCGGGCAAAGTGAATTTTACGCCCAGAGGCATACTTACGCTGTTAATCTCATCAACTTTGTGAGGATTTGAAGTTGCAAGGACTATTTCTATCATGCTATCCGCCCCATCTTCTCTGCCTTTTTGCAAATTCGTATATGGCGTCTTTAAGCGCATCTTCATCAAATTCCGGCCAGTAAATTTTTGTGATGTACAGTTCACAATATGCTATCTGCCAAAGGAGATAATTGCTTATTCTCATCTCGCCGCCTGTCCTTATGAGCAGGTCAGGATCCGGGATATCAGATGTATAGAGAAATTTTGAAACAAGCTCCTCATCTACATCTTGCGGTTTTACTCCCTGATACATCATCTCTTTTATAGCGTTTGTAATTTCGTTTCTTGCGCCGTAATTAATTGCAATTTGCAGGTTTACGCCCGTGTTATTTTTTGTTTTATCTTCCGCTTGGGCTAAAATTTCCTGCAATGACGGATTAAGCGCCTTTAAACAGCCGATAAAGCGTAATTTAACGTTATTTTGATTGAGTTCTTCAAGCTGGGATTTGATTGTATTTGCAAGAAGCCTCATTAAGAAATCAACTTCTTCCTGTTTTCTGTTCCAGTTTTCGGTTGAAAAGGCGTATAAGGTTAAATATTTAATGCCGAATTTATGCGCGGCTTTAAGAGTTTTCTTAAGCGCTTCAACCCCTTTTTTGTGACCCATTGCGGAAGGGAGCATGTTGTTTTTTGCCCAGCGGCGGTTCCCGTCCATAATTATAGCTATATGTTGAAGTTTTGTATCTTCAACAATTTTATTTACTTCATTTTTTTCAGCCGTTAATAACAATTTTGAAATTCCCGTTTTTTAAACTAGTTAAATTATAAATTAAATAAATTTAATAACAACAAAATTTATGATAAAATTAACTTAATTATGAGCGAAATCGTTATTTTATACATACTTTGCCGCTATGACGCGACAATTTACAAAATTTCAAAAATCATGGGAGAGATGTTTTTTGCCTTTTTAAAACCGAGCCTTGGAACGATAAATCCCGCAATTAAAAGACTTGCGAATTTGGGCTGTATTGAAACATCCGATTTTATATCGCAAGGAGGCATGGCTTCAAAGACATGCTCCATTACGCCGCTTGGCAGAAAACATTTAAAAAATCTTTTATTATCGCTTGAATTTAATAATCCCGCACATATTTTAAACAATGTTCAAATAGCGATTTTTTGCAGTGACGTTCTTGACGAAGAAGAAAAAGAACAATTTAAAAAAAATATCCAAAACAATCTTATTTTATTCAAAGGCCGTTCGCTTGAGGCCCTTAAAAATCCTTACAGCGGCTTAAGCGAAGAGCAAAAGAATATAGTTAATTCAAAAATAGACGAAGTGCAAAAGATTTTAGAACTTATATGAAAATAGTTATTTCAGACATTTTAAAAGGCTCAATAGCTGATGAACTCAACCTTAACGGGGGGGATGAGATAATATCCGTTAACAGTGTTGTGCCAAAAGATATAATTGAGTACAGTTTTCTTGTTTTGGATGAGGAATTGGAACTTTATGTAAAACGTAAATCAGGCGAAGAAGAAATTTTTGAAATAGAAAAAGACTATGGCGAAGATTTGGGTATAAGTTTTGAAAGCGCCGTTTTTGACAGAGTCAAGCCCTGCGCCAATAAATGTATATTTTGTTTTGTCGACCAGCAGCCAAAGGGCTTAAGAAAAAGCCTCTACGTCAAAGACGACGACTGGCGCCTGTCTTATCTGCAAGGAACTTATATTACGCTCACAAATATGAAAGAAAAAGACTGGGAGCGGCTTTTGAGTTTTCATCCTTCGCATTTGTATGTTTCAATCCATACAACAAACCCAAAACTGCGGGCAAAAATGCTAAATAATCCAAATGCGGCAAGAATTACGGATGATTTAAAAAAGCTTAGGGACAATGACATAAAAATCCATGCCCAGATTGTTTTGTGTCCCGGATATAATGACGGGGATGAACTTTTAAGAACATTAGAAGATTTGAAGAAGTTTAAAAAGATTTTAAACTCTCTTGCAATTGTGCCTGTCGGAGTTTCAAAATTCAGAAAAGAAAAATTGCAGACCGTGGATAAAAAAATTGCGGATTTTGCCATTAATGCGGTCGATGAATTTAATTCGGATATGAAAAAGAATATAGCGGCGGCCTCTGATGAGTTCTTTTTAATTGCGGGACGGGAGTTTCCGGATAAAAAATATTACGGAAAATTTTTTCAGATTGAGGACGGTGTCGGAGCAATGAGGCTTTTAATCGATGATTTTGAAAAATGCAAAAAGAAATTTAAAAAAAAGCTTAAAAATCCCGTAAAAATTTCTCTTTTAACAGGCGAGAGCGCAGCGTGCACATTTGAGAAATTTAAAAAAGAAATAAACGTCCAAGGACTTGAATTTGATGTAATAGGGGTTAAAAACCGCTTCTTTGGGGATAAAATAAATGTAAGCGGGCTTATAACCGGTGAAGATATGATAAATGCAATAAGGGAAAACGGTGTAAAATGCGCCATAATACCCTCTGTTATGCTAAGAGAAGGCAGCGATGAATTTCTGGACGGTATAAAAATAAGCGATATTAAAAAACAATTTCTGGGGGTTGAGTTGCACATTATAAAGGATTGTTACAGATTTAGGGAAATTTTAGATATAATTAACTCAAAATGACAATAAAATTTGTTTTTTTGTTTTATTTATCATGTGAAGGTTATAAAAAGGCGTTAATATGTCCGTAAATAGTGTAAATTCAACTCCCAGCAAGGAACCTGTCAGCAAAACAATTGCCGATTCCGTTATTCAGCAGGGCAAAAATATGCTCATAGGTGCTGCCGCAGGTACGGCCGCAGGCGGTGCGGTTTCTCTTGTTGCTCCGGTTTCAAAAAATAAAATTGCTCAGGAAGTTACGGATTATTTTGTAAAAAATATTGATAAAAACGATCCGCAAAAGGCTAAAGTGCTTGCCGATGCATTATTTACAAAAAAGAAATACGACGATAACGAATTTTTATCACAGATTGTAAATGAAATTAAAAAAAGTCCGAATAAAATTTCAAAATTTTCAGATAAAATTAAAGAACTTCTCGAAAATATCGGAAAACCGCTCTCGGAAGGGGCTGAGCTTAAAGCGGATGAAGTTATAAAAACTTTTGAAACATATATAAAACAAAACGAAGTCACAAAAGGGCAGTTTGAAAGCGCGGTTAATACATTAAATGAAATAGCCGACGGTTTCAGAAAAAGCGCCGCGGATATGGTCAAAGAATACTTTAATAAGCCAAGAAAACAGCGCGCGGCAGATGATATCGTTGCGATTGCAAAAAAAGCGGCTAAATCGTCACAAAGGGCAAAAATAATAGGCACTGCGGCAGGTGTGGGCATGATAATTATGATGTTCAGTGAATTGTTTGAAAATGTTTTTTCCAAAAAAAGTTCAAAAGTGCCTAATGCCGCTCAAAATGTTGCGCTTGATAAGCTAAATACCCATCAGGGTTAAATTTTACATAAATATTTTTTATAGTAAAATTTAATTATGTTTGATTCACTTTCCGAAAGACTACAGGAAATAATTAAAAAAACCGCGGGCAATGCTCAGCTGAGCGAAGAAAATATGAGCGATGCTCTGCGTGAAATCCGCCGTGCGCTCTTGGGTGCGGATGTTTCGCTGAACGTTGTAAAGTCTTTTATATCAAATATTAAAGATAAAGCGCAGGGACAGGAGGTTATAAAAAGCGTTAATCCTTCCCAAATGCTTATTAAAATCGTAAATGACGAACTTGTAGAGCTTCTCGGCAAGGAAAAAAAGCCGCTTAACCTTGATACAAACCCTTCTTTTATTATGATGCTAGGGCTTCAGGGTTCCGGTAAAACAACGAGCAGCGCAAAGCTCGGCTTAAAGCTTAAAAGAGAAGGCAAAAAGCCGCTTCTTGTCGCGGCGGACGTCTATCGACCCGCGGCAATTTTGCAGCTGAAAACTCTCTGCGCCGAAAACGGTCTTGATTTCTTTTCTTTGGAAAATGAAAAAGACGTAAGAAAAATTGTTGATGAAGCGATTAAATACGCAAAAGAAAACCAAAATACCGTATTAATTCTCGATACGGCAGGGCGCTTGCAGATAGATACGTCAATGATGGCGGAGCTTTTGCTCATTGAAAGAATGTACCCGCTAAATGAAAAATTGCTTGTAATTGACTCTATGACAGGGCAAGAGGCAATTGACGTTGCCAAAAACTTCGACGAACAATTGGGGATTACGGGCATTATTTTGACAAAGCTTGACGGCGATACAAAAGGCGGCTGTGCGCTTAGCGTTGTTTATTCGACCGGAAAGCCCGTTAAACTTGTGGGTATGGGCGAGAAAATTGAACCCCTGGAGGATTTTTATCCCGACAGAATGGCTTCAAGAATTCTTGGCATGGGCGATATTGTTTCGCTTGTTGAAAAAGCTCAAAAAAATATAGACGCCGAAGAAGCAAAAAAGCTTGAGGAAAAGTTTTTAAAGGCACAGTTCAGCTTTGAAGATTTCTTGAAAATTCAAAAGCAGATTAAAATGCTCGGCTCATTTGACGGCATTTTGGGCATGCTTCCGATACCGGGGCTGAATAAAGACGACAGACAAAAAATTTCCCACGAGGGCGAAAAACAGTTTAAAAAAATGGAAGTTCTGATTTCTTCCATGACGCCGCAGGAGCGCAGAAACCCTGATTTATTAAATGCTTCAAGGAAAAAAAGGATTGCGCGCGGGGCAGGCATGGAATTGAGCGAGTTGAATACTTTTGTTTCGCAATTTGAACAGATGAGAAAAATGATGCAGGGCTTCGGCGCGCTGAAAAATACTTTTAAAAAAGGCTCCAAAGCCGCACTCTACGGTAAAATGCCAAAGGGCGGAAGATTTAGATAGAGTTTTGAAACAGTGCATTTTTACAGTTTAAGTGCGCATAATATTTTATTCAAGCCTTTTTTAAGTGGCTGCCAAATTGTGTTTAAATTTTTAGTGCAGAAATTATCAAATGCCAAAAGGGGATAAATTAAAGGAAAATAAGCCTTTTGAATTTTTGTCCTTTCTTTTCTTATTATTTTAAAATTTTCTTTTTTGGATGAAAAACCGTCAAGAGAATAATTTGAAATACAAAAATCAAGCGGCAGCACTTTTGCGCTGTAGTTTTTTACGCATTTAACCGTAAAATCCCAATCGGCATAAATTTTAAAAGATGTGTCATAGAGAGTTTTTTCAAAGAGTTCTTTTTTGTAGAACATACATTGGTGGCAAAAGCAGTTTGCCGCAAAGAAAAATTTATTCTGCCAGTTTTTGTGTTTTTCAATTTCACCGGTTTGAGAGTATCTTGTATAACCAAAGGCAATATCAGGGTTATTTTTTTCAAGCAGGGGAATTGTTTTTTCAAAAACATAATTATCAACGAGCGTATCTCCCGCATTTAAAAAAAGCAGATAATCGCCGCTTGCACACTTTAGGGCGCTATTCATCGCATCATATATGCCTTTGTCTTTTTGAGATTTAAAAACTGTAATCCTATCTTTATATTTATTTATGATATCAACGGTATTATCGCTTGATAAGCCGTCAAATACTATAAGTTCCCACTCTTTTGAACTTTGATTAAAAAGGCTTAAAAAAGTTTCCTCAATGCAATTTGCCGCATTGAGGCACACTGTTATTACAGATATTTTCATTTAGTCCGCTCCTTTCTTATTTTAAAACAATATTTTAAATAATCAAGGGATATAGACGTGACAGGGGAGAATTACACATTGCTTGGCCGGTGCTATTATTCTTTAAAATCTAAAAAATATTTTTCTTTAACCCCTAAAATATCACTCATTTTAAACAAGAGTTTCAGGCTTATCCTTCTTTTTGCGGTTTCTAATTTTGCCAAATGCTCTCTTGAAATATTAAGCCTCTCCGCAAGCTCATTTTGGGAAAACCCCGCCGCTTTTCTTGCTTCTTGAATATTTTTTCCTAATTTTAAGAGTTTTTCAAGCTCGCTTGCCATGACTATAATTTTGCGATACACTTTTGTAAATGTATGTAGTCTGATAGAGAACAAAATGGCGAATAGTTTTAAAAAGACAATTTTAATTGACCTTGACGGTGTATTAAACAATTACGCAGGCAACTATGACAAAAACAAGATTTCAGGCATAAAAGAGGGCGCGTTTGAATTCCTTGAAAAATTATCCGAAAAATATATTATAAAAATATTTACCGTAAGAAATGAAATGCAGGTAGTAAAATGGCTTTTGAACAATGGTTTGGAAAATTTTATTGAAGATGTAACAAATGTTAAAGAGCCTGCTTATTTGTATTTGGATGACAGGTGCATATGTTTTGAGGGAGATTTTTGCAAAGCCGCAGATGAAATAGACAGCTTTAAAACTTATTGGAATTCCCCATAGATAAACAGTAGCAGTTTTTCGCACCCCTGTTTTGTGTTTTTGGTCTTAATAATTTTACGAATGTACCTTTAACGTGCAGCTGTCATGCTGAACTCGTTTCAGCATTGCCTCAACGGATTTTCCAGCCAGTTCAGGATGACACGCCATTAAATTCAGGAAAACAGATAATTGTGTTCAGGAAGGCGCAACACAAGAGCAACACAAGAGCGGGTTAAACATCAAACGGCGCCGGATAAATTTTTTTTAAAATGTCAAGTATTTTTTTTGAAATTCGCTTGCAAATAAATTATGCTTGTGTTTTGATTACTATATAACTATTAATGACTTAAGGAGATATGTAAAAGAAGTGGTTAAGATTAGACTTAAAAGACTAGGTTATAAAAAGAATCCTACATACCGTATTGTCGTCATCGACGGAAGATGCAAAAGAGAAGGTGCGCCTATTGAAGAATTAGGCCACTACAATCCTAAAACAAAAGAAATGAAACTAAACCTTGCTTCTGCGCAAGACTGGGTTAAAAAAGGTGCTCAGCCTACGGCTACTGTTACCTACCTTATGAAAAACTGCGACGAAGAAGGCAAATTAATCTACAATAAAAAAGAAACAGTGAAACTATCTAAAAAAGCTCAAGCCAAACTTGAAGCCGAAAAAGAAGCGCAAGCGGCGGCTGCGGCAGAAGCTGCGGCAGCAGACGAGGCACAAGTTGAGGCAGGTGAAGCTAACGAATAAAATCGAAAAGAACACTTTATTGAGCCTCAAACCGAGGCTCAATTTTTTTATATAAAATTTTGAGGGACAAATTGGCAAAAATTTTAATCATATCACCCATAAGTATAGCAGGAGAGCTGATTTTAAAAGGTTTTAAAAGAGGCTTTGAAGGCTTTGCGCATGATAGCGAGATGATTGATGTAAGAGATTTAAAAGAGGCTTTTGGCTTTGATTATGTCTTATGCTACGATTTTGGCTATATGATTAAAACCGAGGCAAGGTTATGTGTTGAAAATTTAATAAAAGAGAATAAAAACATTAAAATTATTCACTATTTTGCCGATAATCCTTCCCTAAATTATGCCCACAGCGGAGATATGGAATTAAAAGAGCACTTTTTTGAATTTTGCAATAAGTATAAGGATAACATACGTCTTGCATTTTGGGATAAGAAATATTTGAACGATTTTTCGCCTCTTAAATCTTTTTATTTCCCTATCTGTGTTGATTGTTCCGTTTATCAAGATTATAAAATGCCAAAAAAATACGACATATCCTTTTTGGGGCGTCCTTTGGGAGAAAGACGACAAAGGATTTTAAGTAAAATTATTAAAAAATTTCCTTCAAAATTGAAAATTTTTTCTTACCCCGAGCATTTTAAGAGAAGTATTTATGAGATGAGAAAATATTTAAATAAAGACGAGCTTGAGGCATACAAGGAAAGCTTTTGCGGTTTTATTATAGAGCAGGAAGAAATCTCAAAAATTTATAATTCCTCAAAAATAAATTTAAATATTAATTTGCAGGGTGAAGACTCGCTTAATTTCAGAACGTTTGAAGTCCTTGCTTCCAATTCTTTTCTGCTTTGCGACAAAAGGCGCGATATTGAAAATCTCGGATTGTGCGATGTTCTTGTCCAATATGAAAATGAATATGATTTAATTGAAAAAATTTCTCATTATTTATCTTATGAAGATGAGCGCAATAAAATTTGCGCCAATGCCAGAAAGCTTGTGTGTAAACATTATGATATCAGCGCACGAGCGAGCGAGATACTTAATTTAGCCGAGTGAAATTAAACAGATTAAGTGTAAAATAGATGAATTAAGGAGAAAATAATGGAAACAACATATACAATAAAGCCTTCAAAAAGAATTTTAGAAATCCCGAAATATATATTTGCCGAGCTTGACGAGTGGAAACAGGAAGCACGTGAACAAGGCATAGACTTAATTGACCTTGGCATAGGCAACCCTGACGGCGCGACCCCGGATCCTATTGTAAAAGCGGCTCTTGAATCCATACAAAAACCGCAAAGCCACGGCTACCCGAGTTTTCGCGGCAAAGATGACTTCAGGCGCGCAATTGCCCGCTGGATGAAAGAAAGATATGACGTAGATATTGACCCTATTAAAGAAGTTCAAACCCTAATCGGCGAAAAGGAAGGTCTTGCAAATATTGCCCTTGCATATTCAGACCCCGGGGATATAAATATCGTACCTGACCCTTATTATCCCGTATTATCGCGCGGAAGCTGGGTTGCGGGCGCGCAGGTGTATCATGTGCCTTTAACGGATGAAAATGATTATCTTCCCGATTTAGACTCAATCCCTGAGGATATTGCCCGCAAGGCAAAAATGTTTTTTATAAACTATCCGAATAATCCCACAGGCGCAACCGCTCCGAGAGAATTTCTTGAAAAAATGGTTGCCTATTGTAAAAAATATAATATTTTGCTTGTCTCTGATATGGCTTATGGCGAAGTGTGCTACGATAATTACCGTCCTTTGAGCATTTTTAATATCGAAGGGGCAAAAGATATCGCAATAGAATTTCATTCGTTCTCTAAAACATTTAACATGGCAGGCTGGAGAGCCGGTTTTGCCGTCGGTAACAAAGAATTTATCGATGTTTTATATGCAATGAAATCAAATATTGACTACGGTACCTCTTCAATTGTTCAGGACGCTTGCATTGCTGCCCTTGAAATGGATTATAAATATGTTCAGGAGATTATGGACAAATACAACTCCCGCCGCGAAATTGTTGCCCGGGGCTTTAATAAATTAGGCTGGCGCATGAAAAGAAGCTCTGCTACAATGTATTTTTGGCTTAAGGTGCCAAACGGCAGACATTCAAAAGAATTTTGTAAAGAAGTGCTTTTTAAAACAGGAGTTATGTTTACGCCGGGCATTGCCTTTGGCGAATACAGTGATGATCATTTCAGAGTATCTATTGTTCAGCCGAATGAGCGTCTTATTGAGGCTTTTAAGCGTTTGGACGAAGCGGGCTTCAGATATATGTAAACTTATTTACATAGTGAAAAAGTATGGTAAAATACAAATATAAAAGAAATAAGGAAAATTTCAATGAAATTTATGAAAAAAAGTAACGCACAGAGCTTGGTGGAATACGCTTTAATTTTGGCTCTTGTAACGGTAATTGCTATTACGGCATTGCAATTTCTCGGCCAGAGAGTTAATACTGCGGTAACCGGAGTCGGTGATGATGTTGAAAAAACAACGCAAGACGCCGCAAAAACATACTGTGAAGGTCTTGGCAGCGGTTACAGCTGGAATGAATCAACAGGTAAATGCGAAAGTTCAGGTAATACAAACCCTTAGTTTGCTTTGTTTTCAGAAATATTTTTAAACTTGTCTAAATCCCGTTGGGTGTCAATCCCGATGGGATTTAGTGTTGTAAGCGCAACTTTTATTTTCATTCCGTTTTTAAGCGCGCGCAGCTGCTCTAAGCTTTCAGCCTTTTCAAGGTCGGATTGTTCAAGGGAAGTCATTTTGATTAGCGAGTCGCGCCTGTAGCCGTAAATGCCGATGTGGGCGTAGTATTTTGCTTCTCCTTTGTTTCTTTCGTATGGTATGGGGCAGCGCGAAAAATACAGCGCGTTAAAATCGTTGTCAAATACGCATTTTACGCAGTTGGGATCTTGTATTTGCTCCTCTTGCGTTATTTGCCTTACAAGGGTTGAAATATCGCAGTCATTTTCAACTAAAGCCGATATTGCAAGGTCTATGACCTCGGGAGTAATTTGCGGCTCATCTCCCTGCATATTTAAAATAAAGTTGTATTCATCGTGTCTTTTTGCGACTTCACAAATCCTGTCAGAGCCTGATTTATGGTCTTTTGATGTCATTTCAACGAGCGCGCCGAAGCTTTGCGCTTTTTCTAAAATCAACTCGCTGTCTGTAGCAATTATAACCTCATCCGCCAACTTTGATTTTTTAGCGGCTTCCCACACCCACTGAATTATAGGTTTATTATTAACTTCTTTGAGTAATTTTCCGCAAAGGCGCGTGGAAGCGTATCTTGCAGGGATTATAATGACCGTTTTTTCCATAGTTTTCCTTTAGTAATATTTTTCGCCCAATTCTATGACTTTTTTCTCGGCTTCTTTAATGAGTTCTTCTTCTCTTGGATTGCCGGATAAATATTTTTCATAAGCCTCAAGTGCGTCGCGTCCGGAGCCCATTTTTTCATACGCTTTTGCAAGTGAGTAATACCCGAGGCCAAAAGAACGATTAAGCCTGATTGCGGTTTTATAGTCTTTTACCGCTTGTTGATAAAGCTCCATAGCCTCCAGGATAATGCCTCTGTAATAGTATACTTGGGCATCCTGTGGGTAGCGCTTTGCGGCTTCGTTTGCGATATTGATTGCTTTTTCGTACTGTTTTTTGTCGTAATAATTATAGGCTTCATTTAAAAGGTCTGTTACAATCTGTCCTCTTAAATAATTCGAAAGCTTGATTGCTTTGACATTTTTCGGGTCTTCTTCAATTGCTTTTAAAAGCATACTCTGTGCGAGTTTGGGGCTTTTTTGTTCAAGATATGTAAGAGCAAGCGAGTAATAAGTATCAGAGTGTTTTCCCTCCATTGAGAGAGATTTTTTATAATTTTCAACAGCCTTTGGATAATTTTTTAAAGCTTTATAGCAGTTTGCAATTGCAAAGTAGACCTGACTTGTTTTAGGCTCTATCTGTTGATACATTTTTATCGCATGCGCCCACTGTTCGTTTTTTAAATAATTTAGCGCTAATTGATCCTTTTTTTCGCCCTTGTCTTTGTTGAGATAAAAAAAAACTTTTTTAATCTCTTCGTTGTCGGGGAGTTCTTTGTATGCCTGTTTTATAAGGTCAAAGGCCAATTTGTCCTTTGCTTCAAGCTCATAAATTTCGTAGAGTTTTAAATAAGCGTCTGCGTTTTTGGGATTAAGTTCTATTGCCCTTTTATAAAGCGAGATAGAATCGTCGTTATTTTTATCAAGGCTTGTCAAAAGTCCCGCAAATTCCGTATAAAATTCGCTTGTCGGCTTGAATTTATCGTTTAACGGATAAAATTGGCTTATTATGTAATCGAGGTCTTTTTTATCTTTAAATATCTCGTAAATGCCGTATTTAGCCTGTTTTGAGTCCGGATATATGGCAAGGATTATCTGATATTCTTTAAGTGCGGCATTTGTCTGCCCGAGAGCAAGGAGGCTTTTTGCTTTGCCTGCGCGTATTTGTGACTCGTAGAGGTTATCTCTTAAAATATTATCATACACACGCGTTGCCTGAGGGTATTGTTTTGTTTCATATAAAAGCCCTCCCAAACGGTATTTTAGGAAAATATCTCTGGGATTGAGGTAAATTGCCCTTTGGTAAAGTTCATAGGTTTTTTTGTAATCGCCCGTTTTTTCATAAGTTGTGCCCAAAATTTCATACAGGTTTGCATTTCTTGGCTTGCTTTTAATTGCGCGGGTGAAAATTACCATACCTTCTTTTAATATTTCCGGGTCGTCCGTAAGGTTTATGGCGCGCGAATAGTATTCTATAGCTTTATCGCTTCTGTTTGTATTGTATAAAACGGTTGCAATTTTAAACAGGGCCGAAGCGTTATCGGGCTTTATTTCAATGGATTTTTTGTAATATTCAAGTGATGCGGTTTTGTCTTTGTTTATTTTTTGTTCAATATCGCCTAAATATTCATAACATTGCGCACATTCAAAGCCTTTTTCTGCAAGCTCTTCAAATTCGTACGCGCTTGCATACCATTGGCATTCCAAATAAAGATTTTTTGCGACTTCAAGCCTGTTGTAATCGTCATTTTGGAAGCCTGATTTTGTAATTAAGCTGTTTAGTTTATCAAGAGTTTTTTTGTATTCTGATGAGTTTTTATCTCTTTTTAAAAAGTAAAGTGCCGCGCGCAGATTGTCGCATGCTTCAATGTTGTCCCTTTTAAAGATTTTAAAATATGTTGAACGTTTTTTTTGAGTGTTTATATATTGTTCAATTACATTTTTATCTTCACACTGCCTCAGCTGCCGCTCCAGTGCAGAAATTTTATCCGCACCCCAGCCTGTTTTTTCAGGACAAACGGACACCGCCTGGCGGGCGTTTGCGCCAAGCTGTATAAAAAGTGCGCTAAAAATTATAGCTGTGTAAATACGGGGTGTTAATAGTCTTTTTTCCATTGTATTTATTTTACATCAAAATTTTTATAAAATAAATACTATCATTTGTATGAGATTTTTTAAAGTTACAAAAACCCCCTCTTTTTAAGAGGGGGTTTAATTATCTTTAGAGTTTGGAATTATATTTCAAATTCTTCTTGTTGTTTTTTGTTAACTGCTGCGTTGTCGTCAACTTCTACTCTTGCTGCTGCGCTTACGATACCTGATGTAGGATCTGTAGTGTTGTTAGCAATCGGTGCTATTCTTGAAGTGGGTTCTAATTGACGAGGTAAGCGTAATTGGTTGATTAATGTATCTGATAAATCAGGGTTGAAGTTGTCATCCGGTGTAGGTACGTCGGGGGCGGGGCCGCATTCTACAGGTTTTTCATATACAAGGAGGAATTTTTCCATTACGCCGTTTGAGTCAAATTCGATGAAGTGTTTTTTGTAAGTGTCGATTGCTGCACCTGCTTCAGGTTGGTGAGAGCCGGGTACGAAGTGGTCTGTGTAAGTGAATGAGTCAGGTTGAGTGAATGATGTTTCATATTCGCTCATCGGGTCTAAGTTGAATTTACCCCAGTTAGCTACTTCGATGTATGCTCTGCCTGATGCATCTGCCGTAACGCCTTCTAAGTCGGAAGCTGTTAAGTCAGTCAGTGCTGCCAAGAATGTATCGTTAGAGTCAAGGTTCAAGTTGCCTGATTTGATTTTAGAGATTGCAAGTGTGTTATCAGCTGCATTGATTGTAACCGTTTTGTTTGAAAGTTGGTCGCTTGTGTATTTTGCGTTGATTTCGATACCTGCTTTTTTGTTGTTTGCACCGCTTAATACGATGTTTGTATCTTTGTCAGCGTTAGCTGAGAGTTTTGTGCCGTTAAGAGCAAGGATTGTATCTTCGGTTGTGAAGTTTTCGCCTGCGTTAACGTTTGTTCTTGTATTTTCAGGAGCGCTTGAATCTTTAGCTTTTATTGTTGTGTTTTTAAGAGTTACGTTTTTAGTAGCTGTTATGTTGTTTACGTGGCCGTTGAATGTAGAGTTGTCAGTTGTTACGTTGCCTGTGATGTTGATGTTGTTGTTTCTTGTTGCGTTGAAGTCAACTCTTGTAGCGTTCAAGTCGCCTGTACCTGTTATGTTGTTATCTCTGCCGGCATTTAATGCTAAGCGTTCGCTGTAGTTTAAGTTTGCAAAGTTTGCAAGGTCTGCATTTATGTCAGCATCAGAGTTTGTAGTTGTGATTTTGATGTTTTTACCGCTCAGTGTTGAGTCTTTGGTGATGTGAGTACCTGCATTGTGAGTTAATGCTTGTTTGATGTCTACATTAGCTGCTGCTGCAAGTTTTGAGTTTTGAACAAATACTTCACCGTTTGTTGAGTCAAGAGCTGTAGCTGTGATATCGCCTGTATTTGTTTTGATATCGGAGTTGTTTTTGATTGTAACTTTGCCTTTTGTAGATTCAAGAGCGATAGAGTCGTGGTTAACAGCGTTATCTAAAGTTACTTCTGCATCAAGAGTATCATTGTTAATCAGTGCAGAGAAACCTCTTTTTAACAGGCTGTTGTTATCAATTGTCAAGTTACCGTTTGTAGTAAGTTTTAAGTTGTTTGAAGTTCTGTCGTTGAATGCTGTAGTACCGCTGATTGTTACGTTGTTTAATACATTTTCGTCTTCTACGAAGTTCAAACCGTTGTATTGAAGTGTAGAGTCAGCGATTGTTGTATCTTTACCGTACATATTGATGTTTTTGTTGGAGTGCATTGCAGAGTTGTTTTTAACATCGATATTGTCGGCTTTAAGTGTTGTATAGTTGGAAGATTCCGAGTAAGTGTTGTCTAAAGTGATTTTGTCTTTAGCAGTTAATAATACTTTTTTGAGTAAGTTTTGAGCGCCTTCATCTTGGCTTGAGTAGTTTCTTGCTCTTAAAGTTGCATCTTTAGCTGCGATAGAACCGTTTTGAGCATCAACTGTTAAATTACCTTTAGCATGAAGATTTGTGTTTTCAATGTTAACATCTTTGTTTTCTGCTTTGATTGAAATGTCACCTGCGTTTTGGCCTCTTACTGTTGAGCCGTTGAAGCTTTGGCCTGCAAATGCGGTTTCAACTTTTGAATTTTTAAGGTTTACGTTGTTACCAGCCGTAATTGCAATTCTGCCGCCGTTTTTGTTGTATGTATTAACATCGGGATTGCTTTTCTTGTATGTGTTAATTGTTTCAAGGTGTGTATCTTCGACATTAACATCGTTTTGGCCCTTGATGATGATATCGCCGTAATCGCCTTGTACAAGTTTGTAACCTTTGATAACCGATTTTTTAATGTTGATATCAGAACCTTCTTTAGCGCCTGCGTTTTCTACATAAACTGCGCCTGAGTCAATGCTTGAATTTTCAACGTTGATGTTGTTTGTAATTGTAGAATCGTTATTTTTAACTGCTTGGTGTCCTTTAATATAACCGTTTAATTCATAAGTGAAGTTAACACCGTCGCCTGTTACTATTCTTACATTTGAGAATGATTGGTTGTGTTTAGAGGGGTCTTGGCCACCGCCGTAGTTGTAGTCAAGGTTTGTTTTAATTAAAGAGTCTTTGTAAACTACAACGTTATCGCCTGCAAGACCGAGTGATTTATCAATGTTGAAGTTTGAACCTTCTAATGTAACTGCTGCGCCGTCAGTTGTTTTTAAAACGCCGTCTCTTACGAATTGAGCGTTTGTAACCATATCGGCAGGAAGTCCGTTAGCTTGTACGTTAATTTGGTTTTTGTAAGCTTGAAGTTCTTCTGCTGTCATATCTTTAATGTTTTTAGCACCTTTAAGATCAAATGTTGTTGCGGTGAAAGAGTTAAGGTCTACTGTAGAACCGGCACCGAACATAATACCGTTGGGGTTGATAAGGATAACTTTACCTGTACCCATATAGCTTGAACAATCTGCGCCTGCGCAAGAGTTTGTTAATTTACCGTAGATTTGAGATAAACCGCCTGAAGCAAGTACACGGTTTAAGGATGTTTGTGAGTTATTTGTAAACCCGAAGTTTACATGACCGTCTTTGCCTACGTTGAAGCTGTTCCAGTCGAATTGACCAACTGCACCGGCACCGCCTTGAACAGTTACATCCATTCTGTTGCCGTCTGTTGTAACAGAACCGTTAATTGAATTGTTAAGGTCAGGTAATGTGCCTGCGTCAATAGCGAAAGCCATTGTGCTGGAGAGGGGCATGTAACCTAAGAAGCTGAGTAAAATTAATGCTGAAGCTAATTTTTTGTGCCTAAGTTTCATTTATGTTTCCTTTCTTCTAAAGATATATACTTCTTATATAAAATTCCGATTACTTATATAAAAACATCTGAAAATAAAAAATTGCAGGAATGTGGAGAAATATTAATAAATTTTACAAAACTTTACAATAGCCTCCCAAAGAGCCTCTGCGGGCATTGTTAATTATAAAATAAAGATTTTTTTTGAAATACATGGCAAAAAAAATTATTTACATATTTTAATAGCCATGTTGAAAAAGGAATGTTTTTAAAATATGTTGAAAATATCCCTTAAAATAAATCATTAATATGATTTATTGTTGACATCGCCATTATATATTATTATTTGAAGTGTAATAAAGCATTATTACCCGAAAGTATGAAAAGGAATTAAATTAAAAATGCGCAATTTTAAATTTAAAAAGTCGGATATAGCCCTTTTGCTCCTGTGTTTTTCGTTTTTCTGCACACAGGCAATCGCGGTACCTTCTATCCCCATGGAAGGCAACCCCATTGGCGGCAGCTTTGACCCCGGTGTTGTTGACCAGACAAACTTAATTCAATTAAAAGAATACGAAAGAAGAACAAGAGAAAACATGGAAGAACACGAAAGAGGTCGTGAAGTCATTGAAATGGACAAAAAAATGCGCGACGAAGTGGACAAACTTCCAAACAAAGAGGTGAGTTTTAAATTAAACTCCATTAAATTTACGGGTAATACCTGCTTTACAGAAGAGCAGCTTATGGATTTAATCTGTGAAAGAGTCGGAAGCGAAGTTACAATTAACGACCTTATCACAATGGCAAATATGGTAACCGAGTATTATCAACAAAACGGATATATTTCAACAATAGCTTACCTTCCGCCCCAAAAAGTTCAGGACGGTAACGTTGAAATCGTCGTTATGGAAGGTAAATACGGTAAAGTTGAAATCGAAGGCAACAAGTGGGCAAGAGATAAGTTTGTCCGCGCAACATATTTAAAAGATAAAAATATTGAAACGGAAAAAGTATTAAACGTGCGTGATATTCAGGAAACACTGCGCGAAATGAACGCTTCAAGCTATATGAAGGGTCAGGTTTCCATGGTTGATAACGAAGAATCCGCGCAATATACGGATTTGACGTTACAAATGAAAGACAGATTTCCGATTGACTTTGACTTTCGTTTTGATAACCAGGGTCGTGACGCTATCGGTCTGAACCGTGCGGTATTCTTTGCAGGTATGTACAACCTCACGGGCTGGGGTGATAAATTATTGTCAACAACAGCTCTGGCAAGACGTTCCGTCAGCCAAGGTGTTTTCTATTCGGTACCAATCGGCCGTCATGAAACAAAATTGAACTTAGGATACAGCTACAGCGGCTTGACCATGGGCGAACAGTGGAAAGAATTTGATATCAAAGGTCATTCGCACAATTTCTTCGTAGGTCTTTCAAGAAGATTGGTTAAGACCGAAAACTATAAGTTATATGGCGATGTTTCATTAGATATAAGAAATACAAAATCTACAATCGGCGAGCAAAAAATCCTTTTAAACGAGTATAAAACCCGTGCATTAAGGGTTAACTTAACCAATATCAAAGACGACTTTTACGGTAAATGGTTCGGAAACATCGGCGCAAGCGTAGGTTTGCCGATAATGGATGCATCTGATGAATACGACGGCTATCACTATGATTGGCTGCCTACAAACAAATTTGTAAAAGTTAACGCAAATATCGCAAGGCTGCAAATATTGCCTATGAGATCTATGGCAATTATCCAAGCCGGCGGTCAATGGGCAAGCCATGGTCTTTATCCGTCAGAAAAAATGCAATTCGGCGGTATTTCATCCGTACGTGGTTATGAAGAAGGCTTCCTCTTAAGCGATTACGGTGTAACTGCATCGTTAGAATTCAGATCGCACATTCCTTTCTTAAACAGAATATTGCCAGAAAAGCTTAAATTTATTGACGACAGTATTCAATGGGCAGCGTTCTATGATGCAGGCTGGTTTGGTAATGTCGGCACAAGTACATACGGCCCCAATTATGTAATGAGCGTCGGCGGCGGTTTGATAGTAAGACTTACAAGGTACTTATCGGGTAACGTTTATATAGGTATTCCTATCGGCGACAAGCCTGAAGGCGCTTCCAACTGCCGTGTTCACTTTACAATTACATCAAACATCCTGTAGTTTGAAAATAAGTTTAAAAGCCCCGAATTTCGGGGCTTTTAGCTTTTAAAATATTAGAGTGAAAATATTATTGAAAGCTTTTTGTAATTTACAATCCAGTCTGTTTTGCAAAGTTTATTTTCATCGATTTTCCCGTATTGCCAGTTTTTAATAATTCCTTTTTTTACAAGTTCGTCAAATGCGCACTCTATCTTTTCGCGTGCAATTGAAGGTTTTATATATTTTATGTTTTTATATAAAAATTCCGTTGGTTTTTTGAGCCTCAGGCTGCTTTTAGAGCTCTGAGCCAGTTTGCAGATTAAATGCGCAAGATATTTTTCAAAATGCTTTTTGGAATTCAGAGTAAAAATTTCTTTTGGCACAATATAAGCGCTTTGTACGGAATTTTCAAAAAAATAAAATTTCCATTCAAAATTTTTGATTTTTTTGGCATAAATCAACCCCAAGTATTGCAGCCTTGAAATAGCCTTTGCTATTTCCTTTTTATCTTTATTTTTGTAGTTTGCGCAGTACCTTTTGCGTTCTTTTAAAAATAAAATATCATCTGCATTTATTCTGACAAATGAAAATTTATTTTTTCTAAAAAGATAAATACTGTATAAAATACATGTTATATCATCCGAAAAATCTTGCTGCGGGGCAGATTTTTTGCATTTTATAACAGGAGCAAAATAGTAATCAAAAAAGTTAAATTCAGGTGTTTCAACCGGCAAAAGAGCCTCTAAAAGCCTTTGCGCAAGTTCATTAAAGAATTCCGCGCAAAGGGCAAAAGAGGCTTGTTGCAATGCTTTCAGCGTTTTTATAAAAATATCGGGTGATTTTAATTTGAATGTGACAAAAAGTTTTTTCGACCTTTCTTTGTACTCTATGCTGCATAAGATTTTCCCGCTTATTTTTTTGTCCGTTAAGTTAAAATCAAGCGTGTATTTTTCGCTGAAAGACTTGTGCCTCACCCCCTTTACTCCTTTTGTTTCCTTGTCTGCCGCGTCAAAAATAAAGCTTTTTTCATACTTATTTTGAATAATTACAAGTTTTAAAAATTCAAAATAAGCCCAAAATACGGCGCAAAAGAAGTCTTGATGGGGCAAAATCTTTTTCATACGGGAATTCTAGCATATTTAAATTTTAAATACACTTACCCAAAATACTCTAAAAATTAAAGTTTTACGCTTCCCTGTCTTAAAATTTTAATTTCGTCATTAAGGCATAAAACAACCGTAGAGGCGAGATTTTGAGGTTTTGATTTATATTTCGGTTTTATGATTTTTGCTTTGCTTCCGAATTTTTCGCATGCTTCTTCAAAATCCTTGCAGGGCGGTTCATTTGAGATATTAAGCGAAGTTGTTGCAAGGACATGGCCTTCAACCTGAGTAGTAATTTCTTTGAAATTTTCGCTGTCCGGCACTCTTATTCCGACAGTGTCAAGACCTGCACAAATACAGGACGGAGTGAGGCTTGAGCGTTTAAAAATCAAGGTAAGTGCGCCCGGGAAAAATTTTTGCATAAGTAATTCGGAGTAATCGGAAATACCTGTTACGTATTTTTTTAAATAATTGACGTCATGGCTCATTAAAATAAGCGGTTTTGAACGGTCGCGATTTTTAATTTCATAAATTTTATTAACCGCCTCGATGTCATCGGGTATGCACCCCAAGCCCCAGACCGTATCTGTTTCAAAGGCTATGACTTCACTTTTTTTGATTATATTTTTTTCCATTTGCCCCCGATTTTATCCGCCAATCTTTCTTTTAATTCGTATAAATATTCTATTTTTAAAATAAGCGAAGCTAAAATGTAGACAAGAAAGCTTATTATGCTGATTGTAGCCAGTTTTAAAATGCCCAAAAATAGTGACCATGGGATAAATTTATCCCATAAAATGCTTATAAAATCTCCGGCCAAAAAGGCAAATGCCCCGGCCAGCAGGATTTTTAAGGTCGTAAATAAAAGTTTTTTGTAACCGATTGAGATTTTTTTCCTTAATAAAATTCCCAGACTCAGCGCGTTAAAAGCCGTAACTAAAGTTGTAGAAACGGCAATGCCGTTTATGCCGAAGGGTTTTACCAAAAGCCAGTTTAAGACGACTTTTAAAGCGATACACAAAAGTGCAATGCAAAAGGGTGTTTTTGAATCGTTATAGGAGTAAAAAAGCCTTGTTGCGCTGTCGCGAAATACATAGGGGATAATTGAGAGCGATATGAAAAATAAAATTTCAGATACCATAAGTGTGGCGCTTGAGCTAAACGCTCCGCGCTCAAGAGCAAGTTTTATCGCATCTGTCCTTATGATAAAAATTAATATCATAAGATATGTGCCTGCGTAAATCAGCGAGCCTACTCCTTTTGAAAAGTAATGACGCACTCCTTTGTCGTCTTTTTGTGCCACAAGGCGGGAAAACAGCGGAAAAATAGGCACAAGTATTGCACTCACAAGGAGTCCTACAGGAAATTGAAAAATCCTGTTTGCAAAGCCAAAAGCCGTCCAGGCTCCTTCTTTTAAACCTGATGAGAAGAACATATCAACATAAACCCCAAGCTGACCGATGGTCGAGCTTAAAAATGCGGGGAATAAAAGCTCTAAAAGTTCGTTAAAGTTTTTATTGTGAAAAAAGTCAAAAGAAGGTTTAAAACCGTATCCTAAAGAGCGTACCATCGGAGTTTGAAGCATAAGCTGGAAAAAACATCCCAGAGTCGTGCCTGCGGCAAGGTAAAAACCGCTTGCATCTCCTTTTGTTACAAGCAAAACGATAATTATTCCAAAAGATACCATTGAAGGTGAAATATTTGGCAGCAGAAATTTTTTATAGGTGACCAAAATTCCGTAATAAAGCCCTAAAACAGAACCCATCACAAGCATTGGCGACATAATTTTTAAATGGTAAGAGGCAAGATTTAAAAGTTCGTCCGAGGAAGGATTGTTGATTATAATTCCCATAATCTGGCGCGGAAAGAAAAAACACAAAATCGAAAGCACCAAAAAGATAAGTATGGAGAAGGTTTCAAACGTATTAAAGAGTTTTTTAACTTCCGGCTCGGGTTTTTGGGTAAAACTGTTTATAAGTTTTGAAAAAACCGCAACGGTTGCGGAGTGAAACGGCCCTCCCACTCCGCCTAAAATAACAATTACAAGTGCGGGGATTTGATAGGCAAAAAAGTACGCATCAGATACAATGCCCGCGCCGTAATAGTTTGCAACAACAATATCCCTTAAAAATCCTGCCACTTTTGATAAAAATATGATGACAGCTATCCACCAGGCAGCCTTTAGCAGCCCTTCCCCGCTTTTATTTTTTATTGTATTTTCACTCTCACTTGTCAATCGTGCTTCCAATCTCTACCTGAAAAGTTATTGATTTTGTCTTATCTTTTTCACTTAAAGGTGAAAAGACAATTTCGTTAACGCCTTCTGTTACATACTTTGTAATGTCCATGCCAAGAGTCTTTGCGCTGTATTTTGACATATCCGAATCAAATTCTTTGCCGTTTATTTTAAATTCTATGCCGGAGGCTCTTTTGGGGTTTTTAACCTTAAGAAGTACTTTCTGTTTTGAATTTGCGGGATAATAAAAACCGGTTTTGTATTGTATGCCGTAAGGGTTATATAAAACCTCTTTTTCCATTGTCCCAAGCGTAATTGAGCTGTAATAATGTTTTAAAATTTCATCAAACGTTTTGCCGTTTTGCGCCATATATCCCGCGCCGTATTGACTCATGCCCACGCCATGTCCAAATCCGCCTCCCGTTATTACGAATTTTTCCGTTTTTTTATCGTCATGATCGTGATGAAGAATTTTTTCAAATGAAAAAATTGCCTTGCTCTCGCTCTTTTGGCTGTCTTTGTCTTCTTTTTCAAATTCTTCTTCAGCTTTTTTTTCGCTTATTTTATCCACAAAAAAGTTGCCGCTTGCAAGCATTGAATTGTTTTTCTTTAAAACCCGTCTTATTCCAAGCTCGCGCATTACTTTAAAAGTTCCGTTTTTAAAGCTTATTTCAATTTCAAGCGCTTTTCCGGAATTTCCTCTTTTCAAGACCTTTATATCCTTCAGCCCTTCTAATTTATACGTTCCGTCAAATTTTGGCTCTACAAGTCCTGCGCGTGACTGTTCAAAGAGAGTTTTATTTAAAACTTCCTCAAGTTCACCTGTTTCCCATTCAACCTGCCATCTGTAGCGCGGGGATTTAATGTCATAGGAGAGGGTTTTATTTGAATAAAATTCTCTTACTTCCTCCTCGCTTGTTAGAAATTTTTGGTTTTTATCATCGCAAACAGATGTTAAATAAGGCTTGGAAGGGGTATTTGGCTGATTATAAGCATATACGTTTTTCCAATCTTCGGTTATTCCGCCCGCCGTTGAAGAGTAAAGCGCGAGTATGGGCTCGTTATTATAAAGCGCAAAAATTCCTTTTGTTTCATCTACTGCGCGGTCAGAAATTTCTTTTTGTGAGTTTATGCCGTAATATACCTGACATGCGGTCGAGTCGCAGATGTCATAATTTTTATATGTACTCTGCGGACGGTTTGCATAATTCCTTGCGGCGACTGCCTGAGCTTTAAGTGCTTCAAGCCCGAAAGACACGGGCATTTCATTTGGAACAACACCCTTCAGATAAGTTTGAACATCAAGAACATTTACTATATTAAATTTATCCGCCTTTACGGGCACAAGCTCAATAAGCCCCGAATAATAAGCAGGCGTTCCTTTGCGATTTAAGTTCACAATGCCGATTTTTTCTTTTGAAGTAAGGACGATAGGGCCCCTCACCCCTTCAACAAGCACATCATTATCCATACTTATTTTAAAATTCCAATCCGAAATTTCAATACTAACGGGTACATCAGCCTTGACTTCGGCCTTTGAATTTGAAACCATATCGACAATGAGCATATTATCCGGAGAAATAAAATCGGCGTTTTTATGTTCATAGGTTGAAAAACCCTGGTTTGAAATCCCGACACGCAGCGTTGTTTTTTCATTTTGCGCCATTGCAGGCGTCAAAAACAAAAGAAAAACAATTAAACTTAAAAATCCTCTATATAAAACTTTCATAAATTAAATTTTACAATTAACATATTCTAATGTAAAATAGTTGTACCAAAAACGCGTATTAAGGAGATTTTTTAATGACAGTCGAGAATTTGAAAAAATTCAGCACCCCCCAGCTGTTGAATTTTTGTATTGGTTTTTTCGGTTTACAGTTTGCCTGGCAGATGAGAATTATACTTTCAGGTCCTCTTACCGAATCCTTTGGCGCGTCACCCCTTTTATTCGGCTTAATTTGGCTGGCCGGCCCTTTTACGGGAATTGTGGTACAGCCCATCATAGGCGCATTGAGCGATAATACGGAAACTCCTTTTGGCAGACGCCTTCCTTATCTTATGGGCGGGGCGCTTTTAGGTGCGATAGGTCTTTTTGCACTTCCGAATTCGGAAAAAATAGCTTCGCTTTTCGGGGCAAATGCTCCTTGGTGGAGTGCACTTTTTATTGCGGCAATTATGATATGGATTATTGATGCCTGTGTCAATGCGGCGCAAGGGCCTTACAGAGCGTTAATCCCCGATAATATGCCGCGTGAGCAGCACTCTGTTGCAAATTCTTATTTAAGTTTTGCAATAGGCTTGGGCTCTGTTATTGCGGCAGCTACAGCCCCTGTTTTAAAATACGTTTTTGATTATCAAATGTCCACATCAGCGCAGTTTTATATGGCGGCAATTGCCTTTTTGCTTGGCATGAGCTGGACATGTCTTACCATAAAAGAAAGAAAACTTTCAAAAAAAGAGCAAAGAATTGAAGAAGTTAACGCAAGAAAAGAAATTAAAAAATCATTTTTTGAAAATTTAAAAGACTTTTTCCTTCTCTCGCCAGAGGTGGGCAAAATCTGTACTATTCAATTCTTTTCCTGGATTGGAGTTATGAGCCTTAACATATTTTTTACTCAATATGTAGTTCATGTACTTTATCAAGTGCCGGATTTGACCCAAATTCCGCAGGAATTTCAAAGCTCATACGATACTCTTGTTATGAGCGGGCAAAACTTCTCTTCAATTTGCTTTGCGGCCTTTAATCTTATCTGTTTTGTAATTGCAATACCGATAGGGAAGCTTGCAGAGCGCTTTGGCAATAAAAAAGTGCATTTTGTTTCACTTTTACTTATGGCGCTGGCCTATGTTTTACTTGCTTTTCTGCCAAATGCAATATTCACAATTGCGGCTATGGCACTTGCGGGCATAGGCTGGGCAAGTATCTTGGCGCTTCCCTTTGCTATGCTTTCAAAATACATAAAAGAAGGCACCGAAGGTTCGGTTATGGGTATTTTTAATATTTTTATAGCCGCTCCGCAAATCCTTGTATGTACTGTACTTGCGTGGTTTATAAACATTTCCGTTACGACAATAAATAATATGCCAAACAATCACTATGAATATGCGTTTTTAGTCGGTGCTTTGATGTTAATTTTTGCCTGCGGGGCAACTTTAACCATAAAAGAAGATTAGAGCCATAAATTTGTGTTGCACAACTTTTATGTTTGTTACATAATTTATGCGTAGTATTTACTTTTACATTAGAAGGAGAGCCAAATATGGTAAATGTAGCAATTAACGGCTTTGGCAGAATTGGCCGCAACACATTAAGAGCCGCTATCAGAGAAGGTATTTTTGACAAAATTAACTATGTAGCAATCAACGACCCCGGTTTAAAACCCGCTGAAGCTGCACTTTTATTCAAACACGATTCAGTTATGGGCAAATTCGACGGTACGGTTGAAGCATATGAAGAAGGTATTATCGTTAACGGTAAAAAAATCAAATTCTTCGCTGAAAAAGACCCTGCTCAACTTCCTTGGAAAGACCTCGGCGTTGAAGTAGTTGTTGAATCAACAGGTTTCTTCACAGACGCTGAAAAAGCAAAAGCTCACATCAGCGCAGGCGCTAAAAAAGTTATTATTTCAGCTCCTGCTACAAATGAAGATATTACAATCGTTTTAGGCGTAAACGATAAAATGTATGATCCCGCTAAGCACAATGTAATTTCAATGGCTTCTTGCACAACTAACTGCTTAGCTCCCGTTGCAAAAGTTATCGATGAAAAATTCGGCATCGTAAAAGGTTTGATGACAACAGTACACAGCTACACAGGCGACCAAAGAATTCTTGACGCAGGTCACAAAGATCCTCGTCGTGCAAGAGCGGGCGCTTTGAACATCGTTCCTACAAAAACAGGTGCGGCAAAAGCTGTTGCTCTTGTATTACCTCAATTAAAAGGTAAATTGGACGGTTTTGCCATGAGAGTTCCTACTCCCGACGTTTCACTCGTTGACGTTGTATTCGAATTAGCTAAAGACGTTACCGTTGAAGAAGTAAACGCTGCATTAAAAGAAGGTGCTGACGGACATGTACTTTGCTACACGGAAGAACCGCTTGTATCTTCAGACTACATCGGCACTTCACAATCTTCAACAGTTGACGCTCTGCTTACAAGAGTTATGGGCGGAAACCAAGTTAAAATTATTTCTTGGTATGACAACGAAATGGGCTACTCAACAAGATTGGCTGAAACCACTTTGATGGTGGCAAGCAAACTTTAATCGAGCCCTAGCGCGACTGCGCTTGGCGAGATAAAGTTTGCCTCAGGTGTGTGAGCCTGTGACGGCTGCGATGAGCAGGCGGACAAGGCGACACCGTACACGGCGACCAAACGAACTTAGTGCTATGCACTTAGTGAGTGAAGGTCGACACCTCAGGTGTGTGAGCCTGTGACGGCTGCGATGAGCAGGCGGACAAGGCGACACCGTACCGCATAACTTTAATCGAGCCCTAGCGCGACTGCGCAGCATAATTTTTAAAACCCGCAAGAGAGTTTTCTCCTGCGGGTTTAATTTACCCTAAAATAAAAAAGCCCCCATACAAAATCAAGAGGGCTTTTCCAACACCAAACAACAAAACTATTTCCTCTCTCTTAACATAAACTGCACATCTTCAAGCAATTTCCTGTTTATTGCAAGCAGGTCTGATATAACAGCCAGAAGCCCGCATAAAAAAGCAAAAATTGTTAATATTGCACATAAAATGAGAGATTGAACATGTCCTGCTCCTTCGCCCGTTAAATAAAAATATAAAAATCTTATACCCAAAAGGGTACCGGGGATAAAAAATGCAGCACTTAATAGCGCAAAAAATCTAAACGGCCTGTATATTATAAACATGCGCACCATTGTTATAATTGAGCGTATAATATAATTGAAATTACCCTTTACAAGGCGCGAGGGCCGTAAATCCTCATTAACTCTGATTGGTACGCAAATAATATTTAGCCCTTTGCGCTGTGCTTGAATAATTGTTTCAAGAGTGTATGTATAATTATCAAAAATATTTATTTTTTTTGCCGCATAGGCGCTAAAGGCTCTAAATCCGCTCGGTGCATCTTCCACATTGGTATTTGATACTTTTTTCATGACATAAGAGCCGAGTTTTTGCAGCAGTTTTTTTGTGAATGAAAAGTGTTTTATCTTATCAATAGGGCGTGAACCGATTGTAATATCCGCTTTTTTATCCAAAATGGGGCAAATAAGTTTTTCAATGTCATCCGCGCAGTATTGGTTATCTGCATCTAAATTCACTATAATATCCGCGCCCATCTCAAGCGCGGCACCAAGACCCGCGGCAAAAGCGCGTGCAAGGCCTAAATTACGTTTAAATGTTATAATTCTGCCGACTCCCCAATCCCGTGCAAGGCGCTCCGTTTCATCTTTTGAGCCGTCATTGATTATTAAAATCTCTATTTTATCAATGCCTTTAATTTTTTTCGGCAATGCATTTAGTGTGGTTAAAATGGTGTCTTGTTCGTTGTAGCAGGGTATCTGAATAACTAACTTCATAAGATTATTCTACATCAAACGGAGGATTTTTGATATAAAAAAATAAAGTGTGGAAGCAGTGTGCCGAAAGATAAAATGTAAGAGTTGAAAACCTAATAAATACACCATATATTAACTTTATTGTCATCCTTGTTAAGCCATTGTTTTTATAAACTTGGCTTTTTTTTATTAAGTTTTGTTAAGCACAATTATATACCCGATAGACTATTGATTTTATTGAATTTTTAGGGTATTTAATTTATTGAAAAATAAAAAAGTATATAAATTTTCTATATTACTGGCAAAAAAATTTTTTTTCATGTTTTATATAATAAAATCCAAAAAAACACGATTTAAATTTTAAGGAGATTAAATGAATAACAATATAGGAAATATGAACGGCGCAAGTCCTATGGGTTTTAATCCCCAGGGCCACAAAGCACCTTCACAACCGGACAAGAGCGGTGAAGCAAAAGAAGTGCAAAATGACACCGTTCAAAACGGCGATCTTCTTAAATTTGTTCCCGAGGATCAATACGGACGTTCCATGGTAAACAGGGCACAAGGCCAAAGGACTATGCCCTCTATAAACAGACAAACAGTTGAAGATGATATTTTTACATTTCAATTAATGAATGATTTTGTAGAAGATTTAACGAAAGGCTATGTGCAAAAGGGAGTTTCTCCCGAACGCGCACGCGAAATGGCGGCGCTTACGGCGGATGTGCTTTTAAATTCTCAAGTTGATTAAAGTTTAAACCTTATTCTTTATTAGATTTTTCTTGATTTAAAAACTTTTTGTGTGAAAATTTATGTATAAAGCTTTTTGAGGTTTTAAGTGTCAAATTTGGTATATTTTCTAGGGCAAAAGGCATACATAAACATAACAAACGCTTGCACTAACGCTTGCAGGTTTTGCGTAAGGGATATAAAAGACGACGTCAAAGGGGCAAATTTATGGCTTGATGTGCAAAATGTCACAGCTAAAGACGTTATAGAACAAATTAAAAACTCCGCCAAAAAAATACTTGAAGGCGGAGAAATTGTATTTTGCGGCTACGGCGAGCCTTTGATAAAATTTGAAGAAGTTAAAAAAATCTGCCAATATATTAAAAAAGAAATGCCGGAACTTAAAATCAGAATTAACACAAACGGACATGGAAATTTTGTTAATAAGAAAAACATTGTACCCGAGCTAAAAGGGCTGATTGACAGTATTTCAATCAGTTTAAACGCCCAGAATGAAAAGCTTTACAGGGAAATTTCCCAACCGAAATTTGAAGGAGCATACGAGGCAATGCTGGATTTTGCAAAAGAATGTGTAAAAGAAGGCATAGACACCACAATGAGTGTCGTTTCAAAATTTGAAGAGGACAAATACAACGTAGATATAGAAAAATGCGAACAAATCGCAAAGAGCCTCGGCGCAAAATTCAGAAACAGAGAATGGATAAAAGAAGGATATTAATAACAAAAAAGAAAGGTCAAAAAATGAACGTACTTGACAAAATTATGAAACCGAAATCAATAGCTGTAATAGGAGCTTCAACAAAACCTAAAACAATCGGCTCCGAAATAATGCAGAGATTGAGAGATTATAAATTCAACGGAAATATTTATCCCGTTAACCCCAAAGGCGGCATAATAGAAGGTTTTCAAGCCTACACTTCAATAGACGAAGTGCCCGGTGAAGTAGATTTGGCGGTCATTGTCGTAAATGCAAAATTTGTACTCGATACAATCGATCAATGCCACAACAAAGGTATTAAAGGTCTTTGCATTATAACGGCAGGTTTTAAAGAAACAGGCAGAGAAGGTGCTGAACTTGAAAAACAACTTCTTCAAAAAGTCCGCGACTATGGTATGAGATGTGTCGGCCCTAACTGCCTCGGTGTTTTAAATACAAATGACAACGTTAAAATGGACGCTACTTTTGCGGAATCCCTTCCCGTTAAGGGCGATATCGGTTTTGTATCCCAATCCGGTGCGCTCGGCGGCGGTATTTTAAACATTTTAAAAGACTTAAACCTCGGCTTTGCCCAATTTGTTTCAATCGGTAATCAGGCCGATATTAACGCCGAAACCATGCTTGAATATTGGGAAAATGACGACGATGTAAAACAAATCCTTCTTTATATGGAATCAATCCAAAATCCGCAAAACTTCAGAAAACTTGCCACAAGAATTACAAAGAAAAAACCCATTTTAGCCCTTAAAGCAGGACGCTCTGCAGCGGGCGCTTCCGCAGCAAGCTCTCACACGGGTTCTCTTGCGGGTGCGGATAAAGCAGCGGCTGCACTTTTAAAGCAATCAGGCGTTATAAGAGAATTCTCACTTAAAAACCTTTTTGCTAACGCAAAAGCATTCTCTAACTGCCCCATACCAAAAGGCAACAGAGTAGCAATTATTACAAACTCTGGCGGCCCAGGCATTATGGCAACCGATGCGGTTTGCGAATCGGGCATGCAAATGGCAAAAATAACGGATGAAACAAAAGAAAAACTAAGAAGCTTCTTGCCTGCTGCTGCATCTGTTAAAAACCCGATTGATATGATAGCCTCAGCACCCATTGAGCACTATAAACAAACTCTTGAAACCGTTTTGCAGGATGAAAACGTTGATATGATTGCGGTAATCTATCTTCCGTTCCTCGGCTTAAAAGACATCGACGTTGCTCAGGCTTTGATGGAAATTAAGGCTAAAAATCCTCAAAAACCGATTATCGGTGTATTTATGACAACATCGGACTTCTTTACAAAAATTGCAAATATGAATGTTAATATGCCGTTTTATATGTACGCCGAAGAAGCCGCAGAAGCTATGACAAGGCTTGATGAACAGCGTCAATGGATGGAAAAACCGCAAGGTTCAATCCCGACTTACAACGTAGATAAAGCAAAAGTCGAAACAATCATCAAAAATTCTCTAAAAGAAGGCAGAGCACAGCTTACAACTTTAGAATCAATTGATGTTCTTGAAGCATACGGTATAAGAGCCTGCAAATACGGTCTTGCAACAAATGAAGAAGAAGTTGCAAAACTTGGCAATGAAATCGGCTATCCGGTTGTTATGAAAATGACATCAAAGACAACTTCGCACAAAACGGACGTGGGCGGCGTTGTAGTTAATATCAAAGACGAAACACAATTAAGAAACGAATACAAAGCGCTCCTTCAAAGACTTGAAGCAAAAGGACTCTTGGAAGGCCTTGAAGGCGTTATCATTCAGGAAATGGTAAAAGGTTCGCGTGAGATGGTCTGCGGTATTGCAACAGATCCGCAATACGGCCCTATGATGATGTTCGGTCTGGGCGGTGTATTTGTTGAAGTTATGAAAGATGTAACATTCAGAATTGCACCTTTAACGGATAACGATGCTATGGATATGATTAAATCGGTTAAAGCGTACAAACTTCTTGAAGGTGCAAGAGGCACAACACCTGCTCAAATAGGTCAAATTCAAGAAACACTTTTGAGATTATCTCAACTTGTTAATGACTTTAAATTCATCGACGAATTAGACATTAACCCGCTGCTAATTTCTGAAAAAACAGGCGAAGGTATCGCAGTTGACGGACGTATCAAAGTGCGCCTTGAAGAAGCTAAAAAAGCTCTTGGCATGGATGATGCCTGCGCTTGCGCTAAGTAAGAGTACAACTATATTGCATAAATCCCCGCATATTGTGCGGGGATTTATGCATAATTAGTATTACTTGAGTAATATAGGTAATTGCAACATTATTAAAAATAAGTTATATTGTTCTTATCGCATACATAGCTATAGAGGTTAACATGACGCTAAAAGGAAGGGTTGAAGAAACTGATAGAGGCTACATTTGGATTGCTGAAAACAATAGTTGTAAATCATGCAAAGAGCTAAGTGGTAAAAAATTTAATAATACAGATAAAATTCCACAAAAACCACATCCTAACTGCAAATGCAGAATTGAGATAGATACAAATAAAATGGAAACAGAAAGCAAAAATAAAAAAACCGAAAATTCTTTTTATACAAAATATAGAACAGCCGTAATGATATACAAATTATGGCAAATTCTCAATCAAGCAAGAAGAAACAAACTTTTATTGGATAATGGAATACCTATATATGCTTATGTAAAAAATGAACCAATAGCCAAGAACTTTTGGTCACTTGCATCAAAACAGTTTCAAGATAGCTACGATTTCATCAAAATAAATGGTAAAACATACAAATCTACAGAAGAGTTAATTAAAGATAAAAATTTATACAGATTCAAAGACGATATCAAAAACAAAATCAAATCACAATTCCAAAAGAACGATGTGTTAGGGGTATACTTGCATGAAAATAGTATTGTATCAAAAGCTATTGAAAACTCGCAGGAATTTAAAGAATTTTTGCAAAACAATATAAATGACATAAAAACTAATGAAAGTATCAAGCAAACTTCAATAGCTTTTAAAAAAGAATTAAGCCCAGATTTGTACCATGCCTTTGGAAAAGTCCAGATTTTGGAATCAAAAATCGATAACATAAATAATTGCATAACAACCTACATTTTAGATACATACGATTTTAACCCAAATGAAGGTGGAATAATTGAAATGGCACGCAAAATTCAAAATGTAAAAATGTTAACCCCATACTACACAATTATCAAAGTTATCACTAAAACAAATAAAGTTTTATAATATAAAAATAACAATGAAAAATAACACTATGAATCAACGCTTGGAAAAAAATTTACTTGTCTTTCTGCACATATTGCACTACTTCACAAGTTTGATATTTTTTTTAATATCGTCGATTTTAATATCTTTCTTTGGTTCATTTGTAAAAATACCAAACTGCCTTATATACCTATTGGTCTTTTTAGCCTGTTTTTACTATAAATTTGTATTTTTCCCTACGGAAATAACAAAATATATTTTAAATTTTCCAAATAGCAGATATGCATTATTCCTAAAAACAAAAAAATGCCAGTTGATACTAATAACCGCACTGATTGACATTTTTGCCAACATGGCCATATCGTTTATTTTTTATGATTTTGCAAAAATAATAACCCTAAAGGACAGTTTATTTTTTGTTTTTACTGTATATATACTATCAAGTGGCGGTTTAGTTTTTAGTTATATTGTTACATTCTTAAAATTAAGAAATAAATAGTTCTTTAACAAAAATTTATATATCCTCACACTAGCCTTCAGGGCAGTGTTTTGGGGTAAATAATAACCCATGTAACTAATTCTTGTGGGTTATATTTTTTTGCTTTTTGTGATATAAAAGTTATATTAGAAAAAATCGGAGGCAATAAATATGGCATCAGAAAAAGTGGGGCAATTTGTATTTATGTTGCACTCGCACCTTCCCTATTACAGAATGGCAGGTATGTGGCCTTTCGGGGAAGAAAACCTGTACGAATGTATGGCTGAAACTTACGTTCCTTTGCTCAACATGATAGCGGAGCTATACGACGAAGGAATTAAGGCAAAGCTGACTGTGGGCATTACGCCGATTTTGGCGGAACAACTTAACGATGAACATTTAAAAGAAGGCTTTATTAAATATCTTGACTCGCGAATTGAAGCCGTATCGGGAGATTTAGAGCGCTACCCCGATCCGGAGGTTGCTCACTCCCAACATTTAAAATACCTTGCAAAATACTATTTTGACTGGTTTAACCACATAAAAGACCTCTATATTAATAAATTTAATAAAGATTTAATCGCAGGATTTAAAAAATATCAGGATCTTGGCTGTATTGAAATTACAACATCAGGCGCAACACACGGTTTTTCGCCGCTTTTGGCAACAGATACCAACTTAAATGCACAATTCAAAGTAGGCTCCGATACTACAAAGAGATTGTTCGGCAAAAAATCAAAAGGCTGCTGGCTGCCTGAGTGCGCTTACAGACAGGGCTATGAATTTACGGGCAAAGACGGCAAGAAAAAGTGGCGTCCCGCTATTGAAGTTACCCTTCAAAACAACGGTATTGAATACTTCTTTACCGAATCTCACGTTATTGAAGGCGGTAATTCAATAGGAAACAGAAGAACAATCGGAGTTTACGGAAATATTGAATACATACCTCTGCCGCAGAGGGAAAAAACAGGCTATGATACATATAGCGCATATTGGTTGCCTGATGCACAGGTAGCCGTGATGGGTAGAAACGACAGAGCAGGGTTCCAGGTATGGTCGGCAGCGGACGGATACCCGGGCGACGGCTGCTACAGAGAATTTCACAGAAAAGACCCTAACTCAGGCATGCACTATTGGAGAATAACATCCTCCACAACAGATTTGGGCGACAAAATGCTCTACGACCCCGTGCTTGCAATGAATCAGGTTAATTCAAATTCAGACCACTATACAACTCTTATTTACCACCTCTTAAACGACTACAAAATGGCGCACGGCGGCAAAGAAGGGCTCGTAATGGTGTCATTTGATACCGAACTTTACGGACACTGGTGGTTTGAAGGTGTGGAATTTATTAAACAGGTTATCAAAAAATTTGCGCAATACCTTCCCGAAGTGGAAAGGATGACTGCGGGCGAATATCTGCAAGCACATCCTCCGACCGAAGCCATCCAAATCCCCGAATCAAGCTGGGGTCAGGGCGGACATTTCTGGGTATGGCAAAACCACCTCACAGAGTGGATGTGGCCGATTATCCATGCCTGCGAAAAACGTATAATCGACATTGTTTCGCGCCATGAAAAACAACCCGAGGACAAATTGCTTTTAAGGGCGCTTAATCAGCTTGCGCGCGAAAATCTGCTCTTGCAAAGTTCGGACTGGCCGTTCTTAATTACAACATGGCAGGCTAAAGACTACGCAACAGACAGATTTAGGGAACACGTCGAAAGATTTGAAAAAATCGCGGATATGATTGATAACAACGCAATTAACGATGAAGAACTAAAGAAAATCGAATCAATCGACAACTGCTTCAGCGAAATTGACTACAGAGTTTACCTTCCTATCGAAGAAGGCGTTATACCCCAACAGGAAAAGAAACTCGCACCTTTATATGCTGACTAAATAAAAAAACAATTTAAAACCCCCGGAAACTTTTTTGGTTTTCGGGGGTTTTTAATGTAAAATAATAGCAAGGAATGGTAAAGGAAAAAGTATGAAAATCAAAAACAGCAATATTTGTGTGATAGATCATCCGGTTGTAAAGCATAATTTAACGGTTTTAAGGGATGAGAAAACAGACGGTGAAAAATTCAGATGCGCACTAAAGAGAATATCTTATGCGGTATTTTTGGAGGCGACAAAAAATCTGCAAACCCAGAAAAAGACCATTAAGACACCGATTTGCGAGTGCGAGAGCGAAACAATCAGAGAAGATTTGAATTTAATAATAGCGCCTATTTTGCGCGCAGGGATGATGTTTTGTGAAGTGGCACAGGAAATGATGCCCCAGGCTCATATTCACCACCTCGGGATGTATCGCGATGAAAGAACGCTGCAGCCTGTCTGGTATTATAATAAAATAAGCGAAGCGCCAAAAGACCCGCAAAATACATACGTTTTTGTACTTGACCCCATGCTTGCCACGGGAAATTCGGCGGTTGACGGAGTCGGTAACTTTGTAAAAAAAGGAATACCGCAAAAAAATATCACCTTCATATGTTTGCTTGCGGCTCCGCAGGGGGTAGAGCGCCTGAGCACGACTTTTGAGGACGTAAGAATTATAACCTGCGCCATCGATAAGGAATTAAACTCAAAAGGCTATATTGTCCCCGGGCTTGGCGATGCGGGAGATAGAATATACAATACTTTAAGATAAGCCTTAGAGTCGTAAAAATATATGAAAATTCCCATAACAGCTAACATAATTAAACATTTTGTTGTATAATTTTCTTATAATCAGTTAGAGGATTAAAGGAAAAGATTAGTGTTTGATTTTAACTGTGATTGCGCCCAACAATACGGCGTTTACAAAAATGAAAAAGAATTGGAAACAATAAAATACGTAAGTTCCGTAAATATTGCCGCAGGCTTTCATGCGGGCGATGCTCTGAGTATCAAAAAAGCGCTTGAAGCTGCAAAGGAGTATAACGTTTCAGTCGGTGCACATATAGGTTATCAAGATATTCAGGGCTTTGGTTCAAGAAAAGTGGAACTCAGCGATGAAGAAATTGAAGCAAGCGTAATTTATCAAATAAGCGCGATAAGCTCTTTTGCAAATGCTCTGGGTCTTGAAATTGAACATGTAAGGCTGCATGGGGCAATGAAAAACGAGCTTAATTCAAATCTTGATTTTGCAAAAAAAGTTGCCTGTGCTATAAAAGAGCTTAATCCCTGGTTAAATCTTTTTATAAATAACCCTGAATTTAAAGACGTTATTGAAAAAGAAGTCGGATTAAAATGTGCGCTGGAAGTAAATTTTAACGATTATGGCACAATAAGACAAATAAGGGAGCTTGAAATTAAGCCGGATACAATTCATTTTTGCGATGCTCAAAGCGCTGCACGTGCGTATGATGTATTAAAACCGACACCGGTTAATTATAACCGTGTAGGAGGACAGATTTAATCGTATGAAATTTTTTGTAAAAAAAGTTAAAATGCCAAAAGATGCAATTTGGCTTGTTCCGGGGTTAAAGGTCAAAAGATGGTTTGCCCTTATTATAATAGGCTCGGTGCTCGCCGCATTGGGGCTTACTTTTTTGTTTAAGCTTGAGCCGATTTATTTTATCGTTGATACAGCCAAAAAAATTGTGCATTTTATGCCGCCTGAACCGGTTGGGGTTGTCTTCATACTGCTTGGCGCGATAATTTTCATACAGGCATGGAAAAAAACAAATTTTATGAATTTGGGGCTTGGTTCGGAGCGCAAACAAAAAACCCTTGGGGAAGTAGTATATCGCAAAATGAAGCTTGACCATGGGCCAAAAATCGTCGCAGTGGGCGGCGGTACGGGGCTTTCAACCATGCTTAAGGGTCTTAAAAAAATTACAAATAATATAACAGCCATCGTAACAGTCGGGGATGACGGCGGCTCATCGGGCAGACTACGCGAAGAAATGGGGGTTTTGCCGCCCGGCGATATCAGAAACTGCATTGCCGCTCTGGCAGATGACGAGGATATTGTCACAAAATTATTTCAATACAGATTTAAAACAGGCGAAGGGCTTGGCGGTCACAGCTTCGGCAATTTATTTTTAACCGCAATGACAAGCATTTGCGGAGATATGGTAAGCGCCATTAAAGAATCTTCAAAAGTCCTTTTAATAAGAGGGCGCGTTTTGCCCGCCACAACCGATGATATGCGCCTTGTTGCCAGAATGGAGGACGGCTCAATTGTAAAAGGGGAAAGTCACATCCCCGAAGCGGGTAAAAAAATTATAGAGTTATCTTGCGAACCTAAGAATTGCAAACCTTCGCAGGATGTAATCGAAGCGATAAATAACGCCGACCTTATAGTTTTGGGGCCCGGCAGCCTTTATACTTCAATTACCCCAAACCTTCTTATTAAAGAGATTTCAACAGCCATATTGAATTCAAAAGCTAAAAAAATATATGTATGCAATATAATGACTCAGCCCGGTGAAACGGATAACTACTCGGCAGCTGACCATGCGCAAGCTTTATTCCAACATGCAAGCCGTGTCAGCGGAATAAGCAATAAAAAACTTTTTGATGCTATTTTAATAAACAACTTTATGCCGCAAAATCTTGCAAAAAAATACGAAGAAGCAGACTCTCTGCCCGTTGAAACGGATACATCAAGACTTAAAAAAATGGGTCTTGAAATTGTTATGAATAAGCTTATCGAAGATAATAAAGAAGGTCTTGTACGCCATTCACCATCAAGACTCGCAAAGTCCATCTATTGGTGGTACAAAAAAAGTTCAAAAAAACAAATCAAAACTAAAAAACAGCGAATTGTATGAAAAAAACCGCAAAGAAAATTATTGATTTCAAAAAACAGGGTAAAAAAATAACTGCCCTTACCGCTTATGATTATTCAAGCGCCAAATACTTTGACAAAGCAGGCGTTGATATAATCCTTGTCGGCGACTCTTTAGCGCAGGTTGCTCTGGGCTATGGTTCAACTACCGAAGTTTCGCTTGAAGAGATGCTTGTTTTTACAAAAGCAGTTGCAAGAGGGGCACAAAACGCGCTTGTCGTTGCGGATATGCCTTTTATGTCTTATCAGGTATCTTTGGAGCAGGCCGCACAAAATGCGGGCAAATTTATCCAAGCCGGAGCACAGGCTGTAAAAATCGAAGGGGCAAGCCCCTATATTGTTCAGGTCGTTACACATCTTACTCAAAGCGGAATTCCCGTTATGGGACATTTGGGTTTTACACCGCAATATATAAACACAATTGGCGGGCATTATGTTTCGGGCAAAAATTCAAGCGCTACATTTGACATTTTAAATATGGCGCGTGCCCTTGAAAGTGCGGGCGCATTTTCAATTGTACTTGAAATGGTACCGCAAGAAAGCTCAAAATTTATTACCCAAAGGTTAAACATACCAACAATAGGCATAGGCGGAGGAATATTTTGCGACGGCCAGATACTTGTGAGCGACGATATTTTAGGAAAATACGATACGTTTTGTCCCAAGTTTGCCCGCCAGTATTCAAGCTTAAAAGATATTATTTTTAATGTGGCGCGCGCATATTGCAATGATGTTGAAAGAGGCACCTTCCCTTCGGTTGCGGAAAGTTTTACACTTGACTTTGATGAGGCACAAAAACTTGAAAATTATTCACAAAATTAGTCAAATAAGAGAAATTACAAAAGAAATAAAAGGCTCAATCGGGCTTGTGCCCACAATGGGCGCGCTTCATAAGGGGCATAAGAGCCTTATTGACAAAAGTGTTGAGCAAAATGATTTTACAATCGTCAGTGTTTTTGTAAATCCGGTGCAGTTTGGAATTAACGAAGATTTTGATAAATATCCAAGGACACTCCAACAAGACGCTAAATTATGCGAAGATGCAGGTGTTGACGTTGTTTTTGCACCCTCGGTTGATGAAATGTATCAGGATACAAAAGAATTAACTCTTGTCTGTCCGCCATACAGTGTCATAAATAAACTCTGCGGTAAGAGCCGCCCGGGGCATTTTGACGGAGTTGCAACGGTTGTTTCAAAGCTTTTTAACATAACAGGCTGTACAAGGGCATATTTTGGCCAAAAAGACGCACAGCAGCTTTTTATAATTAAAAAAATTGTAAAAGATTTAAATTTTAATGTTGAAATTGTACCTTGCCCCATTGTAAGAGAAGACGACGGGCTTGCGCTTTCAAGCAGAAATTCTTACCTTGATAAGGATGCAAGGAAAGATGCGCTTAAGTTGAGTGCAGCGCTAAAGTATTCAAAGGAGTTGTGGCAGAAAGGGATAAAAGAAAAACAAACTCTTTGCGACAGTGCCCTTAAAATACTTGAAGGGCTTGATGTTGATTATGTGGAGATTGTTAACCCCGATACTTTTGAAGATTGGCAAGAAAACGACAAAAATGCACTTATGCTTATTGCGGCAAAAATTCCTCCCTCGGGAACACGACTTATAGATAATATGGAGCTGTAATGAAGAAATTTTACACTCATGTCTATAATTTTTTTATAATTTTAAAGGTGCTCTGCCCCGTTATTTCATTTTTCTACGCACTTTTATGGTTTATAAGCTTTTTTGAGGCGCCTTTTTACGACATTGTAAAAATCCCCTTTGAACCTTTTGCAAACTTTGTAAATTCAATTTATCCTTTAAATATTGAATTTCAGGGCAGAATGATAGATATGTCCTATATCGTTTCTTCCGGCCTTTTCATTGTTTTTCACTACATTTTTGACTTTTTTGCGCAGAGGGTAATTGACCTTTATAACTTTGATGAAATGAAAAAAATCAAAAAGAAAGACAAGGAAATAAAAAATCTTAATGTAATATTGAAAAAAGAATTTGAAGAGGAAATAGAAAAATACGTAAGGTTTGCGCTTCTTTTTAATCTTGAGTTAAAACCGGCGTATAATCTTTCAGTCAGCAGAAAGGGCGAATTTGACCTTTTGAAAAAAGAATTTTATTCCTATATTGTTAAAAATGTCAGTTCAAAATATAAAAATTCAAAAGGAATAATGTCGGACAAGCTTTTTCTTGTGTGTGAGAATTTTTACTATTTTGATGATTTTATGCTTCAATTTATAGATGAAATAAAAACTTTTAATGAAATTAATATAAAAAAAGATATAACAACAGAGTTTTCAATTTCAACCGATGCGATAAAGCTTGGCTCTAATGTTTTTAATGCGATGGAATTTCTTGAAAAAGTGGATTCTTTTAACTATAAAAACAAAATAGTTGCCACATCCGCTTTTAAATTAAGATATGAAAAAATTTATAACCCGAGATTTAGAATGATACCGCTTGGAATTTCAAGATTTTTCAGGGAACCTGATGATTACATTGATTTTGAACTCTATAATTTGAAGCCGAGAAAGTATTATTAGTTTTAAAAGCGGGCGTAATGTCATTAAAGACTATTTTTGCACTGTTTATGAGGCTGCTTTCTTTTATTTCTTTTAAATAGTCTTTTGTTAAAACGCTGCTTGATTTTACAAGTTCAAAATTTTTTTCTTCGCAATACTCTTTGAAAAATTTGTAATTCATAAAATAAGTCTTGACTTTTACATAAAGAGTCCAGTTGCTTGTACGCTTGTTCAGGCAGTAAAAAACAAATCTGAGTGCATCTTCAAAATATATTTCAAATCCTGTATCCAAAACAAAATCCAAAAGGTAATCGCGGTTATTGTAAGTGCTTATGTTAAAATACCCGTAAACTTTGCCTTTTTGTTCATCTTCAAGTACATAGGAAAAAGAGGTTTTATCTTTTATCCCGCAGGCAAAATCGGGCTCAAATTGTTCTTTGCCGCGCAAAAAGCTGTGCCGCTGGTAAGAGTTGATATTTGAGTTATACAGCCTGCAAACTTCGGCGCTTTTGATATTTTTGTAAAACCCGAAGCCTTCGGGGACAAGGTTTTCATCCCAGGAAATAACCGCGGAATTTATTTTATAAATAAATTCCTGCGCACTTTTTCTAAAATTACAGCCGTCAACAAATAAACTCAGTAAATCCGTTCTTGAATTTTCCACAACAACCTTATAAGAAACGGCACCCATGGCGCAATATCTTGAAACAACGTATTGCACAAGGAGTTTGCCTATATCTAGAGAATTTTTTTCAAGGAATACTTTTGTAATCTTAAGCCTTTTGCGGTTTTTTTCGTCCTTTTCAAGCGTGATAAAGCCCTGCACTTTGTCTTTTTCATAGGCAACGTAAGATTCGCTTAAAAATTTTGCCCGCAGTGGCAGAAAATAGTTTATAAAAGAGGTTAAACCGGGGGCAAGACCTGATTTTTCAAATTCAAATCCCGTGTTTTCAAAAACACTTTTCAACTTTGAACAATCGTAAAAAACAGTGCTTTTAATCTGTGTCATATGTATATAATACCATATTTGCTTTTATTTTATTATGCACGCCTTTTATTTTGGCAAAGAATTTTATTTGCCTCATTGTTGAATTTTATCAAAATCAGTCTTTTTTTCTGTATTCTTCGGGAGCGTCTTCCCTGTCTTGATTCCAGCGTTCCAGACCCATTTGTTTTCTCACAAGCCCGATGCCTACATGCACCCTCCACTCATCCATTTTAAGCTGGGCTGCTAAAATTTTGTGGCATCCGATTGGCGGAAGCGGCAAAAGCGGCTCGTAGAGATTTTTTATTGCCATCATCTGATCCGGAGTTATGGCAAGTTTTCTCTTTGGATATGGAATTTTGGGCAGCATCATTTTTTGCCTTATTAAATTAATTCCAAAAAAGACCTTCTTAGGCTCGAGCCCTATTTTTTCAGCTATTACCTCATGAGCATCCGGGTTTGGCAGAGGAAGCATTTTTTTGTACAATTCTTCAATTTGCATAAGCTGTTCTTTATTGACAAGAAGCGGTTTTGGTTTTCCCTGGGGACGTTGGGGACGTTTTGCGCCGGGTCTTTGAGGGCGTCTGTTATTAAAGTCGCGTTTTTGGAAATTCCCCCTTTGGCCTTTTTGCCCCTGGTCTTTGTTGTATCTTTTGTAATTGTTTTCATTGCCGCTGCCTGCGCTGTAGCTTCTGGGGTAAGCATTTTGAACCGCTGCGGTCTGTGCGGCGGGGTCTTGTAAAATAGGAGTTCTATCAGGATATAAACACTCCGGACAAATAACTCTTTTGGGGTTTTTGGTTTCAAACTCCTTACCGCATTTAGTGCATTTGTTTGTGTACATAAAAAATATCCTTCTTGGCCTTATAGTATGTTTCCATCAGAAAAATCAGCAATAATCTAAAATTCTCCCTAATTAAAAAATAAATCTGGCTTATACTACTTTATTTTATAATTAAAATTCAATTAATACAAGTATTAATTTATTTTTATTGTGTGTTAGTATATTATTATGAATCAACAGGGCGGTTTAATTAATTGTAAAAAGTGCGGCTCCTTATTTATCAAGGGCTCAAGGGATATCTGCGATAATTGTTTTAAAGCAGAGCTTGAAGTTGTGGAAAAAATTAAATCATTTATAAATAAAAATCCCAATCCCAAGACAACCCTTGAAGAAATTGTTTCAGAGCTTGGCATAAATCGAAATGAACTTGAAGATTTAATTGAAAAAGGCAGATTATTCTCCGTTATGCCCAAACTCATTATAAAATGTCGTTTTTGCGGTATTGAAATTGAAGACGACCAAAAATCGAGTTTTGTATGTACGAAATGTTTAAATAAATTCAGCCCGAAGGGCGATTTGGCAAAAATTAACGCTTTGAAAGAAGAACAGCAGCAAAAAGAAATCGGCGAAAAAAGAGTCAGAAGGACTTTTTCGCAAGGGTCAAAAAGCCGCTGCGGCTTTATTCAAAACTATGACCTCTAAGCTATAAAGTTATTTCCGTATTTTAGTGAGCCTATAAAATAGCATTCTTTAAGAAGTTTTTCCATGCTGCGATAAACTTTTTTCTTTGGCGGCTTAATAGCATCCGTTATTGCGGCCTTTGTTTCTTTGTACTCGCTTAGTGCCGAATTTACTATGAAAAAGTTTTCAATGTTTTCGTTAATTTGAGCCTGTGTCAACATTTTCTCTCATTCCTTTAAAAAAATAATTCCTCTTACATTAATAAAAAAAACTGCATTGAAAATATTGCTTTTTTCAATAAAAAATATATACTTTTGTTAATATTTCTTAATATAACTCTTCAAATTCGCCCAAATTAACCACTTTTAAAGTATTTCTCAAATCATCTCTTTTATCTTTTATATACACTTTAATGTAATTTCTTGTGATTGCACTGTAAGCCCCTGTTTTTGGGGATTTTTTTTCATACAGCAGTTCTTCAACCCTGTTTTTGTTGCGTTTTAAAAATTCTTTATGCTTCTTTGTACAAAGTTCATTCAACATCTTAACCCGCCCGGTCTTAACGGCATCTTGTATTTGATTTTTCATATTAAATGCGGCCGTGCCTTCGCGTGCCGAGTAGGGGAAGGCGTGAATATAGCTTATTGGCAGCAAATTAAGATTGTCATATGTAATTTTAAAATCTTCCTCGCTCTCATCGGGAAATCCCGCTATAATATCGCACCCTAAAAACGGCTCGTCAAAAGTCTTATATAATTTATTCACAAGTAAAACAGCCTCATTTGCACAGTAGTTCCTGTTCATATTTTTTAAAGTCTTATCGCAGAGCGACTGTAGCGAAAGGTGAAAATGCGCACAGAATTTTTTTGATTTTTTTAAAAAATCAATCATATTATCGTCAAGCTCGTTTATATACAATGAACCCAAGCGGTAGCGCGCAATTTCCGTTTTTTCTATCTCGCAAAGCAAATCAATAAGCCCTGAATTATTCTCGCTTCCCCACTGCCCGATGTGAATACCCGTTAATACGATTTCTTTTGTGCCGAATTCAACAAGGCGCTTAATCTGACTTAAAATATTCCCCACACTGTTTGAGCGCGAATTTCCTCTGGCATAAGGAATAATACAGTATGAACATCTGTTGTTGCAGCCCTCCTGTATTTTAATGCTTACCCGCGTCTGATGAGGGTTTTCAACGATTTTACAGTTAAATTCATCTACTTTAAAAATATCCCCGACACACTTTTTAGTGTGTTCTTTAAAATATTTATCTATATAATTATATATATCAAGTTTTTCGTTATTCCCTAAAATTAAATCAATATTATCCGTATTAAAATTTTTGTGTAAATCAATGGTCTGTGCGCAGCAGCCCGTTAATATATTTATAATCCGCGGATTTTCCCTCTTTGCTTTATTCAGCAGATATGCGCTCTGCGAGTCGCTGTGCGATGTAACCGAACACGAATTGAGTATAAAAATATCAGCCTCTGGGCAGCTTTGCGCTTTTTGCCAGCCGTTTTTTTCCATTTGCTCAATTATTATCTGCTCCTCTATGGCGTTTGTCTTGCAGCCGAGAGTTTTTATAAAAAATTTCCTATTCATGCTCTATCACCGTCACCGATTCTATGTGATAAGAGTATGGAAACATATCAAATGCGCGCGTGGTCTTTGCCCTAAAGCCAAGTGTCTGCAAATATTTTACATCCCTTACAAGAGTTTTCGGGTTGCAGCTTACATAAATTATTTTATTGCTAAGCTTGGAGAGTGCTTCAAGCGCATCTGTATCCGCCCCTTTCCTCGGCGGGTCGATAATTACACAGCCGAATTTTCTCTTTTCTTTTAAAAATTTTCTAAACTGCTCTTTTGCATCTCCCAAAAACACTTCGTAATTTTTACACCCGTTTAATTTAAAATTTACCTTCGCATCGTCAACTGCCTGTTTATTTTCTTCCACAAGACAGATTTTACCCGCTTTATCACTCAGCCATATGCCTATTGCGCCCACACCTCCGTAAGCATCAAGTACAGGGGAGCCTTGCAAAGTGTTTTCTTTTACTTCGTTAAATATTTTTAGCGCGCATTTCGGGTTAACCTGAAAAAAACTTGCGGGAGAAATCTTGTAAATCCTTTTTGTGTGCTCATCTTCAAGCGTTTCATAAATGTAATCATCCCCCGCAACCGTTTTATAGTCATCCGATGTTATTTTATTTGTTTTATCAGGGTTAAAATTTACACTTATTCCCTTTACACATTCAAACTCGCTTCCCATTACAGAGAAAAACTCAGCCAAATCAGGCTCGATTTTTGAATAATCAGCACTTGAAACATTTAAAACAAAAGTCAAAAGCGCATTTTTTAGGTCTGATGAAAATCTTATAATAAAACTTCTCAAAAGACCTTTGTGGTTTTCTTCCCTGTAACCTCCAAAAGTCCAATTATCACGCAGATATTGCACCATTTTATCAGCCAAAGGCGGCTGTATGGGGCAGTATTTAATATTTACGATATCGTGGCTTTTTTCCCTGTAATAACCGGCAAGAAGCCTTTTTGAGTTTTTTGTCTGCGATATTCTATACTGTATTTTATGTCTGAATTCTCTATCCTGCGGGCTTTTTTGCGGCTCTAAAAACTCCGGAGAATTTTCTTTAAGTTCCCCGAATGCCTCTTTTAGCATGTTATTTTTTTCTTTCAGTAAAAAATCGTAATTAATGTATTGGTAACAGCAGCCCCCGCAGGCATTAAAAAGCGGGCAAAAAGGCTTTGTTCGGTGCCTGGAAGGCTCTAAAATCTCAACAATTTCGCCCCTTGCAAAGCTTTTGTTTATATTTGTAATTTTTACTTTTAATTTATCTCCCGAAACGGCATTTTTTACAAAAACAACAAAGCCCCCCGGACAGTCATCACTATAATAACGTCCGAGCGCACTTCCTTCATAAGTAAGCTTTTCTATATTAAGTTCTATTATCTCGTTTTTTTTAATCAATATTGAAAATACCTGTCAAAATCCACATCGTCAAAAGAGCAAAGAAGCTGATAAACCGGATCATCCTCATCCATTCTTTGAAAACTGTATTCGTCAAATTTCCACAATTTCGGATTTATGCCGATTGCTCTTACGATATTGTGGTCATATAAAATTTTAAGCTTTTTTTTAACTATATCTAAATGTATGCCCAAAAGCTTGGACAGCTCGACAGCGCTTATGCCCTCATCGGAAGAACATTTCTCCGGAGTCATAAACATAAGTTCAAGCCCTACTTGCTTAAGTTCCTTATCTTCGCTGTCGAAATCATAATCATACATACAATATATTAAATACCCAAAATGCTTTTTTTTCATCATTTGTTATAATGAGCCTTGTGTGCTAAAATGCAATTATGAATAAGATTAAAGCTATTTTTTTATTTCTTTTCTTTTTATCTTCCCTAAGTGCGGCCTACGCGCTTAATATAGGTACGTATAAATCCGAAACGGACTACGGCCTTATTGACGGCTTTAAATTTAACGTCTTTGGCAGGCGCGAAGGCGAAAAAATGATTGAATTAAAATCCGAAACAAAAGAAGATATCGAAAGGCGCGAAAGAGAAAAGAATGTCCCCATTGAACAGGATGAATATCAATTATTCAGATTTATTCAGGAAAATACCGTACCTTTTTAATCTATCAAACTGAAATCTTTTGGAAGCTCATCCTCCACCATTTTAATAAGTTCGGAAGGTTTAAGCCCCAGAGCCTCCGACACCGTCCAAATAGAAACGAGTTTGGGCTCATTTACCCCGTTTTCAAGCCTGGAGAGCAATGAGCGCTGAAAAGCGAACTCATCGGCAAGTACCCGTTGCGATTTGCCAAGGCTTTCGCGCCTTGTGCGGATTACTTTTGCAAGAGCCTGAAAAATTTGCCCCGAATTTTCAAAATTGACATGTTGCATATATAGAATTCTAATGATAAAATATTTTAGGGTTGTCTATATATAGACATGTTACTTATTACAAATGGGGAATTTACATGAAAGAGGCAATTAATTATAATAATCGCACGCATAAAAGCGCTTTCACTCTTGCAAATAACAACAATTTAACGCTCAGCTGTCACCCTGAACCGGTTTCAGGGTCTTATAAGTGCACGCTGAAAAACAATAATAAACAGCATAAAACACCCGCTTTTACCCTTGCCGAACTTCTAACGGCAATTCTTATTATCTCTGTTATCATGGTAGCCTTAGCCCCTGTTATTACAAAAAGAATGAAAGATACAGTATCAGTAACAACAGACAACAAAAAAGGTTTAGAAATATTTACAAACCCCGGTACTTATACTTTTGATGTCCCAATCGGTATTAATACTCTCTTCCTTCAAGGCTCAGGAGGTGGCGGTGGAGGAGCAGGAGCCACATCAATAGATAAATCAATTACCATTACATCAAATACAACTTGGACAGTGCCAAAAGGAGTGAATAAACTAACTTTCACAATAACAGGCGCAGGAGGCGGCGGAGGCGGCGGGTACTACAAAACGGCCTCGGACTATTACGGAAGCTGTCAGCCGGGCTCAAACAGAATTCCATATATGGCACTAAACGGCCAAGACCTTTGTGTCACAAAAATGGCGCCGGAAACATCTCAGTATACCTGGATTGTCAAAGGCAAAAATGAGCAATGCTCGGGTGATAGCTGTTGTTGGATAAGTAACTATACATATACGGGCTGCAACAAAAATATTTACAACAAAGGTTATGAATGCGGTGCAATCCAATGTACACGTGCGGCGAATAATATGTGGTGCGGTTATGCAAAGGGGCATGATCCCAATTTTCCTTTTGAATCTGTCGCTGCACTTCCTAATAATACAAAAAATATTGCGATGGGCAGACTGCTGTCTAAAAACGAATATAATAATATTGTTAAATTTGCGCCTCAATATCTTGGTGCAAACGGTCTTGATTTGTGTTTTTGGGAACATGCTGATGTAAATTTAAATACAACACCTATTGCTTTTCCGCGCTGTAGTTTTGCAAATTTTTGTACCGGTTCTTCAAATAATTACTGTTATAACCTTGGCATATATTTAGATGCCGGCTATGTACACAATCAAGGTTGGTATGATGAAGCGCATACGGGCGATAGAACTACCCATGCCTATTCTGTTTTGTGTGTCAGAAATCTGACTGTGCGTGAATTATATTCGGGCGCAGGCGGTTACAGCGGTGCAGGATTTGAAAAATCAATTAATGTTTTGCCTGATGATAAACTCGAGATAACAATCGGCAAAGGCGGCGAAGGGGGTTCATCGCAGGGAGGTGCCGGGAAACAGGGCGGCACGACGCAGCTTGTGCATAAACGCGGCTCAAATGTGCTTGGCACTTATTATGTTAAGGGCGGACTCGGCGGAGAAGGGGCAAAATCGGGTTCTTCAGGCGTAAACACCGCCGAAGCAACATCCGATGACACTTGTTATGCAAAATTTAAAAATAAAGTACAGGATAGCACTTATACAACAAGCAAAACCTGTAGTATATTATCCTATGCCGGTAAAGACGGAGATGACGGAAATACAATTGACAGATATAAAGCGATAGTTTATGCAGGAGAAGGCGGAAAATTTAAAAATGAAGGCAGTGCAGCAAAGGGAGCTGCTTTAGATAGCGGTGATACCGTAAACGGAAGGGGCTACAGCGCGACACAAAGCGGCTTTGGCGGCGGCGGAGGCTTTTGTGCAAGGGGTAAAACATCTTGTGAAAAAGGCGGCAGCGGTGCTGATGGTAAAATTGAAATCAAATACACCGTTATGCTGCCAGGTGCAGGCGGCGGCGCGGGAACCCGAGTCGGGGGTGTAAATTCTATGGGGGTTGCACATGAGATTAAATACAAGGTAAAAGAAGGTTCAAGGATTGTATTTGAAGTGGGTGCAGGCGGTGCGGGCGGTGCCGCTGCTCAGGACGGCGCAAACGGCATGCCGACGGTAATTGGCGATGAAGAGATTATTTTTCTTGCAGGAGAAGGCGCAAAGGCTGTGACCCAGACACAAAAAGACTCGCTAAATTCCTGTATCGGTACAAATATTTCATCAACAGCTATTGCAAATTGTATTGATAATACAAATTACAAAAGTAAGGGAGGGCTTGGCTCTTATATAACAACGGAATATAAAAGTTACAGCGGTTCAAACGCACTGGGTCTTGATGTAAACACAAGTAATGTAAGTTATACCGTAGCTAATACAAAGTATAAAGGCGATGATGGCAAACAAGGCTCGCAGAGCAGGGGTATTGCACCGTTTATTTACGGATTTGACGGCGGTGCGGGCGCTTCGCCTTTTGGAATTTTACAAAACAATGTAATTGTGGCAATAACCTGCGGCGGTGGACTAAGCGGTAATAACGGAGTGCAGACCGACCCGCAGCAATATATCTGTACAACAGGAAATATCAACGGTAATAACGCTAAATCCCATGATGCGGCAAACAATGAATTCGGAGGATCAGGAGGAGGGGGAGGAGGAGTTGTTGATGACTCCTTTGAACTCGGATCAGGAGGTTCAGGGTCCTCAGGATATCTGAGGATAAGATGGGATGCAAGCGAACAAGAGTGAAGTGAATGCGTGAGCCGGGGTGAGCCTTAAGGGCTTGCGATGAGCAAGACCGTAAGGCTCAACCATCGATAGGCGACGTAGGAGTTTTGTTCCAAAACTCCACAGGAGCAATGCGTGAGCCAGAACATACTAACATACACTATTAGTAAGATCCTGAAACACCAAGTAGGGGCGTAAAATCTCGTTTCGGCTTTGCCTCAACGGATTTTCCAGCCAGTTCAGGATGACAGGTTAACAAAAGAATATTTGCTCTAATGACATTAAAACCAATTTCGTATCTTAATTCTTTCGGGGCGCGCTCCAGGTAGGTATACAAAAAATATCTAGCAACAGTGCCCCGTTTTTTTATGCCTTGTTTAAAACCCTTGCAGATATTCTATTTTCGCCTTTAGTCATTTTGTTGTTATTAAATTTTGTAAAATAATATTTATTAAAAAATATATTTTTATTTTTTAAAACCTTAAAAGTCCTTTTCGTGTCTGAATTTTTTAAGGTGTTAATATGTCTGATAACTAAAATTACTCAGGTATTTACGGTAATTTTCAAAAAAATTTTGTCTGCTATTATGTGAATATATCGTAAACAAAAAGCTCGAATTCCCCGAATTAGCGAGCTTACGGCAATTTGATTGAGGATAAAAGTGATAAATCTGTTCAAATTTTTATTAATTTTTTTCACTTTGAAAAAAACTGCCCCCGCAAGGCTTTGCGCAATTTTTATCAATTTTTTTATCCAAAAAGTCTGCCGTCGAAAATTATAAATTAACTGCGGAAAATACATTTATATTTTTTGCCCTGTTTGCTGATATGAATAATTCCAGCCCCATACGAGGAAGAAAAATGAATTTGACGAAGCGTGAAATGCAAGTTATGTCCCTGCTTTGCCTTGGTTTAAAAGATCGTTCCATTGCAAATACTTTGAGTGTAAGCGTGCGCACGGTACAAAACCATCTTTCAAGAATATATCTTAAATTTCGTGCAAAGAACAGAGTACAGGCTATATCAAAATTTTTAGATATTTACGGACAATTTGCATTTGATTTAATTTCAGGAGCTACATATGAAGAGGATAATTTTACATTGGAGCGCGGGCGGCTATACTCCGTCACAGGTTGATTTTGAGCATTATCATTTTCTGGTGCTTAAAAATGGAGATATTCTCAAAGGTAAGTATACGCCGGAGGATAACCTAAACTGTAATGACGGGCACTATGCCGCTCACACCGGCGGTTTTAATACTGGCTCCATCGGCATTGCATTATGTGCAATGTATGGCTATAAAAATCCTAAAAACCCGGGAAATTACCCTTTTTTAAGGGTTCAGGGCGAGGCAATGTGGGCATATTGCGCAACTCTGTTAAAAAAATATGGCTTAAAACCTTTAAAAGACACGGTTTTAACCCATTATGAAGTCGGCAAGATGCTGCCAAATTCAACAAGCGCAGGCAAAATTGATATAAGCTTTATTCCTTATGAACCTTTGATAACGGCAGATGAAGCGGGTGATTACATAAGAAACAAAGTAAGGTGGTATTATGAGCGATAAAAAATTAGCGTTTTATGATTTTTCCGGCGGAATAAAAACAAATGCCACGCAGGTAATGCTTGGCTATGGTGCAAAAAAGCTATACTGGGATGACAGTTATAATGTGGAACTTTATAAAAATCAAGGCGTCGAGCGTATGATGGGAAATCAGACATTTTTGGATGTCGATGTTGAAGACGATTGTGAAATTGTCGGTCTTTGCGAGTATCCAAAAAACAGCGAGGGCTTTTTATACGCGCGCTCTGACGGAAAAATAAAATATTTTGATAATGTGACAAGAAATACAACCACAATACACGATTATGAAAAGCCGATTACATCGGCTGATTTTACACTTTATCTTGATGGCATTGCATTTTTTGCACGCGATTGCGAGGGATATTATTACAATAAAAATCTTCAAACAAAATTAAACCCGCTCAGTGCAAAAGATAGCGATGATAACGACATAATACCTGATGCCATGTGCAATTTTGCGGGAAGACTTTGGATAGGCTCAAATTCAGTTCTTTATTATAGTGCGCTTGGCAGGTTTGATGACTGGGAAAGTCAAAACGATGCGGGTTATATTGCAAATTTTCATTCATCTGTCACAAAAATCTCCGCTCTTGCTTTGTACTGCGGGAACCTTGCAATTTTTAAGGAAGACGGGGTTTTTCTGCTTTCCGGTTCGTCCCCTGATAATTTTGCAATTATAAAATTTGCGGATAAAGGTACGATGGGGTCAAAAGCGGTATGTACCTGTAATAATAAACAATATTTTTTCAATCCGGACGGGCTTTTTGCGCTTTCTCAGGTCGGAGAGCTTTCTCAGATTATGATGAGCGGGAATATTGCTTCAAATGTGGAAGAAGCTTTTAAAAATTCGGACAGAGCGGGATTTAACAGGGCATTTTGTGTTCCTTACGAGCGTAAAAATCAAATATGGTTTTATCTGCCTCAAAATGACAGCGAATATTTTAATACAATTTGGATTTATGATTTTTCACATGAATGCTGGATGAAAAGAATTGAAACGCAAGAAATTACATCTGCCGCTTGTATAAACACACAGATTTTTTCCGGTTGTTCAAACGGCAAAATTTTGCTTGAAAACACAGGCTCGACATTTGACGGAGATACAATAGAATTCAGTTTTTCTACTCCTTTTTTCCATCTGGGCAAGCCTTCCGAGAGAAAAATTATTGAAGATTTTGCGCTTTTGCTTGATGAAAGCGGAGAAAATCGTTTTCAGTTCAGCGTTTCAAAAGATTTTGTAAAAGAAATAAGGAGTGACCATGAATATATCAAAACAACTCAGATAGGAACGCTGACCTGGGCATCCGAGGAAGAGCCAAAAGACAGGTACAACTGTTTTGAAAGCGCCTACTCGCCATTTTGGGCAAATTCTTATCAAAGTACGGTCGCCATTCAAATTTTTGATTCTAATTTAAGCGTCGCACTTCATTTGGAAGGAAAAGAACAAAATGATGGCTTTAGGCTTGTGGGAATTGAATTTAAGGAGCTTTTAAATGACTTTTAAGCATGGCAACTTTGAATACGAACAAATGCTGAAAGAGCGTGCAATATGGATAAAAAGCTCTCTGCACACTAATTTTAAAATTAAAATCCGTTCAAATAAACTGTTGGAAGATTTAAAATGCAGCCTTCGCGGGAAGAAACTTGCTTCAAAAATATATCTTGAAGGCCTGGATAGGTTTGTATACTGCGGATTTAAATATGAATTTTTAGGATTTATTTAAGGAGGAATAATGAGTCAGAACATTGCGGAAGTACCAAAACCAAATTATTTTGAAATTTTCACAAAAGTTTTAAACGAACTTAATTGGAGGGAAGTCAGCGATTTTGATGAAATTGTGAAAAGCGAGCATAAAAGAATTTTAAATCTTATAAATATTGTAAATGCGGAGGTTTTAAGCTCGTGTATATGGGATTTTTTGCTTGAGCGGAGCATAATCACTCTTGATATGAACCAAGATACGATATTTGATAATTTTGACGGGAAAATAATATCAATATTTGAAGGAAATAAAAAATACAAATTTATTCCTCCCGCCGTTTTTTTAAGATGCAAAATGAACTTTGCAAATGTTTATTCAAATGTCGAAAATAAAATAGTTACGCTTCCTTTTGAACAGTCAAGAGAGCTTAATGTTGTTTATACAAGAAATCTTTTTGCGCGCGATGCGTCAGGCAAGAGAAAAATAAAAATGGAGGAAAAACAAGACACAAGTATTATCCCTGCTTCGCACATTGAGCCTGTCCTTGTGTATGGCACACTTATAAAAGTGAAAGCAAATCCTTCTTTTGCAAAATTCGGCTACTGGAGAACGCTTTACTTTAATGCTCTTGCGAATTTAAGGACGCAGAGCGGAGCATCTTATGAAAATTCACCTATGATTACTTTTGGCTAAAAACCTGCTTTGAAGAAATTCAGCGCAAAAGTAGTCACGTTATTTGAGAAAATTACAAAAAATACGCAGAAAAGAACTATTACGAGGAGTTTTTGGAAATCCGAAAACACAACCGCTCTTTTATTCTTTTTGGCTTCGCAAAATGCTTCAAACTCTTTTTTGTAAGGGTTTGTGGGCAAAAGATTTTCGATTTCTTCCAAGACTTTGGCGTATTTTATTTTAATTAAAAATTGATAACTGTCCAAATTGAGCCACCACATTACACACACCGACATGCCGATGATAGAACCGACAATAAGCGGCATAAGGGACGGAGTAAGTGCATAAAATACATATAAAAGCAAAAACAGTACAAGGGAAAGTATAAGATAAAATCTGTTTGTTTGAAAATTCCTTGTCGTAAAAGCTTCTTTGGCTTCCGAGTATATTCTGTACTGTTCTAAAACAAGAAATTTTTCATCATTTTGCATAATGCACATTCTCCAATATAAACAAGTTAAAAATACCATAAATTTACAATTGAGGCAAGAATGAAAATAGATAAATTGAGTGATTTATTTGAAATAAATTTTAAGAAAATAAGACAAAAAGAACTCGTTGATTTTTTCAGACTCTGTTTGAAATATCATACAATGCTTTTTGACCCGGATTTTTTCAAATTGAATTTTTCAAGCGTAGAGCGCTTTTTGCGTTTCATACACAGATTCAAAAACCATATTTATTTTGTACTTTTAAATAATGAAGAAAAATTTGCGGGCTTTTTATATCTTTATGAAACAAGGCCCGCGCCGAAAGGTTTTTTTGATACAAAGGTGACATTTTGCATATGCCGCCCGTACTGGGGTTTTGGCTCTTACGTTATGGCAAAACGCGCAATCAGGTTTTTATTTGAAGAAATGAAAGTAAGAAAATTAACCGTTGAAACGGTCGGCAACAAAAGCTGCGCAAGAAGGCTGATACAAAAGCTCGGCTTTGAGCTTGAAGCCGTTTTAAAAGATGAATGTTTCAGAGGTGAAAAAACAGAGGATTTATACTTATTTACAAAATTTAATCCCGCATTTGAATTATAAAGCCTGCGGGGGCGCATAAGAAAAGAAAGGAAAAATTATGTCAGAACAACAAACAACACCTGCACAAAATTACGCAAGTTTAATTGTTTCAACTTGGAGCAAAAAAATTAACTCGGGCCTTGACAAAACCTGCACCATGCTACAGTGTGTAAATCGCGATTATCAGGCAGATGCAGACAAAGGAACGGCGGAAATTAAAATTGCAACACCTAAAAGCGTTGCAACGGGCACTTATACGGGAACCCTTCCCGCTTACAGTGCGGCAAGTTTTTCAAGTGATGTTTTAAAACTTGACCAAAGTCTTTATTTTGCTTTCAGTGTGCCTGATATTACACAGGCGCAGACCAACATTGCCCTTGGTGAAACAATTCTTGAGAAAGCACAAAAGTCAATCGATGAAGCGATTGATAAATACATTTTCTCCCTTAACTCTAAAGTTGACAGCGATAACATTATTCAAGGACAGTCTTCAACACCCCTGACATTAAGCTCATCCAATGTTTATTCTCAGTTTGTTTCCCTTGCAAAACTGTTGAAAAATTCAGGCGCACTAACAGCTCAAAAACACGGCTGGGTTGTGGTGCATCCTGATGTGGAAGAGATTTTACTTTTGTGCGAACAGTTCTCGGGTGCCTCAAATGAATCGGACAAAGCTAAAAAGGAAGGCTCAATCGGCAGAATAGCAGGGCTTGATGTATTTGTAAGCAACAATGTCGGAAAAGATGAAGAAGATGACAGCTATACGATTATGGCAGGCACAACAGAGGGGATTACTTACGCTTCCCAATTGAAAAAATTCGAACAAATAAGAGCAGAGCAATCCTTTGACACAATTGTAAGAGGTCTTTATACCTTTGGTGCTCTTGCGGTTAATCCAAAAGCGCTTGCGGTTTTAAAATGCGAACTGTAAGAGGCTTTTTGCAGCCGGACATTAAAAATACAGGCTGTAGTTTTGCCCCTGCAAATTTGCAAAAACCCCATAAAAAAAGTCCCCGAAGGGACGTACGTAAAACTAGGTTAAAGGAAGGGATAAGATGAAAGATAATATGGTTCAAGAACTTTTAATGAAGGCGCTTTTGGGGCAAAGACCCAACACCTTATCGGCACAGGCAAGCCCATACCAACGTCAAACAACATCGAATAGTATGCCCGGCTTGAGAGAATCCTTGGAAGCTCTCTTAAAGTCCTTGTATTTAAATAATGCCCAGAACCTTGCGGCTTCTAACATTAAAAATGTAAATAATTTAAATCAAATAAAACCTGCTTTAAACAACGGGCAAATTCAAAAAGAAAACAGCATGCCGCAGGTCTTTGAAAAATTTATGAGTGAAAATCCTGATTTTTTTAAAGAACGCGAAATTCTTTTTGAATATTTAAACTCTATAAACACCGATTTTGACGCGGATGAGCTTGCAAAAATAGCGAAGCTCACAAAAGCTGTAGAAGAAGCGGCAATTAAGCGTTTTTGTGCTAAAAATCCAAAATATTCGCAATTTCTCATGAATGAAAATTCCAAATTTTTAAATAAACTTGAAAATTCGGCAGACCAAGGAGTTGAAGGCACTCTTAAAAGCACGCCTTTTTACAGCGCAAGCGACATAGATAAAATGTCAAATGAGGAATTTTTAAAGCACAAAGACGAAATTGACGCACAAATATTAAACCTCATAAAAAACAGCTGAGATTATTTTACCCCGGTGCGCTCCAATAAAGCCGTGCCGGGGCTTTTATTGCTTTTGTTGTGCGAATTACCTTAAGAACCGGACAAAAAAAAGGGGTCGAAACCCCATTCGCATACTAGCCGAAGCATTAACAACACCTTTATTGTACATAATTAATTCATAAATTGCAATGACTTTATTAAGAAATATTAAAAAATGAATAAAGAAAATATTAATATTAATCAAAAAAAATTTCTTGAAAATTATGCCAAAACTCTTGACTGTGCGCTGAGTGCGCAGCTTGCAGGATATACAAATCAAGCTTCTGTTACAAATGTAAAGAAAATTTTGGATGACCCAAAATGTCTTAAAGTTCTTGACGAGATTATCAAAAAAAGCGTTAAAAAATTGGAAATCACAAAAGCATTCGTTGTGCAAAAGTATTTAAAAATAATAGAGTACGCTTTTTTTGAGGATGAAAACGGTCTGAGAGAGCCGCAGCTTGCGCTAAGGGCACTTGACGGTCTTTGTAAGCAGCTCGGTACAAGTAAATATGAAGAAATTAAGACGAAAAAATCAATATTTGAAAGCATTGAAGGGCTGGACCCGGATAAAATTTAAGAAAGGTTTTACTATGAAATATGACGATTTTGAGCCCGTAAAATTAAGCGGCGATGAACTTGAAGAAATTAAAAATAAAATTTGTGAGAAATTTGACAAATTAAACGAAGCGAGGAGAAATCAGCTTACACATATAAAAAGCGTTAACGATGCTATTTTTGGCTCTTATTCTCATGGCGAACTCGGTTCAAAAAAGTTAAATCTGCCTGACTGCTGGGAACAGGCGGCAACTTTAAAAGCACATCTGCTTGAGGCTATCGCATCCTATCCGGAGGGGCTTTTTGATGTGTGCGAATTAGATAATTCAAATTCGCAGCGCGCAAATGCCCATAAGCTTTTTTTGTGCAATTCGCTTGAGAAGATGAAATTTTCGGACAAGTTGGAAGAAATTATAGACAAATTAATCCTCACGGGCGAAGTTGTGCTTTTTGTGGGCTGGGAAACAAGATGGCGCAAGAAAAGATGTGCAACATCGCTTTATGAGAAAATTCAAAACCCTCTTTTAAATCCTTTTAAAATCATAAAAGAAAAAACCTATGAAGGCGCTTCTTTAAAGGTTATTTCATCAAGTGATTTTGTTTTTGACACAAAAAGGGCAAAAAGGTGGGATAATTGTCCGAAAATTCAAAGAAGCTATATGGAAATAAACGAAATTCTTGAAAATAAAGAGAATTTTACCATGACAAAAGAGACAAAAGACGAGCTTGACACTCTGCTTGAGCGTTCAAAAAAAGACAAGGATACAACGGGAATTTCGGACGGGCTTGTTGAAGTTTTGAAATACTTTGGCGATATAAGGCTTGAAAGCGGTAAAATACTCAAAAATCGTCTTGTTGTTGTGGCGGGAAGAACTGCCGTAATCCAAAACGAACCCAATCCTTATGTAAGCTGTCCTTATATCTATGCAAATATTATCTGCGACCCTTTGACAAAGCGCGGATTAAGCCCTCTTGCTCCTGTTATCCCCGTTCTTAGTGCGGCATGTGATATTATGCAGACTCAGATTTTAGGACACAAGCTTGTTTCAAATCCTCCTTTCCTTGCGCCAAAAGGTGCTTTTAGGGGTGAAATCGAAGTTAAACCGGGCAAAATTATTGAATACGATTCGGCACTTTTGCCTCAAATGCCTCAGCCCCTTAACTTTAGCGCAATGCTTGGCGGATGGGAATTTATAAAATTTTTTAAAAGCCAAATTGAGCGCGCAACGGGAGTTTTTGACAATATGGCAGGAAGCGTGCAGCAGGCAGGCGAGCGCACCGCAACGGAGTTAAACTATACGGCAAGCGGGCAAAATGCGCGCCTTAACAGTTTTGTTGACGCCATCAACAGAAAAGTAATTATCCCTCTTCTTGAAAAAACAGCCGCAACGTATGCAAATTTTATGATGGGCACAAGCAAAATAAGCACCATAAGCGAGGGCAAACCGGTTGTACTTGAAATTACACCGGATGTTCGCGAAGGCAATTTTATATATAAATACTCAGACAGAAAAACAAGCCTTGCGCGGGAAAATAAATACAGAGAAATTCAAAAAACAATTTCAGAATTTTCAAAAATTCAAAGTGTTGCACAAAAAATAAACTGGCAGGAATGCTTTAAATATGCGCTTTTAAGTTTGGGTGTCGAAAATACTTCAAAATTTCTAATAGATGATACTCAAATTTCAGGAGGTGTGCAAAATGAAGTACAAACTCCTTAAAACACAGAAAAAGTTTCTTGAAGTCCCGCATAATGAGGAATTAGACGTGTGTGTATATCAAGGAGGATTCGGCTCGGGTAAAACCTGGGCCGGGTCGCTTTTGGGGACACTTTTATGTCTTAAATTTCCGGGTATAAACGGACTTTGCGGCGCGCAAACATATACTCTCGTGCGTGATACAACACTTTTGAGTTATTTTGAGCATTTTGAAAATTTCGGACTTAAGGAAGGCAGCGACTGGCAGTTTATAAAATCCGAACAAAAAATTGTCTTTAAAAACGGCTCAAATATTCTTTTTCGTCATTTTGACGAACCAAATAAACTAAAATCGCTTAATTTGGGCTTTGCCGAAATCGAAGAGATGTCCGACATACCCGAGGCTACTTTTAAAATGCTTTTGGGACGTATGCGCCAGAAAAAGAAAAAATATTGGAAGGATTTTAAATACAGAATTTTTGGGCATACAAACCCGCAGAGCAGGCGCGGCTGGATTTACAAAAATTTTTACGATAATAAAAAGCAAAATTATCGTATTGTTTACGCGCCTTCAACCGAAAATATTTATCTGCCCGAGGGTTTTTGCGAAAATTTAAAAAGCGCATACGATGAAAATTACTATAAAAAGAATGTGTTGGGGGAATTTGAGGAGGATAACTGCCCGCTTGTGGTGCCTAATTTCAGCGAGGAAAATATCCGAAAGGTTAATTATCTTGATATGTGCGACCTTCATATTACATGTGATTTTAACGTGGATCCGATGTGTTGGATTTTAGCGCATATTGACAACCATAAAGTTTATTTTTTTGATGAAATTGTCCTTGAAAATACTACAACTTTTCATACTTGCGAGGAGTTTGCGCGCAGATACCCTTATCATAAAGGAAAAATTATTATAAACGGTGATGCCTCAGGCGACAATCGCACATGTGTGAGTGAGTACACAAATTATATGATTATTCGCAGTTTTTTTGAGCAAAAAATGAAAAGAAATGTAGAATTTCATCTGAGGCGCTTTAATCCTCCGATTAAAAACAGAGTAGCGGCTTTTTGTTCCATGATAAAGTCTATGGAGGGGCAGGTAAGAATTTTAATTGATCCCAAATGCGAGAAATTAATTTATAACCTGAATAATCTAAAATATCGCGAAGGGGCTTCTGTTATTGATATTCCCACTTATTATGCAATAAAAAATAATAAAGAATTGAAATTTCTCTCTCACCCTTTTGATGCTGCAAGCTATCTTGTTGAATACTATTTTCCCATTACATAAGAAAGGATAAAAAATGAATATTGAACAATACATTGAATTTGCGCCTATTTTAATCGCTGTTATTATTTTTGCCCTGCAAATGAAGATTTTTGTAACACCTGAGTTGCTCGAGAAAAAACACAGAGAAATTATGAACGAATGCCAGAAACGTTTTGCCTCGGTTATTTATATTGAAGAGCTTAAAAACCAGTGGGGCGAAATAAAGGAAAAAATTGACAAAATTTACGATTATTTCCTTCAAAGCCACGGAGATTAAAGGTTGAGGTATTTAAAACTACCACAGTGCGTGCGGCATAAGCCTTTCATAAAACCAAATTTCAACATTATCATAAAAGCCGCTTTTAAAGTCATATTTAAATTTTTCATCCGCACCTATTGCAGCAATAGGGATTTTTGTTTCCGAAGATACCGTCTTTAAAAGCTCATAACCGCGTATGATGTCGTTTACCGTTGTTTCATGCGAGAGGTGCGTATTTGAAATAAAACCCGAGAACTTTTTCCAGGGGGTTTTATTTAAGCCGGATGAAAATTCAATGTACTCTAAAATGCTCTCTTTATCGCGTGTTTCAAATTTTGAAGTATTTACGACAAGATAGATTTTAAGATTTTCTTCATCCGAAATGCCGTTTAAAATATCAAGCGTATCAAGCCCCGTTGCACCGTATCCCACATCTATTATAATATCATCGGATGTTGATTTTAAGCAGTTAATCTGCTCGCCCGTTACATAGCTTCCCGCTTCGCCAAGCCCGAAGTAATCACTCTGCGCAATTACTTTAATCCCTCTGCTTTCAAGCTCGCCTATAATGGGGCGCATGCAATACGCAGGCTCAACCGTATCAAGATCAACAAGGGTGATGTTTTTACCCCTGCTAACGTATTGAAGTGCCCTGTTTATCGATGTTTCGCTTTTGCCCGAGGCGTATGCGCCCGTAAATACTTCAACTTTTCTTGTCAATTTTTTCCCTCTGTTTTAACTTCAACATTAGCATGAATATTTTCTTTGAATTTCATTTTTTCTTCATACTCACGCACTTCTTTGAGTGCATCGGGAAGAATATCTTTGAAGAGTTTTACAAGCGCCGGGTCAAACTGAGTGCCTGCGCGTTCTTCAATAATTTTAAGCGCCTCATCGGAACTTAGAGAAGGTCTGTAAGCGCGGTGTGAAACCATTGAGTCGTAAGCGTCCGCAACTGCAATCACGCGCGAACCGAGAGGAATTTCATCACCCTTAAGCCCGTAGGGGTAGCCGTTTCCGTCATAGTATTCATGGTGATACTTAATTATCTCAATTACTTCGTAGAGCTGTTTAATATCTTCAAGAATTTTTACGGAGTGGTGAACGTGTTTTTTAATTTCTTCAAATTCTTCTTTTGTGAGTTTTTGGCTTTTATTTAAAATATCTTCGGCAACGCCTATCATGCCAATGTCATGCAATAATCCCGCAAGCTCTATTCTTCCTTTTTCCGCGTTGTTTATATGCAGTTTGTCCGCCATTTTAAGAGAGTAAAAAGTAACCCTTCTGCTTCTGCCCAGAGTAAAAGAGTCCTTGGCATCAAGCGCTTCGATAATGGCTTTTACCGTGCCGGAGAAAAGCTCTTTTAAATCTTTTATAAGGTTTTCATTATCAACTTTGAGCTGGTGATATTCAAGGCTTGCTTCCACGATATGCAAAAGTTCATCCGGGTTAAAAGGTTTTTTTATGTAGCGGTAAATTTTTGCATAGTTAATGGCGTCAATTAAAATTTTAACGTCCGAATATGCCGTAACAAGAAGACGCGTAGTATTAGGACAGACTTCATATGTTCTTCTTAAAAATTCAACGCCGTCCATCTGGGGCATTTTGTGGTCTGATAAAATGCAGTTAAATTCTTTATTTTTAAGTATTTCAAGTGCTTCAACAGCGCTTGATGCTTTTGTAATATCGTATTTGCCCCTCAGTGTTCTGTATAAAAGGGCTAAATTGTCAGGCTCATCATCTACTATTAAAATTTTATACTTTTTTTCTTCTTCCATTTATCAACACTCCTGCGTTTTTCCGCTGTTTTCTCCAGTTTTTTCGTAATTTATCGGCAATTTAATCGTAAAAGTTGTTCCTTTTCCAAGCTCGGAATCAACACTTATCTCGCCGTTATGATTTTTTATTACGCGATATGTTATTGACATACCAAGCCCTGTACCTTGTCCTACGGGTTTTGTCGTATAGAAAGGTTCAAAAACTTTTCTTATGTCTTCTTTTTTAATGCCTTCGCCCGTGTCGGAGAATTTAATAACGACTTTTTCACCTTCCCGCTTAACACTTATTGTGACTGTTCCTTCTCCTTTTATGGCATATTGCGCGTTGTCAAGAATATTCATAAATACCTGATTAAGCTGTCCGCCGAAGGCTTCAATCTTTGGAACATCGGGATCGTAATTTTTTACAACGGTTATTCTGTTTTTGTATTTGTTGTTTAAAATGTTTAATGTTGTATCTATTTCTTTTGGTATATTAAACTGCGTTAAGACCATCTCTTCCATTCTGGAGAAGTTTTTGAGGTCTAAAACGATATTTTTTGTTCTCTCCGTACCTTCCATACAGCTTTTAATAAGGTCTTTGACATCGTCCCTTATGAAGTCTAAATCCATATCGGCTTTTTTCTTGTTAATTTTTTTCAATTCATCTTCAGATATTGACGATTCGTTTGCAATGTACAAATCAATAAGCGCGAGCATATCTTTTACGTAATTATCGAGAATTATAATGTTGCCGTGGATAAAATTAACGGGGTTGTTTATCTCATGGGCAATACCCGCAACAAGTTCGCCCAGAGAGCGCATTTTCTCGGAATGCACCATCATAGCCTGGGTTTCTTTTATTTCCTGATTAGCCCGCTCAAGCGCAAGTGTACGCTCTTGTACTTTAAGTTCAAGAGAGTCATAAAGGTCATGGAGCTGAAAAGCCATGTAGTTATAAGCGTTTACAAGTTCATTTATTTCAATGAATTTAGATTCTTTTAACCTGAAATCAAAATTTCCTTTTGCAAATTCTTTAACGCCTTTTGTAAGTTCATCAAGCGGATTTATGACAATGCGTGACATAATGGCGCTTGCAAACACACCTATAAAAAGGAATATGGCAATAAAGATTTTTACTTTTTCAAGCAGAGCATTAAGGTGAGTAAGGGCGATTTTTTCAACGGGCATGCCGATGTAGAGCGTATAATTTTTTGTGCCGGAACTTGTTTCCATAATTTCCTTGCCCTGGTACCGCAAGAATATATCACCTTTTGCAATTACCCCGTTTTTATTCATAATTTCGGGCATGGTTGTAAAAAATACTCTGTTGTTATCGGTTTTTACGGCATAAAGATATAAAATCATTCCCCTTGCTTTTAAATTGTTAAGCATTTTTGTCATTTTATAGGTGGAATCCTGGCTGTAGGCCTCCTCAAAAGTTTCGCCGAGAAGCGAAGAGAGGGAATAATTAAACGATTTTAAATTTGTGTCATATTCCATAGCAAGGTTTTTAATGTGGTTAAAAACATAGCTCATGGTAAGTATCATTATTGCTGCAATCAGAATACTTGTCATATAGGCAAAATAGGAGCTTAGGCGCCTTTTTGCAAGGTTTTTTACTCTTTTCTGATTTTTATTTTGATTTTTATCGGAGCTTTTTATCTGTTTATTCATTTTCTTCAACTTCGCCGTTTTCTTCCGTTTCGTCACTCATTTCAAACATGCTCTGCATACTTTCATCATTTGCATCTGCTGAAAACATGCTTTGAATTTTATAAGCGTTATCCACAGTCGGGGCTGCTTTTTTGACTTTCTTTTTAAAAGGGTGAAAATCTTCCCCTTGGTCAAAAATTCTCCCTATGACAAAACCTATAAAACCCATTGAAAGCGTTACCGGCACCACAATAGAGAGCATAAACATTATGCTGTAGTAATCCATTGCAAAGTTGTTCAAAAGGCTCAAAGCGCCGAAAGCCAACATTGAGGATGAAGCAAAAAGCGCGCTTAAGGTTTTTTGATAGGAAATTTTTTCTTCTGCGTTATCGCTCATTTTCTTTGTTTTCTGTTTCCATTAATACTTTAAATGAATACTGGACAAGTGCAATCCTGTCTATGTTTGAAATATCTTTATAGCAGCCTGATATTACATAGGTTGTACCAGCAGCGTCTGTCTGCTCTTCAATTCTTATGGGATGTAAAAGACATTGAATTGTCAGATTGTTAATGAGTTTTATGGTAATTTTGTAATTTTTGGCAGCTTCAAGCGGTTGTTTTGTAATTATTTTCATGCCGCCCGCCGAAATATCTTCAATAGATACGATATTGTCGTTTTGTCCTTCAATATCAATTTCACCCATAAATTTAACACGTGAATATTCGCGTCTTTGAATGTTTTTGTAATTTTGCGGAATGCTTACGCGCAGTGTTTTGCCGTTTTGCTCTTTTATTTTTGTTTCAAAAAATATTAAACCCTGCGTACCGGAGCCGAAGATTTCAACATCGGTATCTGCGCCGTAGTCTTTAAGTTCATCGTCCCCGGCTCTTGTGAGTTCTATTTCAAAGTCATCATTTCCGATGTTTTTTACTTCAAAAATTGTTGCACTTTCGAAATTTTCGGGAATTATTCTGAAGTCATGACTGTTTTTAATTATTTCGCGCATATTTTTTCCTTCTTTTATACCGTCGCCGCATTTGTCGTTTTTAAATCGGCGCGTATTGTTCCTATAGATTTTGCTTTAGTATTGTTTGTTACTTCATTATATGACATTATAACAATTTGTGGATAAGTTCGCTCAATTAATCTTCTAAAAATCAACCTTATGGGCGATGAGCACAAAATTACGGGGCGATTTCCCGTCTGCTGGACGGCTTTTGTAAATTCGTAATTTAAACTGTCCATAAGCCTCCTTACAAAATCGGGATTAAGCGTCAAGCTTTCGCCGTCAGGGTTTACACCCTGAGCTATTTGCTGCTCGACATCCTGAGAAAGAGTAATTGCGAGCAGTTCGCCCGTATCTGCCAGATTTTGTTTGCATATATTTCTTGCAAGCGCCTGACGGCAGTATTCGGTAAGTGTATTATGGTTTTTATTTGTGCGCGCCTGAAGGCTCATTGTTTCAAGAATTGTTTTTAAATCCCTTATTGAAACACACTCTTTGAGCAGATTTTGGATAACCTGCTGGACATCTGCGGTTGTAAGGTCTTTCATAAGGTCATTTACATAATCATCCGACACTTCTTTTTTAAGGTTATCAATAAGCTGGCGGACATCCGCACGGGTAATAATCTCGCTTGCGTTTTTCCTGATAATTTCCGTAAGGTGGGTTGAGATTACGGCAGAGGGGCTTACAACCGTATAGCCGACCGTTTCGGCGTATTCTTTATCTTTTTCTTCAATCCATATCGCCGGAAGTTTAAAAGCAGGCTCAATTGTATTTATACCTTTGATATTAGGATCCTCGGCACCTCCCATGGAGTTCATCGCAAGCGAGCGGTCAGGGTAAACTTCTCCCGATTCTATTGAAACACCTTTTAGTTTTACCTGATAAGTATTTGGCGGCAGCTGTAAATTGTCGCGTACACGAATTGAGGGAAGCACAATACCAAGGTCAAGGGCGCTCTGGCGCCTTATTTGCGCAATTCTGTCGAGTAAATCCCCGCCTTTTTCGGCATCCAGAAGACTTACGAGCCTGTAGCCGATTTCAATTTCCAGAGTTTCAACGTTTAAAAGTTCAAGCACACTTTCGCGCGTGGCTTTTTTGCGTTTTTTGCCCAGTTTTTGCGCTTTTTTGGCGTCCTCCTGAGCCTTTAAGTCCTCGGCCTGTTTTGCCTGCAAGTCTTTGTGTTTTTTCCAGCCGAACCATCCTGAAGCCGCAGACACCGCAAGAAAAGGAATTGTCGGCATACCGGGAACTATACCCATAAACATCAAAAGACCCGACACTATAAACAACACTTTGGGATTTGAGAACATCTCAAGCCCGATATCTTCGCTTAATGAGCGGTCTGAACCTGATGCACGGCTTATTATAAGACCTGTGGCGGTTGAGATAATAAGAGCCGGAATTTGAGATACAAGACCGTCCCCGACCGTTAAAATGGTGTATGTGGAAAGCGCGGTCGCAGGATCCATTTTAAGCTGTAAAATACCTATAATCAAGCCGCCTATGATGTTTACAACGGTAATGATTATACCTGCCGTGGCGTCTCCTTTGACAAATTTTGAAGCACCGTCCATTGTACCGTAGAAATCCGCTTCGCGCTCGAGTTTTTTACGTCTTAATTTTGCCTCTTTCTCATCAATCAAACCCGAATTTAAGTCCGCGTCAATTGAGAGCTGTTTACCGGGCATGGAGTCCAATGTAAACCTTGCCGATACTTCGGCGACTCTTCCCGCGCCGCCCGTGATTACCATAAAGTTGATAATTACAAGGATTACAAATATTACAAAACCCACAACGTAATTGCCGCCGATGACAAATTGCCCGAAAGACTCGATAACGCTTCCGGCATGGGCTTCAAGAAGGATTAAACGTGTAGAGGTAACGTTAAGACCTAACCTGAAAAGCGTTGCCACAAGCAGAATTGTAGGGAAGGACGAGTAATCAAGCGGCTCTTTTGTATAAAGACAGACAAGAAGTATTAAAACGGAAAGAGATATGTTAATTGTAAGCAATAAGTCCAAAAGCTGCGCAGGTATGGGGAGTATCATCATAAGTACTATGACAACAAGACCTATTGCAAAAACTATATCGTTATTTTTCAGTAACAGTGCTAATTTGCCCAACTGTTATACTTTCTCCCCGTTTCTACTTCCCTTTTGTCGAGTAGACATATCTTAGAACTTCTGCAACCGCCACATACAGTTCTTGTGGTATTATACCACCAATCGGCACTAATTTGTACAAACTTTGTGCAAGCGGTCTGTTTTCGACAATCGGAATATCATTATTTTTTGCTATTTCCCTTATCTTAAAAGCAAGAAAATCGACGCCTTTAGCTAAAACCTGCGGAACGGGCGTAGAGTCCGGGTCATATTTAATTGCAACCGCATAGTGAGTCGGGTTTACAACCACAACATCCGCCTGTTTTACCGAGGACATCATCTTCTGCTGCATAATCTGCATTTGAAAAGCCCTGACTTTGCTTTTGATTTTGGGATCCCCTTCCAGGTTTTTCCACTCGTCTTTTACTTCCTGTTTTGTCATTTTTATGGATTTTTCATATTGATAATCCTGAAATTTTTTATCGGCAATACCGATTATAAGAAGTATTACACAAATGTTAACAATAAGTTCCATAATAACGGAACCTACAACTATAAAGCTCGTATTTACATCCATGCCTATAGTTGCAAAAAGCTCACCTTTTCTTTTGTTTATTACATTAAATCCCACAAGTCCCACAACGGCGAGTTTTGCAAGGGATTTTACAAGCTCCATCATAGTTCTCGGTTCAAAAAAGTTAAACTTTTTTAAAAGAGCTTTTATCATATTTCCCGGCATAAGCCTTTCAAAATTAGGCTTCAGTGCCTCTTTTGCAAAAAGAGCGCCTGTTTGCAGTCTTAAAATAAAGGCGGCGCCGACGCAGAGCAAAAACAAAAAAGGAGCAAGGATTTGCCCCGTTGTAATGGCATAGGGCACAAAAATTCCCATAGGGTTTGCTTCGTTTATATTATTGGGGTCAAGATGGGTAAAAGTTTGATACAGCGAGCTTTGAAGGTTTTCAAGAATTGAGGAGGAGAGCATATACAAAAGTCCGACCCCGAGCGCAAGCATAAGCGAGGATGTAAAATCCTGGCTTTTTGCAATATTTCCCTTTTCTCTTTCCTTCTCCCGCCGCTTGGGGGTGGCGCTTTCGGTTCTTTCTTCGTTTGCCATAATCTATATTATAAACTTTTCTCCCTATGTAAACAAACCCAAAATTGCTTGTAAATACTGCGCTATGACATCAGTTAAATATGATACCGAGCCTTTGAGGAATAGAAGTATGAGCACTAATCCCAAAAATACTTTAAAAGGCAGCGACACCATAAAAATATTCATCTGCGGCATGACTTTACTCATCATGCCAAGCAAAATATCGCACACCAGAAGGACTGAGAAAATAGGCATTGCAAGCCCGAAGGCTATCTGAAACATATGTCCCGCAAGCTTCATTGTGCCCTCAATAACCCCTGCGTTAAATAAGCCTTCAAAACCTGTCGGCATGACAAAAAAGCTTTTGTAAACCGCCGCAAAAAGGTACTCATAAGCCCCGAGCCCCAAAAATACAAGGGTTACAAGGTATGTGTACAGACTTGACATAACGGTCGAACTCTCGCCCGACACGGGGTCAAGTACATTTGCCATAGATAAACCCATTTGAATGCTTATAAGTTCTCCGACCATAGAAACCCCCGCAAACAAAAGGTTTGCAAGGAAGCCTATTGCAAAACCTATGCAAAATTCTATTCCTATTAAAATCGCAAATTCGGGCATTGAATGCGGCATGATAAACTGGGCTTTTGCGCTTAAAATCGGATATAAGATAAAAGAAATCAATGCGCAAAACCATATTTTAACCTGTTCGGGCATTTGAAAGGTGGAAAAAAACGGCGCAGTGGCAAAAAGCCCCGACATTCTTGTAAAAATAAGCATAAATACAACAATGTTCTTTGGCGAAAAAAGATTTAAGAGGCTTGGTGCATCAGGCATAGGCTACCTCACCCGATAAAAGTTCTCATGTAATCAAAAAGTTCGTTTGTCCTTGAAACAAATACATTCAGCATCCAGGGCATACAGACAATAAGAGCTAAAATGCAGGCAAAAATCTTTGGCACAAAAGTTAAGGTCGACTCTTGAATTTGTGTTACGGACTGCACAATACTTATCAAAAGACCCACTACAATGGATGTAATCAAAACGGGCGCACACATTTCCATAGTTAGCACAAGGACTTTTTGAAAAATAGTTAAAAATACTTCTTCTTCCATCTTGTGCTCCTTCCTACATCACAAAGCCTTCGATAAGCGATTTTGTAATTAAATACCAGCCGTCGACCATAACAAACATAATGAGTTTAAAGGGCATGGCGATTGTTGTCGGCGGCAAAAACAGCATACCCATTGAAACAAGTATACTTGCCACAACAATATCTATTACAAGAAAAGGTAAAAATATAATAAAACCGATTTTAAACGCTGTTTTCAGCTCCGAGAGTACAAAAGCCGGAATTAAAACATAAGTCGGCACGGAGTCGGGATTTTTAAACTTCGGTAATTTCGCAAGATTTCTAAACAATTCAAGCTCTTTGTCGTGCGTTTGTTTAAACATAAAAGTCCGCACGGGCTTAATGGCGTTATCAAGCGCCGCCTGCTGGGTTATCTGGTTTTTTATATAGGGCTGATAAGCCGTTTCGTTAATTTTTGACAGAGTCGGCGACATTACAAAAAATGTCAGAATAAGCGCAAGCCCTATTATAACCTGAGAAGGCGGAAGGGTCGTCGTGCCGATTGCCTGTCTTGTAAGAGTTAAGACGATTACAATTCTCACAAACGCCGTTGTCATAATTATAATGCTGGGCGCAAGGGTTAAAATGGTTAAAAGAATTAAAACCTGTACACCCTGGGTGAATTCTTGCGGGGTATTTGCCCCCTGCATGCCGATATTAATATTCGGAAAAGCAATCGCCGCAAAGCTTTGGGCGTTTGTCATCAAAAAAAGACAAAACGCGCCCAAAATTTTTATAAAATTTTTAAAACCTCTCCCCATAAACTTCTTTCTTTTTTACTGTTCAAAAACTCCCATGCGTCTGAATTTATTGTATCTGTCGTCTTTTAATTCCTGTACGTTCATATTTTTATACTCATCAAGCGATTTTAAAAGAACTCTTTTAAGTTCATCCGCCATGGCACAAGGGTCATAATGCGCACCTCCGGTGGGCTCTTTTATGACTTCATCAACTATTCCGTATTTTAAAAGGTCGTTTCCTGTTATTTTAAGTGCATTTGCGGCTTCGCGTGCCATGTTTGCATCTCTCCAGAGGATTGAAGCACAGCCTTCGGGCGAAATTACCGTATAGTAAGCATGTTCAAGTATCATTACTTTATTTGCAACGGCAAGCCCCAGAGCGCCGCCCGAGCAGCCTTCCCCCGTAATTACGGCAATGACGGGCACCTCGAGTTTTGCCATTTCTTTTAAATTAACGGCAATTGCAATGCCTTGTCCCGTTTGCTCCGCCTGCATACCCGGATATGCTCCCATGGTATCAACAAGAGTGATAATCGGCAGATTAAATTTTGAAGCATGCTCAAAAAGTCTTAAAGCTTTTCTGTAGCCTTGAGGCTGGGGCATGCCGAAATTATACTCAAGGTTTTCTTTTGTTGTTTTGCCTTTTTGAGTACCCACAAGCATAACGCTTCTTCCATCAATTTTGGCTATTCCGCCGATTATGGCTCTGTCGTCCGTTCCCGCTCTGTCCCCGTGGAATTCTATAAAGTCCTCGCACATGTAATGAACGTAGTCAAGGAAATTGGGTCTTTGCGGATGACGCGCGATTTGGAGCTTTTGATAGGGCTGCAAGCTTTCATAAAGCTCTTTTTTGTATTCTTCCGTCTGGTTTTCAAGCTTTTTTATTTCGTCGTTATAATCCATATTTGTATCAGCACTCAGTTTTTTCAATTCTTCAATTTTTTCCTGCATTTTATAAATCGGTTTTTCAAATTCCAATATTTGCATAGTCTTGTTTTTCCTTTTGCCGTATTTTATTTATTTGAATGTAGTTCAATAAGTTTTGAAAGTTTTTCTTTCATTTCTTTTCTTGTAACAATAAGGTCTATTTGTCCGTATTTTAAAAGGTACTCAGCCGTTTGGAAATCTGCGGGGAGCTTTTGTTTAATTGTCTGCTCAATTACCCTTCTGCCCGCAAAACCAATTCTTGCGCCCTTTTCGGCAATAATTATATCGCCTATCGTACCGAAGCTTGCCGTTACACCGCCAAAAGTCGGCTCCGTTAAGACCGTTATGTATAAAATTTTTGCTTCGTTTAATTTTGCAACGGCACAGCTTGTTTTTGCCATCTGCATAAGGCTCAGAGCGCTCTCCTGCATTCTTGCGCCGCCCGAGGATGTAAAAGCTATCACGGGAAGCCTTTCTTTTAAGGCATGTTCCATAATAAGCGTAACCTTTTCGCCTACGACAGAGCCCATTGAGCCGCCCATGTAATCAAAATCCATAACCGCAATTGCAGCCTTTTGACCGTTTATTTCGCCAACTCCGCAAATAACCGCTTCGTCAAGTCCGGATTTTTCTTTTGCGCTTTTTTGTCTTTCGCTGTAGGGCTGTGTATCCACAAATTTTAAAGGGTCTTTGCCTTTAATATTTTGAAACATTTCAACAAATGTTCCTTCGTCAATTATAAGTTTAATTCTGTCCCTTGCGCCGATTCTAAAGTGATAGTCGCAATTCGGACAGACCATATTGTTTCTTTCAAGGTCTTTTTTTGGAAGCTGCGAATTGCAATTGTAACAGAGCATCCAGAGTTTTGATATTGAATCGTCAATCTTTACATCGTTTGCGCGGGCGGCAATTTGCTGCATTTTTCTCTTGTTAAACCAATCGGTTAGTGTCATATTTAAAATCCTCAACCAAAATCTTTTACTACATTATAATATAAATACTTTGATGTGTACAAAAATGAATTGAATAAAGAATTTTTTTTAACTATTATTAATATATGCAAGGGCAGGTTTTTAAAATACATTCGGATTTTTACTATGTTAAGTTAAAATGCGGCGATGTTTTTGAATGTAAACTTCGTGAAATTTTAAAAAAGCGGAATGAAAAAGTTTTAACGGGCGATTTTGTTGATTTTGACGACACGGGAGTTATCAACGGCATTTTAGAGAGAAAAAATTTTATCTTAAGACCGGCAGTTGCAAATATTGATACGGCCGTTGTCGTATCTTCCCTGCTTGAGCCGAAGCTTGATTATGTTCAGCTAAACAGGTATTTAACATTTTTAAAATACCATAAAATAAACACCATGCTCTGTTTTAACAAGGAAGATTTACCAGATAAATCCGAATTTAAAAAACAGGCGGATGAAATTATAAAAATATATAAGCCTCTCGGCTATAAAACAGTTTTTACTTCCGCAAAAGAAAAATACGGATTGAGCGATTTAAAAAAAGAAATAACGGGAAAAACCATTGTCTTGTGCGGATTGTCGGGAGTCGGAAAAAGCTCTTTAATAAATGCACTCAATCCTGATTTTAACATCAGAACATCTGCAATAAGCCAAAACACTCAGAGAGGCCGGCACACGACAAGGCACTGTGAAATTCTTGACTTTAAGGAATTTAGAATAATAGATACTCCGGGATTTTCGAATTTAAAATTTGATTTTATTTTGCCAAAAGATTTGGACTTGCTTTTTGATGATATCAACAATTTTGCAAAAGACTGCAAATTCTCCGACTGCCTTCATTTAGAGGGTGATGAGCACTCAATTGGCTGCGCTGTCCTTGAAAATATCGATAAAATCAATCCGCAAAGATACAAAAGTTATCTTGAATTTTTAAAAGAAGCGAGAGATTATAAACATAAGGTGACGTATTCGGGCACAAAAGAAGAAAAAGCAAAAAAAATAACACATGGCGCGCAAAGAGCAAAAATAAGCAGAGCAAAACGCGAAAGTTCCAGAAATACGCAAAGACAAAAAATAAAAAATTTTGAAGATTTTAATAATTTTAACGGGGAAGAAAATGATTTTTGATGAATATAAAAAACTTGTAAATCACACATTGGAAGAGTATTTTGAAGATTTCAAAAAAAATGCGCAATATGAAAAAACTCTTTTTGAATCAATGAGCTATACCACTCTTTTGGGCGGCAAAAGGCTAAGGGGCGTGTTTTGTCTTGAGATGTGCCGCATCTTCTCGGGTTTTTATGAATGTGCCCTGCCAAGCGCATGCGCTTATGAAATGCTCCATGCCCAAAGCCTTATACACGATGATTTACCCTGTATGGATAATGACGATTTAAGACGCGGAAAGCCTTCCAATCATAAGGTTTTTGGTGAGGCGATGGCGGTACTTTCGGGAGATGCGCTCATAAGCCTCGGTGCACAAATTATAATTGAAAAAACCCCGCGCGAGATTAAAAGGGAAACTGTTTTAAATGTGGTTAACTGTTATCTTAAGGCGGCCGGTGCTTTTGGGATTGTCGCGGGACAATGTGCCGATATTGAAGCGGAAAAAAGCGAAAAGGCAATAAGTGCGCAGCATTTAAAATATATTCACACCTATAAAACATCCGCTCTTTTTGAAGCTGCAATGCTCTCGGGTGCATATTTAGGCGGCGCGAATGCCGATAAACTTAATGCGGTGAGGGATTTTGCACTTAATTTCGGACTTTTATTCCAGATTTACGATGATATTTTAGATGTTATCTCAACCACAAAAGAGCTTGGCAAAACCGCAGGCAAAGATGCAAAAGAAAATAAAGCGACCTATGTTACACTTTTTTCTCTTGAAGGGGCAAAAGAAAAATTTAATGAATTAAATTTGAAATGTCATGATATACTTAATAAAGAATTTAGTTCCGAAATATTTACGGAAATTTTAGATAAAATGTGCGAAAGAGTTAAATAAGGCGGTGCAGGTGATACAATTTTTTAATACGGGTCTTGAAGTTTTAGCCGCAGGGCTTTTGGCTGCCGGCATTGCGCAGACTTTAAAAGTAATTTTCCACTACATCAAAAACAAAAAAATAAATTTTAAAATTTTTACAACAACCGGCGGCATGCCATCATCTCATTCCGCAGGCGTTATCGCCCTTGCCACAAGTGTGGGGATAATTTGCGGAGTGACATCTGTTGAATTTGCAATATCACTTGGCTTTTCACTTATCATTATGCAGGATGCGGCAGGCTTAAGACGTGCTGCCGGCAAAACCGCAGCAACGCTAAATCGTGTGGTGCAGGAATTTGTCGAGCACCATGAAACAAAGCCTTACGAAGTTTTAAAAGAGCTTTTGGGACACACTCCTTTTGAAGTTTTTTGCGGTGCGGCATTGGGGTTTGTTGTGGCGTTTTTCGTGCATTCTTTGATAAATGTCGAAGCGTTCAATGCTTTTCTTGTTTTAATTAGCTCTTTTTAAAAGTTCCGTTAAAGTGGGTTCCCTTTTGATGTGCTTTTTGGTTTCTTCCTTTTTGTCTTCAAGGCAGTGAGAATTATTTGTAAAGCTTGAAAGGCCGATATAGCCTTCATCTTGATTGTTTAAACCCAACAATTTTTTCAAAAAATTCATAATTTCACCTGCTTACTGTTTTGTTATACGTTATTATACACTAAATGTGCTTAATTTATAAATATATTAATTTAAAGTTTTTACCTTTAAATTGCCTCTTGTGTTATATTTTATCCTATGAATAAGTCTAATGATAATTTTTTAACTGTCCAAAATGCTATTAACTTAACGCGCAATGAAGCTTTTGAAATTTTGTCCGGAGAGGACGAAACAAAAAAACCTTATGCTTTTCTGTGTATTGATAAAATAAAAAATCAGGATGAGGCGGATTTAATTATTGAGCATCTTACAAATCATCCAAACCCAGTGCGCGAAGCCTGTGCACTTGTTTTGAGTGATATTTGCGGGAGCGGATTTTTAAAAAGTAAAAATATGCTAAATGCCCTTATGAACGGAATTTCGGATATAAATCCCAACATCTGTCGTGCAATAATAGGACTTCTTGTAAAAAATCCGGATTTAGCAAGGCTTATAACCCCTCTTAATATTAAAAAAATCAATGAAATTCTTGAAGATTTTAAAATTTATGAAAAAACTTTTGCCGCCCACAGGGAAAATAAAATGAAAAATCGCAAAAACCATGCCAAAAATAAAAAGCTTTTTAACCTTTATTGGTGTCTTGAGGCTCTTGGCGAAACAATGGAGGGTGAATTTGAAGATGAAATTATAGAAATTTGCCAAAATACGGTTAATTTTCTTGATTATACAATAAGGGAGAAAACCGCGAAAATTCTTACAAAAATGGAAAATCCTCCAAAAGAATTGTTACAGAAATTGAAAAATGATGAAAATTTTTATGTAAAAAATCTGGTTTATGATAAAATTTGTAAAGACAGTTAATAATAGGGATACTTTATGATTTCAGTAAATGATTTAAAAACCGGTTTAACACTCCAGCTTGATAACGGCCTTTGGTCTGTTGTTGAGTTCTTACACGTAAAACCCGGCAAAGGCGCAGCTTTTGTAAGGTCAAAACTCAAAAACGTTGAAACCGGTCAAGTTGTTGAAAGAACTTTCAGGGCAGGCGAAAAAGTCGCAAAAGCAATGCTTGACAGACGCGAAATGCAATACCTTTACAAAGAAGGTGCAGACTTTGTTATGATGGATTTAGAATCTTATGAACAGCTTCCCGTTCCCGCTTCTGCAATCGGTGACGGAATTAAATATTTAAAAGAAAACATGAATGTTCAGATTTTAATGCATGACGGCAGAATTATAGGTGTTGACCTGCCTAATTTTGTAGAACTTGAAGTAGTAGATACGCCTCCTGCGGAAAAAGGAAATACCGCACAGGGCGGTACAAAGCCCGCTACATTGGAAGGCGGCGCGGTTGTCAATGTTCCTTTCTTTATTAACATCGGCGATAAATTAAGAATTGACACCAGAACTAACGAATATCTTGACAGAGTATAGGAATTTAGAATATGAATTTTGAAACAGACTACATTGAAAAGCTCGCAAAACTCATTGATGAAAATTCATTAAGTGAAATCATCCTTGAGGATGGCGAGCAGGCTATCACCATCAGACGAGAAATTAACCAAACAGTGGTGCAGGCAAGCGCTCCTTCGGTTAGCGCTGCTTATATACCGCAACAGGCGGCAGTTAAAGCAGATGAAGATGAAGCACCCGCACAAACACAGAGCACTTCAAAGGGTACTCCCATAACATCTCCTATGGTCGGCGCATTTTACGCTGCACCAAGCCCCGGAGCAAAACCTTTTGTAAAAGTGGGCGATACCGTAAGTGCCGGCCAGGTTGTATGTATCGTTGAAGCAATGAAGCTGATGAATGAAATAGAGTCTGATGTTTCCGGTAAAATTACGCAAATCTGCGTAGAAGACGGTCAAAGCGTTGAATACGGACAGGTTTTAATGTATGTAGAATAAATTTAAGGTGCCTTATGTTTTAGGGCGCCTTAAATTTTTTGATGTTATCACCTATTTTAAGGTTTATAAGTTATGTTTAAAAAAGTATTAATAGCAAACAGGGGAGAAATTGCCCTCAGAATTATAAGAGCTTGCAAAGAGCTTGGTATTGCAACGGTTGCTGTCTATTCACAGGCAGATTCGCAGAGTTTGCATGTGTCTATGGCAGATGAAGCATATTGCATAGGCCCTGCACAAAGCGCAAAAAGTTATCTTCACATTCCCGCGATAATTTCTGTCGCCCTTACATCGGGCGCGGACGCAATTCATCCGGGATACGGTTTTATGGCAGAGCGTGCGGACTTTGTGGACATTTGCAACGAACACCATATAAAATTTATAGGCCCAAGCGCAGAAGCAATGCGTGCAATGGGCGATAAGGCATCAGCTCGTGCCACCATGATTAAAAGCAAAGTTCCCGTTACTCCGGGCACCGGGCTTATAGAATCTGTTGATGATATACGCATTTTTGCTAATAAAGTCGGCTACCCGATTATAATAAAAGCAACGGCCGGCGGCGGCGGAAAGGGCATGAGAATTGTAAGAGAAGACTATGAACTTGAGGATGCGTTTAATTTATGCAGAAACGAAGCCAAAAATGCTTTTGGCAATCCGGAAGTTTACGTTGAAAAATACCTTGAAAATCCGCGTCATATCGAAGTTCAGGTACTTGCAGATTCTTTTGGAAATGTTGTTCACCTCGGCGAGAGGGACTGCTCTATTCAAAGACGCCATCAAAAACTCCTCGAAGAAGCACCATCGCCTGCTATCAGCGAAGATATAAGAAAAGCAATGGGCGAGGCAGCCGTTAATGCCGCAAGGGCCATTAATTACGAAGGTGCGGGCACAATAGAGTTCCTGCTTGATGAAACAGATTCCAAAAACAAAAAATGGTATTTTATGGAAATGAATACCAGAATTCAGGTTGAACACTGCGTGTCTGAGATGATTTCGGGCGTGGACATTGTAAAAGAACAAATAAGAGCCGCGGCAGGCCAAAGACTCTCTGTCAAACAGGAAGATATTTGTTTAAGAGGCCATGCAATAGAGTGCAGAATTAACGCGGAAGACCCCGATAGAGATTTTATGCCCTTTGCGGGTAAAATCGAAGGCTATATTACGCCCGGCGGCTTTGGAGTAAGGGTAGATTCACATGCTTACACGGGTTATACCATCCCGCCGTATTACGATTCGATGGTCGGAAAATTAATCTGCTGGGGCAAAGACCGCGAAGAAGCACGTCTTAGAATGCTAAGGGCATTGAGCGAATATGTAATAACCGGAATTAAAACTACAATTCCTTTCCATCGCGAAATTTTAAACGACGAGACCTTTATTAGCGGCAATTTTAATACAAGCTTTTTGGAGAAAAGCTTCAAAAGAAATGCGGATAAAGTTTAGTGAGAAAATAAATAAAATAATTAAAAATTTAGCCCTTGAAGCAAAAAACTTCGGGGTTAAAATTTATTTTGTAGGCGGTTTGGCAAGAGATGTCCTGATGGGTATAAATCCTTGCGATATCGATATTCTGGTCGAAGGAAACGCTATAGATTTTGTAAAATCGCTTAACTTTGCGCAAATTAAATCTCAACATCTTGACTTTGGCACAATAAAAGCGCAAATTGAAGGCATTGACATTGATTTTGCATCTACAAGGGTTGAAATTTATCCCTTCCCCGGCTGCCTGCCGAAGGTTCAAAAAATAGGCTGCAATATTAAGGATGACTTGATTAGGAGGGATTTTACAATTAACTCTGTTGCCCTTGAAATTACGCCCGATTTGGATTTTAAAATCATCGACCCTTATTTTGGTCAAAAGGACATAAAAGAGCGCACACTAAAGGTTTTGCACGATAAAAGCTATATTGATGACCCTACGCGTATTTTAAGGGGGCTTGATTTTAAATTAAGATTTAAAGGCTTTGATTTTAGCGAAAATGATAAAAAATTAATTAAAAATTCGCTTAAAACCCCTAATAGAGAACATTTGAGCAAAGACAGAGTAATTTTAACCTTAAATAAATTGTTTAGTGACAAATCCCGCGCAGAGAAAGCATTTTGCGAATTTGTCGACAAAGAGTATTATAAAATCCTTTTTGATTATTTTCCGGCTTCAAAAAGTAATATTAAAAAGGCGTTTAGGATTTTTACGCCTGAAAATACCGCACAGGTTTATGTGAAATATATTCTTCAAATCGGGCAAAATCCTTCAGGTGAAGCTCTTAAGGCGCAGATGTCAAATTCGCGTCTTGAAATTTATAAACATTTTAAAAATTTGCCGCAGGAAGACATTTGTCTTTATTATGCCCTAACGCTTGATAAAAAAGCACTTTTGTACCAAAGGGAATTAAAAGATATTAAATTGAATATTGCAGGCAGGGACTTATTGGCGCTGGGATTTAGCAAGGGCAGAATAATAGGTGAAATATTAGATAAAGTATTGCGTAAAAAACTGGCTAAAAACAGCACTATTATTACATTTGAAGATGAAATTGACTATGTGCGAAAAACATTTATACCTTAGTATAAGAAATTTCAAACGCAGCTATAATACATTTGAGATTGAAAAAGATTTAATATAATAGTGTCAAAGACAAGGAAGACAATTTTTAGTATTTGACAAAGATGACAGTAAATATTTTCCCCATGACTATTTCCCCTTAATTATTTGATTGAGCGGTGTTTTAGGCACAAAGAAATAACCTGCTGTCAAAAGGCATAAAACCTTTGAATATGAACGGTTATCGGTTTTGTTAAAACCTCATCAATTTGTGGTTCTGACAGAGGTTGCGCTGCCAAAAAACAAGGAAGTAAACAAAAATAAGGAGATTTAAACTATGGCTATTGTGGTTAACACAAACGTTCAATCTATTCAAGTACAAAACAACTTGAACAAAGTTACAGATGCAATGAACACGGCAATGGAAAGGATGACCACCGGTTCAAAAATCAACTCTGCGGCAGATGACGCGGCAGGTCTTGTAATTTCAAAAGGTATTGAAGTTCAAACCCGCGGTACAAGTGTTGCAAAGAGCAATGCTCAACAAGGTATTAACCTTTTGCAAACAGCTGAAGGAAACCTTGCGGTTATGCAAGACAACTTTATGCGTATTCGTGACTTGACTTTGCAAGCAATGAACGGCGGTCAAACAACCGATCAGCTCGTCGCTATGCAGGAAGAAGCCCAAGCGCGCCTTGCTGAAATCGACAGAATTGCAGCAGGTGCAAAATTTAATACATTTAACCTGTTCGGCGGTGCTGACGGCACATTGGAAGGTGCTGATACGGAAGTTACGCTTCAAATCGGTACCGGTTCAAATTCTGATGTTGATACGATTACAATCTCGGGCGTATTTGACGGCGCATTGGTTTCTGCTCTTACGGGAACTGCCGCTTTTACATCTAAATTTATAGATGGTGCGGATCCTTCCGAATTAGCGGATATGCAAGCACAGTTGGATGCACTTGACGTGGCAATTACGGAAATTTCAACAAGAAGAGGTACAATCGGTTCGACCATTAACAGGCTCGACTCTGCAATGGATCAGCTTGATACTCAGTATGAAAACCTCTCTGCTGCAAATTCACGTATATCCGATGCTGATATAGCTACAGAATCATCTAACTATATCCAGAACCAAATCCTTCAACAAGCATCAGCTTCGCTGTTAACGCAAGCAAACCAACAACCCAACATTGCATTGTCTCTCATATAGTTAAGAAATTAACTGTATACAAAAAACTAAAAGCCTCCTAGCCAGCCGGTTTAGGGGCTTTTAGTTTATAAAAATCTTTAAGTTTTGTAAAAACTTAAAAGAAAAACGTTAGTAAAACACTAATTTAGTGAATTACTTAAATATACACAAGGAAGTATTTAGTCAATCGAAAGGAGATTCAGATTATGGCTATTGTGGTTAACACAAACGTTCAATCTATTCAAGTACAAAACAACTTGAACAAAGTTACAGATGCAATGAACACGGCAATGGAAAGGATGACCACCGGTTCAAAAATCAACTCTGCGGCAGATGACGCGGCAGGTCTTGTAATTTCAAAAGGTATTGAAGTTCAAACCCGCGGTACAAGTGTTGCAAAGAGCAATGCTCAACAAGGTATTAACCTTTTGCAAACAGCTGAAGGAAACCTTGCGGTTATGCAAGACAACTTTATGCGTATTCGTGACTTGACTTTGCAAGCAATGAACGGCGGTCAAACTGACGACCAATTACAAGCTATGCAAGAAGAAGCAACTGCACGTTTAGCTGAAATCGACAGAATTGCAACAGGTGCTAAGTTCAACACATTTGACTTGTTTGGCGGTGCAACTCACGACGGTGCCGATGAAACAGTTACACTTCAAATCGGTACAGGTTCTGACGGTGCTACAAACACAATTGAAATTTCAGATGTATTTAACGATGCCCACGTATCAACTCTGACGGGACAAGCAGCTTTCACATCGGCATTTGTCGGCTCAGATTTAGCTGCTATGCAAGAGCAATTAGACCAATTAGACGTCGCAATTACTGAAATTTCATCAAGACGTGGTACAATTGGTGCTGTTTCAAACAGATTGGATTCGGCAATTGAACAGTTAGACACTCAATACGAAAACTTATCAGCTGCAAATTCACGTATATCCGATGCTGATATAGCTACAGAATCATCTAACTACATTAAAAACCAAATCCTTCAACAAGCATCAGCTTCGCTGTTAACGCAAGCAAACCAACAACCCAACATTGCATTGTCGTTAATATAATAAGACATATGCATATCAGTTTTTACCCCCTTGCCTTTTGGCTAAGGGGGTTTTATTTTAATTTGCAAATCAGCCCGATTATTTCATATGAGCCAGGATAATTTTTTTAAACTCAAGTGCCGGATAGTATTCCGGTGCGCTTTTTAGTGTTTCATCAATACTTTTTAGCGCCAAATCGTACTTTTCTTCCAGGAAATAAGCCTGTGAATCAATAAAATGCGCCTCGGGATCGAAATAAAAAAGTTTTTTTGATTCGTTCAAGAATTTATGTGTAAGCACCAGATAACCGTTTGCAAAAAGAGCACGAGCGATAAATTTATAACTTTCCGGGTTTGAGCGGGCAAAAATATCACAGGCGCTGATTAAATTTTCCGCCCAGCTTAAATGTTTGCTTTCAATAAAAAGGCTTAAATAAACCTCTAAAAATGCCCTTACCTGAAAAAATGTCGGGCGTTTTTTTATTTTAAGATGAATTATATCAAGTACAATCAGCCCCCATTGGGTCGCTGTGTCGGGGTCTTTTTCTTTTTGCCAAAATGCCCTTGCGCACTCCTCGTCGCCCTCTAAAAGCGCACAAAGCCCCGCTTCATAGTTTTTGTTCTCTGCCTTAAAAAGCTCAAAAGCGCCTCTAAAATCCCCTTTGTAAAATAAATCCTTCGCTTTTTTTAACATTTTAAAATCAACGGTAATTACTCTTGCCTGCCGGTTTTTACAAAAAACCGGCATAATTTTTTAATCGTTTTTATGTTTTAATTTATCCGCAAGATTAAATCCTTGTGCATGCGGAGCCTTCAGCCCTTCAAGCGCCCTAACGTCAGCACCTTTGGACATTTCATTCGCTTTTTTAATTTCTCTGTAGATTTCTTCCCTGAATACCTGAACGTTGTTAGGCGCTTTTATGCCTACTTTAACTGCGTTTTTGTATGTTTCAAGTATGACAATTTCAATGTTGTCATTTATTATTAGTTTTTGATTAAGTTTTCTTGTTAAAATAAGCATTATTGCGCGCCCTCTTGTTTGGGGGTTTTATTTTCCTCTTTTTCAAAAAGCGGATGTCTGACAGGAAGTTTTGAATCTTTTAAGATTACCTGCATGGCATTGTTATTTGTCGTGTTTATAATAATCGGTGCAAGCAGGTTAATTGTCGCAGCTTGCGGGTTAATCTGCGGTATGGTTACAATGTTGAGCGCAAGAATTTCATCCGCGGTTTTTATGCCGAGCTTTTGCGCGTCTTCATCCGCAAGTTCAAATTGATATTCAATGTCAAAATAACTGCAAAGTGTAACGGGAAAAGCCAAGTCCATATCTTCCATTGATTGCAGCCATTTAAACGGCGAATCAGGGCGATAATCAATCAGGGTAAAGCGTTTTTTGTCATTGTAGCCGATTATCGGTGATACAAAATTAAATAAAAGGCTGTTGTCTACTTCAACTTCTCCAAAGCGTGTGGTGTTGATTTTTTCCAGATTTTTTTCCATAGTTTTCTCTAATTGTCGCCAAAGCCAAATCCCGGCATTGCTTGATTCATAAGCATTGTTTGGATTAACTCGGGGCTTAAGTTTGAATTGTTACCGTTCTTTTGAGCCATAAGGTAAGGCAATAAATTTACAAAATTATTGTTTGCATTTTGATTGTTTGTAAACATACTCATCTGCGCCATCTGAGAGCTTGTATAGGGGTTAAAAGAGTTGTTGTAAATTTGCGCTGCGGGATTGTAGCCCACTTTTGCAAGCACTTTAACCGCGGCGGCAATTTGCGCATCGGTAGGCACTTCGTCTTTTGCATCATTAATAAATCTGTAATCTTCCATATCGGGGAATTTATCCGCGTTAAAGTTTTCTTTTATGTCTTTAAGCTCTCTTTTTTGCATGTTTTTAATTAAATCCGGATGCAAAAATTCACCCGACTCAATAAATTCGCTCATGCCGTTGTCGTCTTTTTCCTTGGAGCCGCAAAGCGGATTTTCGGGATTATCAAGGCAAGTAAGCGCTTTTGTTGCATAATCGCTCAACATTTTTTCGCCGCCCTGCTGGACAACTGCCTGATAGTATTTTTTAGCTTCTTCGCCCATGCCTATTTTTGTATAGACAAGTGCAAGATAGTATTTTGCAAGCAAATCATTGGGATTTTTCTTAAGTGCCGCTTCCATATCCTGAATGCAGCCCGTGTAGTTAGCTTTTTTATAGTTTGCAATGCCCGAGTAAACCTGAGAGCTTACTGTTTGGGTCTTTGCAAAGCTTGCGCAAAGCGAACCTGATATTAAAAAGCATATTAATAAAACTGCAAGTTTTTTCATAAAGTAAACAAACCTCTTTTTCTTTATTTTATAATGTTTTATTGTCAAAAGACAAGTATTTTATAATTATTAACGTTTTATTCGGCGTTATTTTTAGTGTTTTTTTGTAATTTTCATACAAAAAGAGTAAAAAAATTAAAAGCACTGTATTAAATTTTGCCCTAAAGATATAATATAACATGAATTTGCATGGTATATAATTTTTTGGAATAACTAAATGAAGATTAAAATCAGAGAAACGGCAAAAGAAAAAAAAGGCTACAGTCTGTATAAACTCGCAAAAGAATTAAATTTGCCGCAACAAACCGTATATTCCTGGGCAAACGGCAGAACTCAGCCTTCTTATGAAAATATGGACAGGCTCTGTGAAGCTTTAGAGTGTACTATTGCCGACCTTCTGGAGTGTGAACCCATTCAGCATAAGCTTAATTTAAGAGATATTGTTTAATTTATACCCCTGCTTCTTTGCGCTCAAGCATTTTTTCAAGTATATCCGAGCAATTTTGAACCATATTTACACAGTGCTGCTTGCGCTCTTTTGAATGAAAATCAAAACCCGCGGTTAAAACTCTGCAACAGGTTGCTTTGTGTGACTTTTTAAATTCTTCAACAAACTCTTTTGCCATTGCACGTGCGGTATTTGTTTTATATTTGCCGTTTAAATATCCCAAAACAATCTGTGAGCCCGCTATTGCGCCGCAAAGACAGCCTGAGCCCATGCCGCCTGAAAATGAGGTTGCAACGCTTACAAGTTCATCAGGCACTATGCCCAATTCGGCCGCGGCCATAACAACGCTCTCCGAGCAGGAAAACCCCTTGTTTAAAAAGTTGTCCGCCGCTAATTGTGCTAATTTTTCCATTATTACTCAACCCTTTCAAAATGTATTTATTAATAATATACCATAAAAAAGAGGGGTGCTAAACGTACCCCTCTTGCCTCTTAATGTGAGGCTTCAACAGTGTCAAAAGACACAAGTGTAAATTATGTTCTCGGTGTATTATCTTATCTGCCTATTCTCCAAAAGCGATAGTAACTTTTTCTTTGGGGTTAACCCTTGAAATAGCCATACCGTTGGGGTCTACAAGGTAAGTAAGTTCGTCTGCGGAAGTTTGCAGAGTACCCAATGTTCCTGACAGAGCAGTTCTTGTAAGGTCAACAGGAGCTTTGAAAGCAGTTTTTAGGCCGTCTTGATAGCTTCTGCCTGCTGCCTTAAATTTACCGGAGAAGAGTTCTCCCGTGCCGACGCCCGCTTGGTCAAAGAGCGCTTCAGTCGCATTGGCTATACCGATAGCGGCACCGCCAACAGTTCTTCCTGCCGTACCTAAGACAGTGCCCACCATTGTGAAGGGGAACTGAATTGCACGGACTAAGAAATTAACGTCTTTTTGTTTTTGTACCATTGCGGTGTGCACCTGTTTTGGCAGTGTTTCCTTGCATTTTCCGTAAGAAATTTCGTTAAATGACAGTTTGAGTGCGCCGCTGTTGCATTTTGAAGGACGTACAACCTCGGTTATTTTACCTCTTACGGTAGAACCGCAAGGGAAAGTTGTTCCGTTGATTGTAATTTCATTTAACGTTGTTGCGGCAAATTGTTCGCCGACATTTGCGTTTTTCGCGTTAATAATGTCATTCATGGAAAGTTCAAGAGTAGGGATTTTTACGCATTGCTCTTTTTCAATGAACATTTTTTCCGTTTTTTCGCAAGGTTCGCATGCCGTTTTAACTTCATTATCATATCCGCCCGCTACCCTTACGCCCTGAAGCATGGAGCTGATTTCGGCACGTGTTGCCTTTTGATTGGGTCGGATTTTTGAACTTGCTTCATCTTTAAGCGCGCCGTTGTCTATGGCTTTGGCTACACATTCTCTTGCCCAAGCGGGGACTTGGTTTCCGTCGGTATATTGAGAAAGAATTTCATCCGCTTTGCAGTTATCCATCGGACAGTTTATGCCTTTTGAAAGTATTGCAAGAGCTTCCGTTCTTGTAATACTGCCGTTAGGTTTAAACAGACCGTTTTCGTAGCCTTCAATCATATCGGCACCTACACCTTTGTTAATGGCTTCATAAGCCCAGTGTGATCTTGGTACATCGGGGAAATTTCCGGCATCAGTTAAGCATTGGTCTTCAAGGTTGTATCCTTTTACGACCATTGTTGCCATTTCGGCTCTGGATACGTTTTTGTTGGGTTTAAAGTAATTGTCCGGATAACCTACAACTATACATTGATCCGTTAAGCGGTTAATGTCCGCGCTTGCCCAATAGTTATCCGGCACATCGGGATAATGTTGTTCGCCGATATCTGCTGCCATACCGGTTAAGTTATTGGGGATTTCTTCTTTAATGATTTTTTTGGCTTCCATGCAAGTAGGCGAAGATACATTCGGTGCAGGACAGCAGTCTGTTTTGGGGATGTCTGCAATAACGGGAGCCGCACAGCCTGTGGGGCATGAATTATCTACAAGCACGCCATTGTAGGCTTCAAGCATATTGTCGTTAATAACCGCAGCATTGGTACTTTCGCCCACAACAGCGGCATTTGCGTTTGAATAAACGGAATTAGGGTAAGCATACACCTGGGCCTTTGGCTGAGGTGATTGCAGACAGCTTGAAGCAGCACCTGTTTCGCAGCCGCAGTCGTCTTTGTGTTCTTCGCATCCGCAATCGGGAGCAGGAGCCGCAGCACCTGTTTCACAGGGGTCACATTTGTTTTTCTTTTGTTTTTTGCATTTGCAGGGAGATTGTTTGCATTTGCTGCAAGTAGCATTTTCAGGAGTTACTTTTTCCATGCACGGGTCAGGACAGCCGCAATTATTGTCAATAGGGCATGCGGCGAAGCTGACAGGTACAGTGAAGGCAAATACAGAGGCAACCGTTGCACTGAGTACAAATTTTTTAATAGTCATCTTTCCTCCTTTTATCGAAAAGTTGTAATTTTAGACATGAAAAAAATGCATAACTCATTTTTCTTGAATTATGCATTTTTTAATCTGTATCTTCATTACCAAAAAAGGTTATCCGAAAGGACTATTTGTATCTGTTTTTATTAGGCAAAAATCCTGCTAAATTTCAGAAATAAGATAATTTGCAATCCATTGAAACTCGTTTGAATTAAGAGCAAGTCTTTTAAGGGGAGCAATTGAGCATTCGCCTAATCTTATAAGACTCATTGCGATAACACCCCTTTGTGTACCTTTTACTTTTTGCAATCTGTCAACAAGGAGATTTGCAATGCCTTCGCCCATATTAACAATTCGGTTTTCAATTTCGTTTTTTGTTTTTTGGTCGGCATCGACAAGCATTTTTAATAAGGTGTCTAATTTTGTTGCGTTATCAGATGTTTGGATAGGTCTTGTAGAATTTAAAACTGCCTGCATTTTTATTCTCCTGATTTACTTTTTCTAAAGTATAATCCAAAAAAATGTAAAAACCGGTTTTGTTTATACAATCTTTATATGCATATTAATATTTTTTGTAATGTCCGTAAATATATAAAAACTCGCCCTGTTATGTCTTGCATGGCTTTTTTGATGTGTGATAATATAGCCGAAGATAACCGATAATGAAAGGTGTTTAAAATGTCAACATTTATTGAAGATGTAAAAGCAAGGCAAATTCTTGACTCAAGGGGTAATCCGACTGTTGAAGTTGATGTAACGCTCTCATGCGGTGTGACAGGACGCGCAGCGGTTCCCTCAGGTGCTTCAACGGGTATTAATGAAGCTCTTGAGTTAAGGGACGGCGATAAATCGATGTATTTGGGTAAAGGCGTTTTGCAGGCGGTTGACAACGTAAATTCAAAAATCGCCCCCGAATTAATAGGCGAAGATGCTGCAAATCAGCAGGAAATTGATGCCTTGATGCTTGAATTAGACGGTACGGAAAATAAATCAAACTTAGGCGCAAACGCAATTCTGGGCGTTTCGCTCGCTGTTGCAAAAGCTGCTTCTTTAGCTTTTGATATGCCTCTTTACAGATATTTAGGCGGTATCAACGCAACTGTTCTTCCCACACCTATGATGAACATTATAAACGGCGGCGCGCATGCCGATAATAACATTGACTTTCAAGAGTTTATGATTGCCCCTGTCGGCGCGGTTAACTTCCAGGAAGCCATCAGAATGGGCTCGGAAGTATTTCATAACCTCAAAAAAGTTCTTCACGACAAAGGGCTTGCAACATCCGTAGGTGATGAAGGAGGCTTTGCCCCTAACTTACAATCAAACGAAGAAGGTATTGAAGTTATCCTTGAAGCTATTCAAAAAGCAGGCTACACAACAGAACAGGTTAAAATCTGCCTTGACGTTGCTTCATCTGAATTTTATGAAGACGGCAAATACGTTCTTGCGGGCGAAGGCAAAACCTTAAGCCGCGAAGAAATGGTTAATTTCCTTGAAGGATGGGTTAATAAATATCCTATTATCTCAATTGAGGACGGTATGGCCGAGGAAGATTGGGAAGGCTGGAAAATGCTTACCGACAGAATAGGCAGCAGATGTCAGCTTGTTGGAGATGATTTGTTTGTAACAAACGTTAAACTTCTTGAAAAAGGTATTCAACGCGAAGTTGCAAACTCAATCCTTATCAAAGTTAACCAAATCGGTACGCTTACGGAAACCCTTAACGCGATTAACATGGCTCATGAAGCAGGCTACAGCGCAATTGCTTCCCACCGCTCCGGCGAAACTGAGGACACATTTATCGCCGACCTTGCGGTAGCTCTTAACTGCGGACAAATCAAAACAGGCTCGGCAAGCCGTTCCGACCGTATTGCAAAATACAATCAATTAATCAGAATTGAACAAGAACTCGGCTTAAGCGCAAGATATATGGGCTTAAGGGCGTTTAAAGGCCAGGATAAATGCAAAAGCGAATGCTGCTGTATATAAAAACAGAACATCTTTAAAAAATAAAGGGTACGCTTTATAATATAAGTGTATCCTTTTTTAATTTGGATGTGTGAGGTTGAGTTATGAAAAAATATACGGTGATAATGTTTCTTTTGTTTTTTACATCGGCAGCGCACGCTAACGGTTTGGGCGGGAATTTCAGTGCATTACCTCCGTCGGTAGCGGCCGGCGTTGCGGCAGGTATAACAGCCGGAGCGGTAAGTGCAAATGCTATTTCACGCCCTTATAATCACCCCGGGTATTATAGAGAGTATGCATATCATTACCATGATGAAAATTGTCCTTGTGAAAAAGAGTCGAAGTTTGAAAGCAAGTATGATAATTGGGAATATCCGGGTTATATAAATTATACCCGCCGCGAAAGATAGCGTAAAATCAAAACAAAGTGTTTACAAAATTATTAAGTGCTATAATATTTTTGTAAGCGAGGTATAAAAATGTATAATCCCAAATCACACAAGGCGGAAGAATTTATTTCCCATCAGGAAATTTTGGACACTCTTGAATATGCGCAAAAAAATAAAAATAATGTTGAAGTAATTGATGAAATTCTTAAAAAAGCACGGCTTGAGAAAGGCTTAAGCCACAGAGAAGCGGCAGTTCTTCTTGATTGCGAAATACCGGAGAAAAACGAGGAAATTTTTGCGTTGGCAAGAAAGATAAAGCAAGATTATTACGGCAACAGGATAGTGCTTTTTGCGCCTTTATACCTTTCAAATTACTGTGTAAACGGCTGTGTTTACTGCCCTTATCACCTTAAAAACAAACATATTCCGCGTATAAAACTGACTCAGGATGAAATAAGAAAAGAAGTCGAAGCACTGCAAGATATGGGACACAAGCGTATCGCCATTGAATCGGGCGAGGACCCCGTTAACAATCCTATTGAGTATATTTTGGACTCTATTAAAACAATTTACGACGTTAAACACAAAAACGGTTCTATCAGAAGGGTGAATGTGAATATCGCCGCAACAACGGTAGAGAACTACAAAAAATTGCATGATGCGGGAATCGGCACATATATTTTATTTCAGGAAACATACAATAAAGAAAGCTACGAAAAGCTTCACCCCACAGGCCCCAAACACAACTATGCCTACCACACCGAAGCTATGGACAGGGCGATGGAAGCGGGCATTGACGATGTCAGCTTAGGGGTTTTGTTCGGGCTTGAACTATACAGGTACGAATTTGCAGGGCTTTTAATGCATGCCGAACACCTGGAAGCCGCATTTGGCGTAGGGCCGCATGCGATAAGCGTGCCGAGGATTAAACATGCCGATGACATCGACCCTGATGCTTTTGATAACGGCATAGACGATGAAACTTTTGCCAAAATTGTTGCCTGCATTAGAATTGCGGCTCCTTATGTCGGTATGATAATTTCAACGAGAGAATCAAAAGAGTGCAGGGAAAAGCTTTTAAGTCTGGGTGTTTCGCAAATCTCGGGCGGCTCAAAAACAAGCGTTGGCGGATATTATAAACCAATGCCCGACAGCGAGGACTCTTCGCAGTTTGATGTTTCGGACAGGCGCCCTCTGGATGAGGTTATAAGGTGGCTTATGGAATTGGGCTATATGCCGAGCTTCTGCACGTCCTGCTACAGGGAAGGAAGAACGGGCGAAAGGTTTATGGAAATCTGCAAAAGTCAACAGATACATAACTTTTGCGAGCCTAATGCAATTATGACACTAAAAGAATATCTTCAAGACTATGCGTCCGATGAAACAAAGGCAATAGGCGAAAAACTCATTGCAAAGGAAGTTGAACTTATTAAAAATGAAAAAATAAAACAAACCGTAAAGGAAAATCTCAAAAAAATCGAACAAGGGGAAAGAGATTTTAAGTTTTAGTAAACATATGCTATAATTGCTTTTATTTTTGAAGGAGACAAAGATGAAAAAGGCAATTGCAGCGCTGATGTTATGTTCGGCAATATTTTTGTGCGGCTGTACGGGCGCACGGGTTCAAAAGAGTCTGGAATTTAAGGGCGAAACTTATCTGCGCAATTTGCCCGACGGCAAGCCCCAAAATTTTACACCGCGCAAAATGTGTATTGGACAAAAAATCCGATTATGAGAAAAAATGCAAAGAGCTTGATTTAAAATATGTGAAATATTTGGAATTAAACCCGAACCGCTAATACATGAAAAATGTATTATTATAAAGGCATTAAGCGATAATTTTTACATAAATTTCAAAACAAAACAGGGAACCTTTAAAAGTCCCCTGTTTTTTATGCCGTTATTGTGCAAGTTACGCGCTAACGCCTGATTTAGAGATAATTTCAGCCTCAATGTTAGCGGGAACTTGTTCATATTTGCAAAATTCCATAGAGAATGTACCGCGTCCCTGAGTTTTTGAGCGGATGTCGGTTGCATAGCCGAACATTTCCGCCAGAGGAACGATTGCACGGACTTTTTGAATACCTGTTCCTTCAATCATTTCCATACCTTCAACGCGGCCTCTGCGGGATGAAATATCGCCGATGATATCACCTGTATTTTCCTCGGGAACTTCGATTTCAACTTTCATCATAGGTTCAAGTATGCAGGGGCGGGCTTTTTTGATACCGTCTTTCATCGCCATTGAACCTGCGATTTTAAACGCCATTTCAGATGAGTCGACATCGTGGTAAGTACCGTCGTAAAGTGTAACTTTAACGTCGATTACGGGGAAGCCTGCGATAATACCGCCTTCAAGAGCTTCTTCCATACCTTTTCTTGCAGGTTCGATGTATTCTTTAGGAATTGCACCGCCGACGATTTTGTTTTCAAATACAAATCCTGCATTTTCTTCCGCCGGTTCGATTTTAACTTTAACGTGACCGTATTGACCGCGTCCGCCTGATTGACGGATGAATTTAGAGTCTTGATCCGCAGTTCCTCTGATTGTTTCGCGGTATGCAACCTGAGGTTTACCGACATTTGCATCAACTTTAAATTCTCTCATCAAACGGTCAACAATGATGTCAAGGTGAAGCTCGCCCATACCGGAGATGATTGTTTGTCCCGTTTCGTTATCTGTTTTAACCTGGAATGAGGGATCTTCTTCGGCAAGTTTTTGAAGTGCGATACCCATTTTATCCTGATCTGCTTTTGTTTTAGGCTCAATTGCAACCGAAATAACAGGTGTCGGGAATGTCATTCTTTCAAGGATGATAGGAGCTTTTTCGTCGCATAGTGTATCACCTGTTGTTGTATCTTTAAGACCAACCGCAGCACAGATATCACCAGCGTAAACTTCGCTGATTTCGTTTCTTTGGTCAGCTTGCATTTGAACAAGTCTTGAAATACGTTCTTTTTTGCCGTTTGTAGCGTTAAGAACATATGAACCTGATGTCAATTTACCTGAGTAAACTCTCATAAATGTTAAACGACCAACGTAAGGGTCTGTCATAACTTTAAAAGCAAGAGCTGCAAAAGGTTCTTCATCTGATGAGTGGCGCTCAACCTTTGTACCGTCCTCAAGTTCGCCTTCGATAGCTTTAACGTCAACGGGCGAGGGCATTAATTCCACAACGGAGTCAAGAAGTAATTGGACACCTTTGTTTTTAAATGCCGTACCGCAGGTAACGGGAACGATTTTGTTGTCGCAAACACCTTTTCTTAGGCCTTTTTTCAATTCTTCAATTGAAAGCTCTTGACCTTCAAGGTATTTTTCCATTAAATCGTCGTCAACTTCAGCGATTGCTTCAACTAATGCTTCTCTATATTTTTTAGCATCCTCAACCATTTCAGCCAGGATTTCTTCTTCTTTAATATCCGTACCCAAATCATTTGTGTAGATGTAGGCTTTCATTTCAAGAAGGTCAACAAGACCTTTGAATTGATCCTCAGCACCGATTGGAAGTCTGATTGGGTGAGCATTTCCGCCTAATCTGTTTCTGATTTGGTCAACTACACGGTAGAAGTTTGCACCCGTTCTGTCCATTTTGTTAACAAAAACCATACGGGGAACTTCGTAGCGGTTAGCCTGGCGCCAAACCGTTTCAGACTGTGATTGAACACCGCCGACCGCGCAGAAAACGGCTACAACACCGTCTAATACACGCAAAGAACGTTCAACCTCAATTGTAAAGTCAACGTGTCCGGGGGTGTCTATTATGTTGATTTGGTGACCTTTCCAGTATGATGTAACAGCAGCGGATTGGATTGTAATACCGCGTTCTCTTTCCTGTTCCATAAAGTCGGTAACTGCTGCACCATCGTGTACTTCACCGATTTTGTGAGTTTTGCCGGTATAGAACAAAATACGTTCCGTAGTTGTTGTTTTACCTGCGTCAATGTGCGCTGCGATACCAATGTTTCTGATTTTATCCAAAGGTGTCTTTCTTGGCATATTTTTTTCCTTTTCTAATTTTAAATTACTTCTATAAGGTTATTTTCGCACAAAAATAACCATTGGCAAGGGAAAAGTTAATTTGGCTTAACAACGATTTTCAGATAAATTTTGCAATAAAATTAAATACTCTAAACCCCCGTCAATATATGACAGAGGGTTTAGAAATAAAATATATTTAAATTTTACGCTTTCAGCGCACAAAGCGCTTCAATAATTGCCTTGGCGGCTGTTTTTCCGGCACCCATGGCGTTAATTGCCGTAGATTCGCCTCTGGGGGCGACATCTCCGCCTGCGTATATGTCTTTAACGGAAGTTTCGCCGTTTTCATTAATTATAATGTAGCCTTTTTTATCTGTTTCAATGTTAATATTTTCTTTTGTTGCGCTCTGCTGAATAATGGGATTTGGCCCCGTGCCGAGAGAAACAATTACCGCATCAACATCCATGGTATCATATTTACCCGTAGGAACGGGACGGCGTCTGCCTGAGTCGTCAGGCTCGCCAAGTTCCATAACTTCAAGTTTAATACCGTTTACACAGCCGTCTTTACCCAGAATTTCAACCGGAGAGTGAAGAAGTTTAAAGATAATACCTTCTTCTTTTGCGTGGCGGATTTCTTCCTTCCTTGCGGGCAGTTCTTCTTCCGTTCTTCTGTAGACGATGTAAACTTCTTTGTAGCCTACTCTTACAGCTGTTCTTGCAGCGTCCATCGCAACGTTTCCGCCGCCTATTATGGCTGCTCTTGTGCCGACTTTAAGAGGGGTCGGCATATTAGGGTCGTTTGCATGCATTAAGTTTACGCGGGTTAAAAATTCGTTTGCGCTGTATACGCCGTTGAGGTTTTCACCCGGAACATTAAGCATTTTGGGAAGTCCTGCGCCCGAGCAGATAAAAATTGCGTCATATCCTTCTTCTTTTAGTTGATTTAGGGTGATTGACTTGCCTACAATTACGTTTTTATAAAATTTAACGCCGATTTCTTTTAAGCTTTCAATTTCTCTGTCCAAGACCGTTCTTGGCAATCTGAAAGGCGGAATACCGTATCTTAAAACGCCGCCGAGTTCATGGAGCGCTTCAAATACGCTTACTTCAAAGCCCGCGTTTCTAAGGTCTGCCGCAGCCGACATGCCCGCACAGCCAGAGCCTACTATCGCAACTTTTTTGCCGTTTTCTTTAATTTGAGTTCTCACGGGAGCGCTGTTGTCGCCGACATATCTTTCAAGCGCGCCGATTGCAACGGAGTCGCCTTTAATCCCCAGTACACATTTGCTCTCGCACTGTCTTTCCTGCGGGCAAACTCTGCCGCAGACAGAGGGGAGCATGTTTGAATCGCGGATTATTTCGCCCGCGCCCTGAATGTCGCCTTCTTTGACTTTTGAAATAAAGCCCGGAATGTTGACGCTTACGGGGCAGCCTTTTCTGCACAAAGGGTTTTTGCAGTTTAAACATCTTGAAGCTTCAAGTGCTGCCTGCTCTGCTGTAAAATTTTCTTCCACGGGATTAAAATTTGACCTTCTTTTAACTTCATCCTGTTCGCAAGGTCTTTGGCGTTCTACTTTGCTCATATTTAAAACTTCTCTCCATACTTAACATTCTTTATTTTATTGTATAATAAAAATACAAAAAAGTGAAAAGAGGTTTTTTTGGGCGCTGTAAAACTTTGGATAACGGACATTGACGGAACAATTCTTGATGAAACAAATGTTTTTTCAAAAAGGATGCTTGAAACAATTGAAAAAGTAAAGAAAACAGACACAAAAATGGTGCTTGCAACGGGCAGAATGTTTGACGGCGCAGACGGGGTAAGAAAATTTTTAGGACTTGATACGCCGGTTGTTTGTTATCAGGGTGCAATGGTAAGACAGGGCGGCAAAATTCTTCATCAATCTCCGGTAAAAAAAGAGCTTGCACGCGATGTCATTGAAGTTTTAAGAAAAAAAGGCATACACACAAATCTTTATAACAATGACGAATTAATTGTTGAAGATGACAATAAAGAAATCATGCGCGATTATTGCCAGGGACGTTTTGTGACTTACCGCGCAGTCAAAAGCTTTGATGAAATTGAACTTAAAAGCGTACATAAGCTTCTTGCCGTTGTTTATGACGAGGATAAAATGCAGGAGCTGATTAAAGATATGACGGAGCGATACAAAGACGTTTTATGTATTGTGCGTTCAAATAAGTACTACATGGAAATAACAGACCCTAATGCTACAAAAGGCGCAGCATTAAACTTTTTAAAGGATTATTGGGGTATTAAAAAAGAAGAAGTTCTTGCAACCGGCGATCAGGATAATGACTATGAAATGCTCAAAAATGCGGGAATAAAAATTGCAATGAAAAATGCCTCAAAAAAATTAAAAGAGATTGCGGATGAAATTTGTCCCGATGTTAAAGAGGACGGCGTTTGCGAAATTATAGAGAGGTATGTATTATGCGGATAGGCACCGGCTACGATTTACACAGATTATGCGAAGGCAGAGCGCTTATTTTGGGCGGAGTTAAAATCCCATATGAAAAAGGGCTTCTGGGTCACTCTGATGCCGATGTGCTCACCCATGCGATAATAGATTCGCTTCTGGGTGCAATGGGCGAAAAAGACATAGGCACGCATTTTCCCGATACCGATATAAGTTTTAAAAATATAAGCAGCACTCTCTTGCTTCAGAAAACCATGCAGATTATGGAAAATAACGGTTATAAAATTGTTAATATTGATTCAAACATAATTTGTGAAAAACCCAAGCTTTTACCCTTTATGGATAAAATGAAGGAAAATCTTGCCCCGCTTTTAAATATTGATGAAAGTGATATTTCAATCAAGGCAAAAACTAATGAAGGGCTTGATTCAACAGGAGAAGGAGAAGCAATCGCCGCACAGTGCGTTTGTTTGATAGAAAAGGTTTAGATGAGAAAAAATACACTTAAATTTAAAATAATTGCAGGATTTATTATGGTTGTTGCCGGTTATTTTTTCGCCAATACCGCAGATTTTGAGGATGGCTTTAAGCCTGTAAACAATATTGAAAAAAACAACATGAAAGAAAAAGATTATGTGAATAAATATTGCAAAGGCACAAAAGAATATGTTCTTCCCGATAAAACGCGTATAGACTGTGTTTGGGATGAATATGCAATTGAATACGACTGGGCGCAAAAATGGGCCGAGAGTGTGGGGCAGTCGTTGTATTACGCACAAATGACAGGCTTGAAACCCGCAGTTGCAATCATTATGAAAAGTCCGGAGGATGAAAAATACATAAAGCGCATACAAAAAGCGGATGAGCGCATTGTGGTATTTAAAATCAAAGCATATTGAAACATAAACAACAGGTAATAGGGCGCGCAAAAAAAAATATTTTTGGGTATTATAAAGTCATAAATAAAATAAAAAAGGAAACAAACAATGCAAATATCATCAAATACCACACCTTTTTGTGCTTCTTTTTACTCCGAACCGGCAAACGGCAAAGAGTGTTTAAGAAAAATTTACGACAGCCATATAACAAGTCTTGAAGAGGCAAAATACAGTGCTCTAAAGACATACGACATTATGACAAAAAACCCGCAGATAAAAGCAAAACTTGAAAGAATGCCCGCAAATGATGAGGTGGTGCTTAATGCAAACATTTCAAGCGTTGCGGATATTGATTTGGAAACAAACGCGCCAAAGGCCAAAAAACCGCTTCTTGTCTATTTTAGCAACAATAAAAGCACAAACCCTATAAGAAATATAAGCGTGCTTGAAATCAACGAACAAAACCCCAAGGAAATAGAACAAAAAATAAATTCATGGCTTGATGGCATAATGGCATAAGGCCTGTTATCAGGGTGATATCATCGATGATATTTCATCTCGCCAAGGCCGCGTTGAAGGCATGGAAATGATTGAAAGAGAGGGTATTTAAAAAGTTCGTGCAATCGTTTAAGCTGCTCTTTGGTTTTTGTTATATGTTATGCGCGGCTGTCTTTTGCAATTTTAATAGGAAAAGGGGTGCAATACCTGGAAGCGCACCCCAAGATACGAAAAATGAAAATAAATTTCGTACTATTAACTATTCGTTATTTGCTTCATCCCATTTAATTCTCACAAAACCGTTTCCGCCGCTTCCGCCAAGTCCGCCTTCTTTGCCGTCGGTGCCTCCGCCTCCGCCGCCTTGTCCGCCAAGGAGATTTGTAATGGGATTGTGTTTTGCTCCGCTGTTTCCGTCCGGGTCATATTTTGCGCAGGTGTTGTCATTATCCGTGACATATCCGCCGCAAGAGCCGGTATTTATTAGCGCGGTTGCGCCGCCCATGCCGCCGAAAAATCCCTTTGTGTCGCCTCCGCCGCTTCCGCCGTTGATTTCATTTGCGACGGCCTCATAAACATAACTTCCCGGAGTGAGTGCGGGGTTTGGACGTTTGCCGCCGCTTCCGCCAAGTCCGCCCTTTGCACAGCCAAGAGTGTCGTATGCGCAGCTTGAATTAAATGTTCCGGTTTTGCCGCCCAACCCGCCTTTAAACGTAAATATTTCCGGGTTGTTTTTTGTTGCGATAACGGTATCCTGTCCGTTTTCTCCGTTTGTTGCAATCTGGCCGCCAAGCCCTCCGGCACCTATTGTAAATACAATTGTTTCACCGCCGCTTACCTTTATTTTTATCGGTTTGTAATCCCCGGTTTGCGACGTGCCCGCGGCTCCTGCTCCGCCTCCGCCTCCGCCTGATGCAAACTGGTCAAATGATATTGTAAAATTACCGTCGCTCCCGCTCCCGCCCTTTTGGCAGTTAGAAGGTGTTCTGTTGCCTCTTTGGCAAAAACCTCCGCCTCCGCCCGAGCTTGTGCCTGTTGCATTAAAACCAAGTCCGGGGGTGTTATTTTCTCCCAAGTCAGGTGTTGCGCCTGCTCCGCCGCCTTCGCCCGCGCCTGCTCCGCCTTGATAGGTGCTTGTATTTTCCTGTGCATTTATTGATTTTGTACATCCGCTGTTGTGTGTGCAGCCTGCAAGATTGGTGTTAGATTTGCCGTTTGCGCTTGTTGTGCCTCCGCCTCCGCCATATCCGCCATAAGCGCAGTAATATCCGTTATTTTCAGGAATTTCACTGTCTTGATAACGTGTTCCGTTTCTTTTGTGTTCAAGGCATGTTGAGCCGCCCTGTACGCCCGTGCCGCCTCCTTTAGAGCCTCCGTTCCCGCCTTTTCCGATTGTGAAAATAAGGGTGTCGCCCGGCTGTACATTTATTGTTTTTGTGAGTTTTGCGCCGGTTGCACCGCCTGCGCCAGAGTAAGCATACCAGTTGTTAAGCTCGCGCACGCAGCGCACCTGCCCAGAGCGGCTATTTGATGAGTCAAAAAAAGTAATTCCTATTGCTTCATAACTTGGTTTTTTTCCTCCGTTTGAGCCCCAGTAGTCTGCGTCATATAAACAGCCGACGCCATCGATTATATGAAAGCAGAATGGCTGGCAAACAGAGGTTATTGGAGATTGACACCCGTAAGCTTCGTTTCCCTGGGTATAGCGGCTGCCGACAACTTCGCTGCCCCAGTATTTGTGCATTGCAAGGTCAAGTCCCTGCCCGAATATCCATTTATGATTTGAATTTAACCCGTTTGTATACAATAATTTTACTTCATTCTGGCTCATAAGCCTGTATGCAACGCCGCCCACATAGTCCTCGCCATTCCATTCGGAAACTCTGTCGCAAAATCGATAAGCGCCCTCGGCTGTACAGAGAGTTTTTCTGCATCCCCCGCCGCCAAAATAAGGGGAAGCAGAAGGCCAGGAAGTTTCAGAACAACCTCCAATTGTTGCTGTTGCACCGTCAATTGCACGCCAGCATGCCGTTTCGCGGCTGGCTCTTGTTGCAGGGTTATTTATAACATCAAAATAAATATTATATCCTTCCGCAGGTTCCATATTTGAAACACAGAGGTCTTTTCCGCTGTCAGCGGCCGAGGGAATTGTTAAGGGAAATTTACACGGGTCGTTTCCGGTTTTGGCATTTGCCCCGCCTCCTCCGCCTCCTGCGCCGACAAGGGTAAAGGTTATTTGTGAAACGCCTTTTGGTACGGTGATTGTCCTTGTGCCCGCGCCTTGGTAATTTTTAGAGTAATTTTTTGAAACAGCGCCTGCCCCGCCGCCTCCGCCTCCTGCGCCTGAGATTTCAAGTATATTAATACCAACGGGTACTTGAAAGGTGTATGCGCCGGGGTTTGTCCAGATTTCCTCACCTTTTTTTCTGTCTGTTTCAATGGAGATTGAATCTTTCATGCGCTTTGTTATGACCGGCGCGAGCGCTACCATTATTACCGAGATAATTAAAACCGCCGTAAGTAATTCAGCAAGAGTGAATGCATGTAAAAGCGGTTTCTTGTGATGGTTTTTATGTATATTGGGGCGCAAAAGTGCGCCAAAAAATGCGGCAGAAGTGCCGTAAAATAGGTTTCGCATCTTAATTACTCCAGATTAATTAAAAAAAATAAACATTCTATTTACTAATTTACTCAAACACCTTATGATGTTTAAATAAACAGCAAATACTGCGCGCAAAATTTGCGTGCCTTATGACCCGATAAGTTAACTATTCGTTTTCTATGAACATATTAAGTTATTGCTTAATAAATGTCAAGTTAAAACTTAATAAATATTAAGAAAGTAACCATGCATATTAAAGAGGTGCAGGAGAAACTCCGCAGGATTAAAAATATTAATATTTCCCAAGGGGATATTGCAAAAGCGATAGATACGACGCGTTCTAACGTGTCGCAGCTTTTTTCAAAAAATTCAATATTGAGCGAAGAAAAAATACGAAAGATAGAAGAATTTTTCGGGGTAAATTTAAGCGAGGAAGATAATTTTTTACCGGAAAATTTTATAAAAATTCCATATTACGAAAATTTAAAAATTAAAAAAGACCCTACTTATATTTTTATGCCTGATTTTTCAAAATCAAAACCCAAGGCGCCGCTTGCCATAAAAGTGGATACGGATTCTATGGCGCCATATATAAACAAAGGCGATCTTGCGGTTTTTGACGGAGAATACAGAGATATTGAGGATGGCAGAGTCTTTTTAATAAAATATCGCGGAGATTTTTTTATAAAAAGAATATTGAATAATTTAAACAGTGTGATTTTAAAATCCGACAATAAAGACTATAACGATATTACGCTCAGCGAGATACTTTTAGATAATATGGAAATTTTAGGCAAGTTTCACTGCCTTGTAAGGCAGGCTGATTAATTTTTATCGGGATTATAAACAACAACCCTGTTTCTGCCGCCTTCTTTTGCTTCATAAAGAGCTTTGTCGGCGTTTTGATAAAGCTGCTCCGGCTCTTTTTGCGCTTTATTATATGCGCTCACGCCGATTGAAATTGTTACATTAAGCTGTTTTGTGCCTTCAATATTGTATTCTTCAATATTTATTTTTTTCTTCTCAATTGCACATCTGAGCCTTTGTGCGACCAAAGTTGCTTCTTCAAGGGTGGTATGCGGAAGTAGGATGGCAAATTCTTCACCGCCGTATCGCGCGGGAATATCATTTTCACGTAATTCTTTTTTAATTGTGCGTGCAACATTTTTTAATACACAGTCGCCCACGGCATGCCCATATGTGTCGTTTACTTTTTTAAAGAAATCAATATCCGTCATAATGCAGCAAAGCGGAGTATTTTGCCTTTTTGCGCTTGCCGTTTCTTCCCTTAGCCTTATGGCAAACTGATGGCGGTTATTTAGCCCCGTGAGCGCATCAAGCGTTGCGTCTTTTAAAATTTTCATATACCCAAGTGCCCGCTCAATTGTAATAGAGGCCTGTTTTGAAATTTCATCAAGATAATTTATTTCATTTTCGTTTAATTTATCAAAAGGATTATACGCAACAACGGCGCCAAGCAGCTTTTGTTCGCTTATAAGCGGGAAAATGCCCACTTTTCCTTCGCGCTCCAGAGTAACGCCGGATTTGGAATTAAGCTGTTCAAGGTAAGAATAGATTTTTGAGTCTTTAATATTGGCGGGCCAAACAAGTTTAAATTCTTTTTTATTTTTATTTTTTATAAAGATGTAAATTAAATGTTCGTAAATAAAGCTGTCTATCATCTCGCCCAAAATCGGCAGGATATAGCTTAATTCATATTGGGTTTCGATGATTTTTGCTATATTTCTGATTGTTTTATAGAATTTTGTGTTAAGTTTCATTTTCTCGCCGGATTTAAAATTTAAAACGGCGTATGAAATCTGCCTTTGTACAAGGGGAACAATTTCAAAAAATTCATTATCGGGGGTTATTTGCCTTTCAAGAGTAATTTCAAGCAGCCCGAGGATTTTTGTTTCTTCAAAAACCGGAATGTATATATTTATATCGTCAAGTTTCGCGCTTTCTTTTGAACCTACAAAAGAATTGAGAACGTCTTGGATTTTTTTGTTTTGCCCGTCATCGCTTAAATTTTCCCAAGGCTTTTCAAAATCTTTTAAAACGTATGAAAATTCATCAAGAGTATATATTTTTATGCCTTCTATGCGCAAAACCTTTGAAAAAGCAGCTTCCAGCCCCAAAATAAAATCTTTTCTGCTTTTTGATTTTTCAAAAGCGGAAGTGAGTTTTAGCATAAAATTGTAGAGTGTTTTATAATCCATTTATTCCTCGGAGGTGTTTTCAAAGTGTACTTTTGCGCTGCAAGTTTTGAAGTTTTTTAAAACCGCACGGTCAAATTCGTCTGATACCACAAGCTTTCCTCCGACATAAGTAAGCTCGTTTGCGCTGTATCCGCCTTTGTGCTTGTTTTCGTCAATGTGTTCCACAAGATAGTTGTAATCTCCCGCAAGAACCATTTTTTGCGTGACATCGGAGAGGACATCATAAATATAGCGGGTTTTAATGCTGTCACCGTCCACATCCAATATTAACCCGGCTTTTTTAAATTCTTCAAGAGAGTCGCGGTATAATTTCATATCGCGAAGTAAAATTGCAAGGTTGTAATGCGCTTCGTATCTGAGCGGCGCAAGCTCTATTGCTTTGCAATAGTTGAGTCCTGCTTCTTCATTGTTTTTTAACAGTTGGTGTGCAAGTGCCAGGTTGTAGTATATTTCATATTTTTTAAGACTTTTGAGCGCTTTTTTGTAAGAGTCAATTGCGCTGTAGAGATATTCTCTGGCGCTGAATTTATTTTCGCCCACAAGAAGGGATTTTGCGCGGTATGCAAGACCCATATTGTAATAGGCAATTCCCGTGTTGTATTTATAGGTTTTTCTATTGTTTATAAAAAACGGTATATAGACCCACTTTGGCTTTTTATCTATTGCAATTTGGTATTCTTCAATAGCCCTGTCATGGTTAAAAGTCGCGCTTGAAAGGACAAGTGCGTAGTCAATTCTTGCTATCATAAAGTCAGGCTTATATTGAAGGGCTTTTGCATATTCACTAAGTGCACTGTAGTAGTCTTCGTAGACTACATAAATATTTGCAAGGTTGTATCTTGCTCTGTAGTGCTCCGGGTAATAAGAAAGAGCTTTTTTATAACAGTCGATTGCGCGTTGGGTTTTGTTGTTTTTGTAATATTTATCCCCTCTGTAAACATAGTAAAAACTGATGCCTTTTTTTACCTGTCTTACGTAGGCATCGAAAAATAAAAATATACTCAGCAAAAAAAGAATAAGCAGCAAAATGCTTACTATTCTAACTGTTGTATTTTTAAAGAATTCAAAAATTTTTTTCTTCATATGGCAATTTATGCTTCAAAAAGTTTATAGAGCATATCTTCAATCATTTGCGAATCAATTTCGGGGTTGATTTTATTCAGGTTTAGCGCTGTTTGATATTTTTTTGCCGCGTCGATTTTCTGTCCCATAATTTCATAAGCGCGCGCAATGTTAAAATGCGCAAGAACGTAATTGGGGTTAATATCTATGGCATTTTCAAAATACGCAAGAGCACGCTTGGCATCGCCCAGCCCATCCAGGAATATTACACCCAGATTGTTGTAGGCAATGTCGTAATCAGGGTCAAGGTCAATTGCTTTAGAATAATAAATTATTGCCTTTTCGATGTAATCTTTTTCCCAATATGCCATCGCAAGGCGTGAATACGCCTTAGGATTATTGCAATCGCAATCAAGCGCGTGGTTATAAAATTCTATAGCCCTGTCAAGGTCTTCAATGTCGTAATAAATATCGGCTATTGCCTGGTAAATCGGGGATTTATCCTTTGTCAGCAAAAGAGCGTTTTCAAGCACTGAAATCGCCGCGTCAGAATTTCCTTTTATTTGATGATAAATAGCAGCAAGTGCTTGTGCGACAACGGCTGACCATTCGTTATCAGGGTTTAGGCTAAGCGCTTTTTTATAAAGCTCAATTGCGCCGTCGTACTGTTCAAGCTGTACATAGGCAAAAGCAAGGGAATTTAAATAAAAAGGATTTTCGCTGTCGTATTGGAGCGCAAGTTTAAAAGCATTTACAGCGTTTAATTTGTCTTCTTTTTTGAGATACAGATGCCCAAGTTCATAATAACAGCGGGGCAGGCGCGGGTTTTTATTTATTAAAATCGTGTATAAATCTATGAGTTCGTCAGTTTTTTCGGGGAAAAATTCTTCAATAAATTCTATTGCACTTACAACGCGCATAGGGTCAGAGCCGCTCAGTGCGACGGAATTTTGAAAACATTCAAGTGCGACATCGTAACGTTTTTTCTTTATGGCAATGCCTGCCATTTTTTCATAGAATATAGATTTGTTTTTCGTTTTGTCAAGAGCATCCGCATAAAGATTATATGCGTTTTTATCTCTGTTTGCTTTTTCAAGAATTTCTCCGAATGCGCGGTATTTAATAAAGCTCAAATCATCTAAAACGTTTTGCACAAACATTTTTATGTTTGTGCTGTCAAACAAAAAGAGCATTGAGCCGGAGAAAATATAATAAAGCGCTGATGAAAAATCAATGAGAGATTTATTTTTTGTTTTTGTTTTTTCAAGAAGGGTAAGCGCAAGCACGAGCCTTGTTCTTGAAGATTTAAGGGGTTTTAGCTTAATTGCCGTTTTAAACTCTTCTTTGGCTTCTTCAAAATCTCCTTTAAGCGAGAGAAAATACCCAAGATACATGTGCGCATTTGGGTTTTTGGGGTCAATTTCGACAGCTTTTCTGCACTGTTCAACGGCTGAGTCTATTCCTATTTGTCCGTTATCATGTAAAAGACTCGCAAGTCTGAAATAGGCACTTGGCGTGTCGGGGTTTGATTTAAGTGCTTCAATGTAATAATTTATTGCCGCGGTTAAATCCTCGCTTGAAAGGTGCAAAAGATACCTGCGGTGCGCAGCCTGCGCAAGCTGCATCGAGGTGTTCGGTTCCTGTTTTGAACCGGAATGAGGATTTTGCGGAGTTTTCTGTTTGAACATGACGTTCCTTTGAGTCAATTTAAATATACAATTTATTTTAACGGGTTACATGAATTTTGCTTTATAAGTAAGCCATAAAAATCATCTAAAAAGTTGAAATTTTTATATTATTTTTCAAAAATACCCCCGAGAGCCTAAAAACAACTTTACATGTATTGTCAGAGTTTAAAAATAGTTGTAATATTAGTTTTAGTTTAATATTTTTAAAAGCGGATAAGGATATAATAATGGGAATACACATGCAGATTTTAATCGCCATACTTCTGGGTATAAAAAGGAATTGGCATATATTTTTCGGACTTGTAGCAGGTATTGTCGTGGGGATTTTGTTTCCTTCATCCGGCTATCCTACAATTCATAAAGTTTTGAATTTTATAGGTCAGGGCTTTATTAACATTATTCAGATGGTGGTAATACCGCTTGTCATAAGCGCGATTGTAATCGGTGTGTCAAACATCGGCGATAATAAACAGCTCGCAAAATTCGGCAAAAAAATGATTTTCTATTACCTCATCATAACAACCGCCGCAGTTGCAATAGGGGCAATCCTTGCTCTTATTTTTAAACCCGGGCTGGGCGCGCAAAACTTCATTGCCTCCGATGTTGCAGCGCAAATGCAGGGCTATGTTGCAGGTGCAATAGCTGAGCAAAAGGCAAATATGGCAGGCATGATTTTGAATATGATTCCTTCAAATCCTTTTAGCTCCCTTGCAAACGGCAATATGATACCCATTATCATTTTTGTTTTAACTTTTGCTATTGCTTTAGCTAAAGTAGGCGAAATAAACCGCCCTGTTGTGTCTTTCTTTGAAAGTGTTTTTGCAGCCACAATGAAAGTAACGGATTGGATTATGTACCTTGCGGCTCCGGGCGTTTTTGCACTGACTGCAAGTTCGGTTGCAAGCTTTGGTATGGAAATGTTTAGCGAAGTTTGGAAATATTTCTTTGTAATTGTTTTGGGACTTGCAATTCAGTTTTTCGTTGTTTATCCGCTGTTAATGAAAATATTCTCGAAAGTTCCGGTCGGAAAACTCTACACCGCAATTACGGAAGCCATCATGGTTGCATTCGGTACCGCTTCAAGCTCTGCCACGCTTCCTTTGACTATTACATGCTGCGAAAAACGCGGCATTTCAAACAAAATCTGCTCTTTTGTACTTCCTCTGGGTGCAACGCTTAATATGGACGGAACAGCCCTTGTGCAAACCGTTGCGGTAATATTTTTAACACAGGCTTACGGCATCGACCTTTCTTTAGGTCTTATAATCCAAATTGCAGTGCTTGCAATGATTGCTTCATCAACTTCCGCGGGAATTCCCGGAGCAGGATTAATCACTATTGCCCTTGTACTAAACGGTATCGGCCTTGCTCCCGATCAGCTTGTTGTAGGCTTCTCGTTCCTCTTTGCGCTTGAACGTCTTGCGGATATGCTGCGCTCAACTGTTAACGTAGCGTCAGATGCCGTTGTTGCGGCAATAATTGCTGATAATGAAAACGAAATAAATTATGACCTTCTGAACAATCCTGACGGTTATAAAGAAATAGTTTAATGAATATCAAAATCGTACTTGAAGGCAAGATAAAAGAACCTTGTTTTAAATTAGGTATTGAAGTATATAAAAAAAGACTTTTAAACAAGGTTGAAATTCTTGAAATAAGCGACATATACGAATATTTGAAAAATAAAACAAATTCTTATGTGATAACCCTTGAGATTGAGGGCAAAATGTTATCAAGCATTGAATTTGCAAATAAGTTAAGGGAAATTGAAACTTCGGGCAGTGCAAATGAAATTCTTTTTCTTGTTGGCGGCTCGGAGGGCCTTAGCCGGAAGGTGAAAAATTTGTCGGATTTTAAATTTTCAATGTCAAAACTTACCTTTCTTCATCAGGAGGCAGTTTTAATTTTAATTGAGCAAATTTATCGCGCACATAAAATTTTAAACAACGAACCTTACCACAAATAGGAGCAAAAATGAGAACCGTCGATTTAATACAAAAGAAAAAAGAAGGCAAAAAACACACAAAAGAAGAAATTTATTTTCTTGTTGAGGGCTACACAAGGGGCGAAGTTGAAGATTATCAAATGTCGGCATGGCTTATGGCGGTGTGTTTTTGCGGTCTGGATAAAGAAGAAACAGCCTGGATGACACAGGCTTTTGTAGATTCGGGCGAAGTTTTGGATTTTTCTTCCATAAGCTCTTTTGTCGCGGATAAACACTCGACAGGCGGGGTGGGCGATAAGGTAACAATAGTTTTAATTCCCCTTTTAGCTTCCCTGGGTGTTACCTGTGCCAAACTCTCGGGCAGGGGATTGGGCTACACGGGCGGTACGGTAGATAAGCTTGAATCAATCCCCGGCTTTAATTGCGAGCTTTCAAAAGATGAGTTTATGAAACAAATTAAAGAGATAAATGCCGCAATATCTTCCCAAAGCCCAAATTTAACCCCCGCAGACGGCAAAATATACGCGCTTCGCGACGTTACGGCAACGGTAGATAATAAATCTTTAATTTGCGCCTCTGTTGTGTCCAAAAAAATCGCAAGCGGCGCAAATTCAATAGTATTAGACGTCAAATACGGCTCGGGCGCATTTATTAAAACAAAAGAAGAAGCCGCGGAGCTTGCAGAGCTTATGATTGAAACTGGTGCACTTTTGGGCAGAAAAATCTCCGCCATAATAAGCTCTATGGAGCAGCCTTTAGGCACGCATATAGGCAACAGCCTTGAAATAATTGAAAGTATAGAGTTTTTAAAAGGAAATTATCAAAAAGACCTCTATGAAGTAACGCTTGAAATAGCCGCAAAAACGCTCATCGCAGGCGGTTTTTGCAAAACAAAAGAAGAAGCAAAGGAGCTTTTTGACAAAAGTATTTCATCGGGCGCAGCCCTTGAAACATTTAAAAAAATCATAGCTTATCAAGGCGCAAACCCTGATATAACAGATAATTACACCTTATTTAAAAAAGCCGGAAATTCTTATGAACTAAAGGCGAAAAAAGACGGTTATATTGAAAACATTGACGCACTTAAAGTTGCCCGCGCCTGCAAGCTTCTGGGTGCCGGCAGGGATAAAAAAACAGATAATATAGACCCTGCTGCCGGCTGCATTTTAAACAAAAAATCAGGCGATAAAGTTAAGTGCGGCGAAACGGTTTTAACACTTTACTATGACGATATAAAAAGCGAAAAGCTTGATGAAGCAATTAATTCAGCCGACGAAGCGGTTGAAATAAGCGCTTTAAAACCATACGCAAAGGAGCTTATTTACGCGCTTTAATGTTCATTGTATAATTTTAAAGGGAAAACGGGAATAAAATTATGAATAAATTTATGGTAACAACGGCAATAGACTATGTTAACGGCGCTCCGCACATAGGTCATGCCTTTGAGAAAATTTTAACCGATGTTTTATACAGACATTTTAAACAAAGGTGCGACAAGACGTTTTTTTTAACAGGCACGGACGAACACGGCATTAAAATTCAAAAAACTGCGGCTGGGCTTAATATATCTCCAAAAGAACTGTGCGATGAAAATTCGCAAAAGTTTAAAGACTCCTGGGCACTTTTGGACATTAATTACGATAAATTTATAAGAACAACGGATGCCGAACACAAAAAAATCGTACAGGAGATTTTTGAAAAGCTCCTTCAAAACGGCGACATCTACAAACATAAATACGAAGGACTTTATTGCAGCGGCTGCGAGAGCTTTTTAAGCCAGAAAGACCTTGATGAAAACGGCAATTGCCCTATTCATGGCAAAAAGCCGGAACCCGTGAGTGAAGAAAATTACTTTTTTAAATTAACAAAATACAAAGACGCGATAATTAAGCATATTAAGGAAAATCCCGATTTTATCATGCCGTCTTTTCGCGCAAATGAAGTTTTAAACCAGCTTGAAAATATTGAAGACATTTCCGTTTCGCGCGCAAAAACAAACGTAAACTGGGGCATTGAGGTTAAATCAGACCCTTCGCAGGTAATTTATGTGTGGATTGATGCGCTCAGCAACTACATTACAGCCCTCAACTACAATCCAAACGGCGAAAGCGGCGAAAAATTCAATACTTTTTGGCCCGCAGATTTTCAGATAATAGGCAAAGATATTTTAAAATTTCACGCCATTTACTGGAGCGCAATCCTTATGGCGCTCGGCATTGAACTGCCCAAAACAATTTACGCGCACGGCTGGATAACAATTGACAAAAACAAAATGTCAAAATCCACCGGAAATGTTATCTCGCCAAAGACTGTTATGGACGCCTTTGAATTAAAAGAGCCCGATTCTTTTCGCTATTTTATGTGTGTGAGCGCACCGTCGGGCAAGGACGGAAATTACTCGGATGAAGATTTTAAAGAGCGTGTAAATGCAGACTTGGCAAATAATATGGGCAATCTTTTAAACCGCTCGCTTAATATGCTCTGCAAATATTTTGACGGAAACATTTTGGAAGAACATATCTGCGAAAATAAACTGAGCGAAATATCAATGAGCGCGATTGAAAAGGTTAAAGAGCATTTTAATCGGATGGAACTTGCGGAAGCTGCCGCAGAAATTATAAATATTGTGGATGAGGCAAATAAATTTGTAAACGACAATGCACCCTGGACACTTGCAAAAGAAGGCAAAATGCAAGAATGCGGCGAGGTTCTGTATTCAATTTTTGATTTAATGACAAAAGTCGCCGTTTTAATTTATCCTTATTGCCCCAATATCGCGGCCAATATGGCGCGCCAGCTTAAAATAGATGTTAATATGAAGCTTGACGAACTTAAACCGAAAATGATTAAAGCGGGAAAACTTATAGAAAAATCAGAAATCCAACCTGTATTTTTAAGGCTCGATTCTGAATTTGCGGTAAAAAAATAAACGGAAAACATACATGGCACAGGAATTTTTAAATACAAACGACTCAATAGACCCGGAAAACAGAGTTGCACAGTGGTTGAAAGAGTATAAGCAAACCCAGGACGACTCTACAAAGCGTCGTCTTCGTGAGCTTATAGTCCTTGCCTATATGCCCCTTGTAAAAAAAGTCGCACGTTCTCTCGCAAGACGTTCGACTGACCCTATTGAAGACATTACCCAGGTCGGCGCCGTCGGGCTTATTAAAGCAGTGGATCTTTTTAAGCCGGAAATAAGTACAAATTTCAGAACCTATGCCACATATCTTATAACAGGTGAAATCAGGCATTATTTACGGGATAAAAGTACGATTATCCGCGCGCCTCGCGAAATTAAAGAACTTTCTTACAGGGTGCATAAAATTACTATAGAATTAACAGAAAAACTCGGTGCAACTCCTTCGGATAAAGAACTCGCACAGGCGCTGCAAATGAGTGAAAGGAAAATAGAAGAGGTATATGAGCTTGACAGGAGAACGACTACAATTTCGATTGACCAGATATTGGGCGGGGAGGACAGCGGAAATTCAACACTTGGCGATTTATTGGTGGATGAAAACCAGAAAGACCTTGTAAACGATTTTGAAAACAGGCTTATATTGCAAGATGCAATTAAAAAACTCGACTATGACGAACAGCAGATTATAATTTTAAATTATTTTGAAGGTCTAAACCAAAGAGAAATCTCTCAGCGGGTTAATATGTCGCAGATGCAGGTTTCAAGAAAGCTTAAAAAAGCTCTTGATAAACTTTTCAATATAATTACAAAAAAAGGTGTCAATAAATATGGACATTAATACGCTTATTGCGATATTTGTATTTGCGACAGGGCTTTGTATCGGGAGTTTTTTAAATGTTGTTGCACTTCGCGGTTTATCCGGAGAAAGCATTGTATTTCCGCCTTCAAAGTGCCCTAAATGCGGCAAAAAATTAAACTGGTATACAAATATTCCCGTTATTTCATATATTTTTTTGCTGGGCAAATGTCAATTTTGCAAAAAGCCCATATCCTTGCAATATCCGATTGTTGAGGCGGCAAATGCAATATTATACCTTATAATGTTTTTAAGCTTCGGCTTGAGCCTTAAGACTCTTTTTCTGTGCGCAATTTCATCAATTTTTATTCTCATTTGCATAACGGATTTTAAAGAACAGGTTGTGCTCGATGTGCACACTTATATTTTAATAGCGCTGGGGCTTTTGTATAATATTTTACATCTTGGCTCAATTACAATATTGGAGAGCATTTTGGGGCTTATTGCCGGATATTTGATTTTTGAACTTTTTGCACATTTAGGCACGTTATTTATTAAAACCCGTGCTTTTGGCGAAGGCGACACCCTTATTGCAGTTGGACTGGGTGCACTTCTTGGTCTTAAAATGCTTATTCTGTGCGCTTTTTTAAGCCTTATTCTCCAGGCTTTTTTTGCAATACCGATGTTATTTGTAAAATATGTAAAAAAGAAAAATTTTTCCGGCGCTTCAGCAATTTTTATCGCGGTTGCGGGCATTGTTTCATTAAAGTTAGTTAATCCTGACAGTACATATTATTTTGCCTGCCTTTTGGCAATTTGCGCGATTTTATTGCTGTGTCTGTTTGAAATTTTAAGAAATTTAAAAAATAAAACAAGCGAAAGCCTTTCATACATGCCCTTCGGGCCTGCAATGGTTGTGAGTGCCTTGCTTGTAATATTTTTTTCAAAGCAAATTATCGGTATTTTTATCGGATAATCAGCGCTGAGGCTGTTTTTGTGCGATTTCTTTGCCGTAAGAGTACATTGTGAAGCCGACAGCCCCTGCGGCGGCTATAATTGCGGCTGCTATAATCGGTACTTTATGTTTTCTTGCAGCATTTAAAATTCTGTCAAAGTTTGTTTTATCAAGCGGATTCATTGTTTTTTGCATATTTTTTGCTTCTTGCATTTTTGTCTTGTCGTATTCGCCGAATTTTGCAATTTCTGCCGCAAGGGCTTCCATAGCCTTTTTGGCTTCTTTTTGCGCTTCAAGTTTTTCCGCTTTTACCGTTGTACCTTGCAAAACAACGTTTGACATATCTTTATATGCCTGTTCAAGCTGCTCTTGTGTCAGTTTTGCCACTTCATCCGCATCGATTGCACCTGCGGAGAAAAGCGCATTTCTGTATTTACAAACGGTTTCATACGTTTCGGGCGCACTTTCATCAAGTCCCAATGCTTTCATTGCCTTTGCAAGAGAGTCAAAGTAATTATCCCCCTTGCCTTCTTGCAGTGCCTGTTGATAAATCGTATCAAAATTTTGTATATTAATATCCGCTCCGGGAGCAATGTCGTCAAAATGTTTGTAGAAATTTTGCGAAAGTGCGACATCTGCGCGCTTTGCTGCCGCAAATCTTTCCGGAAGCTCAATGTCATCATCTTGCAGTTTGAGTTCTGTTTCTAAAAGTCTTAAACCTTTGTGTATTTGATCGGAATTATACATTTGCGAGTTTAAATCAGGTTGTCCTTCCATTCTTAAGCCGTGGATAAAACCGCCTTGTTTTGCTCCCATTCTGTCGGTCAAAAAGCTTTTTGAACCCCAAAGCACTCCGCTGTCATCGTTTAAATCCATAGAGGAGCTTATAATTGTTCTTCCGTTGTATTTTCCCGCAATTTTGCCGCTGTTCCAGTCGTATGCTTCCATGCCATGCTGGTACATAAGCATTTGCGGGTCAAATTTATCCCCTTTGATTTCCTTAAATTTGCTTTCAATTGCCTCAATGTCGTCTTCACTAATGCTTTGCGGATTAACTATCCTTAAACCGTCGGCATCTTGTGCGGCATTTTCTACCGCATTTAAAAGGGCTTCCTTATCGCCTGCGGGAGCGGTAAATTTTACGATTTTTTTAAGTCCGGTTTGGCTAAATGCCTCATCAAGAGGCGCCTTAACGGCTTCATCCGCACTGCCTTCAAGTTCTACCGCGTTTATTCCGAGAAGCTTTTTAGCTTTTTCAAAAAAGTTTACTATTTGTTCTTTTATATTTACGGTGTTTTCGCTTTGCGCGGGGAGTTTTTCCGATGGCAATAATAAAACTCCGTTTCCGTTTTGCAAGCCCATGGCTGTCCTTGCGTCCCGTGCGGCTTTGTAAGCTCCCTCCAATTCTGTGTTATTAAGGCTTCTGCCAAAATTTACAGACTGATATCCATTTGAAATTGAACCTATTTTCATTTTTTCCCCTGTCTAAACACAACACTATAAACATAAAACATGAAAAGAAAATTTTTTGCTACTGCCCGATACGTTTAATACCGATTTTGTTAAGAAATTTTAACATAATATTAACAAAAAAGGCAATTTTTTAAGATATATATTTTTTATATAAGTACAATATACTAAAGAGAGATTAAGAGGGAAAATGAGTACAATTTTTGATACGCAAGAACAGGTTTTATATTTTGAAGATATAAATGCACTAAAAGCAAGATTGGATGTAATGGATTCTAAAAATATCGTACCTTCTTTCAGGAGAACAAGAGATCCGATAGCTTTGGCTTTTGAACATATTGATTCAAAACCTTTAAACAAACTGGCAAAAGACTTTGTAAAAGAAACATTTATGGATGCGGTTTGTTTTATATCAAAAGTTTTTGTATAGTTTTGATGACCGGCCAACAGGCCGGTCTTTTAACATGTATTGAAATTTAAATCCAAAGGCTTATTTTTTTAAAAAATTTCCATCATTTGATTGATGAGAATATATATAAGCTGAGGGTATATTTATATTGTAAGCGCAAAATTGCGCCAAAATGGTAAGAGGTAGGTTTATATAAAATGAGTGAGGGCTTAATCACAGGGCTTGATTTAACCTTAAGAAGGTTAAATACGATTGAAAACAGCATCAACCGCATTTTGGGGCCGGATGAAAACATCTCAAATGCGCAAAAAAGCTCTGCCGCAAAAGAATTTAAGAGTATACTCGATGAAAAAATCGCGGCGGATAAACCCCAAAGCCAAGATGCAATACCTGTTGAGAAAGCTTCTTTTAAAAATTCAAGAGAAAATATAGAAGGGCTGATTGAAAAATATGCCCAAAAAAATAACCTTGACCCCGATTTTATAAAAGCCGTAGTAAAACAAGAATCGGGCTTTAATCCTGACGCCACATCAAAATGCGGCGCTATGGGCTTAATGCAGCTTATGCCAAACACCGCAAAGGGCTTGGGCGTTACAAATGCCTATGATCCCGAGCAAAATATCGAGGGTGGAGTTAAATATTTAAAGAGCATGTTAAACCGCTTTAACAATGACCCCAAACTCGCACTTGCAGCCTATAATGCAGGGCCGGGAGCAGTTCAAAAATACGGCGATGTTCCTCCTTATCGCGAAACACAAAACTATGTAAAAAATATTTTAGCCTCCTATGAAGCAATGAAAGGGGGCAGAATATGATTACAAGGGGTCTTGAAGCCGCGACAAAAGGTATGATGTCGCTTTTAAAACAAGAAGATGTAAACGCGAACAACCTTGCAAACGTAAACACCGTAGGCTTTAAAAAAACAAATATAACATTTAAAGACTTGATGCAGGCTGATGTGGAAGTAAAACAGGTGCCCGTTACAAATAATCCCAAAGACACACAGTTTATAAGGGTCGGAAGCTTGAGCCTCGGAAACGGTGCGGACAGAACCTATATTGATTTTTCCCAGGGCGGCTTAATTACAACGGGAAATAAGCTTGATATAGGCATTCAGGGCAAGGGATTTTTTAAGATAAGACACCAAAATGTGCCCGATAATGTCCCTTATGACGAGTCAAATTATTACTACACCCGCGCCGGAAATTTCCAGATGACTGATGATTACTATCTTGTAACAAAAGAAGGCGACTGGGTTATGGATACTCAAAACAGGAGAATAAGAATTGTTCTTAATCCCGAAGATCCAAACAATAACCCAAACAACAGAATAGACTCGCTAAAAGATATAAGTATCGGGGAAAACGGGGTAATTCAAATTACAAACCCCAATAATGCGCGGACTTTGCAACAAATTCAAATTGTTGATTTTGACCATAAAGAACTTTTAAGCGCCCAATTGGGTGAGAGCAAATATGTCCAGCAGGAAGGAATTGACGCCGGCATGCGACAAAGTAACCAAACCGCAAGGCTGCAGCAGGGCATGCTTGAAGGTTCAAATACAAATACAATCTATGAAATGATAAATACAATAACCGTCACACGCTCGTATGAAGCAATGGCAAAAGTAGTAAGAACACAGGGCGATACCGTATCAAGAGCAATAAATCTCGGTGTGGTAAACCGCTAGGAGGAGAATTAAATAAATGCTAAGGTCATTACACACAGCCGCAACAGGCATGATAGCAGAACAAACCAATCTTGACGTTATAGCCAACAATATGGCAAACGTCAACACTTACGGATACAAAAAAGTTCGTGCCGAATTTCAGGATTTAATTTACCAGGTTGAAAAAGCTTCGGGCGCTCAAATGGGGCAGGGAACTTATCAGCCCGTCGGCGTTGAAATCGGTCTTGGTGTCAAAACTGCCGCAACATCGAGAATTTTTACAACGGGCATTATGCAATCAACAGGCAGAAACCTTGATGTGGCAATAGAAGGCGACGGCTTTTTTCAAATAACTCTTGACGACGGTACAATTGCCTACACCCGTGACGGTTCTTTTAAAATGGACGCAAACGGTTCTTTAACCACAACAGACGGCTATCAGCTTATGCCTCCTATTCAAATCCCGCAAAATACAAAAGAAATAACCATAACTCCGCAGGGCATGGTGTCCGTTAAAGTCGGCGCCCAGCCCGAACAAACACAAGTCGGACAGCTTCAGATAGTAAAATTTCAAAACAACTCCGGCCTTGCAGCCGTCGGGCACAATCTCTACCTTGAAACACCCGCCTCGGGCGTGCCTGTTCCGGGTATTGCAGGTCAGGACGGCTACGGAACAATTCAACAGTATTTCGTTGAAGGTTCAAACGTGCAAACGGTTGAAGAAATGATAGCGCTCATCAAGGCCGAGCGCGCATTTGAATCAAATTCAAAAATCATCACATCAGCTTCAAACATTCTACAGGTAACAAACAATCTGCAATAATTTATGAAAAACTTTTGCTCTAAAATTTTAATACTTTTTTTATTCCTTGCGCTGAGTGCGCCCGTATTTTCGCAGACGCTTGGCAGGGAAGAAATTGAAGCGCAAATTATTGAGCAGATAAAAGTTTTAACCAAAAAACAAATTGAGCCTCTTGGCGGCGGAGAAATTGAGGTTAAAATTTTAAATATGCCGCAGGGGGACATCACGACAAAAAATAAAACAACAATAAAAGTAGAGTCAAACACGAACGGTTTTTTGAGCAGAGATTTAAAAAGAGTGAGCATTTATGACGGCGAAACTTTTGTTAAGTCTTTTCCGATAAGTGTAAACACCCTTGTGTATAAAGATGTCTTGTGTGCAATTAATCCGATTACAAGAGAACAGAACATAAGCCGCTCAAACACCGCAATAAAAAGAGCGCAAATCGGGGAATATATAGGGCAAACAATAGACACAAATCCAAAAAGCGCGCTTGTCGCTTCAAGGAATATACCGAAAGGCTCGCCCGTATTGAAAAGCTATGTAAAATCAAAACCCGATGTCCTTAAAGATTCGACAATTAACATAGTTTTTGAATCAATGGGAAATTTAAGGATAACAATAGACGGAAAAGCTTTAAAAGAAGGCAGTATCGGAGATAATATTTTAGTTAAAAGTTCAAAATACAACAAAGTCTACCGCGCTGTTGTAAGCAACAAAAACGAAGCAACGGTAAAAATTTAAAAGGATAAAAGGATGATAAAAAAGTTAGCAGTTACATTTTGTTTTATAAGCATGTTTTGTGCCTGTGCACAGGCAGAGAGCCTTTTTTCGCTAAATGCGACGCAATCAAGCTTTATTGAGCCAAGACCGCTCTACAGTTCGGTGCGTGCAAGGAATGTCGGCGACCTTGTAACAATTGTAATAGATGAAGTGCCGACCCTGACGGACTCGGGTGTTTATGAAACGGAAAAAACGTCAAGCATTCTTGAAAATTTAACAGGGGCGATAAATACAATATTTAAAACGAGTTTAAAGGGTGCGCTTAACAATACAAGCGGAACAATCTCCGTTTCAGGCAGCACAAACACCCAAAGGAGCCTTGGTATTCAAGACAGAGTCGCAGTACAGGTTATACAGCTTCTGCCAAACGGAAATCTCCTTGTACAGGGCAAAAAGACCCTTGTAAATGCTAATGAGCGTGTAGACTTGCTGGTATCCGGCATTGTTGACCCGAGATGGATTGACCAACAGGGCGAAATAAGCTCAAATCAGGTTGCCAATCTGCAATTTGCAATGAGCGGAGCAGGTACTGTTTCAAGAGGTCAAAACGAAGGTATACTGTATCGTTTCATGAGATATATTTTCTAGTAAGGATGATAAAATTGTTTAAAAAATTATTTTCAACAGCTTTAATATTTCTGCTTTGTCTTTCTTTCTGCGGCAGTGCAAGCGCAATAAGCACGCAAAGCGTGAGAATTAAAGACATAACCCATATAAAAGGCGTCAGAGATAACCAGGTAGTAGGCTACGGGCTTGTTGTCGGTCTGCAAAATACGGGTGATAACTCCCGTCACACTCAGATGACAAACCAACTTTTACTGCAAAATCTGGGTACGGTTATTGACCAGTCAAACTATATCCAAAAAGGTGCCTCAGCCGCTGTTATTGTAACGGCGACTATTCCGCCCTTTGCAAAAAACGGCGACAGGGTTGATGTTGTAGTATCCGCCATGGCGGACGCCAAAAGCCTTGAAGGCGGCGTGCTTGTACAAACCCAGCTGAGAGCGCCAAACGGTGAGATTGTAGCTGTTGCACAAGGCCCGCTCTCCGTTGGCGGAGCAAGTGCAAAAGCGGCAGGTTCAAGCTCAAGAACGGCAATTACAACAACAGGCAGAGTCCCCGGCGGTGCAATTGTTGAAAGAGATATTATAAGCGCCATCGGAGATGAAAATTCTCTTACGCTCATTTTAGATCAGGCAGATTACACCATGGCAGCTCAGATTGCAGATATTATCTCAAGAAATGTATCTGAGGCAATCGCTCTTGACGGCGGCAGTGTAAAAGTTATGATACCGCAAAGATATTTATCCGATCGAATTGCTTTTATATCCATTCTTGAAAATATACGCGTAAGCGCCCCGAGAGAGCGTGCCAAGGTAATAATAAACGAAAGAACGGGAACAGTTGTAATAGGCGCGGATGCAAGACTTATGCCCGCAGCGGTTGCCCATGGCGGCATAACGGTTACAATTCAGGCGTATAACGATGTATCGCAGCCCGCACCCTTTTCGCAAGGTCAAACAGTCGGCGTAACAAATGCTCAGATTGATATTGAAAAGAAAGAAGGAAGCCTTGTTGAAATGAAGGCAAATTCGACCCTTGGCGAACTTGTTGCGGCACTTAATTCAATAGGGGTAACGCCTACGGATTTAATTGCAATTTTGCAGGCGCTCAGGATGTCAGGCAGCCTGCAAGCGGAATTGCAGATAATTTAAGGATAAAAAATGACTGAAAATTTTTATTCAACACAAAATTATATACCGCAAAGCTACTCTCAGGGCGCTGATTACGACTTTATCAACACGGTCAGGTCGCAAGGCACGCAAAGAGAGCAGTTAAAAAAAGTTGCAAAAGAGTTCGAAGCAATCCTTGTTTCAAAAATGCTCACCCAGATGGATAAAACAATAGACAGAGAAGGCTCTATGTTTGGCGAGTCAAAATATATGGAAAATTTTAAATCGATATTTTTTAATCAAATAGGCAGAGATGTTGCAAACTCGCCGACATCAAACATAGGCTTTGCAAAGCAGCTTTATGCCCAGATGGAAAAATCAGTCCCTCTTGAAGAAGGCGACATTGTAAACACTACAACCGATGTGGCGGGATAGAAAATGAATATAGCAAATACTAATCAAACAACAGACACGCAGGCACTTAACAGGATTTTTTATAATTATGCGCTAAAATCGGCCCAAAATTTTAAAAATGAATCTCAGGTGCAAAATAATGACACAAAAGAAGATGATATAAGGCTAATCGGGCAAAATGACATTTTTGAAGGGGTTAATATAGAAGAGATTAAACAAACCGCGCAATCAATAGGCGAAGAGATAACGGATGATGATATTAAATATGCTCTGACGTATGGAAGAAGTGTACTTGCGGACTACAGCGCCTAGGGGGTATAATATTTAAATGGATGAACAAATAAGTTTTGAAAAAATACTTGAAATATATCTGACAATAAAAAATCTTCTTGAAAAAAAGCAGCAGGCATTGATTAAGAAAGATTTAGAAACTCTTGCCGTTTGTGATGAAAATTTAATATGTGCTTACAATGAAGTAAAAAATATATACGAACAAAAGGACAAATTCAGCCTGACGCGCGAAGAAAAGGACGAACTTAACAAAATAACCGCGCAGATAGGACAATTACAAAAAAATAACGAAGTGTTAATAAATCATTCCTTAAATGTTATAAATAAGATATTTGAGGGAATTTTAAACATAACATCCGCAAAAAATGCGGACTATAATCATTTGGGTAAGAAAAATCAGGAAAACACTCTTGATATTTCTTCAATCACGGAAGAAGCCTGAAATACGGCACACAAAAAAGGAGTTTTTTTATGACAATCGGACAGACGATGAATATCAGCAGAGAATCCATGAACAATTATCAACACGCACTTGCCGTCGTGTCGCATAATATTGCAAACATGAACGTAGACGGATACATTAAGCTGCGTGCCGACTTTGCAACAAATCCGACATACAGCTACGGTAATAACGTTTATGCAAATATAAGAGGGTTAAACGGCGCACAAATTTCGCAGATTACAAGCTATGCAAATAATGCCGCCGCAAATTCAGCACGCGGCGCCAATTCGGATGCGCAATATTATTACACTCTTGATTCTTTAATGACGCGGCTTGGAGACATAACGGATGAACTTGGCGAAAACGGCCTTCAGGCGAGTTTTGAAGAGTTTTTCTCCGCTGCGCAAAATCTTAGTGCTAATCCCACAGACCCTTCCGCAAGAAGAATTTACATTGAAAGCGCACAAAGCGTGGCTATGAAATTTAATTCAATTGCAAATTCGCTTGATAATTTGCAGGAAGAACTTGTCGGAAATTGGCAGCAGGGCGCAACAATTGAAAACAGTGAAATTTATATGAGCGTACAAGACTTTAACCAAGGTCTTGAAAGGCTTGCCGAATTAAACAAACAAATTGTTATTCAAGGTGCAAATAATTCAACCGGACTTATGAATGAAAGAGAAAATCTTTTAAACAATTTGTCCGCTTATGTTGATTTAGACGTGGAATACAATAAAAACGGTTCTGTCGATGTTAAAATGGGGGATGTTAAACTTATCTCCGGCGCTGATCAGCTTGTACAGTTAAATGTGACTGCGGGCGATGCCCAAACTCCCGCTATTGTCCAGGTTGAAAAGCTTGACGGTACTTTGGTGCTCTCTAATGCAAACAGCGAGGTGCAAGGCGGACAAATCGGCGCAATCCTTGATATGGTAAACACCTCAGATGACGGGCTTATCACAATAAGCGGCATGAGAGGCAAAATTGACGAACTTGCAAATACGTTTGCCCAAGAAGTCAACAATACCCAGACTTATACAAACGGTACAGTTGGCGCTATGGCGCTTGGGACAGATCCTAATACGGGAGAACAAATCCTTGTCCCTTCAACGGAGCCTATATTTAACCTCGGCAATCCCATTACGGCGGATAGCATAAGTGTTAATCAAAATGTCATTGACGATCCTAATTTAATAGCAACCGCAAGGGTGGACACGGCAGTCGACGGCTGGGAAAAGAATGTCGGAAACACGGATAACATTGTGGCAACCGCTCAATTAAGAGATAAAATTACAATGAGCACTTTTGGCGGTGCGAACAACGTTACATTTGAAGGTTTTCTCACTTATTTTGCCGGTGAAGTCGGTTTGCAGCAAAGCGATATTAAGGGAAAATTTGATACCGCAAATGCATTAAACGAATCCGAGCAGACAAATCTTCAAAGCATAACAGGGGTTAACCTCGATGAAGAATTGGCGGATATGATTAAATATCAGCGCGGATATGAAGCATCGGCAAGAGTATTTAACACCGCAAATGAAATCTATCAACTTCTTGTTACATTAGGCGAATAGGAATAAAAAACCATGAGTATAAGAGTAACGGCGCAAATGACATCAAACTTGATGTTAAGCACAATGAATAAAAACCTTTCGGGGCTTTATAATACTTACGAGCAGATTACCTCGGGTAAAAAGCTTACCTCTGTCGGACAAAACCCGGCCGACGGTACAAAGGTTATGAAATACAATAAGCAATTGGGACAGCTTGATGATTGGTCTAAAAATATTGAAACAGCAAAAGACGAACTGTCGCAGTCTTATGATACCTTGGGGTTAATTCAGGACAATTTACAAAGAATTAACGAACTTACAATCACTGCGGCAAACTCTTATAACTCGGCTGAAAGCCTTGAGGCCATAAGGAGCGAAGTTGAACAAAGAACAAGGACAATCGCTCAGCTTGCAAACACAAAATATCAGGACAAATACATTTTCTCAGGCTCAAATACTTCAAGTATTCCTTATGCTCTGGATGATGATTTAAATGTAACATACTCCGGAACCGCACAAGACGGCAATTGGGAAAGAAATATTGAAATATCCGAAGGTGTTACAATGCCGCTTAATTTAAACGGCGAAGAAATTTTCGGCAATGAAACAGACGGTATTTTTGCTACCCTAAAGGAACTAAATGACGCGCTTAAAGACCCTGATATGGATATAAAGGCGATAAGCGATATGCTTGACCCCATTCAGGCCGGCATTAAAAACGTTACAAATGCGCAGGCGGTTATTTCAAGCAGGGTGCAAAGGCTTGATGCCACAAGCACAATTAACGACAATGCAACTTTAGGGCTTACCGAAATGAGATCAAACCTTCAAGATACCGATATGGCGCAGGCTGCAACAGATCTTATAAAATATCAAACAGCCCTTCAGGCCTCATTACAAGCGGGCGCTACAATTATGCAGCAGGCAACGCTTCTTAATTACATTTAATTTAAAATATAAACTTACCATTTTTAAACCTTTTGTTTTGACAAAAGGTTTTTTTTATTTTTAAAAATTAAAGTTTATTTTCCTGCGGGAGCAAGGACGGCAACAACATTTCTTCCCTCAAGCGAAGGGGCTTTTTCAAGTGTATATGTGCCTTCTTCAAATTCCGATAAAAATTTATTTGCAAGGTCGAGCGCAAGTTTATTATGCTGCATTTCGCGCCCCCTCAACATTACAACGACTTTTACCTTGTTACCTGAGGCGATGAATTTTTTAGCACTTTTAAGGCGTACTTCATAGTCGTGCGTGTCAATTTTATAGCGCATTTTAACTTCTTTAATGTCGATAGTATGCTGTTTTTTGCGCGCTTCTTTTGCGCGTTTTTCGGTTTCGTATTTATATTTGCCCCAGTCCATAATTTTTGCGACCGGCGGGGATTGATTAGGGGATACAACAACCAAGTCTAAATCTTTTTCCCGTGCCATTTCAAGCGCTTTATTTGTGGCAACAAGCCCGTGGTTTGTACCGTTATCGTCAATGAGTCTTACTTCCTTTGCTCTGATTCTTTCATTGACAAGTTCTTTCTGAGCTTTGATTTCTTTGTTAATGGTTGTATCTCCTTATTTTAACTGACTTTTAAATCTTATCATAAATTTTAATTTTTGCAAAAAACCGGTCTGCCCCCAAACAAGAGGTCAAACCGGTTTTCAATTTTTTAACTCAAAGATAACATAGTTATTTTACTAATTCTTTGAATTTTTTACCGGCAGAAAATGCAGGAACTGTTTTTGCGGCAATTTTAATTTCTTTGCCTGTTTGAGGGTTGCGGCCTGTTCTTGCAGCTCTTTTTCTTGCTTCAAAAGTACCAAAGCCCACTAAAGTAACTTTTTTGCCTTTAGCAACAGTTTTTTGTACAGTTTCAAGAATAGAAGCAACAACTTCCGCTGTTTGTTTTTGAGAAAGTTTAGCTTTTTCTGCTACCGCTTTTACTAATTCTTCTTTGTTCATTTAAGAACCCCTTTCCATATTTACCCCTTTATTATACCTATTTATAGGCATTTGGCAAGCATTTTTTTAAAAAAAGGTCAAAATGCCTGGTTTTTTGCCGGGGTAAAGTTGAAAAAGCTTATCATAGCTGTGTTTTAACAACGGAGAACTTTACGTTTTTGTAAAAATAATTTAATATTTGATAAGCATTATAGCCTTTATTAGCAAGATTATTAGCGCCATGCTGGCTCATGCCGACCCCATGCCCGTTTTTTCTGATGCCGTCATCATAAGCCGGAACGGATTTAATGTAGGGCAAATCGCGCGCCCATACGGCACCTGAGGATACCGTTTTACCGCCCGAGGAAGCATGATAATATGCCGGGATAACTTTTCCGCCGTAAGTTAAAACTATTCCGCGAGTGAGCATAACAGCGCGGGTGGTCTGCGGAGTTTCCGCACTTGCACCGCCGTAGGCTTGGTCATGCGGGGTGTCTTTTAAATCGTATCCGCTGTGTTTTCTTTTGCCAAGATTAGCTATTGCATAGCTTCTTGCGGCAATTGCCTGTGCCTTGTGCGCTTCAAGATTCCATTTTGAAGGCATTTCGGAAGGCACAACGCCCAAAAGATATTCTTCAATCGGCAGGTCATTTATGACAACAAGTTTTTTGTTGATATTGTATACAATAAATTCGCCCCTGTACCATTTTCTCTTTGTTGCAAGAAAACATTTCTTTTCTTTTGGTTTAACTTTTATGTAATTTGTGCCAAAGCTGTAATATTTTCCGTCAATTTTAATAACAATAACGTTGTTATAAGCTCTTATCGTGTAGGGCACAAAAGAATTAAGGGTGAAGAGAACCTTGCCTGTTTTACCGTCAACCACTACACTTTGTTTTGATGAACCGACATAGGTCTGCCTTACGCCGTCATCAAGCCCGATTTTTATCGCATGGGAAGGTGCGGCATTTAAAAATATAAGCACAAACAGTACCATAAATTTTAGTACAAACCTTGTCATAGAATTATTTTAGTTAACTCCTCCCAAACAGTCATCAGGTATATGCATGAAAAATTTTATTTCAATTTATCTTTATAATTTCTGATAAACTCTATTATTTCTAATGATAATTGTTTTTTTGTATCAAAGTCAATTATCTTAAAATACTCCATTGCCTCAAAAAGCTTTTCGTCCTTGTCCTGCCAGCGTTTCCAAACGTAGTTGAAATTTTCTTTATTGTTAATATTTAGTCTTGCGCCTCTGTTCTTTGCCTCTTCGATAATATAATCGGCAAGCTTTAATTGAAGTGTTTTTGAAGTATTTTCAAGTAAATTAACCGCAAGTTGTATTGTCGGGTCAAGGTCGTACCATCTTTTATTTTTCATGCCCGTCATCGTTTATATCCGTTTTTTTAATTGCTTTTGAAACCATATTTAAAATCAAAAGTACCGCAACAAGCATAACCGCATAGATGTAATATTTGCTGAAAGAGCCGGCAATGAGTATTGATATAATCGCGCAGGCAAAAGCAAATGTTGAGAGGATAAGCACTACTTTATCCTGTGAACAGCCATGGTGTAAAAGTTTATGGTGTATGTGTTCACTGTCTGCAATAAAAGGACTTGAACCCTTCATAATCCTTCTTATGCTTGAAAATGCAACATCCAAAATCGGCACCGCTAAAATTATAAAAGGAAGATACATAACGGGAGTTGCGGAATTTTTCATAATTCCCGTAATTGAAAGTGCCGCAAGTAAAAAGCCCGCATACAAAGCACCCGAGTCCCCCATAAAAATTTTGGCGGGGTTGTAGTTAAAAGTTAAAAATGCAAGCATTGCACCCATTAAAATAAAAGCCACAAGCGCCGAAATCGGTGAAGGCGGAGTCACGACAAATGAAACAATGCCGATAGCGATACAGCCTATTGTAACAATTGAGCCTGCAAGTCCGTCAATTCCGTCAATAAAGTTTGTGGCGTTTGATATTCCCACAATCCAGAGCAAACTGACAGGATATGCCCAAATGCCCAACTCAAGCGGAGAATCCGCCCATGGCACCCAAAGTTCATCAATTCTGACCCCTAAAAGTATGACCATAGTGGCGATTGCAATTTGTATAAACAGCTTAAATTTTGCATTAAGGCAGAAAATATCATCTACAAGCCCAAGGAGAAACATCAGCGAGCCGCCCACAATAATGCCCGATAACCCGACGCCTTTGGGGTAATAGCTTAATAACACCAAAAAGAGAAAAGTGAGCATAACGGATATCCAAACCGCAATGCCGCCGAGGCGCGAAATGGGCCCATGGTGGATTTTTCTCTCGTTTGGAACATCAACAAGCCCCGCTTTTTTAGAAAAATATATCACAAGCGGAACTATAAAAATTCCCAAAAGATAAGCTATTATCGCGCCGATTATGTGAGCCTGCGTGAGTTTAATCATTTTCTACACTCCGCATTTCATATCGGCATAGAGCGGATATTTTTTGCAAAGTTCAAGGCTTTTTTGCCTCAATATCTGTTCGTCCTCACGCTCTAAAATGCCATCCGCTATGATTTTAGCAAGAGTTTTCATATCGTCCGCTCTAAAACCTCTTGTAGTAACCGCAGGAACACCTATTCTGACGCCCGAGGTAACAAAAGGACTTTGCGGGTCGTTTGGAACGGTATTTTTATTTGCGGTAATGCCTATACGCTCAAGCATGTTTGCAACATCCTTGCCCGTTTTGTTTAATTTTCTTAAATCAATTGTCATAAGGTGGTTTTCGCTCTCGCCGCCCACAATATCAATTCCTTCATCCATAAGCGCTTTAGATAAAGCTTTTGAATTTTCGATAATATTTTTGCCGTACTCTTTAAATTCATCGCTCAGGGCTTCTTTTAGCGCTACGGCTTTTGCCGCGATAACATGCTCCAAGGGCCCGCCCTGAACGCCCGGGAAAACTGCTTTATCAATGCCTTGTGCGTGCTCCTGTCTGCACATAACAATGCCGCCTCTGGGGCCTCTGAGGGTTTTATGAGTCGTTGTGGTCACAAAATCGGCATAAGGCGCGGGGGAAGGGTGATAACCCGTTGCAACAAGGGCTGCAATATGCGCTATATCAACCATTAAATATGCACCGACCAAGTCCGAAATTTCTCTGAACTTTTTAAAGTCAATAATTTTTGAATAGTTGCTTGCGCCTGCAATAATTAACTTCGGTTTATGTTCAAGCGCTTTATTTTTAACGTCCTCGTAGTCAATTTCACCGTTGTCATTAACTCCGTAGCTTACGACGTTAAAATACAGACCCGAAAAGTTAACGGGTGAACCGTGGGTTAAATGTCCGCCGTTTGAAAGATCCATACCCATAATAGTGTCGCCGGGTTTAAGAGCATACAAGAATACGGCCATATTAGCCTGTGCGCCGCTGTGGGGCTGCACATTTGCATGGTCAACCTTAAAGAGTTCCTTGCACCTTTCAACCGCGAGTTCTTCAATTTTATCAACATTCTCGCAGCCGTTATAAAATCTTTTATAGGGTTTGCCTTCCGCGTATTTATTTGTCAAAACACTGCCTTGTGCCGCCATAACGGCTTCTGATGTGAAATTTTCACTTGCAATGAGTTCAATTGTATTTTGCTGGCGCTCTAATTCCTTTTCAATATATTGCGCTACCTGCGGATCCTGTTTTTTAATTATATTAAGCTCCATATAATCCCCCCTAAAAATATTTTTTATTATCTAAATTTTACTTTTAAAAGAATTATTAGTAAAGCTAATTTTTGACAAAAAAATTTTTTTATGGGTTTTATAAAAATATATTTAGCATAGGAGAGTATGAATGGAAATATCGTTTCAAAGGGCAATAATTGTTTATTCCAATACAAATTCCGCTCCAATTAAAGAAAAAACAGACGGGGCAACATTAGCTGTATTAAATACAATGAAAGGCGAAAATTCATCAGTTTATGATAAAGAAACTTCAAGAAAAATAGGCAGCTTTTTGCGTGCTCAAATAGGCGATTACAATAATAAAACCGGAATGTATATAAGAAGGGTAAACGGCAGAGTGTGTCTTTTTACCGGCGAAGAAGTAAAGAAGGCAAAACAAATTGTCGAAGATGCAAAAAAAGAAGCAAAAGAACTTGATGAAAAATATTTAGCAGGCGCTGATTCTTCAATGCCTTTGTCTGAACAAGTTGCTCTTCAAAGCGAAAAACTTCATAAAATTTTAAGACAAAATGTATTTTTAAAGCGTGACAGAAAGCTGCTTGCAATGACAGAACATGGCTTTTATAATCCGAAAGGAAAAAACGATACGCAGTTATTCTTATCTATGGGTGATGATAATAAATTAAGAAAAATAGAATATTTAAACTGTAATTACAGCGGGCAAAAGCACGTTAAAAAAGAAGCTGTTTTAACAATATGATTTTTGTTGTACAATATTCACATCTAAAGAAGGATTGACAACAATGAAAAAGAAAAATATCAGAAATATAGCCATTATTGCACACGTTGACCACGGCAAAACCACCCTTGTTGATTGTATGTTGCAGCAAACAGGTGTTTTTAAAGAACACCAGGAAGCAGGCGAGAGGGTTCTTGATAACAATGATATTGAGCGCGAACGCGGCATTACAATACTTTCAAAAAATATTTCGGTTAATTATAAAGGTACAAAAATAAACGTTGTGGATACCCCGGGGCACGCGGATTTTGGCGGCGAAGTGGAGCGTGTTTTGGGTATGGTTGACGGCGCACTTTTAATTGTCGACGCCCAGGAAGGTCCTATGCCGCAAACGCGCTTTGTGCTTTCAAAAGCGCTTGAGCTTGGTATAAAAATAATTGTAGTTATAAATAAAATAGACAAACCTGGCGCCGACCCCAACGGCACTGTGGATAAGGTTTTTGACCTTTTTACCGAACTGACGGACAGAGAAGATTTAATCGATTTTCCGATAATTTATGCAAGTTCACTGCATAAGTTTGCAATAAAAGAGCTTGAGGACGAGAGAAAAGACATAACCCCGCTTTTAGAGTGCATTTTGGAAAATATCCAGCCGCCTGTTGCGGATGATGATTTGACGCTGCAATTTCAGGTAACAACACTTGATTACAACGACTATGTGGGAAGAATTGCAATAGGCAGAATTAAAAACGGCATTTTGCACGCGGGCGAACAGGTTACGCTCATAAAAGCCGACGGCTCAATGCAAAAGGGCAAAATAATAAAACTTTTCGGATTCAGGGATTTAGGAAGGGTTGAAATCGAACAGGCAGAGTCAGGCGACATAGTTGCCGTTGCAGGCTTTAGCGACATTCAAATAGGGGAAACAATTTCAAGTCTTACAAACCCCATCGCCCTGCCTTTAATTCACATAGACGAACCCACCCTGCAAATGAATTTTTCCGTTAATACTTCACCTTTTGCGGGCCAGGAGGGCAAATTCGTCACAAGCCGCCAGCTCAGAAAAAGGCTCTATTTTGAATTGGAAAAAAATGTTTCACTCAGAGTTGAAGACACGGACTCCACCGATGTTTTCAGAGTATCGGGCAGAGGCGAACTGCACCTTAGTATATTAATTGAAACAATGCGCCGCGAAGGATACGAGTTTGCGGTATCAAAACCCGAGGTAATCTTTAAAAAAGAGGACGGACACACCCTTGAACCTTATGAAAATCTCATTGTTGACGTGCCGCAGGAGTATGCGGGAGGGGTAATTGAGAAATTATCCTCAAGAAAAGCCCAGATGCAAAATATGGAAACGGGCGAAAAGCGCACAAATATTGATTTTTTAATACCTGCAAGAGGTTTAATAGGCTTCAGGTCTGATTTCATAAGAATGACCAAGGGCGAAGGCATTATGTATCATACTTTTTCGCACTATGGCGAATACGCAGGCGAAATTGCGCGCCAGAGAACAGGCTCGCTCATTGCTTTTGAGGACGGGGAAGCTATTCCCTACGCGCTGCACCAGTTTGAAGACCGCGGAGTGTTTTTTATTACGCCAAAAACAAAAGTCTACAGGGGCATGATAATCGGCGAGTGCAACCGTCCGCAGGATTTGGCGGTTAACATATGCAAAACGAAAAAACTCACAAACATGCGCTCGGCGACTGCCGATGTTATGGTTACTCTGCAAGCGCCAAAAATTATGACTCTTGAGGACTGCCTTGAATACATCGCGGATGATGAACTTGTTGAAGTCACGCCCAAAAACGTGAGAATGAGAAAAGCAAACCTTAATTTTAAAAGATAAATCCTGTTTTAAATTTTTAAAAAATTTTGCAGGGAATTTCAAATTTGTCAAAAAAATTCTGGAATTTTGCCGCTTTTTCGGTGTAGTTTTTGTTAAATTCAAAATAGTCAACATTTTCATACATTTTATACAAATCAAAATCATAAGGCAGAGTTTTTATATGCGGTATTTTAAAGAACTCCGCCATTTCAAGCACCCTTGTATCGCAGGCATAGATAAGCGCGGGCACATTGCATAAAATATTAATCAAATTCCCGTGAATTCTTGTGCCGAAAGAAAAATTAAACCCTTCATTTTTTATATAGTCCATCCAGTCGGGAATATCTTCAAAAAGTGTAATTCTGTTTTGTTTTAAAAGCTCCGGCACCGTTTTTCCAAAACGCAGCATTAGAGCAAGTTTCCCGTATTTTACGGGATGGATTTTTTGATAATTTAATCTTAATATTTTATAAAATCTGTCCTGACAGATAAAAACGCTTTTGGGATATGTTTTAAAAATTTTATTTATTTTTTTATCCCGAAGGCAGCCTGTTCCGTTTATTACAGGCTTTAAAAGCTCTTTTTCTACTTTTTTAAAATTTACTTGAAAATCTTTCCCGAAAAGAAAAACGGACGGACAGCCCGTTACACTGTAGTTTTTACAGCCCAGTTTTTCAAATACTTCCGCCGTTTTGTACCCGCGAAGCGAAAAACTTCCCCCGCATTCACAAACGGCGTTTAAAAACTCGCCGCATTCAAATTTAAAAGAGTTTATAAAATCGTGCGAAACGTCATTTATCGGGCTTTGCAGCCCGATACCCACAAAAAATACCGGAATTTTAAGTTTTTTAATATTTTTTGCAAGGAATAAAAGCCATTCTTTGCATTTCGGATTTATAAAATTTGCACTTGAAAAAAGAGCTAAATCAAAGTTGTCATTGATATATTCCGGGCTGAATGTGCCATCAAAAATGTTTTCATTGTAAACAACATCTGCTCCCGCATTATCTAAAAATTTTTCCAATGCGAGATTGAATAAAAAATTGCCTGTATTTCCCGAGTAAAATCCCTTTTGTGAGCGGGTTTTGCCTATAATGCACAATACTTTTTTTATGATAAAATTCTCCTTTTAAAACGTAGTATACTATTGATTAGACATAGCATACTATCTTGTTATATATTTGTCAATTGCAATAATCACATGGTTATGAGGGATCCAAGGAATAAAATTCTTGCGTTGAACATAAAAGCCGAAAGACACAGAAAAGATCTTTCGCAGTTTGAACTTGCGGAAAAAATTAACGTGAGCGAAGGCACTATAAGCCTTATAGAAAGAGGGCTGCAAACTCCTTCCGTGTTTTTGGTTTATGATATAGCAAAAGTACTAAAAATAAATATTAACGAACTTTTTAAGGGGATAAAGTAAATTATATAAGCCCTTGATTTTTGAGTTTTTCAAAAATATCGGGACGGCGTTCCTTTGTGCATTTTATTCTCTCGCCTAAGCGGTATTTTTCAATTTCCTGATGATTGCCGTTTAATAAAACTTCCGGCACTTTAATATCGCGATAAACTCTTGGGCGGGTGTATTGCGGATGTTCCAAAAGCCCGTTAAGGCCTTTTGAAAAACTGTCATCAAGTGCCGACTCGTCTTTTCCCAAAAAGCCGTGCAGATGCCTTGAAACGCTGTCTATTATGCAAAGCGCGCCCAATTCTCCGCCTGTCAGAACGTAATCCCCGAGTGAAATTTCTCTTGGTTTTAAAAGGAGCCTTATTCTCTCGTCATATCCTTCATATCTGCCGCAGAGCAGGATTAACTGTTTTTTTTGTGACAATTCAACACTTGTATTTTGATTGTAAACCTCACCCTTTGGTGTAAGCATGATAAATTCGCAATCGGACAGTTTTTCAATACTTTCATACGCTTCAACAACAGGAGGCGCCATCATTACCATTCCGCATGAGCCGCCGTAAGGCGTATCGTCAACGCGCCTGTGTTTGTCATGGGTAAAATCGCGCGGATTGATTGTGTTTATCTCTATTATGCCGTTTTTAACTCCTCTGCCGATAAGCGCCTCGCAACAGTAGGAATTTATTATTTCCGGAAAAAGCGTTATGACATCAAACCTTAATCCCACGGCAGAAGTCCTTTTATCGGCTTAATTACAATTTTTTTGCCTTTAATGTCAACAATCGGCACAAGCTCTTTTACAAAAGGAATTAAAATATTGCCGTATTCCGGGTTTTCGGGTTTTATTGATAAAATATCATTACCTGCGCTTCTTGCAATTGTTTCAACCGTTCCTATTAAATCATCTTTATCATCAAAAACAAGCAAGCCTTCAAGTTCGTCGATTAAATACTCTTCATCATCCATAGAGTTTTTAACATCTTCTTTTTTAAGGAAAATATTTTCACCTTTAAATTTAAGAAGATCATTTATATCTGAAATTTCTTTGAATTTTACTATGGCAAAATTTTTGTGAAACCTTATGCGCTCAACGGTTAATACTGTATCTTTGATATAAATTTCTTTTGCGTTTTCAATTCTTTTTTTATCCGAAAAGCCCACCTTGGCTTCGCCGCAGATGCCGTGAAAGTTTAATATTTTCCCTATTGAGATTAGTTCATCCATAAAAAAAGTATAACATAAACTTCTTTTGTCCAAAATAATATCCCCTCAGGTAATATTCTAATTGTAAAAATCATATTAATATTTATTTGTCTTGCTTAGCTTGGCGATTTAATTCTTTAGTCATTTCAGGCCTTGCAAACAAGACGGAGAGATTAACTCGCTATCGAGGATAAAGTACAAGAAAGGGATTGAAAATGAATTTACAAAAAAGTGAAACGTCACTGCCGCAGGAAAAAGAAACAAAGGTCGTAATCATAGAAGATTACAAATTGACAAGAGTCGGCTTAAGATATGCTCTTAATCAGATTAAAAACATCAACGTTGTTGCGGAAGCGGAAAGTGCCGAAGAGGGACTTGAAGTTATAAAAAAAGAGCAGCCGGATGTTGTGCTTATGGATTTGGGTTTGCCGAATATGAACGGACTTGAAGCGACAATTAAAGTTAAAGAAGCTTCGCCAAAGACAAACGTTGTCATTTTAACTTCTCATGACAGAGAGGAAGAAGTCCTTGCCTCTTTTGGCTCCGGCGCAAATGCTTATTGTTTAAAAGATATTGAGCCCGGTGCACTTTCGGATGTTATTAAAAGTGCTGCAAAAGGGGCCTGCTGGATAGATCCCACCGTGGCTTCCATGGCACTTAAACTTTTTCCGCGTCCCGAAAATGTCGAATTTTTATCAAAAGGTACAAATTCTGATCCCAAGGGGCATCTGACGGAAAGGGAACAAGAGGTGCTGAGACTTCTTGTTATGGGCAGGTCAAACACGGAAATTGCAAAAGAATTGATTGTAAGCGTGCATACCGCAAAGGCCCATGTCTGCTCAATTTTACAAAAACTTTGCGTGGATGACAGAGTACAGGCGGCAGTTAAGGCAATAAAAGAAGGGCTTGTAAAGGCGTAAATTTAAATCGTGCTTGAGTTTTCATACTTCCTATTTCTCTATTATTCCCCCGATTAAAAAAGGGGGGTTCTTTTTTGGCGGCACATCGTTTGTTAAAGTATATTTTTTATTTGCGCAGCTTAAATTGTATATTAAATCCTTCATTAACGCGTATTTTAGTATTTTTATTTTATTAATATTTGTAAATTATATTGATATATTTAACCTCGGAATATATATTTATTTTTATTTACAAATTTAAATTAAAATTGTAAAAGCAAACTGGAGAAAAGACCCAAAATACTTATGACAAAAGAAATTACTGGTAATTTAATGAAAATAACCGTCAAGGTAAGCTATCACGGCAAATTTTATTTTGTTAACAAAGCAAGGCTTAACTATACTCTTAATAAAATGGGTATGCAGGCCAAATTTGATTTTACGAATGAAGATATGAAGAATTTTTTGTCTAAAAATAAACTACTCTATACGGAGTTTCTTGAATTCATAAGTGACTGTGTAAGAGATGAAGGTGAAATTTAATTCTTTTGTCTTTATTGTAAAACACGCTGCACTTTTAAAAAATTTAGAGTGCAAAAATGCTAATGTGCCTTAAATAGCGGCTATGACGCCCTTACTGTATTTATATGTTTTATTAAGTTTTGTTTCAAAAATTTTATACATAGTGTTAGAAAATTACTTTTTGAATATAATGGTAGGGCAAAATTAATTAGTACTTTAGGATTATTTTTTTATAAAAAAGGATTTAAAAGTATCTTTGTGCTAAGATTTTGCATGTATGGTAGTAAGTATTAAAGGATTTTAAAAATGGCTTTACCAAATGTCGCATATTTCTCAATGGAAATAGCATTAGACCAATCATTAGCAACATATTCGGGAGGCTTGGGCTTCTTGGCAGGTGCACATATGCAATCCGCAGGATACCTCCAAATGCCTATGGTCGGCGTTACGATGTTATGGTCTTTCGGCTACTATGACCAACGTATCAACGAAAACGGCGAAGTTGAAGTAGCATACATAAGAAAGCACTATGACTTTTTAACTGACTTAAACGTATACACAACAGTCAGAGTATTTAATGAAGATGTAAAAGTAAAAGCATACAGAGTTGAAGGCGACCTTTTCGGCTCTTGTCCCGTTTATCTTTTAACAACCGATATCGACGGCAACTCCGAATGGGCAAGAAGAATTTCCCATAAACTCTATGACGGAGATGAAAAAATTCGTATCGCGCAGGAAACAATCCTTGGTGTGGGCGGTGTCAGAATTCTTCAGGAAGTCGGCTATCCTTTCGATGTAATTCATATGAACGAAGGTCACGCGCTTCCTGCAGCATTTGAACTTTTAAGACAATATAACGGTGACCTGAATGCTGTTAAAAAGAAAACAGTATTTACAACCCACACGCCCGTTGCCGCAGGTAATGAAGTTCACTGGGTGGATACATTAATGGAAGGCGGCTTCTTTGCCGGCTGTCCGAGAGATAAAGCAATTGAGCTGGGCGGAGAAAACTTCTCGTTGACGGTTGCCGCTCTTAGAATGTCAAGAGTTGCAAACGCAGTATCACAGCTCCATGGTCTTGTTGCAAATAAAATGTGGGATTGGGTTCAAGGCAGATGCCCCATTCGCGCTATTACAAACGCAGTTAACCAACACTACTGGCAAGACCCGAGAATTGCCTCTGCTGAAACATTCCAGGAATTATTGGACGCTAAAAAAGAAATGAAAAAGGACCTGTTCCAATATATTTCAGATACTCAGGGTAAAAGATTTGACCCCAATGTGCTTACAATTACCTGGGCAAGAAGGTTTGCTGATTATAAGCGTGCATGGCTTATTTTGATGGACAAACCGCGTATTGAAAAACTTTTAAATGAAAACAAGGTTCAGCTTATCTTTGCAGGTAAATTCCACCCGGATGATGCCATGGGCAAAGAAATGTTCAATAAAATCTTAAAAGAATCTTACAGTATGAAAAATATTGTAGTTCTTCCGGGATATGAACTTGCACTTAGTGCAAAACTCAAAAAAGGTTCGGATATTTGGTTAAATACTCCTTTAAGACCTTTTGAAGCTTCGGGAACTTCAGGCATGTCAGCTAACTTAAACGGCGCGCTTCACTTCTCGACTTATGACGGCTGGACGGTAGAAGGTACTTTCCCCGGAATTAACGGCTATACCGTTGAATACCCCGGACTTGACGATGATATTCCCTGGGAAGAAAGACACTGGAAAGATCACCAATGCGTTATGAATACGCTTGAAAATGAAATTATTCCGACTTACTATAACAATCCTGATGAGTGGGCAAGATTAATGCGTCAGGCAAAAAGAACAGCAGAAGCTTACTTTAACTCTGACCGCATGGTTATTGAATACTATAACCGTGTATATAAACCTATTGCTCACGGCGGTTCACAAGCAGGCCAGGATGAAGACCACAGCGATGCTAAGATTGCCGAAAATCCCAATCTTGACGCTTGGACTTTTAGCAACATTAAATAATAGGGAACTATTTGTTTACGTGAAACAACAGACAGTGTTTTTTACACTGTCTGTTATCTTTTTTGTGGTAAAATTTTTATATAAAGATATAGTTACGGGAGATTAAAATGGAAACCACTAATAACAGTACCATTTCAAGCATTCGAGAGAACAGAATACAAAAGCTTAATGACCTTACGGACAAAGGGATTAACCCCTATCCTTATTCTTACGATAAAAACATAAGCGCTGCGGAGTTGCAGAAAAAATACAAAGACCTTGCGGCAGGCGAAGAAACAAATGACACTTATAATGTTGCGGGACGCGTTATGGCAATTCGCAATACGGGCATGTTTATTGATCTTATGGATCCTTCGGGCAAAATTCAAATATTTTCGCACAAAGAAAATCTTGACCCCGATAAAATGGCTATAATTAAATTACTTGATGTCGGCGATATAGTTGGTTTTTCAGGCGATGTCAGAAGAACACCCAGGGGCGAATTGAGTATAAAAGCACGCGATGTAAAATTGCTTTCAAAAGCGCTTTTACCCTTGCCGGAAAAATTTCACGGTCTGACAGACGTTGAAATTCGCTATCGTCAGCGATATGTGGATATGATTATGAATCCCGAGGTGCGCGACACCTTTAGAAAACGTTCTTTGATAATTCAAAAAATCAGAGAATATTTGTGCAGTCAGGGATTTTTGGAAGTCGAAACACCAATGCTTCACACTCAAGCAGGCGGCGCTTCGGCAAGACCTTTTGAAACGTACCATAACGCTCTTGATATGCACATGTATTTAAGGATTGCACCCGAGTTGCACTTAAAAAGGCTCCTTGTGGGAGGGGTGAGCGAAAAGATTTTTGAAATGAACAGAAATTTTAGGAACGAAGGCATAGACACCCGCCACAACCCCGAGTTTACAATGATAGAGCTTTATCAGGCATATGTTGATTACAACGATATGATGGTGCTTCTTGAAAATATGGTGTCAAGCGTTGCAAAAGACGTCCTGGGTACTATGGTAATTGAGTATCAGGGCAAAAAAATCGACTTAACCCCGCCATGGGACAGAAAAACTATGCTCGGTGCGATAAAAGAGTTTACCGGTATTGATTTTAGTGAATATTTAACTGTCGATGAAGCCGCAAAACAGGCACAAAAACTCGGCATTGAGGTAGAAGACACAGACAGCTGGGGCAAAATTTTGGATAAAATTTTTGAAGTCCATGTTGAGCCTAAGCTCCTTCAGCCCACCCATATTCTTGACTATCCGCGCGATATCTCCCCGCTTGCAAAAGTCCACAGAGACAATCCGCGCCTGACAGAGCGCTTTGAAACGCGTATTAACGGCTGGGAAATTTCAAATGCTTTCTCCGAGCTTACAGACCCGATTGACCAGAGAAACCGTTTTGAAGCTCAGGCAAGAGAAAAGGCAATGGGGGATGAAGAAGCCTGTGATATCGATGAAGATTTTATCTGCGCGCTTGAACACGGTATGCCTCCTGCCGGCGGAATGGGCATCGGTATTGACCGTTTGGTTATGCTTTTAACCGATTCGCCCTCCATTCGTGACGTTATAGCGTTTCCTACTATGCGTCCAAGGGCATAATTTGTTACATTTCTTAAAAATTGCGGTTAATTTTTTGCACTAACCGCAATTTTTTTGTTTCAATGGTTTTGTAAGTGCAGTAACAAGGTTAGGTTAAATTTAATATGAATCAAATATCGCCAATTGGCTCAAATCCTTTTCATATGTTTAATGTTTCCCCTGCAATTGCGCAGAGTCAGGCAAATGTACAAATGACTGACAATACGGCAAATGTACAGCCGCCTATGCCGCAGAGTGCTGCGCCAACGCCTGCTGTTTCCAATGTTCAAAATAATTCCGTTTCACAAAATGCGCAAAATCAGACAACACAACAGAGTGATGTTAACTCATCCGCAAAAAAAATAAGCACAAAAACTGTAGCTGCGGCAGGTGCTGCACTTGCAGCGGTTGCGGGAATTGTTTACGCGGTTAAAAAGCACAAAGTTAAAGAAATACCGGTACAGTTGACAAAAATGGGAAATGAAGCGCAAGAAGCAGCCACAAACGCACAATCAACAATGGCAAAAGTACAAGATGGTATAATTGATGCCGCACAAGATGTTGCGGATGATGCAGCAATAACGGCTCAAAAAACATTCAGCGCAGCTTCGCAAGCAACGCCGCAGGCCGCTCAAACAATTGTACAAGAAAACCCGGCAGTAAAAGATGCGGCTAAAGAGGCACAGGAAGCTGCAAAAAAACTTTCCGACGCTACACTTGAAGAAACAAAAGAAAGTTTTAAGGATAAAATTCTAAAAAACGGCGAGATTAATTTTGCACTTGCAGCTTTTGGCATAGGGCTTATTGCAAGGTCTTTTCGTGAATTAAAAAACAGCGACGACGTCGAGGCAATGAAGCTTAAAAAAGAAGTTTTAAATAAAGAACCCTATTTAAAAGAGGTTGAAATCCCCTATGTACTTGAAGAAGCAAGTGAAGCGTATCTAAATTATAATACATCAATTCTGGGTGCAATTGAGCATTCCTATAATTCGGTAGAAAAGCTTTATGATATTTATAATGAAGGTGTCGAGCTTTACAATTCTTTGGATAAAGATACGCACAGCGAATTTTGGGAAGGAACCAATACAATAAAATATGATATCGAGAGAAAAAGCAACGGCACTGTTTCTCTTGTAAAATACGATGCGCAAGGAAATATCGACTCAAAAATTCTCTATAACGCTTATGGCAGACCACTGCAAGTTTCAAAATATTCAAATAATAAACTTGTTGCAAAGGGCAGATTTGCATTTTCTCAACAAACCCAAGAGCCATATATGTCAAATCTTTTTATCTTCCCCAAAGGAAGCACAAAAAGTTCGCATATGCTGATATATGATGAAAATCAAAAACCCCTGTATTACCTTGCGCGTACAAATGAAGGCGATAGAAAAAAAGCTTTTCAAATCGATGCGGAAACTTCAAATGTAGAAGCAGCCTTGCTGCCTGATGAAAATGGTAAAAAATGGCTTAAGAAATATTATTATACCAATGACGGCGAAATCGACAAAATCATTGTTATGCCCTCATACGATTTGCCTATGAGAAGGTATAATTTTGAGGACGGCAAGCTGCAAAGCCTTGATTTATTTGATGATGAGGGCTCAGCGCCTGTTTTACATGTTCCTTTTGAAGATATACCGGAGATAAATCAGGATCCGGAATTTATTGAAAAATAAACTTCCCTCAGGCGTTTTTTGCTTATATGGGTGTAAAGCTGTGTTGTTACGATGCTCGAGTGTCCGAGAAGCTCTTGCACTACCCTTAAATCCGCGCCGTTTTCAAGCAGATGGGTTGCAAAAGAGTGGCGGATGGTGTGCGGCGAGATGTCCTTTTGGATTTTTTTACCCAAATTGTGGATAAAAGTGTACACATATTGCCTTGTAATTCTTTTTCCGTCAGGTTTTAGAAATACGTATTTTTCGTTTTTTCTGCCTTCATCCGTTGTTAAAATCGTTATTTCTCTTTCTTTAAAATAAGTTTTAAGCGCCGCTTTTGCCTTTGTGCCGATAGGAATTATGCGCTCCTTTGAGCCTTTACCCATGGTTCTTATGATATTTGTTTTCAAATCCGTGTTTTTAAATTCAAGATTTACAAGTTCGGATACTCTGAGCCCGGTTGCGTAAAAAAGCTCAAAAAGTGCTTTTTGCATAATATTAAGATGGCTTGCCAGAAGTTTTTCGACTTCGCTAATGCTTATAACCTTTGGTAATTTTTTTGTAATTTTTGGTGAAGAAAGCGCCAGCGAAGGATTTTTCTTTAATTTTTCATTTAGGCATAAATATCTGAAAAAACCTTTTATGGAGGCGATTTTTCTTACAATGCTCGTGGGACATATGCCTCCTTGTGCAAGAAATCTGTTATAAGAACTTATGTGCGTGCGTCTGATAAGACTTATATCTTCAATTTTGAATACTGTGCGCATATGTTCAAGAAAAGAGAAAATATCGCGCCCGTAGGCATCAAGAGTATTTTTAGAAAGTGCGCGTTCGTATTTAAGGTAATTTAAATAGCTGCTAACCAATTCTTCTTCCATAAAAAAATTTTATCATTTTTCAAAAATTAAAGCCTCCTTAAGAAGTAGGAGGCTTTAAGAAATCTGTTTTCGGGATTTAGATTACAATCTGTTTTTGGGATTTAAAAACTCCGGTATATCAAGCAGGCTGCTTGCTGCGGCTTCGTGGCTTTGGTTTTCTTGCGAGTTTTGAGAGTTTGAAGAAGTCGAGCCGAGATTGCCGAAATTCAGCGCGCTTGTGCTTGTGCCGCCAAAGAAGCTTGCGGCAGAGAGCTTAAGGTCGTCTTTAGTGTTTACGGTATCGCCGTTTTTAAGTTCAAATCCTGTTGCGATAATTGTAATCATAATTTCGCCTTGAATTCTATCGTCAATAACAGAACCGAAAATAACCTCTGCATCGTCTGAAACAGCGTCGTGGATAACGCTTGCCGCTTCGTTAACTTCATGAAGGGTCATATCAGGGCCGCCGGTTACGTTCATAATGATGCCTGTTGCACCGTTGATTGAAGTTTCAAGAAGTTTGGAGTTAATCGCAAGTTTAGCGGCTTCCATTGCTCTGCCTTCGCCCGAGGATTTACCGATACCCATAAGTGCGGAGCCTGAGGACTGCATAATTGTTTTAACGTCGGCAAAGTCAACGTTAATTAAGCCCGGTACGGTGATGATATCCGAGATACCCTGAACACCGCAGAGCAGAACTTCATCAACAACACTGAACGCATCGCGCATTGTTGTTCTTCTTTCAACTACCTCAATTAATTTGTCGTTGGGTATGACAATTAATGCGTCAACATTTTCTTTTAATTTTTCTAAACCTTGAAGCGCTTGTGTCATGCGGCGTTTGCCTTCAAATTGGAAGGGTTTTGTAACAACGCCGATTGTAAGCGCGCCGAGTTCTTTAGCTATTTTTGCAACAACGGGCGCTGCACCTGTTCCTGTTCCGCCGCCCATACCTGCCGTTACAAAGACCATATCCGAGCCGTCAAGCGCAACAAGTAAATCTTCTCTTGATTCTTCGGCAGCTTTTTCACCGATTGAAGGATTTCCGCCTGCGCCGAGACCTGCTGTCAGTTTTGCGCCGAGCTGTATTTTTTTGGAGGCTGATGACATCTCAAGAACCTGAGCGTCTGTGTTCATTGCCCAAAACTCAACGCCCGATAACCCCGCTTTAATCATTCGGTTTACCGCGTTACCGCCACCGCCGCCAACGCCTATAACTTTTATATTAGCCTGCGAAGCATATCTGCTGTAGTCAGATGCTTGTCTGTCGTAATTGTCTAATTTAAACTTTTCCACTTAAATGGCCCCCATTATTTTTTCATTTTAATTTTACTATATTTTAAAAGCGTTTATATGTAAAGCTTTCCTGATGAAATTATCACTCAAAATTAACATAAATTCAATTAAACTTTACACAAATTTAATTTCGGCGACTTGCATGCTTAATGCCGGAGAGAATATTTTCTTAATATTTTGCAACATAATAAAATTTCCAAAAAAGTTTATTGTATTATTTATCATTATGGATAAGAAAATTTTTGTAGCAGGGCACAGAGGTCTGGTAGGCGGAGCGATTTTAAGGGAACTCCAAAGAAAGGGTTATAAAAATTTCGCCCTTAAAACTCACAGTGAGCTTGACCTTGAAAACACGGCAGCGGTTGATGATTTTTTTAATAAAGAAAGGCCTGACTGGGTATTTTTGGCTGCTGCAAAAGTCGGCGGGATTTATGCAAATAATACATACCCCGTTGATTTTATGCTTAAAAATTTGAAAATCCAAAATAATATTTTTGAGAGTTCTTTTAAATACGGTGTTAAAAAATTTATGTTTCTGGGCTCTTCCTGCATTTATCCAAAAAATGCACCTCAGCCCATAAAAGAAGAGTATCTGCTCTCCTCAAAACTTGAACCTACAAATGAGCCTTATGCGCTTGCAAAAATTTGCGGGATAAAGCTTGCAAATGCGTATAACAGGCAGTACGGAACAAACTATATTTCCGTTATGCCGTGTAATTTATATGGTATCGGGGATAATTACCATAGCGAAAATGCCCATGTTGTACCTATGCTTATAAGAAGATTTCATGAAGCAAAGCTCAGGGGCGATAAAACAGTCTGTGCCTGGGGCAGCGGCACTCCTTTAAGGGAATTTTTATTCTCGGATGACCTTGCGCGCGGCTGTGTCTATTTGATGGAAAACAAAGACGCAAAAGACATAGGTGAATTTATAAATATAGGCTCAGGGGTTGAACACACAATAAAAGAAATCGCCGAACTTATTAAAAAGGTTGTGGGCTTTGAAGGAGAAATCGTCTGGGATAAAACAAAACCCGACGGTACCCCAAGAAAGCTTATGGATGTGTCAAGAATAAACGCTCTTGGCTGGAAAAGCACAACAGTGCTTGAAGAAGGTCTTAAAATTGCCTACGGGGACTTTCTTAAGAGATATGAAAGCCTGTAAGCTTATAAAGATTTTATAAAATTCTTTGACTATTTAAAAAAAACATTGCATAATAAGCTCATTATTTGTTATTTACATATAAAAAGGAGTGAAGGTATGCAATACATCCCGGAGCATGGAAAAACGTTAACAAAAGATGAGATTAAAACAATCATCCGTGAAAACGACATCCATTTTATCAGACTGCAATTTGTTGATATAAACGGTAATGTAAAAAATCTCTGCGTTCCTTCTTCTCAGACGGATAAAGTTTTAAATAACGAGTGCATGCTGGACGGCTCGTCAATAAAAGGTTTTAGAAGTATTGAAACTTCGGATATGTATTTTTATCCGGATTTTGCAACTTTTGCGATTTTGCCCTGGAAAGAAGCGGGCGGAAGAAACGTTGCAAGGATTATCTGCGATATTCACAATGCCGACGGCACTCCTTTTGAAGGCTGCCCCAGATGTAACCTTAAAAGGGTGACTAAAGAAGCGGCGGATATGGGCTATATTTTAAATGCCGGCCCGGAGGCCGAGTTTTTCCTCTTTAAAAAAGATGAAAACGGTATGCCGACTATGGAAACGCACGACAATGGCTATTATTATGACGTTGCGCCTATTGATAAAGGCGAAGATATAAGAGGCGAAATGGTTGACGTGCTTCAAAAAATGGGTTTTGAAATTGAAGCAAGCCACCACGAAGTTGCGCGCGGACAGCATGAAATAGATTTTAAATACGCAGATGCCATTACAACGGCTGATAACGTCGTTACGTTTAAATACGTCGTTAAGGCCGTGGCAGATAAATACAATTTGCATGCGACTTTTATGCCAAAGCCGATTTTTGGAATTAACGGTTCGGGCATGCACTGCAACGTATCGTTGTTTAAAGACGGTAAAAACGCTTTTTACGATGAAAATGCGCCTTATCAACTTTCAAGCGAGGCAATGTATACAATAGGTTCTTATTTAAAACATGTGCAGGAATTTACCGCGATTTGCAACCCGCTTGTCAACAGTTATAAAAGGCTTGTACCGGGGTATGAAGCGCCTGTTTATCTTGCTTGGTCTTTGGCAAACCGCTCCGCACTTATAAGGGTGCCCGCTAAGCGCGGAAATGCAACAAGAATAGAGCTGCGCTCGCCGGATCCTTCCTGCAATCCTTATCTTGCCTTTGCAGTCCTTATAACCGCAGCGCTGGAAGGCATTAAAAATAAAATTGAACCTCCCAAACAAAGAGAGGAAAATATTTACGAGATGAGCGAAGCGCAGAAGAAAGAAAAAGGCATATTGGCGCTTCCGGGAAGTTTGAACGAAGCTCTTTATATGATGAAAAAATCCGAACTTGTTAAAAAAGCTCTGGGTGAGCACATATTTAATGAATTTTTATCCTCAAAAGAAAAAGAATGGGATGATTACAGAATAAGAGTTACGGATTGGGAATTAAAACATTATATGCAGCAATAAACTAAAAACCCCTTTGAAATTCAAAGGGGTTTTATTTTTAGCCTTTATAAGACGTGCATTTTCCGTTTTCAAATGCAGCTTTGCAATATGCGCTTGTGTGATATCGATCTGAAAAGCATATGTACTCTTTAAGTTCGTCGTTTGAAAATTTCATTCTTTCATCCGAATCTATATAGACAAATGTATTTTTTTCATCGTTTGTATAGAAAATTTCTCTTTTTTGGAAGGTGTTTTCTTTTGTTGAAACATATCCTTCAATGTATTCTTGAAGTTTGGAATTTTTATAGGTGTACGTTTTTTTGACGGATGCAAAACCGTCGGCTTCCGTAATACCATATTGAACATCCGAGATTTCGCCGTTTTTAAATATAAACTGTTCTCCTTTTGTTGACGAGTGTTCATTTTTGAAATGTTTTTTTATGTAAGCAAGCGGCTGTCCGTCTGAATAAATAATGCTTTCATCTGACATATTTCCGTCTTTTAAAGGCATTACTCCAAGCATAATATTTACAATTCCGCCTTTTGTATCAATATAGTAATGGTCAAGTTTGCCTTGTGTATTGGAGGCTTGTTTTACATAAATTTTGCCGTCAGGATATAAAGTTGTGATTTTATAAACATTGCCAAGCATATCGCCTTCATATATTTCGCTTGACCCGTCAGCATTTTTTTTCGGAGTAAAAACGGTGCCCTCGGGCGCATTTCTCATTCCCGTTACATCATCTAAAATAGCAAGTACTTTTTGGTATTCATTTTGCGCTTTTAGCTTGGCCGCTCTTGCTTTTTTCTCTTCAAAGAGTGATTGCTCTTTGATTTTGTCGGCCTCTTCTTTTGCCGTTTGTGCTTTGTTTAAAATACCGTTTACAATTTCCATATCCGCTAAAGAAGGTTCAGATGCGTCCTTTTTACGATTTGTGCTTTGAAAAGGCACGGTTTTTTGCAAGTATAAAGGTGTAATTTTCATTTTAAAATCCTCATAATAAATTCAGGTGTTTATAAAAAACACCTGAATGAAATTATTTGCCAAAACCCGCGGATTATTTGAGCGCGTCCGCGCCTGACACAACTTCGTTTAATTCTTGGGTAATTTGTGCCTGGCGGGCTTTGTTGTAGTCTATGGTTAATACTCTTATCATTTCCTGAGCGTTATTTGTAGCGGCAGACATAGCAGTCATTCTGGATGCGAGTTCCGACGCTTGAGCCTCTAAAAACGCCTGAAATATGATGTTTGTAAGATACATGGGAACAATTTTTTGCAAAATAGAACACAAATCCGGCTCGAACTCTGTCAGAGGGTCGATTTTATGCGAACTTTCATTGTGGCGCACGTTGTGTTCCTCGTCAAATTCCTTTTTATGGAATTCTCTTACTTCAAGAACGGGCAAAAGCGTCCATTTTTCAACTTTATAGGTCATCATATTCTGATACCTTGTTGTTATAAGCTCAATTGAATCGATTTCGCCATTGACATATTGTGTGCTTAAATCTTCTGCCAGAACAAGTGAATTTGTCGAGTCCGGGTTATCCATAACGCTTGAATAAACAGCCTTGATTTCAAAGTTTAAATTTCTTGCAGCGTTTTTAAGCGCAGGATAAGCCTTTTGGCCTGCAAGATAGAGTTTTACTTTTTTACCTTCACTGAGTGCTTTTTTAATTTCATTCAGGGTAAACCTTACTATATTTGCGCTGTATGCTCCTGCAAGCCCTTTGTTTGAGGACATTACGGCAAAACCTACTGTTTTTATTTCCCTTTTTTCAAGCAGTTTAGGGTAATTATCAATTGCGCGCTCCGTTTGAACAGGCTCAAAAGTGCCGCTTGTCGCTGCTTTAAACACTTTTGTGAACATTTTGTATAGTTCAAAAGTAAACGGACGCGACATTTTAACCGAGTTTTCCGCTTTTTTTACTTTTGCCGCAGCAACCATTTTCATCGCACGCGTGATTTTTTGCGTGTTTTGAATACTTTTTATTCTGTCTTTTATGTTTCTTAAATTTGACACTTTTAATCCTTTTTAAAGATGTTTTCTTTGAAGTTTTTAAGACCGTTTCTTAAATTTTCTTTGTCGTTATCATCTAAAGCAGCGCCCTGGTTTAATTTTTCGCTCAAATCATTCATATTTGCGCCAAAGTATTCAAACCACTGCTTTTTAAATTCCTGAATGTCTTTGTTTTCAACATCATCAAGGAAGCCTTCATTTCCCGCAAAAAGTATTGTAACCTGCTCGGACACGCTAAGAGGGTTATATTGCGGCTGAATAAGAATTTGCGTCAGTTTTTCACCCTTTAGAAGCTGTGCGCGTGTTGCGGGGTCAAGGTCTGAAGCAAATTGTGCAAATGCCGCAAGTTCGCGGTATTGCGCAAGATCAAGACGAAGCTGACCTGCAACCTGTTTAATACCTTTTGTTTGAGCGGCGCCGCCTACACGGGATACCGATATACCTGCGTTAATAGCCGGTCTTTGACCTGCGTTAAACAAGTTTGACTCAAGGAAAATCTGTCCGTCGGTAATTGAAATTACGTTTGTCGGGATGTAGGCTGATACGTCGCCTGCCTGTGTTTCGATGATTGGGAGCGCCGTAATCGAGCCGCCGCCAAGCTCATCCGATAATTTGCAGGCACGTTCAAGAAGTCTTGAGTGCAGATAAAATACATCGCCGGGGTATGCTTCACGTCCCGGAGGTCTTCTTAAAAGCAAGCTCATTGCACGGTATGCCTGAGCGTGTTTTGTTAAGTCATCATATACAATTAAAACGTGTTTGCCTTGCTCCAAGAACTCTTCGCCGATAGCGCACCCTGCAAATGGTGCAATGTATTGCAGCGGGGCACTTTCGTTTGCGGCAGCGGAAACGATTATTGAATAATCCATTGCACCGTGTTCTTCAAGTGTTTTAGCAAGTTGTGCAACGGTTGATGTTTTTTGACCGATTGCAACATAGATACAAATTACATCCTGTCCTTTTTGGTTTAATATTGTATCAATTGCAATTGCCGTTTTTCCGGTTTGTCTGTCGCCGATGATAAGCTCCCTTTGACCTCTGCCGATTGGAGTCAGCGCATCAATTGCGGTTAAACCTGTTTGCAGGGGTTGATGTACGGATTTTCTTGTAATGATACCGGGCGCTACACGCTCAATCGGGCGGGTTTTTGAAAAATCAATATCGCCTTTGCCGTCAAGCGCTTTTCCCGTAGGGTCTATAATTCTTCCGATAAGCGAATCGCCGACCGGGATGGAGGCAATTCTTCCGGTTGATTTAACCTGCATGCCTTCTTTAATTTTTGTATATTCACCCAAAATTACCACACCGACATTGTCTTCTTCAAGGTTCAGGGTAATTCCGAGTGTGCCTTCTCCGTCTTGAAACTCTACAAGCTCGGAAGCCATAACGTTTTTAAGTCCCCAAATGCGCGATATACCGTCTGATATTTCAAGTACGGTGCCCACATTTGAAACTTCGCTTACGCTGTCAAAATTTTTGATTTTTTCTCTGATGATAGAACTTATTTCATCGGGTTTAATTGCTACCATAATATTTCCTCTTTATTTTAATATTGCTTTTTTAAATTTATCAAGTTTCCCCTTTAAGGACGTATCAAAAATGTTATCACCCATTTTATAAACAAGCCCGGCCATAATTGATTTATCTGTGTTGTAATTTACAATTATTTCTTTTTTTAAAATTTCACCGAGTTTGTTTTTAATCTGTTCTTTAAGATTGTCATCAAGCTCAATTGCTGATAAAACTTCGACTTTCGATATATTGTTTATTTTATCGAGCATATTATCGTAAATTTTTATAATCTCATAGATAAGATTAAAGCGGTTTTCTTTAACAAGAAGTTTTAGAAAATTTCTGATTGTTTCATCGGTATCATTTGCAAAAATGCAACTGATAAGTTCTTCTTTGTCATTTGCCGATATAACAGGATTACAGAGCGCATCAAACAGCTCATTTGTCAGGCTCAAAATTTCTTTGACATTTTGAAGATTTTGATACAGCTTTGTATAATCAAGCCCGCCTTGCGCCGCAAGCCCGATCAGAGATTTTGCATATCTTGTTGCTATAAGTTGATTATCCGTATTATTCATCGGTTTTTAACCTGTTAAGCTCGTCTATACTTTGTTTTATAAAGTCATTATGATATTGAGGCTTTTCTTCAAGCGTTTTTTGAATGTGATTTTTTGCCGTTTCAAGAGAGGCAAGTGCGGTTTTTTGGGTAAGCGAGAGAACAAGTTTTTTGCCTTCCTGCTCAAGCGTTTTGTTTGCGTTTTCAAAAATTCTCTTTGCCTGGTTATCTGCCTCTTTTAGGATTTTATCCCCCATAAGCCCGGCATTTTTTTGTGCATTGTCAAAAATTTCCTTTACTTCATTTGCAACGTTTTCAACTGCTTTTCGTGCTTCATCGAGTTTTTTTTCCGAATCGCTCTTTGCATTGTCGGAATTTTCGATGTTTGTTTTTATTTTTTGACATGCGCCTTCAATCAGGCTGCCCGCTTTAAAAATTTTGCACAAAAGAATAATAAACCCGAGCAGGATTAAAAAGTTAAATGTATTTGATTTTACAATGATATTCCATATTTCCATTTTTATTTTTCCTGCATTATTTTGTCAATTATGCCTCTGTCAATATCGCAGATTTTTTCTTCCGGTTTTAAAAACCTGTCCGATATCATCTGTGCAAGATTTTTGATTTCATTGCCCAGAGCCTCTTTTGCCGCATTGCTTGAATTTATGCTTTCAAGCCTTTCGCGTTCAAGATTATTTTTGGCATCAAGCTGTGCTTTTTTTGTTATTTCTTCTTTTCGATTTTTTACAAGGCTTATTTTTTTATCAACTTCTTCTTTTGCGCTGTGTCTTGCTTTGGATAGCTCATCAAGTCTTTTATTTAGGACGTTTTGCGCCTCTTTATTGTTTTCATCCGCCTTGTTGTAATTGTTGTCAATATAATTTTTACGCTTTGCTATTATATCATTTATTGGTTTATATAAAATGATATTCATAATAACAGTAAAAATTATAAAGCTTATGAATGCAACTATAAATGTAGCGTTGAATTCCATTTTTAAGGCAGACCTTTCTTAATTAACCGATAAGCTGAAGTGCTATAAACAAAGCGTAAATTGCCGTTGCTTCAGCAAGGCCGAGACCGATGATGAAGTTGATAAATGCTTTACCTGCAATTTCAGGCTGTCTTGCCATTGCTTCGAGCATACCTTTTGTTGCAATACCGATACCGATACCGCCGCCTATAGCGCCGAAGCCGATTGCAATACCTGCACCTAATTTACTAAATGCCGCAACTTGAGTTGCCAATTGTTCTACTGCCATTTTTTTCTCCTTTATTTTATTCTTCTTTATTTACCGCAAGTGCTATATATGTTGTTGAAAGCAGTGTGAATACGAGCGCTTGAATTAAGGCAACAAAAATTTCAAATGCCATAAACGGAAGCGGCAGGAAGTACGCACACATACCCGCAAACGTGAACACGAGAATTTCACCGGCCAATATGTTGGCAAAAAGCCGGAGTGCAAGCGAAAAAGGTCTTACGAACAATTCAAGCAAATCAACAAGTGCTATCATAATGCCGTCAATCTTAAAGCTGTGAATGAAAAATTTGAAGCCTTTTGCTCTTATTCCGTAGTATATATAATATATCGACACTATTATTGCCATAGCTGCCGTCATATTTATATCGTTATTGGGCGAGGCAAGTTCACCGTGTGGCAGGTGTATAAGCCTTAGGGGCAATTGTCCCACTAAATTTGCACTTAATATAAACATAAAAAGAGTGAGCAAAAGGGGCAGGTGTTTTTTGCCTTCTTTTTCTCCCATATTTGATGAAACAATATTTGAAAAATAGTTGATAATTCCTTCAAAAATTATTTGAAGTTTTGTGGGGACAAGGGAAAGCTTTCTTGTCGCAATAAAAGATACTACGATTAACAGCGCCATTGTAAACCACATCATAATTAATGTGTCTAAATTAACTTGCATTCCCATTATTTGGGCGCTTAAGTGCTCTCCCATGGTTTATATTTCCTGAATTTATTCCGTAATTGCTATCAAGCATATAATACACGCAATTTTTTTATTTGTTTTGGTCTATATGGATGAAAATTTGTATAATCGGATATTTTTTTAATTTCGGGAGGATTGACAACGCGCTAAATGTCGCAAAAATTTGATTTAAGACATTGTTCTCAATCTTTGGATCTAATACTTCTTATCCGCCCCAAATGCCCTAAAATTAAACCTTTCAATTGATGAAGAAATACACTTTAGAGGGTATATTCAAATTGTGGGGGCTTAAAAAATAGCCCGTTAAGTGTAAAAAGTTCAAAAAAGATTAGGGATAGCGGAGGAGAAGATGAGAAGAGCTGATTTTAAAAGGAAAACAAGAGTTATTGTCGTGGATGATAATTATGATCATGCCTCGGGCATTCGTGAACTTATTAATCTTGAAGGGGATTATGAAGTAATAGCAAATGCCGGAAACGTAAATGTCGCAATTTCTCTTATTAAAAAATATCAGCCCGACATTGTTTTAATGGATATAAATATGCCGGAAATCGATGGCATTACCGCAATTGCGGAAATTGAAAAACTCGGTTTAAAAACAAAAATAATAGCGCTCACCGGCTATGATGATGCGGATTTAATTTACCGCGCAATGAAAATCGGCGCAAAAGGCTATATTTTAAAAACAATGGCATCTGCCCAGCTAATCCGTGCGCTTGATGAGGTTTCAATGGGCAAAATTTATCTTCCTTCAATTCTTTGTTCTAAATTCTTTGAATATTTCCAAGCCGCACAAAAAAATGAAAATACATATAATGCTCAGGATGATGAAGAAAATCTGCTTAACTACCTGACAAACAGAGAAGAAGAGGTTCTGGGGCTTTTAACGGAAGGAATTACATACAAAGGCGTGGCTCAGCAGCTCTTTATCTCTGAAACAACCGTTAAAACACACGTTAACAACATTTTCCAAAAATTACAGGTAAATGACAGAACACAGGCGGTATTATATGCGATAAACAAGGGTTTTGGAGCAAGAAAAAAAGCAAAAATCGCCTAAGGGCATAAAACTTCAAGACAAAAAGTTAAAAATGGTGAGTTTATAAATGTACAGACACGGTAAAAAAAACTTAAAGAGTTTTTTTCAATCAGAATATGATACAAATATAGAGCTGTTTTCAAAAAACACTGTTAACGGTCTTTTGCGCAGTTTGCTGGAGCCTATTGCTTCAAATAATGCAAAGTCATTAATTCTTACAAGGTTTAAAAATACAAGCGGTATAGACGGCATTATAAAAAGATTGGAATACTGCTCAAATGTTGAAATGTTCAGCTTTTTAGACTTTGATATTATCTCTAAAGATGATTTTATTGAAACGGAATTTGTAATTATAACTTCGCACAGATACAATGCGGTTTTAATTTGGGATTACTCGGAAACTGATAATAAAGAAGAAACAAAACTGTGTATAAGAGTTAACTCAAAAGATGTTAATGAGGTTTTTGAAACGGTAAAAGACAGGCTTAAAATTAATCTTGATGAAAAATTTTATTCATATCGCCCGGAACGCCGTGAAAATGCCCTTTTGAATGATGCTATATATAACGTTTTAAAAATGCTCAATGAGAACATAAAAGAAAACGAATTTAATTTAAAAGAGCAGGAGGCCCTTGCTAACAAGCTTCAAATACAAAATACAAACGATGAAATAAATGCGAATATCCGCCATTGCTGCCATGAAATAAAAAATCAGCTGAGCGTGCTTGATATATATGCAAAAATTCTTCAAAAGCAGCTGGGTGAGGATAAAAATATCGGGCTTATTCAAAAATCCCTTTCTTTAATTCGCTTGCAGCTTGATGATTTGAGAGCGACAGACAATTTAAATTTCGAAGAGAAAGATTTAAGAGAGGTCATAAAATCATCAATTGAAATATTTGAAAAAATTCTTCCGGAGAGAAACAACAGAATTAAATTTATAGATAAGATAAAAGGCAGAGCAGTTGTTTTTATTGATGAAGAAAGATTTTTCGCCGTTATAAATAATATTGTAAAAAACGCGGATGAATCAACACAAGACGATGAAATTGAAATAAAAATCGAAGCGGATGAAAAATATGCAAAAGTGTTTATAAAAAACCATGGTGAACAAATCCCGCAGGAAATACGGACAAAACTCTTCACGGAAGGTTTTTCCACAAAAAAAGACGGCTGGGGTTTGGGATTAAATATTTGCAGAAAATATCTCGCAGCCCAGCTCGGGTCAATTTCACTCGTTAAAAGCGACGAAGAAGGAACGGAATTTCTTGTTACCGTGCCTCTTTCGCAAAATGCAATAAGCTGAAAGGCAGGTGCAGTATGGATTTGATAAATAACAGAACACGTGAAATCGCAGCTCTTGCACTAAACGGACTCTATGAGCGCTCGCGCGCCATTTCGGCCAATACCGTGAACGCTACAACGCCGGGGTATCAAAGAAAAGACGTTGCCTTTGAAGATCAAATTCAAGAGATGATTGAACGGGAAGACTTAAAAGAACACATAAAAGTCCAAAATTCACAAAAAATCGTGGAAAATCCCGTCGAAGCCCTTAAAAAACAAGACCCGGCGCAGATTGCCTTTTTAAGAAGCTCAGTAGATAACGGTTTTTCGCCCGAGATTATAGGGGATTATTCAGACCCTATAAGCGCTGATGGCAACAATGTAAACATTGAAGCGGAAATGATGGACGAGGCAAAAACCGGTACACAGTACACAATCCTTACAAACCTTATGTCAAGGTCGTTTCAGGGGCTTCAAAGTGTCATAAGAGGACAAATTTAGGAGAGTATTAAATGAGTTTTGATATTTTTGATATAGCAGGCTCGGGCATGCACGCGCAGAGGGTTATGATGGACACCGTTTCATCAAACATTGCAAATGCCAACACTACAAGAAACGCAAAAGGTGAAAGAGAAGTCTATACAAAAAAAGAAGTTACTTTTAAAGCGGTGTATAAAGACTCCCTTCGTCCCGCCATGCCGACAGGCTCGCACGATGTTCAAATGGATTTGATAAACGGCCCTTATTTAAGAGGAAGAGTGGTTTTTGAAGAAGACGGAATGGCGCAGGGCGTTATGGTGGATGAGATAAGAGAGTCTGAAAATCCTTATCGTATGGTATATGACCCGACACACCCCGATGCCGATGAAGAAGGTATGGTAACCCTTCCAAACGTTAATGTGGTAGAGGAGATGGTTAATATGGTAAATGCTTCAAAGGCATACGAGGCAAATGTTACCATAGCGCAAACCACAAAAACAATGATACAAAGCGCTCTTCAAATATAAGGCAAATAAAAAATGAGTTTTGAAATTAATACAAATATAGCTTCGATAGATAGTTTTAATAAAAGTTTTGATAACAGCATTAAAAATTTCGATAAACAGATTGATGATGCGTCGGATTTTAATGAGATTTTTAATTCGCTGACATCAAATGAACCTCAAAATACAAAAGAGCCGCAAAAATTAAAAGGCTCGGTTGAATTTTTGGGAGTCGATGCAATAAATGCGCAAAAGATTGAAAATCTCTCTGAAACAGCTCTTATGGCGCGCGATATCGGGAAAGGGATATCCGGCGGAATAAATAATTTGAGCGCTACCCAAAAGGCAGCCGAAGATGCCATGGAAACTTTTGCCGCAGGCGGCGATATAAGTGTGCATGAAGTTATGATTGCCGCTCAAAAGTCTACCCTTGCAATGCAAATGGCTATCCAATTAAGAAACCAGGCGGTAAATGCATACAACGAATTTAAAAATTTAAGAGTTTAAAAAGCTTAACAAATTGAATTAAACGCTAAAAAAGTCTAAAATACTGTAGTAAACATACTAAAAAATCAGGGATATTTAAAAAGTGAACGAACACCTAAAAGCGATGGCGCTTGATATTAAAAAGATTTGGGACAAATTTGATTTGAACCAAAAATTTGTCATATGCGCACTTCTTGTCGTTGCAATGGTTGTTTGTATTTACTTTATTTTTAAAGCAACAGAGCCTAATTGGTCTGTTTTGTATTCCGACCTGTCGCGTGATGATGTGGCTGCAATCAGTGAAAGTCTTAAAAAAAGCGGCTATGCCTTTAAATTGTCCGACGACAAGTCGGCGATTTTAGTGCGCGAACAAGATAAAGAAGATTTAAGAATTTTTGTTGCGGAAAATGACCTTATAAAAGACTCTACCCCCGGTTTTGAGCTTCTTGACGATTTACAATTAGGCTCGACCGATTTTAAAAATAAACTTACAAAACAGAGAATTTTTCAAGGAGAGCTTACCCGCTCGATTGAAAAAATTAACGGTATTCAAAAAGCGCGCGTACAGCTTGCCGAGCCTGAGCGTTCCGTGTTTTCGGATGATGATGAAGAACCAAGTGCCAGCGTCATTTTAATACTTGAGCCGGGCTACAGGCTAAAACCGTCGCAAATCCTTGCAATTAAAAACCTTGTGGCATATTCCGTTCCGCGTCTTACAAATGACAGGGTGTTTTTAACTGATCAAAACGGAAATGCCCTGAGCGAAGATGTTGCAAAAAATAATACCGATATGCAAAGCTACAGAAGCGCCTTTGAAAAAGAAGCCGCAAAGAAAATAAAAGACACTCTTGAAACCATTATGGGCAAAGATAATGTGTCTGTTCAGGTCAGCGCGGTTATGGATTTTAACTCCACCCGCTCAACAATAGAAAGCTATGTTCCTGCAAATGGCACACAAAGCGGCGTAATTTTAGGGCAGCAAAGCGAAAAAGAAACTTATAAAAAACCTCAGCCAATTGTTTTAAAAAAAGATGAAGTGGCGCTTGACCCTGATAATCCTACAGGTCAAAATCAGCAATTGCAGCAGGGCGGGCAAAACGTTAATATTCAAAACGCAAATGCTCAAAATCCGCAGACACAAAATGTCATGACAGTTGTTGAGGAGCAAAGCGGCATAAGCGATGCGGATGAAAACGCAAGAAATGTAACCGATAAAGTCCGCGGAAGAGAATTGAGCTATGAAAAAGAGAAAAATGCCGTAAATTACGCGGTTACAAAAGAAATCAAACAGGTTGTCTATGCCCCTGGCTCTGTTGTGCGTTTATCCGTTGCGGTTGCCGTTAATAAAATTTTAACTCAGGAAGAAGAAGATGATATCAAAAATCTTGTAATAGCCGCTGCAGGTATGGATGTGACGCGCGGGGATGTTGTTAATGTTTCAAGTCTTAAATTTATGGGAATAGATAAAGCAGAGCAGCTTCAAACATTAAACGAGGAAAGGTACGCAAAAATTATGGAAATGATGGAATTTATATTTTCAAATGTTGCGCCTCTTATTGTGGTATTGGTGCTTGGAATATTGGGTCTTACGACATTTTCTTCAATATTTAAAAAGCCCGAACCGCCAAAACCTGTTTACCAGGAAGAAAACCAATTCAACGGATTTGACCCTTATATAATGATGGGCAATAATGATAACGTCGATACAAATTACCTTGAACAGGCAGAGGACGACGAGCCTGTGTTTACCTCGGTTGTAGATAAAAAACGCGCCGAGATAACAGATATTATTATGAGCGATCCGCAAGATGCGGCAAGGCTCTTAACATCATACATTAAAGAGTAAGTAATAAAAAAGAGAAGAATTAAAGAGAAATGCTCCCGATACAAATAGAAGCCATGACACATTCACAAAAGGTTGCAGCACTTATGATAGTGCTCGGGCCTGCTGCGGCTTCGGAGATTATGAAAAATATAACGGATGACGATGTCCTGGAGCAGGTTACGCTTGATATTGCGGCAATGAACAAACTGCCCATTGAAACGCTTGAAGCAATTGTGGATGAATTCCATACTATTTTTCAGGCAAATTCCATGCTCGCTTCAGGCGGCATGAACTATGCTAAAACCCTTTTAGAGAAGGCATACGGTACCGAGCAGGCAAATAAAATCCTTGATAGGCTGGTTACAATTTTAAACTCAAATCCTTTCCAATTTTTTAACGATGCAGACCCAATTCAGCTTGCAACTTCTTTTCAAAATGAAAATCCGCAGCTAATAGCGCTTATTCTTGCCTATTTAAAGCCTGAACAATCCGCAAAAGTTTTAAACTGCCTTCCGCCAAATGTGCAGCATAAAGTGTCGCTTAAAATTGCACAGATGGAAACAACAAACCCTGAGATTATCTCGGAAGTTGAAAAAATTGTCGAAAGCAAATTTTCAAATGTTGTTATACAGGATTTCTCAAAAGCTGGCGGTACCGAAACTCTTGCAAGCATTTTAAACAGAACAGACCGCGCGACAGAGAAAAACGTTATAGAAATGCTCGAGGAAGAAACTCCACAATTGGCAGAAGATGTAAGAAGTCTTATGTTTGTATTTGAGGACATTGTTAACCTTGATGACAGGGCAATTCAGAGAATTCTTCGCGAAGTGGATACAAAAGACCTTGCGCTTTCTCTTAAAGGTTCAAGGGATGATGTTAAAGATAAAATTCTTCGTAACATGTCAGAGCGCGCTCAGGCGATTTTGCTTGAAGATATGGAATATATGGGACCGGTTAGAGCGCGTGAAGTTCAGGAAGTACAATCAAGAATTGTGGGCATTATAAGAATGCTTGAACAAAACGGAGAAATTGTTGTCGCACGTGACGGCGCCGGAGATGAGTTAATTGAGTAGAATTACATCGGATAGAATAAATCCTGGCAATTTAGTTGTCGTGGATTTTTTTACAAATGAAGAATTTGAAGAAAAAGAACGGGAGGAAGAAGAGCAAAAAGAAGAGCCCGTAATTTCAAATGAAGTTTTAAACAAAATCAATCTTCTTGAAAAAGAAGCGCAGGATAAAGCGCAAAAAATCCTTGATGAAGCAAATGCAAAATCTGAGGAGATTATAAATGCCGCATCTCAAGAGGCGCAAGAAATAAGAAGTAAAGCAAGCGCCGAGGTTGATATTTTAAATAAAAATGCAAATGAAATTTTAGAGCAGGCGCAGCAGCAAGCAAAAGCCACGCTTGATGAAGCAAGTGAGCAGGCGCAAAAAATAAAAGAAGAAGCTTCACAGCAGGGCGCAAAAGAAGGATATGAGGCAGGATATTCAGACGGAGTGAATAAAATAAAAGAAGAAATGCTCCAAAAAATTCACGGTATGGATGAGATAGTAAAAAATACTTTTGAGATGAAGCAAAAAATATTAAAAAGTTCAAAAGACGAGATTGTTAATCTTGTGCTTATGATTGCAAGAAAAATCTCCATAAATTCTGTTGATGCTCAATCCGTCGCTTCGCTTGTTTCTAAGTCGCTGTCGCTTTTAAGTGATAAAGAAAACATTGAACTTATCTTAAGTGAAAAGTATGCAAGGCTCTTAAATGAAGTTTTAAGCGGGAATTTAAGTCCCGATGAAAATTGCGCGGATGATATTGATATAGACAAATTGAGAAATATAAAACTTACCTACAATTCAAAATTTCCGGATGACACTTTAATTATTCAAACCCCAAAAGAGCGTCTGGACTTGAGTTTTGAACAGCAGCTAAATCAAATATCAAACGAATTTTTAAAAGAGCTGAATTCATCCGATGATGATGGTGAGGATAGCGGCATTGGATAAATTTGATTTTTCGCCTTATCAAAAAATCGTAAATGAAATAAATCCCATTGTTAAAATCGGCAGGGTTGTTGAGATTATAGGACTTATAATCGAAGCTGACGGCCCGGAGTCATCCATCGGGGATTTGTGTCATATAATCTCGGATGATATGGAGCCGATATTCTGTGAGGTTGTGGGTTTTAGAGAGGATAGAGTCCTTTTAATGCCGCTCGGCTCGATTGACGGGCTTAAGGCGGGTGCTAAAGTTGTAAATACGGGCTCTGATATGAAAGTAAAAGTGTCCGATTCTCTTTTGGGGCGTGTTTTAGACGGTCTTGGAAATCCGATTGACTCTCTTGGCGAAATAAGTGCGGATAAATACTATTCGACGGGAGGAAAAATCATCAACCCGCTTAAAAGAAAGCCTATTGATGAGCCGCTAAGCCTCGGCATAAGGGCTATTGATGGATTAATTACCGTCGGCAAGGGTCAGAGAATGGGTATTTTTGCAGGCTCGGGCGTGGGCAAAAGCACAACTCTTGCCATGATGGCAAAAAATACATCAGCCGATATAAATGTTATTGCCCTAATCGGAGAACGCGGCAGAGAGGTAAGAGAATTTATAGAACACACTTTGGGAGTTGAGGGCATGAAACGCTCCGTTGTCGTTGTTGCAACTTCCGAGCAGCCCTCTCTGGTCAAAATAAAAGCGGCGTTTGTGGCATGTGCAATTGCCGAATATTTTAGGGACAAAGGCAGGGACGTTCTTTTTATGCTCGATAGCGTAACGCGTATTGCCCTTGCGCAGAGAGAAGTCGGGCTTGCAGTCGGCGAGCCGCCTGCCACAAGAGGATATACACCTTCCGTTTTTGCGCTTATGCCAAAGTTTTTAGAGCGTGCGGGCTGTAATGAATACGGCACAATAACGGGGCTATATACCGTGCTTGTTGAAGGTGACGATTTTAATGAGCCTGTGTCTGATACTGCAAGGAGCATTTTAGACGGGCACATTATGCTCTCGCGTGCTCTTGCGCATAAAAATCACTATCCCGCGATTGATGTTTTGCAGAGCATTTCACGGGTTATGAATAATATTGTATCAAAAGAGCACAAAAGTGCGGCAGGCAAAATCCGTGCGCTGCTTGCAAGTTATGCCAAAAATGAGGATTTAATAAATATCGGCGCTTATCAGCGCGGCTCAGACCCTCTGACAGATAAAGCAATTTCGCTTATGGACAAAATTGAGGGGTATTTAATTCAGCCGACAGATGATAAAACGGACTATCAAACAAGTGTGGATGAGATTATAAAACTGGCGCAGATGTAACCATACTCTCTGCGCCGGTTTTTTATTTATTCATTGTGAGTGACACTAAGCGATATTCTCTTATCGTCCGGATTAAATTTTAAAATTGTGGTATCTATTTCATCGCCGACATCAAGGATTGTGCCGTGTTCGTTTTGGTATTGCACAAGCTCGCTTTGCGGCAGGAGTGCTTCAACGCAGGGGTAAACTTCGACAAATGCGCCAAAGTGTTTAATTCTTGTGATTTTACCTTTTACCTTTGCGCCTTCGGTTATTTTGCCTTTTGCTTCAACCCACGGGTCGGGCTCAAGGTTTTTAAGGCTCAGGGAAACTCTTTGTTTGTCTAAATCTATACCTATGATTTCAACGTCAATTTTTTCGCCGACTTTTAATACGTCGCACGGGTGATCCACCCATCTCCAGGAGATTTGTGACAGAGGCAAAAGTCCGTCTACTCCGCCGATGTCGATGAAAGCTCCAAAGTCTGCAATCCTTACAACTTCACCTTTTACAACGGTGCCTACCTCGAGTTGTCCGAATACATCTTTTTTAATTTCTTCAAGATTATCGGTGTAAACTTTTCTGTTGGATAAAATAAAGTTATTTTGTGACATATCCATGCTTAAAATCTTAAGCTCGATTTTTTGATTTACAATGTTGTCAGGCTCTTTTGAGCGAAGATGGCTTGAGGGAACAAAGCCTCTTATTCCCATAACATCAACAAGGACTCCGCCTTTGACCGATTGAACAACTACGCCTTCGACTACTTTATCTTGGGCTTTGGCTTCTTCTAAAAGCTTCCAGTTGTAAGCCATTGCAACCTTTTTGTAGGATACCGTAAATCTTCCTTCTTCATCCTCTTCTTTAATGATTAAAAATTCGTATTCTTTGCCTTTTTCAAGGATTTCTTCAATGTTGTCGTCTTTGTTTAGCTTTGCTTCTCTGTCGGGGCAAATGGCGTTTGTTTTAGCGCCGATATCAACAATGGCGCCTTCCGAATCGTAAGTGCAGATTGTACCTTTTACCAAATCACCCTTTTGGAAGCTGTACTCGTATTTTTTAAGAAGCTCTTCATACTCTTTGTCGCTAAGCTGGTTTGATGGGCACATACTCAAAAAAGTCTCCTTGTTTTATCATCCTTTTTAGATTATAACAAATTTTTTAAAGGATTACATGTTTTTTTGTTAATATTACTTAATAAATAGGTCGCATGGATGAGATAAAAACTTAAAATTTATGTTATACGGATAATTTTTTGTTACTATAAAAGAGGTCGGATAAGAGAAGTTTTTGGTTTTAAATGCTGAAAAGAAAATATAACAACAATATAGCTCAGACCGGATTAAGAATATTATTTGTGGCGCAGCTTCTTATAAAAGGCCCGCTTCCAAAGGCAAAAATCATTGAGGAAATTGCAAAAAATCCATATTTAAACGATGTTACGCCGGATACAATAACTCTTGATATTAATACTCTTAAATCGGTAGGTTTTGAGATTACGACAGGAAATAAAGGCAATAACTACTGTTATGAGCTAAAGCTTGTTCCGGTTAAAATAAAATTCACAAAGGCGGAACTCAAAGCACTTTTAAATACAAAAAGCGCGATGTTTCATTTTATGGATTTTCGCTGCATTATTTCTCTCTATGAAGCTTTTGAGAAAATTTCAAAACTGCTTGAATCGGATGAGCAGATAGAATCGATTTTGGATTTTGGAAATATTTTAAAAACGGATTTTAAATTATTAAAAGAGCTCGATGTGCATGCAAAGCATAAAAACGAAATTGTTCTCGTTTATGATTCTCCCGCCGGTAAAAAGCGCCGCATAAGCGTGATATGCGACAGGATTGAATATTCAAAGAAAAATGACAAGCTCTATTTATGGGGAGAGTGCGATGAATATGGCACCGTGTATTTAAGAACGGATAAAATAAAAAAGATAGTAAAAATTGTAAAAGTAAATGCACAGCTAAAAACACCTTCAAAAAGCTGTGTGTACTGCATTTTAAATAAAAAAGACCTGCCCGTTAATTTTGAAGGCGGAGAAAAAATAATCAGATATACTTCCAAATATATACAGATAAAAGAGGTGTATACAAACGAGTTTAACTTAATTCAAAAACTCCTTTCCTATGGTGCGGATTTAGTGAGCGTGGAAGATGAAAATGTAAGGACAAGGCTTCTGAAAATAATTAAAGATGTTAAGGAGATGTACTCTTGAGAAAAATAGATGCCTCATACAGGATTATGAAAATATTTAAAATGCTTTATAATAACCCGCTTTCGATAGGAGAAATAATAAAGGCGCTGGGTGAGGATAATATTTTTATAAACAAAGAAACCCTTGCAAAATATTTTAAAACAATAAGGGAATCAGGCTGTATTCTGCAAAAAAGAAACGGTAAATTTTATATGGAAAATATTTCCTTTACTCTTGATTTAACGCAGAGCGATTACTATTATCTTGCGGCTTTTGTGGATTTGGGAATAAAGCTCTATGGCGAAAGTGTGCAAAGTGATTTAAAAAATGCGGTTATGAAAATACTTTCTCTTGCGGATAAGAATAAATATGAAAATTACACCCCAAAGTTGATGGATTTTTCTTTTGATTCTTCCATACCTTTTATTTTTAAAGAAAAAATTTCAAAACTTATAAAATACGGATATGGTAATTCTAAAATAAAAATTGTTTATAACGGTGAAAAAAGATATATATCACATGTTACTTTCAAATACTTTGACAGCGCGGTATATATCCACGCCTTTGATGAACAGTCCAAAAAATACGAACTTTTGCTTCTGAATGACATAGATGAAATTTACTCTACTCCGGAGATTTCCTCGCGCTGTACTTTTGCGCCGAGCACTGTTTTTGAACTTAAAGGAAGACTTGCAAAGTCATATACTCTATATGAGCATGAAAGAATTATAGAAACAAAAGAGAATTCAATTGTTGTTTCAAATAATTTTGAAAATAAGACTCAATTGTATAAAAGACTCTTAAGATACGGCACGCTGTGTAAAATTATTTCTTCAAAAGAAGATGTGGAAAACTTTAAGCGGATGCTTGCAGCTGTTGAAAAAACGCTTTCGGATGTCAGTTAATTCCTTCTTTTTCGTAGCTTAAGATTATGTTTCTTATTTCGTAATCATCGGGCTTTGTGCTGTATGCATATCTGTAGTATTCAAGTGCCAGTTTTTTATTATCCGCATTTTCCAGTATTTTTGCAATGTTAAAATAGGCATCAGTGCACTTCGGGTCGATATTTATCGCAAGGGTGTATTCCAAGACACTTTCTTTAAACTGTCCGTTTAATCTTAAAATATCCGCTTTTAAGAAATGTCCCTCCATGCTGAGCGGATTTTCTTTAAGTGCTTTATTTACGGCATTGAGAGCATCTTTGTATTTTTCTTTGTTTTTGTATTTTATCGCACTGTTGAAATACTCTTCATATGAGGGTTCAATTTTTGCAGCAGCGGCAATTTTATTTTCTTTCAGGCTCAAATTGTACTCTTTTGGAGTTTGCATATTGTTTAAAATTTTCGGCGCAGTTTTTTTAATTGTATAAGTATTTCTTAAGGAAAGCATATTCAGGGGGCGAAAATCTTTGTAATAAGCGATGTTTAGTTCTTCATTATTTATTTGAGGCAGGTTTTCCGTGGTGTATTTAATATTTGAGGGAATTTGATTTTTTATATCAAGATAAAATTCATACACAACACCTGCGTTTATTTTCTCTGCGCAAAATACGGGGTTTAAAGCGCACAAGCCCGCAAAGAATGCAAAAAACAGTGTTTTTTTTATAAAATTAATCATTGCCAAGACAGATTTTTATTTTAAATACATCCTCAAAAAGGGTCTTTTTCTTGTTAAAAACCTCATAAATCCCCTTATTGAACATTATATTTACGTCTGTATTTAAAATCAACGCGCGATTGGAAATATCATACGCCGGTATGATATTTTCGATATTTTGGATATGATTACAATCAAGCGCATCTGCTATCCTTATTATTGAAGAAATTACCCTTGTGATATTTTTATCTTTTTCACTTAGTTTGCTAAAGAGTTTATGCTTGTGTTCTTTTGGTTTTGAGCCTCTGTGGTATCTGACGCAAAGCGCAACGATTTTTGTTTCGTTTTCATCAAGGTCATCTATTTTATTTTCCAAAATGAGTTTTGCGCCGGCTTTGTTGTGTGCCCTGCCGGATGAATTTTCAAGAAAAGTTCCGATATCATGCAAAAGTGCGCTGTAGGATACAAGCTTTTTTGCATTGTCAAATTCAAGGAGCGGTTCCTTAGGAAAAATTTTTTTTAATTCGCAGTAAAATTGAAGGCTCAGCTTTTGCGTGTGTTTGGAGTGTTCAAGAGCATTTTTTGAAGTGAGGTAATTTTTGATATACTCTTCAACCTTCATTAATTTCCCCTTTTAGGAAATTATCAACACATCTTACAAAGCTTTCCTGTTCAAAATGGTCTTTTTGCACATATGCCTGCGCGCCCGCTTCTTTAAATGCTTTCCCCCATTTGGACTCAGGCATGGATGTAAGTACTATTATGGGAATGTTTGAGAAGGCTTTTTCTTTTCTTATTTCTTTTACAAATTCAAGCCCGCTCATTTTGGGCATTTCATTATCTGTTATTATCAGGTCAAAATGTTCTTTGTGTATTTTTATTAAAGCGTCAGGCGCATTTGTGGCAATTTGTACCCTGTAGCCGTAGCTTTGCAGAATATTTTTTTGCAGGGTTCTTGTTGTTAAAGAATCGTCTACTACAAGTATTTTGTGCTCGTAGTTTTCTTTCATTTTTATAGCTTTATTTGAAGCGATTATTTTTGTACTTATTTTTTTAGGCAGAGTGCTTGAGAATATGTCGCCGACATTTAAAATCAGACATATTTCACCGTTTGCAAGAGTAGTAATGCCCGAGATATTTTTGACTTTAAACAGCGGCGCTTCAAGCTTTTTGTGTAAAACTTCCTGGTCGCATACGAGTTTTTCAACGATTATCCCGACTGTTGCACTTTCTGATTTTACAATCATAAGAGTGTATTTGTTTGCTTGTCTCGGGATGTTTTCAAGTTCAAGAATTTGTGAAAGGGTGTAAATTGGTATGACATCATCGTTGTGCACAAAATAATTTTTCCCGTCGCGCTCAAAAACATCGGTTGTATCTATTCTTAAAACCGTTTTAATGGAAGAAGTCGGAATGGCATAAAGCTGATTTTGTTCCGATACTATAAACGTTTTAATTGTTGCCATACTGGCTGGAAGCTCTATTGTGACAATTGTTCCTTTTTGAAATTCGCTGAAAATATCTACTCTGCCGTTCAATTGAGAGATTTTTGTGTGGACTATATCAAGCCCAAGCCCTCTGCCTGAAAGTTCGGTAACAGAATCGCCCGTTGTAAAGCCCGGATAAAAAATAATATTTATAAGATGTTCTTCGTCAATGTTGTCAATTTCTTCCTGGGTCAACAGGCCTTTTTCAAGGGCTTTTTGTTTAATTTTTTCCACATCAAGCCCGCGCCCGTCGTCGGTTACGTTAATAATAATTTTATTTTCGTGATGCTTTGCGCTTATTGTTATTTTGCCTACGGGATTTTTGCCTGTCTCTTTTCTTTCGGACGGAAGCTCTATCCCATGGTCAATCGAGTTTCTTAATATGTGAATAAGTGGGATTTTTATTTCTTCAATAATTTTTTTATCCGCCGCAACGTCTGAACCTTCGGTTATAAATTCAATCTGTTTACCTTTTTCTTTGGCGATATTGTGTACCATGCGGGGAAAAAGATGGAAAATTGTTGACAATGGTAAAATACGCATATTTTTGACCATACCTTCAATCTCGGCCGTTGCGGAATTAAGTTTTGAATCGTTCTCCTGCATTTGTTTAAAAAGGTCGGTCGTTTCTTTTATTAAATGCATCATTTTTTCGGTATGGTAATTTTGCAAAACCATAAGCTGCCTGTTAAAGGCGCTGATTGCTCTTGGATCCGGAGTTGAGCCGAAAGAGGAGTTTGCAACGTATTTTCTGTCGAAATACTTTATGTAATAACCCATTTTATTAAAGCTTTTTTGCCACTCCAAAAGCTCGTTTTGTATGTTTTTTGCAATGCTTAAATGTTCGTTTGTTTTAATTCTTGTGATGATAAGATCGCCGATTTGATTTACAAGTTTATCAAGTTTAAAAGAGTCAATCCTTAGCGTTTTGATATCACTTGTATCAATTGCGCTCATCCAGTCCTGTGTACTTTTTTCGGTTTTGGGAAGATTTTTTTTGGGTCTTGGCTTTGCTATGTTGAGCTTTGACATTTGCTCCACAATAGTTATTTTTTGTACCAAAAGTTCTATTTCAAACTTTCTTTCCTCACTTTTTAGGCTTTCCGGTTCAAAAATTTTTCTTGTATTTTCGCAGATTTCCTTGATGGCTTCAAGTGTGTCGGTTTCAAGATTTTTGGAGTTTGCCTGGTAAAGACTTAAAATTCTTAAAATTGTTTCAAAAATCTTTTTTATTTCGGCATTTTTTATTTTTGTTAAAAGCTGTGTCAGAAGCTCTTTGATATCGGGCAAAAACTCCAGGTTTATTTCAAGCAGGCTGAGTTTTTCATAAATCCTGTCTATTAAATCGGCAATTATTTTTTTGTCCTCGGTATCGTTTTGTTTTATTTTGTCCTCATCCTCGCTTATTAAAAGCTCATTTGCGATGTCAAAATAATTTTGTGTGACAATTCCTCTTTCCCTGCAATAATTGGTAAAAAATTCTTCTATTGAGTCAATTTTGGAATTTAGTTCCAGTATTTCATTTTCGCCGATATTTTCCGTATTAATTGATGAAATATATCTGCCCGTCGCGCCGATTAACTCTTCAAGGGGTTTTATATTTAGTTCTTTTATAATCATATTAAGCTCGGCAAGCGGAGCTTTAATAATGTGAATTTCTTTAAAACCACCCCCTTGTCTTGCGGCAGAGAAAATATATATTATTTGTACAATAAGTTCTTCTATTTTGTTTAATCTGGAGAGTAGTTTTTTTATATCCTGGCTGCAATTGTAAATTGGTATTGTGTTGTTTTGCCCTTGGTCTTCATCAATAGATATTTTTTCAAGCTTTTCTATGAAATTTTTCGTATCATCCGTTAAGAACTCTTTTTTCTGCTCCACCGTTTTATTTATTAAGACTTGAATATGCGAGAGTGCTTCCGATATGGTATCGGTTACATCACTTGTCGGTTCTACTTTTTTATCCCTGATAAGCCCCAAAATGTCTTCGACTTTATGCGCAACGCTTTGAATTCCGCCAAAACCGAGCATTCTTGCGGAGCCTTTCAGACTGTGCGCATCACGGGCGAGCCGGATTATTATATCTTGGTTTTCAGGCTCTTTTTCAAGCGCAAAGAGATTTTTGTCCATGGATTGCAGAATTTCTCCGCTTTCCTGCTGAAAAATATTTAATATTTCATCCAGTTCGTCGTCTAAGAAATCCATCTAAAAAGCCTGTTATTCCTCGCTTATATTTGTTTTAAACGTTTTTGAAATTATCTGAATATTTTCTATATTTTGAAAGTTTTCTTCAGTTGCCTTGTAGTTGTTCTCAAGCATTGAATTAATCTCGGAAACCGCATTTTCCGTTGTCGATGTATCTGTTGAGATTTTTTTTGATGAGCCTGTCATATCGTTTATGCCTTGCGATATTTCATTCATTAAAAGTATGAGCTGTTCAATATTTGAGCCTATATTGTGAGCAAGTTCAATGCCGGATTCAACTTCTTTTGTGCCTTCTTCGGTCGCAAGCACGGTAGAATTGGCGCTTTGTTGAATATTTGTAATAAGAGAAGTTATTTTTGTGGTTGCCTGTTTGGATTCATCCGCCAATTTTCTAATCTCGCCCGCAACTATTGCAAAGCCTTTGCCGTGTTCTCCGGCGCGGGCAGCTTCAACTGCGGCATTGAGCGCCAAGAGGTTTGTCTGCTCGGCGATATCTTCGACAAGTCCTATGGTTGAAGATATTGATTGAATATAATCGGAAAGTTCAAGTATAAGCTCTGCAATTGTTTGGATTTTATGCCTTATGGTAAACATTTTTTCGATATTTGCTTTAACCGCGTCATATTCCGTATTTGTGTAATTAAGCGAATCCAGGGCTTTTTGTTTTGTATTTGTGATTATTATATTTAAATCCGAGCTTTGATTTTTAAGGTTTTCAATAAGGAGTTTTATGTTTGACAGTTTTGCAAAGGTGAGATTTATGTTTTCTTTTTGTATGGAGGTTGCGCCTTCTATTTTTTTTGTATTGTCAAGAGCATTCTCGATAAGTTCACTTATGGCATTTGTGGTATTTTTTTTGTATTGTTTTTTTGTAGCTTCAAAAAGAACGGCGGTAAGGCAAAATAAAAGCACAAGTACGCCCGCAATAGCCGCATGGGATAAATCGGTAAATTCAAATACCGCAAAAACAAAGGCAAAAACAAACAATACCACAACAAGATCGATAGTTTGTTTTTTTGCAAGATAATCGTTTATACCGTTCTTTTGTTTGATTTGTTTAGACATAAATCCCCTTTTTTTAAAAAATAATGTATAATTTTTTATACGTTCAATTATATAAGATATTTAGGTATATGGCAAAAAAAGTACTCATTATAGATGATAGCCCGGAAGATGCCAAAGCGGTATCTGGAGTTTTTGAAAAATCTGGTATAAACATTGTGCATTTAAATGATGCATTTGATGCTATGGATGCCATTTACAAAGAAGTCCCCGATTTAATAGTACTGGATATTCTAATGCCTGACTTGGGCGGATATGAGCTTTGCCGTATGATAAAGGCGGATGAACTTGCAAAAAATATTCCGGTTGTAATGTATTCAAGGCTTGATAAAAATATAGATAAATTTTGGGCATTTCGCTCCGGTGCAAACGCCTTTGTAAATAAAGGAGAACGTTCGCAGGAGCTTTTAAATGTATGTCTTGAAACAATAGAAAATAATCCGGTGAGCCTTGAAATAAAAGGGCAGCTTTTAAGTGCAAAATCGCAGACCGATAACCCGACAAACGCTTCCGCGAAGGAAAATCTCATAAAAGATTTTAACCTTATAAAAGAAATTGACGCCGAAGGCGATATTCTCGCCGTTAAAATTCTCGGCACAATAAACCGTTATTTTAAATATGACTGCGCAATGATTGCCTTCAGTGACAAAAAAGAAAATGCACCTTTGTTTTTTGATACCGGCTGCATTTCTTTAAGCGAAAGTGTCTTTGAAGAGATTAAACAAAAAGTTTCCATAAAAAATCCCCGTGTAAATATTGTTTTGCAAAAAGAGAAAACAGAAGAAATAAGCTCTCTTGACAGGTTTTTTATAAAATATGAGTATGAAATAAACGCGCAGCCAAGGATAATAGGCTATCTCTATCTTTATGCAAAAAATAATCTAAACTCTTCGGAACTTAAGCTTTTAGGCACCATAAAAGACCTTGTGGAACACATAATGCGCCTTAGACATTTTAAGCTATGTAATGATGAAAACAAAAGCGGTGCAAATCCTAAAAAATTATATACCCAGCTTGATTTTGACAGGATTTTAAGCTATGAGTGCGGCTGGCACAAAAGAAACGGCGCACCTTTATGTCTTGCTTTTATAGAAATTGAATCTTTTGACAGCATGGAAAATAATTACGGAAGCCAGTATACTGATTTGCTGCTTGCAAAGATTTCAAATTTTTTAAGCGGCTGTCTTGGCGACGGGGATTTTATTTACAGGAACGAAGATAATATATTTGCAATTCTTATGACAAATTCAAACAGTGAAACTGCAAAAGAAAAGCTCGAATATCTCGTGGGGAAAATAAAAGACCCTTCTTCCTTAATTTTTGATGATGAAGAAATAAGAGTAAAAGCAGCCGCTCTTATGCTGAATGACAGATACAAGAGCCATTATGAATATATAGATGCTCTATATGATGTGCTTGATATGGCAAGACATTCAAAAAATGATATTTTACTTAAATAGGATATACCATGGAAAATATTGAAAATCAGCTTACCCAATTACAGGCTCCTTTAGAACAATTTGACGAGCCGCAGGAGAAAATTTTCGTAATAATCGGCATAGGCGAAGATATTTACGCCATGGATGCAAAACGTGTTCTTGAAGTATTAAAATTTACCGAGCTTTCGCGTCCCGAGAGGCTCCCTTCGCACATAGCCGGATTATTTGAATATGACGGGAAAATTATTAACGTCGCTGATATTAAATCGGTTTTAAACATTGAGCCCACTCCTTATGATCTTAATTCCATGATTGTGATAATAAAAGTTGAGGACAATATTTTTGCAATTATGGCAAACAGAGTTCTGGACGTTAAAAGGGCTGATTTATCAAACATTCAAAGTGTCCCCTATCAAACGCAAAATAATTTTATTGAGTCTATTTACGACTGTGATACTTTTCAGTGCAGCGTTTTAAATCTTGAGGCAATAAGCTCTTGGGTTATAAATCATCCTGACGACGGCGGGTTTAAAAACGGTTTTGATTTAATTCCAAAAGATGCACACTCTCTTGAGGTTTTGCATGCAAGAAAGCTTGAATATATTGAAAAAACAAGTAAAAACCCTTATAAAATTTTAACCGATAAAGACGAGTTTGTGTCTTTCTGTGTTGCGGAGAATAAATACTGTATTAAAATGAATGACATCAAGGGCTTTTATAAGCTCCAGGAAACAAAAATGATAAAAGTTCCCTGCACACCTGATTTTATTCTCGGCCTTGTTAATATAAAGGGAGATTTTATCTGTATTGTTGATATAAAAAATTATTTTCATTCCCAAAAGTTCTCCTACAACAGCTCCGGTACAATTATCGTTCTTAATTCCGATGAATTTAAAATAGGTATTTTAGCGGATTCAATTTCCGATAACATCCAAATTAAACCCGATGAAATAGTATCCCTTAAAAAACAGGAAAATAGAAGCGAACTTATGCAATACGTTAAAGACGGCGAAATTTATATGATAATAAACGTTAAAGAGATGCTGTCAAATGATAAATTATTTATCAGATAAATCAAAAGAGCATTTCCTGCACCATTTTAAAGGCACTTGTAAAAATATAAGGTTTTGTTTTTGCAATTTTTGCATGCATCCGAAATCGGGCGCATTTTTTATCTTTTCTAAATTGTCAAAATACCTGTTTGTATAAGAGGCGCAAAGAAACATTATAAAAGGGTATTTGTAATATTTTTTAATTACCGTGCGCAAAAGTTCCGTAATTTTTTCTTGGATTTTTTGGGCAGAGGCATTTAGGCTTTTTCGCATTGAAATTTCTTTAATCAAATCTTCCTGATGTTTGTGTGCCTGTGCAAAAAAGTTTATAACTTCATTGAAAATTCGTCTTGCGCTTTGTTTTTCGGATTTTATTTTTTCCTCATCGTATCGTGCCGCTTTAATGTTAATTTGTACCGGCTCGATATTTAAATCATCTTTAATTGCTTCTTCAAGGGGCATATTTTTATATCCCAAAATTTGGGCCCCGCCTGTTGAAGAATTTATAAGTTCAAGATTTTTGTTTTCTGCGGCAAATGTTTCAAAATGTTTTATAAAAATGGCATAACAAGCCTGTGTCGGAAGCATTCTGCCATCCTGTCCGGGCACTGAATAAATTGTGGAATTGAGCCTTTTTAAATAATTTTTTACGTAATAGTCCGCATTTTCATTATCTACCATTCTTTTTGAGAGGAGTTTGTGTTTGTAGCTCTTATAGTCTTTTACGGTGATTTCATATTTATTTGTGTCAGGGTTTAATGTACATTCCAAATCCTCGTAAGCACTGCCTTTTGCGTAACATTTCCCGTCTTTAAAAGCAAGATCTTGTCCGCAGAGAATTATTTTTTTAAATCCGAGGGTCTTTGCGCTTGAAAGTGCAAGGTAGGAAACCGTGCCGACGGTTTTATTTCCCTTGATATTAATATTTAAAACATTTCCGAGCCAATCGTTTAAAAAGTTATTTTCGCTGAAAAATAAAAATTTATTTTTAGTTTTTAAATTCCACAGGTAAGAATTTGAAAAGGGTTCAAAAATCAAATTTACATCCCCCGTATCAATTCCTTCAATTTGCGCACTTGTGTCCGCAGCTTCCACCATACATAAAAAATCAGGCTTTATGCCGTTTTTATCAAGCAGCCTTAAAGAAGGCCCCACCGCAAAAAGTATGAATTTTTCGCGGTATTTTTTTATGGTTTCTATATTTTGAGTAAGCGAAGGACCGGCAGAAGCAATAAGTGCCGTTTTGCCTTTATAAATGTCTTTAATGGATGAAACAAGCGCGCAAGATGATATTTTATCAATGTTTGATATTGTATTTAAACATGAAATCGGGCCAAGCCTGTTGATTGTATTTATATTTGCCTGTTTTTCACCCCGTGTGCGCTCGACAAGTCCCGCTGTTTTGTAAATTTCATTTTTATACAGGGCAAGATACGAACTTAAAAAAGATACAGTAATTTTTGTTTCTCTATCAGCCAGAATATCAAGCATTTTAAGAAGTTTTTCATTGTTGTTTGTCACAAATACATTGGTTTTTTGCAGATTTTTTTCAAACTCTACAACTTCAAAAACAGCTCTTAAAAGTTCTATATCAGGTTCAAAAATTATAACGGTGCCTTTTGATTTTGCGATAAACTCGTCGGCAAGATATCCAAGACCCAAGCCCCATACTATTCTAAACGTATTTTTATCTTCAATATCTTCAATTTTATTGACTATTTTTTGTGCTTCAATCTGTGCACCTTCAAGCGAATGAAGGGCAAAAGAATTTTTCAGCAGATTATATTCGCCGTTTTTATTTTGGAATAAATCAAATTTTGATTTTGTAATATTTATTCTTAAAATTTCATCAGCAAGCGCTTTGTCATACCTTTCAAGCGCCTTGAGATTTGCAGATAATACTTTATTTTCCATATGTTTTATGTTAACATTAAGGGGGTAAACATGGCAAATTTTAGCGGTTTTAAAAAAATATTTTTGTCCTTTGTGCTTATTTGTACGGCGTTTTTGTTTGCTGCACATAATATTTGTTTTGCGGATGAAGTTACAAAAGTACAAAGCGAAAATGAAAAATTCAGGGAAATATATGACAAGCTTCCGGAGGCAAATTTTAGCTATATTTTTAATTTAGACCCCTATCAAACAGAAGAGTATACAAAATATATGTATGCTCCTTACCCGCTGTTTAGAACCGCAATCCGATTTGTGTTTAAAAATACGGTAATCGAGCCGGGGTATTATCTTTTGACCCCGAGAGAAAAAGACGGACAATGGTATGTTTTGTTTAAAACAAACGGAAAAGTGCAGCACATTGTTCCGGTTTATGAAAAAGACCTTGTGGATCCTATGTTTTATAAAAGATATGTGCCGGAGAGAAAGCTTACCTTTTGGCAAAATATTTGTCAGAAAACAAGAAACACAATGGGCAGGCTTTTTAAAAAACAAACCCAAAGAACACCGCCGCCAAAGTCTTATATTGACGTTAATGAGATAGGTACGGATTTTTGGCAGGTAATACTTTACTACGGCGCAACAAAATACTACATGATTTTTATGCGATAATAGTATATAATGCCCTTAAGATTGAGGAAATAAGATGAAAAAAATAGCTACATTTTTAATGATATATCTGCTCTTTGCCTCCTGTGCCCAGGCTTCAACTGTCTTTATAGGCGATAAAGATACAAAAAAAGGCGCAATAAAAACTTTTTTTGTAAAGAAAAGTGCACAGTTTGAGCAATACAGCGACAGAAAAAAAGATATAAACGAGATAAAAAATGTTCTCTCTCTTTTGACAAAATATTCAAATGAACATGACCCAAAAAAGATTGCCACCCTTTATGATAAAAACTACAGGAGTTTTGACGGTTTTAAATACGACACTTTTTTAAAAATGCTCAATGAAACTTTTGAAGTATACGACGATATAACCTATGAAAGCGATATAAAAAGCATAAATCTTTATGCGGATAAAGCGGTTGTAAACCTTATAGATACAACAAGGGCTACCCTCACTTCTAAGAGTGCAAAAGAAAAAGCCGAAAAATTATCCGATTCATCGTTAAGTACGGGCCATCTTGAGGGCGAGTGCAATTACGCAATTTATTTGCAGAAAATAAATAACGAGTGGAAAATAATTGCTGATAATGTAATATCAGAGGTAACATCCGTTAAATATGGCAGCGCAAAAGAATACCCCATGGAATTTGCAGCCCCCCTGAGCGTTCCGGGTGACAGCGAATACTGTCTTACGCTTAAAATGCAGCCGCCAAAAGGCACAAAAGTAGTTGCTTCTTTGGGCAAGGAAGAGATTTTATATCCGAGTGCAGAACCTGAGGATGTCTTTAGAAAACTTCCGAAAGACGGAATTTTGGAACGTATTGTGCGTTCAAATAAAAACGGAAGAAATGAATATGCCATAGCCTCTGTCGGTATCACAAAAATGGATATAGCCCAGGATTTCAGCGCCATTCGTTTTAAAATGACAGGACTTGCATTTTTAATGCAAAGAGTTAATTTATACACGGATATCAATCCCATAAGAGAGGTAAAAGAAGATAAAAAGCAAGATTCTAAAGATAAAGGATAAAAGGGCGTTTGTATTTTATTTAATTGCAAGCGTAATGTTGTGGCAGTTCGGTGTTGTACTTGCCCATCTTTGTACCGATACTTTTTTACAGATGGTAAGTGCGGATAACCTTTTTGCCTCTTTTGTTTATGCCCAAAATACAGGCGGTGCTTTCAGCATTTTTGAGGGACACCCTTATCTTCTGTCCTCTTTTGCGATTTTTGTCCTCGGGGCTCTTGTTATTTACGTTTATAAAAAAGTAACTTTTGGCGATAAATATAAAATTCTTGCCCTTGTGTTTTTTAGTGCCGGAATTCTGGGTAATATGCATGAGAGGATTACTTTAGGTTATGTTGTTGATTATATAAAGCTTAATTTCGTTGATTTTGCGGTTTTTAATTTTTTTGACGTGATGATATGTACCTCGGTTTTTATTTTTATTCTTATGATTTTATATGAAGAAACTTCGCGGTTGAAAAACAAAAATGGAAACAATAAAATTAACGGATGAAAATATTTTATTAAAACCTGACACAAGAGCGGATATTTTTCTATCCTCTTATTTTAATATAAGCAGAAGTACGGCTTCGGGCATACTTGCCGCAGGCAAGGTTACAATTAACGGTAAAAATCAAAAGCCCTCTTACAAACTTAAAAATACCGATATTATCGAATACGACCCGCGCTTTTTAAATAATGCACCCCTCGAAATTTTGCCGCAGAATATAAAACTCGATATAAAATTTGAGGATGACAATTTGCTTGTGATAAACAAACAAAAAGGTATTTTAACACATCCTACCGCACATCAGAGAAAAGATACACTTGTAAATGCACTTTTATACCATTGCGGCGATAATCTGTCAAATAAAGATGAACCCCTAAGACGCGGAATTGTTCACAGATTGGATAAAAATACGGCAGGACTTATGCTCGCGGCAAAAACCGACGCTGCTGCGGCCCTCCTTCAAAAACAAATAAAGGAAAAAAGTGCAACAAGAAAATATCTTGCCATAGCACTCGGGGTATTTGATAAAAAAGAAGGTGCAATAGACAAGCCGCTTGCGCATTATATGAGTGATAGTGTTAAAATGCAAATTGCAAAAAAAAGGGAAGGCAAGGATGCACTTACGTACTATAAGGTGCTTAAGCAATTTGAAGGAGCGGCGCTTGTCGAGCTGGAGCTTAAAACAGGCAGGACTCATCAGATAAGAGCGCATATGGCTTCAATCAATCACCCTTTGTTTAATGACACACTCTATGGCTCAAAAGGTCATACAATTGAGAAATACAGAAATATAAAAACAGATGAACAGGTGCTCATTTCTTATTATTTAAGCTTTACTCATCCGAAAAATAATGAGATAATGACTTTTGAATTAAAATATGACGACTGGGACGGTGACTTTAAAAAAGTTCTCGGCATTTTAGAAAGGGAAAAAAGATGAAAAATATCGGTTTATTTTTGGCTTTTATAATAACCGCGGGATTTGTTTACCTTTTTGGCTACAATAACCCGCAAATTACAATACAGCTTGGCTTTACTTCGATGAATATTGATTTATTTATCTATTCGCTATTTGCCTTTATCTTTGGCGTTGCAACAGGTGCGCTTTTAATGTTGAGGGGTATTTTTGATGCTTCGCAAAATTACGCAAAACTAAAAAGACAGTACGAAAAAACTTCAATAGGCGCTGATGACTCGGATTTAAGAGTTAAGACGCTTGAAAATAAAATTAAAACGCTTGAAGAAGCACTTAAAAAAGCCATCGGAAATTAATTCCGCCATAAATCTTTATGTAAAAGCGCTAAAAACGGTATTAATTCAAGTCTTCCTATCAGCATATTGAAAATAAAAATCCATTTTGTAATACAGCAAAGGCCGTCAAAACTGCCCATAGGGCCTATTTTTGCGCTGAGCCCGGGGCCGATGTTACCCAAAGTTGTAATTGCGCCCGATAATGCAGTTGCCGGGCTTTTTTCAAGAAGCGCTGTGACAAATGCGCTGAGTGCGAAAATAAAAAAGTAAAATATACAAAAAGCCATTATTTGCGATCCTGTATCGTCAGAAACAGGCTTGCCTTCAAGCCTTATAGGATAAACTGCGTTCGGGTGGATGATTTTTGCAACTTCTCTTTTTATGTATTTGAAAAGGTAAATCCATCTTGCAATTTTTAAACCTCCTGCGGTAGAAGCCGCACAGGCACTTGCAAACATTGCCGCAAAAAGCATAATTTTGGCATCGGCGCCCCATTTTATAAAATCAACGGAGGCAAATCCTGTTGATGTTATAAGGCTTATAACCTGAAAAGAGCTGTCAATAAGGCTTTTTAAAAAACTGCCTTTGTGTGCGCTCCACAGAAAAAAAGCAATTGATAAACTGAAAAATACTGTTATACCAAGATAAGTTAAAAATTCTTCACTTTTTAAAAACGAGCCCCATTTTCTCTGTATAAAAACTTTGTAGAGTAAAATAAAGTTTGCACCGGATAAAAACATAAAAATTCCCGTAATAATAACGGCAGCTTGATTATTATACCCCATAAGACTTTGCGCATTCGGCGAAAGCCCGCCTGTTGAAACAGTTGAGAGCGTTGTGCAGAGCGAATTATAAAAATCCATACCGCAAAGCTTCAGCAAAATAAGTTGAACAATCGTAAGTCCTAAGTATATCCCCCACAGCCAGCTTGCCGTGTGGCGTATGCGCGGAGTTACTTTTTCTTCCACAGGTCCCGGAGATTCTGCCGAGAACATCTGTCTGCCGGCGACTGAAAACTTCGGCAGGACAGCAATAAAGAGGACAACTATCCCCATGCCCCCGAACCACTGGGTCATAGCCCGATAGAAAAAAAGAGTTTTAGGATAGATTGAATAATCGACAAATATTGTGGCGCCGGTTGTGGTAATGCCTGAAACAGACTCAAACACTGCATTTGTAAAATTAAAGTTATAGAAAAGATAAGGAATTGCGCACACAAGCGAAAAGAAAACCCAGGTAAAAAACACTCCTGCAAGCGCTTCCGTTTTTTTCATGGAGTCAATATCTTTTTCGGTGGTTTTTGGCAGTGTAAATAAAAATCCCAGAACAACCGATACAAAAGCTGCACAGATAAAAGGCAGCGAGTGATTTGCCTCATGGTATAAAAGCGCAAAAATCACTGGGATTAACATTACAATGCCTATATACCTTAAATTTGAACCTATTACGGTTGATAAAATATTGTATCTCATTATTTAAAGAAATCCTTAATATTTGCGACATTTTGCGATTTTGTAAATATTAAAAGACTGTCATTTGCGCGGATAAGAGTCTGGCCTTTGGGGATTATTATTTTCCCGCCGCGCTCAATAATTGCAATAACCGCCCTTGCCGGCAAATTCAATTTCATAAGCGCCGTGTCGGGGAAATCTTCTCTTACTTTAAGTTCTAAAATTTCCGCAAGTCCGCGCTCAACCGTGGCTAAAATTCCGGCATGGGATTCTATTATTCTGTTTTTAATTTCGTTTACTGCGGCTTCCTTTGGCGAGATTGCCACATCTACGCCGACTTTTTCAAAAAGCGAAGCCGTTGCTGCCTGAGTTACCCTTGTTATTGTTCTTTTTGCACCCAATTGTTTTGTCAAAAGCGAACAGAGCAGATTTTTTTCATCGTTATCGGTAACGCAAATTGCAACATCGCATGAGCCTATGCCTTCCTGTTCAAGCAATTCAAGGTTTGTGCCGTTGCCGTTTAAAACAAGCGTTTTTTTGAGGTTTTGCGATAAAAATTCGCAGCGTTTGTAATTGTATTCAATAAGTTTAATCTTAAGTTTTGTATTTTCAAGGCTTTTTGCAAGCTCGTATCCGACAGAGCCTCCGCCGATTATTGCAATATTTTTAATATTGTTATCTTCTATAAAAAACTGTCCCGCCGTATTGTCAAGAGCGTCAGGTGTACCCATAAATATTGCTTTATCGCCGATTTTAAATTCGCTCTCGCCGTTTGGAATAAACAATTCTTCATTCCTTGCAATGCCGACTACAAGAGTTTCTTCATTAAAGGGGCATTCTTTTAATTTTTTGTCTTTAAGTATTGAATTCTCTTTTATCCTGTATTCAAGCAGCTTTGCCCGCCCGTTTGAAAAATACTCCACATCAACGGCATCGGGCACGGTTATTATTCTTAAAATTTCATGGGTTAAAAGCCGCTCGGGCCAGATGATGTTATCTATATAAAGCGGGTGGGATTTGCTGTGCTCCTCTCTTATTACTCTGAGCGAGTCGCGGCATTCTTTTTTGGACACAAAACATACCGTTTCGGCATTTGAGAGCTGTTTTGCAATGAGGCATGCCACAATGTTCCCCTCATCAATGCTTGTACAGGCAATAAACACATCGCAGTTTTTAATATCCGCTTCGCGCAATATGTTCATATTTGAAGCATCGGCACAAATAGTCGTTAAATCAAGATTATTAAATTTTTCAAGACTTTTTGAATCGGGATCAATTACGATTATGTCGTGGTCTTCAAAGAATTCCGCCGCTATAATCGAACCCATTTCATTTGCGCCGTAAATAATTATTTTCATAAGTATTATTATTAGCTAAACATTTTTATTTTCAAGTCTTTAAAAATTTGCACCATGCCTTTTTTGTAGTAATATATTATTATTACCAGTATTTTAGGGGATTTTACATGTCGGAACAAACTACGCAACACTATGATGCCAGTAACATAAGAGTTTTAGAAGGTCTTGAAGCGGTCAGGGTCAGACCGGGCATGTATATTGGTTCAACCTCTCAGAGAGGGCTACATCACTGCATTTATGAAATTGTCGACAACTCAATCGATGAAAGTCTTGCGGGATACTGCGATACAATTCATGTTACGGTGCATCAGGATAACTCGGTTACTGTTGAGGACAACGGACGCGGAATCCCTGTTGATATTAAGCCTGACAGCGGCAAATCCGCTCTTGAAATCGTTCATACCGTGCTGCACGCGGGCGGTAAGTTTGGCGACGGCGGCTATAAAGTATCGGGCGGTCTGCACGGTGTAGGTGCATCTGTTGTAAATGCCCTCAGTGAAAAATATGTCGTGGAAGTTTCCCGCGACGGCTGGGTCTGGAGGCAGGAGTATTTAAGGGGCGAACCTTCAACCCATGTTGAAAAAATAAGAGAAACGGATGCAACCGGAACCAAAACAAGATTTTGGCCCGACCCTGAAATATTTACCGAAACAACGGACATTGATTGCGATGTTATTGCAAACCGTTTCAGGGAGATGGCGTTTTTAAACAAAGGCTTAAAAATTATTTTCACCGATAAAAAGGCGGATAAAGAGTATACTTACCACTACGAAGGCGGTATTGCAAGCTATGTTGAACATTTAAACAAAAACAAAACCCCGCTTTTTGAAAAGCCGATTTATATGGAAAAAATGGTGGACAGTATATATGTTGAAATTGCAATGCAATACACGGACTCTTACACAGAAAACGTTTTAAGCTTTGCAAATAACATTAACACCCACAGCGGCGGCACCCACCTGACGGGCTTTAGAAACGGTATTACGCGCGTTATTAACGACTATGCAAGGAAAAATAATTTGCTTAAAGATAATGAGCAAAACCTTGCGGGTGAAGATGTGCGCGAAGGGCTTACGGCAATTGTTTCGGTTAAAATTTCAAATCCCGAATTTGAAGGACAGACAAAGGAAAAGCTGGGCAACGCCGAAGTTACACCTGCGGTTAACGATGTTATAAGGGATAAATTCCAAGAATGGCTCGAGTTTAACCCCAAGCTTGCAAAATTTATCATAGAAAAAACACTGCAAGCCCAAAGAGCGCGTGAAGCGGCGAGAAAAGCAAGAGAATTAACAAGGCGCAAAACCGCGCTTGAAAGTTCGTCATTGCCCGGTAAACTTGCGGATTGCTCGTCAAGAGAGCCCGAAAAATGCGAGTTGTACATAGTTGAGGGCGACAGCGCCGGCGGAAGTGCAAAACAGGGCAGAAACAGAATGTTTCAGGCTATTTTGCCGCTCAGGGGTAAAATTTTAAACGTTGAGCGCGCAAGACTGGATAAAATCTACAATTCAAACGAAATTAAAATCATGATTCAGGCGCTCGGCATAAACATTTCAAAAAACCCTGATGAAGTGGATGTCGATAAATTGAGATATCATAAAATCGTTATGATGACAGATGCCGATGTCGACGGTGCGCACATAAGAACGCTTCTTATGACGTTTTTCTTCCGCTATGCAAGACCGCTTATTGAAAACGGATATTTATATATTGCGCAGCCCCCCTTGTACAAAGTTACAACGGGCAAAACTTCCGAGTATTTGTATGACGACAGGGCGCTTGACAGAATGGTGCGCGAAAGAGGTACAAAATCACTCTGTTTATACGATAAAACAAAGACAAAAAGCGTATGCGACGAAGAACTTGAAAACCTTATTTATTCAATGTCTACGTACTACCGCTCTTTCCATAACCCTATTATCAATCAAATGCCCTCGGTTATTGTACGCGGTCTAATCCGCTCAAATGTTGAGCCTCAGGACTTTGAAGACGAAGAAAAAATTAAAGAGGTTTACCGTTATTTAGCGCACTACATTGAAGATCACGCGTTAAACTACGGTATAACGGAAGCTAAAGACTACAAGGTGTCTTTGGGTGCAAATCCGGAGAATAACAAATTTTACTTTAAAGTTGACCTCGGAATTGACCATGACCCCGTTACAATCACTCCGAATATGATTAAAAGCAACGAGTTTGCGCGAATTAAAAATGCGTATCCCAAGATAAGACAGTTTTTAATTGAAGAAGAAAAAATTCTTATTTTGCAAACTCCCGAGGGCGAAGTCGAGATAACTTCTTTTGCGCAGCTTCAAAGACTGGTAGAAGAACGCGGACAAAAGGGTTTGCAGATACAGCGCTTTAAAGGTCTCGGCGAAATGATGCCGCAGCAGCTGTGGGAAACGACTATGGATCCTGCCAACAGGACGCTTTTAAAAGTAAATATCGAAGATGCAATGCTCTGCGATGAGCTGTTTGACGTGCTGATGGGCGATAATGTCGGCCCAAGGCGTGACTTTATCGAACAGAACGCCGTTTATGCAACAAATATTGATACATAGTAAACAATGCTTAAGCAAGACCTGTTCTTGTTTAATGCATTTTTAATCCAACACGCCCATTTCTTGCAGTTTTTGCATTTTTTGGTCATTATTTACGCTTCTGAGATAAAAGCTGAACGGAAGTGAAGATAAAAGTTTTGTTGTAAATTCATAGCCGTCTTTTGAATATTTTGCACCTTTATTTTTAAGCGCCTGAGTATATTTATCAATTACCGTTATTGTATTTTTTATAGCTTCTTCGCGTGCGGCATCATCTGTTTTTACGCCGTCATAATCAGACATAAATGTGTCAAAATATCCTATGCCGCTTAGTGCCCATAGTATGTTGCCAAGGTCATTTTTATAGCCCGATGCTGTTTTATCAATATCAATTATATTGATTTTTCCATCTTCATCATCTAAAAGAAAATTATTGGGATTGTAATAGTCAAATCTGTATCCGGCTCTGTCAAGTTCAATAAGCTCATTGATGAGCTTATCATAGCTTTCTTGCGGCATATTTGCAAGAATATTTAAACACTTGCCATAGTATTCCTTTCTCTCAAGCGCTTCATATGGCAGCTCTCCTTCCCTTATGCTACCGTTTTCATGGTATACAACACTTGAAGGCGGGTTGGAGTTTGTTATTCCTTTTTGTTTTTTTAAAATTTCAAAAATAGGGTATTGAGAGTCGGCGGGCATTATTTTTGCAACACATTGCCCAAAGTTGCTCTTAAGGTTTTTATCTTCGCAGTTTACAAGAGTGTAGTTGTCAAAATTTATATCATCAATGCTATTGTGATTTCTGACTCTTAAAACGTAATTCGGGTTTGAAGGTATTTTATAGACGGAATTTGTAAAGCCGCTGCCGAGCTTATTTTCTTCTGTTAATGCGGCCGCAAGACCATGGGGCATAAAATCGGTATCATATGCCCATTTTATAAATGCATTATCGCATTCTTGAGTTTCGGATTTTGTAAAATTATCATATGGAGTTGCTTTTAAATGTGTCTGTCCGACATTTTTAAATTCCGGTTTAATTACGCCCGTAAAATTGATAGAGTTAATCATATTTAATACCTTCCTTTTGAAATAATTAAGTATACACAAAATTAAAATTGCTTTAAATATTAACTTTGTAACAAAAAATTAACGAAAATTAGCTTGTGATATAATTATCCTATGGTAGCAAAAATCACAACCGCAACGCTTGTCGGGCTGGAGGCTTATAAAATAGAAGTTGAAGCGGATGTTATAAACTCCCTTCCGCAGGTTGTAATAATAGGACTTGGCGATACGGCAATAGCAGAGGCTAAAGAGCGTCTTAAGCTTGCGATAAAAAACTCTTCTTATACTTTTCCCCAGACAAAAGTCGTCATAAATCTTGCACCTGCAGATATTAAAAAAGAAGGCACAAGTTATGACCTTGCAATGGCGGCAGGTATTCTTGCAAAGGAAGGAATAATTAAAAATATCCCCGAAGATACGGCTTTTTTGGGTGAATTATCACTTGACGGCTCAATCCGTCCGATTAGCGGCATTTTGCCGATTGTTTGTGCTCTTGGAGATTTGGGAATTAAAAGAGTAATTTTGCCTTATCAAAATTTGAAAGAGGCGAGTTTTGTCGAAAACATCGAATCGCTTGGCGCAAAAAATTTATGTGAAATGGTCGGTTTTTTAAACGGCGAGTGTAATCTGCATACCCTAAAACAGGATGTGAGCGATTTTTTAAGTCTTGAAGATAACTTTGAAATTGATTTTAAACATGTAAAAGGACAAAAAAGTGCCAAATATGCTCTTGAAATCGCAGCCGCGGGTGCTCATAACGTTTTAATGTGCGGAGTGCCCGGTTCGGGTAAAACAATGCTTTCAAAAGCTTTTGTGTCCATTTTACCGCAGCTTGAGAAAAGTGAAGCAATTGAGCTTACAAAAATATATTCAGCCTCAGGGCTTTTGGATTATGACAAGCCCTTAATCTCGCGCCGTCCTTTTCGCTCCCCGCACCATAGCGCGTCTGCGGTCGGCATTATAGGGGGCGGTTCAAAAGTCCGCCCGGGCGAAATTACCCTTGCACACAGAGGGGTTTTATTTTTAGATGAAATGGTTGAGTTTCCCCGCCAGGTTTTAGAGGTTTTGCGCCAGCCGTTAGAGGATGGAGTTGTCACAATTTCGCGTGCAAGCCAGAGCGTTAAATTTCCGGCAAAATTTATACTTATCGGGGCAATGAACCCTTGTCCGTGCGGTTATCTCGGGGATAAGAAAAAGCATTGTACCTGCTCGGATTTTCAAATAAGGCGTTATCGTTCAAGGCTTTCAGGCCCACTTTTAGATAGGATTGACCTTCAAATAGAAGTTCCGAGATTAAGTGAAGATGAGCTTTTGAGCATAAAAGAAGATAGTGAAGATTCAAAAACGATAAGACAAAGAGTAATTGAGGCAAGGAAAATTCAGCTCGAGCGATACAAAAATGACGGGATTTTAACCAATTCCGAGTTGAGCGCAAAGCTTGTCAAAAAATATTGCAAAATTGATGACGAGTCAAGAAAAATGCTTAAATTTGCAATCTCAAAATTCGACCTCTCCGCACGCTCTTATGAAAGAATTTTAAAACTTTCAAGAACGATTGCGGATTTGTCGAAAAGCGAAAATATTCAAAGTTCGCACATTGCACAGGCTTTGCAATTCAGAGGCCTGACTTCGCATTAACCCTTATGACTAATTTGAATTTTCAAACTTATGGTTTTATAATTTCATGGTAATTATAAACGAGGTAAAATATATGAAAAATTGGGTTATAGGACTTCTTGTATTTGCAATTCCGCTGGGACTTTATGCTTACTTGGAAGCGAATTCACAAACAACAGTTGCAAAAGAAGAAACGGCAAAAACAATGGCTGCAAACGTGAATACAAAACCGAGAGTTATAAAATTTTACTCTCCTATGTGCGCGGATTGCAAAAAAGTCAGCGAAGAAATGACGGGTATTATTGAAGACTATAAAGATGCGGTTACTTTTGAAGAAGTAAATGTATCCGAACAAAACAGTAAAAATAAAGCTTTAATTAAAAAATACAAAATCACCCTCGTTCCGACTTTAATTTTTGAAACAAAAGACGGAGTTATAACCAAAAAGGCCGAAGGCTTTATTGAGGATGATGAAATAGAAAGCAATATTGTAAATATTAAATAGGCAGGCAAAATGGAATCTTTAGCGCTTAATCTGGCGTCATATTTAAAGACGCAGGAGTTTTCTTACCTTTTTATATTAATTTCTTTTTTAGGGGGGCTTTTAGCTTCGCTCTCGCCCTGCACATTGTCAATCTTGCCGATTATTATAGGCTATATCGGAGGCTATAGCGAAGAATCGAATTTAAAAACATTTATTCAGCTTGTATCTTTTGTTTTGGGCCTATCTTTGGTACTAACGGTAATAGGTATTTTATGTGCACTTTTTGGCAGAGCATTTGTGGCATTGGGGGGTGCATATTGGGTAATTTTTCTTGCCTCTTTGATTTTGATTTTAGGTCTTAATCTTTTGGGCGTTGTTAATTTTAATTTGCCCTCAATTGTTAAAAAGATGCCAAAAGGTAGTGCGCAGAGCCTTTTTGTTTACCCTTTTATTATAGGAGCGGCTTTTGCGCTTGCTTCAACTCCTTGCTCTACCCCCATTCTTGTCGGTATTATGAGCTTTGCAAGCCTGAGTGCAAATTTAATATACGCATCTTTTATGCTTTTTGCATTTGCACTGGGACAGGGCATAATAATCATTCTTGCGGGAATTTTTACTTCATTTATTAAAAAAGCGCGCGTATTTTCAGGTATTTCCGAAATATTTTTGAAAATAATGGGCGTAATTTTAATAATTTGTGCTTTTCTTATTTATTTTAAAGTCTTTTCAAGGTTTTTTTAAATTAACGAAATGTACGGCTTATTTTGATTTTATTCCCCTGCTGAATTGTAAAATCCGACAGGGGAATTTTACTTTTGCAAGGGAATAATTAATTTTTTGTTAATAATTTTCCCATGCGAAAGAAATAATTATATGATTTATTCATAAAGTAAAAAAAGGAGGAAAGTTATTATGACTACAATTAAACCTTTGGCAGACAAAATTGTTATTAAGGTTATAGATGATGTTGAAAAAACATCAGGCGGTATTTTTATTCCCGACAGTGCAAAAGAAAAACCGCAAAAAGGTGAAGTTATCGCTGTTGGGCCGGGAAAATTCACCGATAACGGAACAAGAGAGGAAATGGACGTAAAAACAGGCGATAAAGTGCTTTTTGCAAAATACTCCGGCACTGATGTAAAAATTGACGAAGTTGAGTATAAAATCCTCTCCGTTAAAGACGTGCTCGCTATTATTGAATAGCGTAAGCCAACAAAAACACACACAATAATTGAATAGGAGATATAAAAATGGCTAAAAAAATAGTATTTGACGCACAAGCGCGCGAAGCCCTCTTAAGAGGCGTAGATGCAGTTGCTGATGCTGTTAAAGTGACACTTGGACCAAAAGGCAGAAACGTAATTCTTGAAAAGAAATTCGGCGGTCCTCAAATCGTTAACGACGGTGTTACAATTGCAAAGGAAATTGAATTAAAAGACGGACTTGAAAATGCAGGTGCACAGCTTTTAAAAGATGTTTCATCAAAAACAAACGATGTTGCGGGCGACGGTACAACAACAGCTTCCGTACTTGCACAGGCAATATACCGCGCAGGTTTAAGAAACCTTGCAGCAGGCGCTAATCCGATGGGTATTAAGCGCGGTATAACAAAAGCCGTTGAAGAAGCCGTTAAAGAAATTAAAGCTATGTCAAAATCTGTTGACTCAAAAGAAATGAGAGCACAGGTTGCTTCAATTTCCGCAGGCAACGATAAATTCATAGGCAATCTGATTGCGGATTGTATGGAAGCAGTCGGCACAGACGGTGTTATAACGGTTGAAGAATCAAAAACTTTCGGCACGGATAAAAAAGTTGTTGAAGGTATGCAATTTGACAAAGGCTATATTTCACCTTACTTCATTACGGATGCGGAACGCATGGAAGCGGTTTTGGAAGATGCTTATGTACTTTGCGTAAATAAAAAAATCAACTTAATTGCTGATTTGGTACCGATTTTGGAACAGGTTGCACGTGACGGTAAATCGCTTTTAATTATTGCTGAAGATGTTGAAGGTGAAGCGCTTGCAACACTTGTTGTTAACACAATGAGAAAAGTCTTAAGAGCGGTTGCAGTAAAAGCTCCCGGTTTTGGCGACAGAAGAAAAGCAATGCTTGAAGATATCGCTATTTTGACGGGCGGTCAAATGTTTACGGAAGAACTCGGCATTAAGCTTGAAAATGTTACCGTTCAACAGCTCGGACGTGCACGCAGAGTTACCGTTACAAAAGATGAAACAACAATTGTTGTAGGTTCTGAAACAAAACGTGCGGTTGATGAAAGAGTTGCACTTTTGAAAAAACAAATCGAACAATCAGACAGCGAATACGATAAAGAAAAACTCCAAGAAAGAGTTGCAAAACTCTCCGGCGGCGTTGCGGTAATTGAAGTCGGCGCGGCAAGCGAAGTTGAACTTAAAGAATCAAAATTAAGAATTGAAGATGCGCTTAATGCAACACGCGCGGCTCAAGAAGAAGGCATTGTCCCCGGCGGCGGTGTTGCTCTGGTTCGTGTTCAACAAGTTCTTGAAAATGTTCTTGATAACAAGACATTCGCATCGGATGATGAAAAAATCGGCTTTAAGATTTTAACATCAGCTCTTGATATACCGTTAACCACAATTGCAAACAATGCAGGAGCTAAGGGCGATGTCGTAGTTGACGCGGTTAAGAAAGAATCCGGCGCTTACGGCTATGACGCACTTACAAACACATACGGCGATATGTTTAAAGCAGGTATTGTTGACCCTGCAAAAGTTACAAGAAGTGCACTTGAAAACGCGGCAAGCGTTGCTTCAATGCTGCTTACTACAGAAGCTGCGGTTGTTGAAATTCCCGAAGAAAAAGCACCGCAAATGCCCGATATGTCAGGCATGGGCGGCGGCATGGGAATGATGTAATTTTTGTACGCAGCTTGTGCTGCGTAAAAAATTACGAATGACCCTAAAGTGTGTGAAATTTTGACCCGTGAAACGAGAGTTTTGCGGGTCAAAATGTAACCGTACTACTCCGCCGTGCAACGAAGTTGCCCAGGCGGCATGGGAATGATGTAATAAACACTTGAAGCTTGAGCATTACGCTTTTGCGTTTGCGAAAGCGAAAGTGCATGCGGATGTGAAAAAACGTCGGAAATATAAAGTATTTCCGACGTTTTGTAACTGGACGATGGCGACGTAGGAGCGCAAGGGCAAAGCCCTGAGCACTACAGGAGCAAAACACGAGTCAAATGAGCTTAGCGCTGCTGCGCTTAGCGAATGCAGACGAGTGCACAGGTGTGCGAAGCTCACACGCAGTTGCGATGAGCAAGTGCGAAGTGCGAAGGCCGTACCATGGCGACGTAGGAGCGCAAGGGCAAAGCCCTGAGCACCACAGGAGCAAAGTATCAGAAAAAACAAGTTTTGTAGACCGTACCGATTTTAAAGCTTGTGCTGCGTAAAAAATTACGAATGACCCCAAAGTGTGTGAAATTTTGACCCGTGAAACGAGAGTTTTGCGGGTCAAAATGTAACCGTACTTTTTTAGAAACAAAAATTTTTCAAAACTATTGACAACATAACAATGTTATGATACAATATTAAAAATTTAAAAAATGTGCGGTTAGCTAAATTAACCATAGGTTACTGGTGGGTCACACCGTTCCTTTTAAGGAGTCGGGGTGGTCTGTTTGTGTGAAATCGAGGTAAGAGACATGAGAACACAGAGTATTAATAATGCCCGGAATAACAACACAAACGTAATCGCCGCAGGCGTCGGCGGTGCGACTGCTGCTGCTCTTGTAACACGTTATATTCCCTTGAGCAAAGCAGAACACGATGACGCTTTTAAACCTGTTGCGCAAGCAATTCAGAATAAAGTCTTGGCTGCAAAAAACGCACAATATGAAAGAATTGCCGATGGTCTTCAAAACAATAAAGCACTCAACAACGTAAGAGATGTTTTTATAAAAAGTAAAGACATCATTATTGAAGGTTCAAAAGAAACGCTTGAAGAAGCGTCAAAAGGATTGGACAATGAGGCTAAAAGTGCTTTTAATACACTTGTAAAAAGCGTTGCGGACAGCGGCAGACTGGTTGAACAGTTTGAAAATTCTCAGGTAATCAAACAGGCAAAGAAATCGCGCCCCGCATTGTACTTTGCTGCTCTTGCCGGCGCCTTTTCAATGACAGCCGCGGTACTTAAGAATGTCATTAGCGCAAGAAAAGCCCAAAATCAAACAGTGGGCATAAGCTATGACAAAGAAGGCATGATTATTGATGCGCCCGACAGCCTGTCAGTTGCGATTATCCTTGATGAGTTTGCATAAAAAATAAAGTTATAATTAAAAAAAATCCTGCAAGCAAATTGCAGGATTTTTTTAGTGCCAAATTCTCTACAGACCCATTAATTTTACAATGTCTTTAATGTCGCTTGATGTTTTCTCAACGGGAGATTTTGCATATTTAATTGCGCAGTCGGGGTCTTTTAGTCCGTTGCCCGTTAAAATGCAGACTATTTTTGATTTTGGTTTAATGGTATCTTTAAGCTTGATTAACCCTGCAATAGGCGCACAGCTTGCAGGTTCCGCAAGAACTCCTTCGCTTGAGGCAAGTAAATTATACGCTTCAATAATTTTTTCATCAGATACCATATCAATTGTGCCTCCTGACTCGTCGCGGGCTGCTTCCGCCTGTTTCCAGCTTGCGGGGTTACCTATTCTTATTGCCGTTGCAATAGTCTGCGGATTGTCGATTTTATGCCCTTTTACAATGGCTGCCGAGCCTTCCGCCTGAATGCCCATCATCTTCGGCAATTTTGTCGACTTTTTAAGTCCGTAAAATTCTTTATAACCCTTCCAGTAAGCCGTAATGTTGCCCGCATTGCCAACGGGAATAAAATGGTAATCCGGTGCATCTTCAAGCGCTTCAATAATTTCAAAGGCGCCTGTTTTTTGACCTTCAATTCTGTACGGATTTACGGAATTTACAAGGGTTATAGGGTAATTTTTTGAAATTTCGCGAACGGCATCAAGAGCGTTATCGAAATTGCCGTTAATTGCGATGACTTTTGCCCCGTACATCATAGCCTGAGACAGTTTTCCAAGTGCAATATAGCCGTCGGGTATTAAAACATAAGTCTTTAAGCCCGCCTTAGCACCGTAGGCAGCCGCCGCAGCCGATGTATTGCCTGTTGAAGCGCAGATTATCGCATGCGAGCCTTCTTCTTTCGCTTTTGTAACAGCCATTGTCATTCCGCGGTCTTTAAAGCTTCCCGTCGGGTTTGAGCCTTCGTATTTAAGGTAAATTTCGCAGTCCAGACCTATGTTTTTAGCCAGATTTTCAGCTTTAATAAGCGGCGTGTTGCCCTCGCAGAGAGTAACTATTTCCGTTTTATCGCTTACGGGCAAATACTGTCTGTATTTATCTATTAATCCGTTGTATCTCATTTACATAACCCTTATTAAATTATTTATCTTAATTCCCTGACCCTTAAGTTCTTCAATTGCATTTTGTATGTCGCGCTCGGAGCATGTTTCCGTAATTACTATAATGTGCGCCGTGCCATCCTCCAGGGTGCCCTTTTGAAGAACGCTCGAAATATTTATTTTATTTTTTCCGCAGGCTGTGCCGATTATTCCTATTACCCCGAGGGCGTTTTGTGCGGTTATTGAAATATAGTAGCTGTTTTTTGTATCTAAAATATCCGTCTGGGAAGCCATTTCCCTGTGGTGACAGCGTGTCATGGGCAAAATTGTTTCGCATTTGCCGTATTCTGCGGCAATTGCCAGAATATCGCCCACAACAGAGCTTGCAGTCGGGAACTCACCCGCTCCGGGGCCCGTAAACATAACCTGTCCTACGGGGAATCCTTCAAGCATTACGGCATTCAGTGCATTGTTAATCCCCGAGATAACATTTGACTTACTAACAAGCATAGGGTGTACACGAACGTCAATTTGTCCGTCGTTATCCTGTGCAAGGGCGATAAGCTTAATTTTATATCCAAGCTCATCTGCAAATTTAATATCCTGAGCGCTGATTTTTGTTATGCCTTCTCTGTAGATTTTATTTACGTCAATTCTTTTGTTAAATGTAATATTGGCTAACGTTGCAATTTTATACATCGTATCATAGCCTTCAACATCCCCTGTCGGGTCGGCTTCAGCGTAGCCAAGCTCCTGTGCCGCCTTCAGGCATTCCTGATAAGAAATTCCTTTTTGCTCCATCTGGGTCAGGATGTAGTTTGTCGTACCGTTTAAAATGCCCGCAACTTTTTTAAATTTATTGCCTTTAAGGGTTGTTTTAATCGGCATAATAATCGGTATGCCGCCCGCGACCGCAGCTTCATATAAAATTGCGACGTTATATTCGTTTGCAAGGTCGAAAAGCTCGGCGCCATGCTTTGCAAGCAGCTCTTTATTTGCGGTTACGATATGTTTTTTGTTTTTAATGGCTGTCTTTAAAAGTTCAAAAGCAGGATCAATTCCGCCCGCAACTTCAACCACCACATCTATTTCAGGGTCATTTACGATTTTAAACGGGTCGTCGGTCAACTCATTAACTTCAACATCTCTTTTTTTATTCAAATTTCTGACCGCGGCTGTTTTAATTTCAATTTGCCCATCAAATTCCCTAAGAGTCTTAACAACTCCGCCGCCGACCGTACCAAGCCCTATTAATCCGATTTTTAATTTATTTTCCATAAAAAAATAATACTAAATAAATTTTAAAATGCAAAAATTTTATTTTAGAGGTATGATTTTTATACAAAGCAGATTTGTGAGGTTTACTATGGAAAATAAAATAAGAGTAAGAATTGCACCCTCTCCTAGCGGAAATTTGCACATAGGTACGGCAAGGACGGCACTTTTTAATTTTTTGTATGCAAAAAAGACGGGCGGCGAATTTGTTTTAAGGATTGAAGATACGGATTTGGACAGAAGTTCGCAAGCTTATACTCAAAATATTTTTGACAGCTTAAAAGCGCTCGGGCTTAACTGGGATGAAGGCCCTGATGTAGGCGGCCCATACGGCCCTTATTATCAGTCCCAAAGGTTTGATATTTACCCCAAATATGCAAAAATGCTGATGGACAAGGGGTATGCTTATGAGTGTTTCTGTACAAATGAAGAACTTGAAGCGGAAAAAGAAGAAGCCATAAAAAATCACAGCGCATACGTTTATTCAAGGAAATGTTTAAACTTATCCGAAGAAGAAAAAAACGAACTGAGAGCAAAGGGGATTAAACCTTCAATCCGTTTTAAAGTTGAGCATAAAGAGCTGATTTTTAACGACCTTGTAAAAGGAGAGTTAAAATTTGACACAAGTTTAATCGGCGATTTTGTAATTATGAAATCAAACGGCACGCCGACGTACAATTTTGCGGTTGTTGTTGATGATATGCTGATGAATATTACGGACGTTATAAGGGGCGAAGACCATATTTCAAACACGCCGAAACAGATTTTAATTTACGAGGCTCTCGGTGCAAAAGTTCCCAATTTCGGACATTTGGGAATGATTTTGGCGCCGGATAGGACAAAGCTCTCTAAACGCCATGGCGCAACGGCTGTAAGTGATTTTGTTAAACAAGGATATTTAACGGACGCTCTGATTAACTTTGTGGCGCTTTTAGGCTGGTCGCCCTCCGACGGAGTTGAGATTAAATCGGTCGATGAAATAGCAAAAGACTTTAGAATTCATGAAGTTTCAAGTTCAAATTCAGTTTTTGAATATGACAAATTAAACTGGATGAACGGACAATACATTAAAAAAATGGAAATACCCAAACTTACCGATATGATTATTCCGTTTTTGGCTAAATACGACATTACAAAGTATTCAAGACAAAAGCTTGAAAAAATCGTCGAAATTACGCGCGAGCCGCTGACCGTTCTTTCTGAAATCGAGCATGACGCAAGTTATTTCTTTGAAGATGACCTGTCTTACGATGAAGTGAGAGAAGTTTTAGATAAAGACTTGTCAAAAGAAGTAATAGAGTATGTTATAAATAACGCCGATAACTGGGATTTTGACAACGAAGAAGACATCCACAATAAACTTGCGGATTTAAGGACATATTTTAAAGAAAACAAAGGCTATAAGCCAAAAGAAACCATGTGGGCAATTCGCGCGGCGCTCACGGGCAGAACACGCGGCGCAGATATGGCGGAGACAGTTTGGATTTTAGGTAAAGAAAGAGTGTTAAAACGCCTGAAATCCGCCCGCGGGGTTTAATTTTAAAATTTTAAAAGCCTCCGGTATTTTTATCGGAGGCTTTTTTAGTATATTTACAAAACTAAGAAATTTGAAAAGGGCACTTTGAACACCTTGCCTTTGGATGTAAAACCAAATTGTCCTCAAGGTCATACATTTTTGCAATCCTTACAATGAGTTTTGAGCCGCAAACAGGGCAATACAGTGCGGCTTTAGAGTTTTCACCGTTTTGTAAAATCTGCTCTTTTAAATCTTCAATTTCTCTTGCGCTGCCAAAAGTAAAAACTTCGCCCTTTTCATAAATTTTTATCTGTTCAAGAGAAGTTTTCAGCCCTTTTGCGAGTTTTTGCCTTACCGTTGTAGAGAGAAACGTCTCAATTCCTGATTCTATCGAGTTTATCTGTTCAAGCTGCAAATTGCACTTTTTTGCAAGCCCCGACTGAGAAAGCCCGAGAACCTCGCGCTCGCAGGATACAAAATGCGCAAGCGAATCGTATTGTTTAGTTGGTTTGTGCATTTGCCTTTTTCGCTTTAATTTCTTTATCCCACGCCAAAAGTACGGATGCAAAGAATATACTTGAATAAGTACCTGCTATGATACCTAAAATCATCGCCAGAACAAAGTCTTTTGTCGTTGCACCGCCGAAGAAATAAAGTGCGAGCAGCGTTAAAAGGGTTGTAAGGGACGTATTCAAGCTTCTTGCAAGGGTTTGATTGACACTTGCGTTTATAATTTCTCCGCTTGAATATTTTTTCGCCAAAAATCTGATGTTTTCTCTTATTCTGTCAAAAACAACAATTGTATCGTGCACCGAAAAACCTATAACTGTCAGGATTGCGGTTATAAACATACTATCCACCTGAACATTGTAAAATATTCCAAGTATAGAGAATACGCCCACAACAAAAAGCGCGTCATGGAAAAGGGCTGCGAGTGCTATTATGGCATAATCCGCCTGAAATCTGAATGAGATATAAACAACAATGCCCAAAAATGCCAGCAATAGCGCTACAAGAGAATTTTTAAGAAGTTCTTTACCAAGTGTCGGGCCGACCGATGTGGTTGACACAAGCTGCGGCGCTGTTGTGTTTTGTGATAAAACGGAAGTTATTTTGTTTATCTGATTGTTATTTTTTTCGCCCAAAAAGTGCATTTTGATTGATATAACGTTTTTAATTTTGCCGTCAGAGCCTTTGTTGCTTATATTTTGAATAATGGTATTTGTTATTCCTATTTTTTCAAGTTCAGTCCTTATTTTACTTATATCTTCCGGAGTGATTGAATTTTCAATGCCGTATTGTAAAATCGTACCGCCGGTGAAATCGATACCCGGTTTTACCGGTGAGTGGTTAGGCTGGGTAAACATAAGATAAAACATGGCAACAATACAGGGAATAAGTATGATAATACTTATTGCAAGGTAGTGCCATCTGTGTTTAATGACATCTATTAAATAATTGCTTTTTATTAAATTTGGATTAGCCATTTTATTCTCCTTTTTGCTGCCTTTGGCTTTAGCTTTAAATTAGTCCAGTACTCCGAATTTTGCCTTTTCTTTTTTTGTTTCAACCGCACTGTATGCGTCTTGAATTTCTTCCTGCCTTAAGCCGAAAAGTCCTGGGTGTTTTAGTTCGCCCGTGCCAAATACAAGGTGCATAAAGTTCTTTGTAACGGTGATTGCACTAAACATACTGACTAAAACACCTATTGCAAGGGTGAGCGCAAAACCTTTAACCGCGCCTGTTCCGAGCGCATAAAGTATTGCACAGGTTATAATTGTCGTCATATTAGAGTCAAATATGCTTGTAAAGGCTCTGTCAAAGCCCGAATTTATTGCGGTAAACAGCGACCTTCCCGACCTCAGCTCTTCTTTTGTGCGCTCAAAAATAAGAATGTTGGCATCAACCGCCATACCTATTGAAAGAACGAAAGCCGCAATGCCTGCAAGGGTGAGTGTTACCGGTATTATTTTAAATATTGCAAAAGTTATAAGACTGTAAATTACAAGAGCGACACAGGATATTACCCCTGGAGCTCTATAATATGCAATCATAAATATCATAACAAGCGCAAGTCCGATTATGCCTGCGACTTTGCTTTTTTGAATACTGTCCGCGCCAAGCGTCGGGCCGACGGAGTTTTCCTCAATAATTTCGGCTCCCACAGGGAGTGCACCGGCGTTAAGCAAATCTACCATGTTTTTAACTTCTTGGTATTCAAAGCCACCTTCCCCGCCGGTTATTTGAGCATGGCCGCCCGTTATTTCTTCATTTACCCTTGGCGCTGATTTTAATTCACCGTTAAAGAAAATTGCCATTTGCTGGCCCACTAAATCGCGCGTGAGATGGGCAAATTTTTTAGCGCCTTCCTGATTAAATTCAATCGATACAACCCATTCGCCATTACCGGGGGATGAGCCGACCAGAGCTTTTTTAAGGTCTTTACCCGTTAAGCCCGTGCTTTCCCATTTTATATCTCCGTTTTCATCAATTCCTGCGGGACGCTTGAATTCAAGTTCGGCTGTTTCGCCCAAAAATTCTTTTGCCTGCGCAGTATCCGAGATATTGGGTATTTCAATCATCAATCTTTTATCGCCGACTTTTTGAACCGTTGTTTCGCCGACACCAAGGGCATTTACCCTGTTTTCAATTGCATATTGAAGCGAGTCCATAATTTCGGGGGTAATTTTTTTAATTGTTGCAGATGTTTGAGCTTCAAGCGTGAGTCTTGAGCCGCCCACAAGATCAAGCCCTAAAGATGTCGGCTTTTTGACGATTACCCCGATTGAGGCAATGGTTATTATGACAATTACCCAAAAAAGAATGATTTTATTTTTCATCTCTTAATGTCCTTATAAGATTACTTTTAAATTTTAACAAAAAAATAAAAAAGCTCCTAATAAATTTACAAATTTTACCCTGTCGGACAAGATAAGGATTAAAATCTTCCGTCAAGGCGGGAATTTTGCACTATACTTGTTGCAACTTCTTCAAATGCTTTGTCAATATCTTCTCTTTGTGCGCGATAGCTGCTCTCTTTTGTAATGCGGTGTCCTTTCGGAGTCTGTTCTCTGTTTATGTCTTTAAGAAGTATGTTTTTCCAAAGATTTAGCCCCCTTTTATTATAAGGGCGCGGGAGCTGCTGCTTTACTTCAAGCATACATGTTTCGCTGTCGTGAAAAACCGGGTAGTGCCTGTTGTTTATTTTTACCTGCGTGCTAATATTCACTGCTGCAATCTTTACATCAAGATCATAGACATTCCCCCTTGGAGTAGAATTTTTAACTGCTTTTTTGAGTGCGTTTAAATTTTCATTGATTGCTGCTGCGTATTGCGGTTCACATTTTTCCAATTCCCGTTTTAGAGCACTTTTGTTTCTGATAAAAATTGCACCCTTAAAGTTTTGTGTCTGTATATTTGTTATTTTCATATTGCTTCCTTTTAATATGCGATGTCGGTATAAAAATTCTAAAAAATATTTTTTGCGTTTTGAAAATAAAAGCCGCTTTTAAGCGGCGTTTTTCCTCTTTTCAAGTCCAGCAGCCACATATGCTGCCTTTTAATTCTTTTTGTTGTTAACAGTCTTTTAAAATCTCTTTTTCATTCCTCTTTATCTGCGGTTCATACACCGTAAATACTTGCCACCACTCCTTTCAAAATGTGACTTAATTCCTTAAGACATTATTATCAAATACCAAACTAAGCGCATGGGCAATATTTTTAATATTAATTTATTTTTACAATTGACCATGCCCTAAGTAAACAATAGGAAAAATCAAAATTTACAAACTTAATGAAGAAAAATTTACTTGCAAAACCCAAAAAGGCATGGCTTGCAAATAATTAAAAATTTTAAAAAAATTTTACTTTATATTGTTGGCGAGTTTAATAAGTTGGTGCTATTATTAATTATGAGGAGTTATGGGGAAATTTATTAAATTTACATTATCCGTTTTGATATTCTTTGCGACAATTTTTGCCGCACAGGCTGCTCCTGTCGTAAAAATAACGGGTCTTGAATTTGATAATTCGGATAATCTGGTAATCATAAAATCCGTCGGAAAAATTTTTCCCAAGACCATGCAAACGCCTGAAGATAACGATAAAAATATAAGGACTCCGGAAAATGTCATCACAAAATGTTTTCTTGATAACCCGGACAGAGTGTTTGTAGATATTTCAAATGCGGTGCTTGCGGGAAATCAAAGAACTTATACTCTTAAGAATTCCTCAATTGATACGGTTAAGATTTCGCAGTTTTCTACAAACCCGCATACCGTAAGAATTGTTTTTGAGTACAATAAAAAATTCGACCCTAAAGAATTTGCAATTTATGCAAATGACAGACAAATTATTATCCGCTACGGTAAAACCCTTGTTTCAAGCGAAAGGTTTAAAACATTTTACAATAATATGACATCAGGCGAAAGAAATGCAGATATTTTTGAGGCCGCAACATATTCAAGCGAAACAAAAGAAAAAATTATAAACGTAGCAAATACAACAGAGGCGGAATTTAAAGCCGTTAAAAGCGAAGAGAGGGATACGCAGCTAAAAGCGCTTTTTTATTTAAATTCGATAAATCCGCTTCAGAGCGGATTTATGATAAAAGGAAGCGGGCTTGTATCTCTTAAAAGTTCTTTTGTGCTTGAAAATCCGACAAGGGTTGTCTACGACATTGAAAATGCAAACGTTGCGCAGGATTTGAGAAATAAGAGTTTTACTTTTCCCGCGTCAAATTCCCTTGTGCAAGGGGCGAGTGTAACCCAAAGAGAAATTTTAAGGGTGGGGCAAAATACCCCGTCAACTGCCCGTATTGTAATTCAGGGTAATAATGCAAAAGATTACAGACTTGTTCTTTCGCCCGATTTACAGGGTCTTTTTATTGCAAAAAGGACTCAGGTGCTAAACTCTAAACTCACAGAAACAACAAGTTCCGTTGTGTCATATGAAGCAAAGGATGCAGGGGAAAATCTTAATGTCGTAAATATTAAATTTACAAATCCTGTGGCTCTTAGCGCATTTGAAGAAAATTCGAAATTTTACCTTGATTTACAAAATGTGGTTGATTTAAATGAAGAAGCGATTAAAAAATTGCATTCAAACCCTGATTATACGGGCATTACAGCGCAAAAAATTGCAACAGAGAAAACGCGCGTTATATTTCATCTAAAGGATTCAACGGCAATTAATGCACAAATTTCTCCGGATGCAAAAGAAGTCAGAATTTACTTTAAAAAACGGGTTAAAAACGATTTAAAACCGGTTGTTGTACAGCCTAAAAAAGAAGAACCCAAAGAAACCCCGCGTCCTTCGGAAATCAAGCAAATGTACAGCGTTGTAATCGACCCGGGGCATGGCGGAAGCGATGTGGGTGCGACGCGCGATAATATTTATGAAAAAGATATAACCCTTGAAGTATCAAAACTCCTTGAAGGTTATTTGAAAAAGCAAGGTGTGTATACGCATATGACGCGCGATAGAGATAAAACCGTGGAATTAAGCGAAAGGAGCGATTTTTCAAATTCAATCGAGCCGGATGTCTTTATAAGCGTGCATGTCAATTCGACCGTTAAAGAAGATGTTATCGGCCTTGAAACTCACTGGTATCATCCTCACAGCCTTGATTTTGCGCGCGAGGTGCACTCTAAAATGGCATCTTCAAGAAATCTTTCAAAATGGGAAACGCTTGACAGGGGCTTGTTCCAGTCTAAATTTTATGTTATAAATCACACAAATGCGCCTGCAATACTTGTCGAAATAGGTTTTATATCAAATCCCAATGAACGACGAGAGCTTATGAAGGAAAAAAGGCGTGAAGAAATCGCAAAATCTCTTGCTGACGGTATAATGGAGTATTTAAAATCAAGAAAATGACATACAGTGATACAATAGGCGTTATGGATTCAGGTGTCGGCGGTTTGACCGTCTTATCCGAACTTGTCAAGGTTTTGCCCTCATCAAAATACATCTATCTGGGTGATACAAAAAATCTCCCCTATGGCTCGAAAACAAAAGATGAAATACTTTTTTTCAACAGGAATATTTTAAATTTTTTCCTGACTCTGGGTGTAAAAGATATTGCAATTGCTTGTAATACAACCTCTGCTTTAACATACGAAGATTTAAAAAAAGAATTCACCCCTAAGGGCTTGAGAATTTTTCCGCTTATTCAAAGTGCTGCCTATGCCGCAGCGCAGGGGCTTGAAGCAGGGGATTGTATATGCGTTTTATCAACTGTTGCAACGGCAAAGAGCGGCAAGTATGCAAACGAAATTCATAAAGCCAACCCTTGTTTAAAAGTTTGTGAAATACCATGTCCCGGGTTTGTGGAAATTGTTGAAAACAGGCTTTATGATACACAAGAGAGCAAAAAACTTATTGAAGAAAAGATGAACATTGTACTTGAAAATAAGGCAAAAAGAGTAATTTTGGGCTGTACGCATTACCCTTATCTTCTTGATATGTTTTCAAAGTATGTGCCGCGTGAAATATTTTTTAATCCCGCGGGAAGCCTCGCAAAGAGTATATGCTCAGTTATTAAAAACACCGACGATATTGGTGATATTGATTTTTACGTCACGGGTGACCCTTGCGAATTCAAAAAAAGCGCAAAACTCTTTTTTGACATTAAAAAAGAAGTCAAAAAAGTTGAAATGCCGCAGTTTAATTTAGTATAGAGTCTTTGGGCACAACGGTTATGCCGTCGTTTGATACGTAAAAACCGCGTTTTATGTCGTCTTCTTTATTAAATCCTATCTCCGTATATGGCGGGATAATGACGTTTTTGTCGATTATGGCGCGGTTTATGTGTACGTGTCGTCCGACATTTACATTTTCAAGAAGAATTGAATTTGAAATAGTTGAGTAGCTGTTTATTTTTACCTTTGGCGACAAAACGCAGCGCGAAAGTGAGCCGCCGCTTATAATACAGCCTTCCGATACAAGTGAATTCTTTGCCATACCGACACGTTTATCTTCGTCCCAGATGAACTTTGCCGGGGGGTAATTATAGTTAAAAGTGCGAAGCGGCCAATCTCTTGAATATAAATTTAATTCCGGACTGTATTCAAGCAAGTCCATATTCGCCTGCCAGTAACTGTCAACGTTGCCCACATCTCTCCAATATCCGCGCTCCGAGTCACTCATGCCGGGGTATGTGTTTGAGGCAAAATCGTAAATATATACGGCTCTTCCGCCCTTTAGCATATTAGGTATAATATTTTTGCCAAAGTCATGTGATGATGCCTCATCCAGCGCGTCCGCTTCAAGTTCGCCGATAAGCTTTTCGGGTTTAAATACATAATTTCCCATAGAAGCAAGGCACTTTGTGGGGTCACCGGGAATGTGTTTTGGTGTATGTTTTGGCTTTTCGACAAAATTTATAAGGCGCCAGGACTCGTCCACTTCCATAATGCCGTATTCGCCAGCAAGTTCAATTGGAATCGGAATAGCGGATATTGTAAGATCCGCTTCTTTTTCAATATGATAATCTATCATCTGGCGGACATTCATTTTGTATATGTGATCTCCGCCAAAAACGCATACAATCTTAAAATTATCATCCAATATGTGGTTCAGCTTCTGATAAATGGCATCTGCCGTACCCTTATACCAGGAGCCGTCCGTTCTCATTTGTGCCGGAATACAGTCAACATACTGTCCGACTGATGATGATAAATTCCAGCCGCGCGAGATGTGTTTGTTTAGCGAATCCGATTTGTACTGTGTTAAAACCTTTATTTTGTAAAAGCCTGAATTTACAAAATTATTTAAAACAAAGTCTATAATTCTGTATCTGCCGCCAAAAGGGACGGCAGGCTTTGCTCTGTCGCGCGTAAGCGGGAAAAGCCTTTTTCCTTGTCCGCCCGCAAGTATCATTGCCAAAACATGCTCACTAAACATTTTTCTCGTCCATAAGCCCTTTTACAACTATATTAAACCATAACTCCGAATAATTTAAAATACCTTTTTGTATTGATTTTGTATTAAAAAAGCCGCCCCTTAATTTGAAGGGCGGCTTGAATTTTAAACATTTGCTTCACTTTGTCTTTTTTGATAGCATTCCTTGCAATAGATTTCTTTGCCCTCAATAGGTTTAAAAGGAACTTTGGTTTTTGCTCCGCATTGGGAACATACTGCATCATGCATTTTTCTTCTGTTTTTCTGTCTGCGTTCCTTTCTGCACTCGGGACATCTTTTGGGTTTGTTTACCAAACCTTTTTCAGCATAGAACTCTTGTTCACCCGTGCTAAAGACAAATTCTTTGCCGCAGTCTTCGCATTTAAGGGTTTCGTCTTGGTACATTTTGGTCTCCTTTAGTTTGTAAATTGTTTTCAGACCATAGAGCAGAATTTCTTTTAAAAATCTATTGCTCGCATAGTTGAATATTTTATATTTTAGCGGTGTTTTTACTTTTTTGCAAGAAAAAAATAAGAAAACGGGCGCCTTTTTTATACCTGGAGTTGCGCCCGAGTGATACGAAAAACATCATTGTTACTTGTAATTTACCCAGAAGATGTAGACATATCCGTTTTGTCCGTCTCCGCCGCCGCCGGGGTTAGGATGTATGGTCAGGTCATTACCCCAGGCTCCGCCCCCGCCGCCTGCGCCTGCCGAACCGTATTCCGCCGTGTCAAATATATTTATGGGTGCGGTAAATAAGACACTCTGCCCCTGCACGTTTGTATTTGTACAAACGGAGGTATTTTTAAATAATCCGCCGCAGCCGCCTGTTGTATCTATGCCTGAATTTCCTCCGACACCGCCCCAGCTTCCGTCACTTTGAGTTGTTGCGTCCGTGCCCGCTCTGCCGTTTTCTTTAGTGTCGCTAATTGCGCTTAATACCTGTCCTAAAGTCCCGCCTTTTCCTTGTACAACACTTGTACTTGCGGTTGCCGAAGTTCCTATTTTTCCGCCGCCCCCTCCGCTTGCACTTATTTTATTTGAGCCAAATGTAACGACACTTTCGCCGCCGTCCGCTCCGTTATTTGCAACAGAGCCGCCCTTACCTCCGCTGCCGACACGGATTGTATATTTTGTCGAAGGTGATACGCTTACGCTTTCAACTCTTGCAAACGCTCCTCCTCCGCCCCCGCCTCCGGCTGCGGCTTCATAGATGATATCATAATAAATTTCGGCTATTCCGTTTGCGCCTTTGCCGCCTTTGCCTTTGTATATTGTTGAATTACCGGCACTTACGACAAATCTAACCGTTCCTCCGCCACCGCCCGCGCCCCAGCGTGAGCCTTGATAGCCGTCATGCGTAGCGGAATTTCCGCCGGCGCCGCCTCCTGTGTAAGATGAGTATTCGTAAGCCGAGCCGCCCCCGTTGCCGCCATTACCCGAGGCAGGTGTTGAAGAATTTGTGACTGCCTGCCCGTCTTCACCGTTGGGCCCGTAACCGGAGCAGCTTACGCTTTTCCAAGCGCTTCCGTTATATTCTTGGCAGCTGTTTACAGCCCTTTGCGCTCCGCCTGTTCCGTAACCGTCCGCCTTAGCGCCGCCGCCTGCTAACCCGCCGGGTGTTTTATAGCCCCAGATGAGTTTATTTGCGCTGTTATACACGTAAATATATGATTCTTTGCCCGCGCCGCCTGATGATGCCGCTTGGTTTTTGTCGGATGCGGCGGCTCCCGAACTGCCGCCTGCTGCCGCGTATAGAGTTATTTTGCCGCCGACTGCTGATTTTATAATGTCTTGCGGGATGGTATAACTTTTTACATAGGCAGCGCCGCCCCCGCCCCCGCCGCCAAATGAGGAGTATTTTGCAGTACCGCCTTCAAGAACGCAGCGTGCAGAATAATAAAATCCGTCATATGAGTCGCCAACAGCGGTAATTTGACCATTTACAATATAAAATTCTCCTATTTGGTTTCCTGTTTTAAGCCAGTAGTGAAAAGGCCAATATTGTGCATTCATATTGGTTACATGATTACAGTATGCATGTCCATATTGGTCACAAATACCTGCTACACATGAACCGCAAAAGTTTGCACCATTGGTACCCATAAAGTTGTTAATCTCATCCATATGTATTGACCAGCCGGAGGCTTCTTCTTTGGTAGGCAATCTCCAATCTCCAGCTTTTGTATTACCGGGCGCCCAGTTTTGACATGCCTTATCTGCCATGGTAAATCTGCATGCCGCCCTGTAGCAAGTATCGTAGTTGCTGTAATTGCATGTACTTAATAAGCAACATTTTGGGTCTGAACAAGTTATAAAAGGTGAAGCCTTGATTGCTTCAGAAGGTACCGGGGGTGCTCCAGTATCTCCAACATTATATTTTGTAACGCATAAATTTTTTCCATCCAGACCATTCATGGAAGCCGGAATAAATTTAGCATAATAAGGATCGCAATCTGCTTGTGACTGCGGCCCGCTGCTGCCGTCCTGCGAGTATGCTCCGCCCCCGCCTCCCGCACCTGAGCCTGAGAGGTAGTTAATCCTTACGTTTGTCATATTTTTGGTGATTTTAATTTCTTTTGTTCCGTTAGTTGTGGATAATTTTTGGTTGTAGAGCATGGTAGGATTGGTCGCTCCCGCTCCTCCGCCCCCGCCTGATACGACAATAACTCCCACATTTCTTGTGTCGGCGTCGGTTTCAAAAGTGCAGTCCAGAGAGTTTTTACCCGCAACAGCTTTGCAATTAGGGTCTGTTTTGTCAAATAAAAACAGTTTGCCGCTTTTTGTTATTGCGTTAACTTTTATGTTATCAACCACCCTTTTTGTTATAACAGGCGCTAAAGCGGTTAAAATAATAGAGATAATAAGCACCGCAACAAGAAGCTCTGCAAGTGTAAAGGCGCTATGGCCCGCCTGTGTATTCTTTGGGCGCTTTAAAAAAACAACGGTTTGCCTTAAAAAGGCAATGCAAAATTTCGGAGTCATACAGTGCGACTCTCCCTTCGTATCTTAATTTATATCAATATCGATATAATTATATCAATATTGATATAACAAGTCAAACAAGTATGAATTTTATAGAAAATTAAATAATATGACCGAACAAAAAATAAGTGTTAGAGAAATTGTAAAAATGATGCTCCTAAGGCGCAATGTTTCTTTAAGTGCACTGGCAAAGAGTTTGAATGATACTTATGGTTATAATATAAGTCAGTCAAACCTTTCGAGAAAATTAATAAATGAAACGGTTAAATGGAGCGAATTTCAAGATATTGCCGCAATTTTGGGCTACAGGGTAAGATTGGATGAAAATAAGCATTGGGCGGGGCTTAAGGGAGAGTAAAGCTTCCCTTCTTGATATCTTAAATATCTTGTGTTAGTTTTTTAGTGTTGAGTATTTCAGGTGCGAAATTATGATTAAACCGTGGAATGAGTATTTTTTGGAAATCGCAAAAACTTGCGCTTCGCGCTCAAACTGTTTAAGGGCGCATGTCGGGGCGGTTATTGTCGGGGAGGATAAGAAAATAAAAGCAACCGGCTATAACGGAACTCCGTCAAAAGTTGTGTCCTGTGCGGAGCTTGGTTTTTGTTACAGAATAAAAAATAATATCCCCTCCGGCACTCGTTATGAAACCTGTCGTTCAATCCATGCGGAGCAAAATGCCATAATTCAAGCAGGGCAAGACAGATGCAAGGATGCGACGATGTATATATGGGGGCATAATTTTATATGCATTTTGTGCAAAAGATTTATAGTCCAAGCCGGAATTGAAAAAATTTATCTTCAAAAAGACGAAAATTCGCCCATTGAATTTGTGGATGCAAATAAATTAAGAGAAGAACTTTCAAAATCCGTTTTAACGGAAAAAGACTGCATTGCCTGTACGAATGATTAATAATTAATGTAAAATTTTGTAAACGTTTATGCAATTTTTTTGCTTAAAAAGTTTTTATTTATATGTAGCAAAAAAATAAGGGTTCATCATGTCAATTAATGCAATAGGCGGGTATGATTTTGAAGCTTTAAAATTTAATCCGAAAGTCAATCCTTTTGTTTCGGGTGCAGCCGGAGGTGCCGAAGGAAGAAGCGAGCAACCGCGTTTTTCAGGCATGCAAGAGCAGGGCTTAGATCCTCAAATGCTGGCGCTTAAAGCTCAAAATTTTCAAAACGGATTGGGCGGAACAAACAACCCCGACGGCCACAAAATATTTTTTGCGGCGTAAGTTTTAAATAATAAAAAAATTCCTTATATATTTATATAAGGAATTTTTTTGCGATTTTTATTTTATCCGAAAGTTTTAAATGACGTTTCAACGTTGTTTTGAATAACTTTTTGAACACTTTCAATTTCCGTTTCAAGAGCGGTGTGCTCGGATTCTAATTGTTTTAATCTCATTTCAAGACTTTTGTCTTTATTTTGGAAAAGAGATTGCATTTTATCGTATTCCGCTTGTGCCGCAGCGTCATCTGTTTTATCCAGGACTTCGCTTATTTTTGTTTCCGTTGTATTTGAATAATCGACTTTTTGCCATGAAGCGCCTTCTTCTCCGGTATCGTCGGTATATTTATACAGCTCGATAAAATATACGCCGTTTGTAAGAGCATTTTGGAGCATATCAGTTCTGCCGATTTCCGGATCTACAAAGTAGTCGCTTTCTTTCAGTCCGTCTGCTGAAAGCCCGTTTTCATCAAACTGCGGAAGCTTGGGTACGACAACTTTACCCGATGTAGTCACAAGCCTGCCGCCCAGTCCGGGGTTATCGTCCTGTTCGGAGCGGATAATATCGTCGTATGTCAGTTTGCGGTTGTAGTTGTATAGGTCGGAATCGGAGGCAGTGTTTGCATTGAACAGGAGAGTTTTGTTGTTCATTTTGTCGTTATACTCTGTTGTCCAGCCTTCCGTTTCCTGGGCAAGCATAAGTCTTTCATGAGTAATTCTTTGAGCTTGATACTCATTGTTGCTCTTTTGTGCCGTTAATATTAAAAATCTTGCCTGGCTGGCGGACATTCCCATAAGGCTCACTCCTTACTTTATTGTTCCTGTATACATATCTTCGGCAATTTTTAGTGATACTTTAATGTTTTTAAGTATTTTTGCACTGTTTTGCAACAAAACTTAACAAAGGGAATTATTAATAAAAAATAAATTTTAAATAGACAAGATGTATTGATAATTTATAATATTATTAATTAAAAGTTTTCAAGGAGGTTAGTTATGTTCATTGATGATGAAAACGAAATTAGCAATGAAGATATAGATACATCGAATAATCCTTTTGAAAAAAAAGAGGAAGACGAAACAAACAACGAAAAAGAAAGCGATAACTCAACTTGTGAAAATGATAACAGCGAAGCGCAAGAAGAGGATGAGCGTGAAAAATTAAAAGCGGAGCTTGAAGATTTAAATAATAAATATTTAAGACTTGCAGCTGATTTTGATAATTTTAGAAAACGTCAGGCACAAGAAAGAGAAAGCCTTTTAAAATACGGTGCGGCCGAAACAATGACAAAGCTGCTTGTCGTTCTCGATACTTTTGAAAGAGCAAAAGAGTCTTTGGAAAACGTTGAAGATGCAAAGAGCGTAAAAGAAAGTTATGAAGTAGCATTTAAACAGCTCTTGGATACTCTTAAAAAAGCCGGACTTGAAACAATTGACGCTCTCGGGGCTGAATTTGATCCGAATTTACACGAGGCAATAGCGCAAACGCCTACTAACGAACAGCCGGACAATACAATTATTTCGCAAATGCAAAAAGGTTATAAGCTCGGAGACAGAGTTTTAAGACCGGCACTTGTAAATGTTGCGCTTAATGAGGAATAAAAATGGATTACTATGAAACTCTGGGCGTTTCAAAAAATGCCACCAAAGACGAGATAAAAAAAGCCTTCAGGCAATTAGCGAGAAAATATCACCCCGATGTAAACAAAGAGGAAGGGGCGGAAGAAAAATTTAAGGAACTCGGGCGTGCTTATGAAACGCTTATGGATGATAATAAGCGCGAATTGTACGACAGATACGGCGAGGACGGTCTTAGAAACGCCGGATACAATACAAACGCCTTTGATTTTGATTTTGGGGATTTGGGCGACATATTCTCCTCGTTTTTTGGCGGAGGAATGAGCGGATTTTCTTCGGGGCGCTCTAACCCTAATGCTCCGAGGCGCGGTGCGGATTTGAGGCTTGATATTGAAATAGACTTTGAAGAGGCGATTTTTGGCTGCGAAAAAGAAATTAAATTCGACCACCTTGAAACTTGCCAAGAGTGCCAAGGAAGCGGACTTGACAAAAATGCAAAAGATACCGTCTGCCCTACATGCCACGGTCAGGGCAGAGTACAGCAGAGCACAAGGACTATTTTAGGTTCATTTACATCCGTTACCGTGTGTCCCACATGCCATGGCAGCGGGAAAAACCCAAAAGCAGCCTGCAAAAAATGTCGCGGCCAGGGAAGCGTTGAAAAAGAAAAAACGCTTAAAATTAAAATTCCCCATGGTGTTGACACCGGTTCTAAAATCCGTCTTGCAAACGAAGGAGATGCGGGCGTAAACGGCGGAAGAAGCGGTGATTTATATGTAGTATTGCATGCAAAAGAATCAAATGAATTTTTAAGAGAAGGTTTTGATATCCATACAAGGCTTAATATTTCAATTCCGCAGGCGGTTTTGGGTGATAATGTCGTTATAAATACAATCCACGGTGCAAGAACGATAAATATCCCGCAGGGAATTCAAAGCGGAGAAAAAATAGTCCTTAAGGACTTGGGTGTTCCTCACCTGGGGTCTGATTCACAAAAAGGCTCGCATTATGTTACAATATTTGTAAATACTCCCAAAAAATTATCCGAAAAGGAAGAAAAACTATACAGAGAGCTTTTTGAACTTCAAAAAGTGAACAGCTCAAAAAAAGAAGAAAGTCTGCTCGAGAGAGTAAAAGCGTCGCTTAAAAAATAGGAGAAAACATGAAAATATTACGGGGCAGGGGTTTTAAACTTTTTATAAGTTTATTTGCATTTGTACTATTATCTCAGAGTGCATTTGCTTCAAAACTTCCGATTGATGTTTGGGAATACATCAAAGAACAGCTCCCCTCCTCTACACAACGCTTTGACTCTGTTGTGGTTGTTTCGTCGGATGTTATGTATATTCCGCTCTACCCGGCGCAGACAAATGCCGTGAGCACAATTAAAATTGAATACACATATCCGAGCGGGAAAACCCTCAAAGATAAACCGGAAATTGTTGTTTTTAATAACAATTTTGTACTCTTAAAGCTTTTTAAAGATAAAAACGGCGATTATACTCTTACAAGTTATGAAGATTTTCCGATGAAGGTAAAACTCGGCGTTATGCCTCAGGATATGCTTGTTCCCCCGGGGCTTAAAATGCCCGAGAATTTGAAACTTGTTCTGGGGGATTTGGTTATTCCTTCAAAGGAGGAAGGAAATCTTGTCTTTTTAAACAAAGATAAAAACAAAAGCCCTTCGGACAGCTTGATGAAAAACGAGTTTTTACCGCTTAATGAGCTTAAAAATAAAAAAACATACATCACAACATCCGATTCAAAGTTTATGTTTGTGTATGATGATAAATCAAAATCACCGCTGTATGAATTAAAACTAAGCTCACTGCCTTCAAAAATCGTTGCTTCAAATTCTACAAAATTTGCACTTGTTGTGTATTTTGCAAATAAAAATCTTGAAATAATAGATTTGAAAAACGAAAGAATTTTGACCCAAATTCCGCTTGAGGACGAGGCAAAAGACGTTGATATAGATGTAAATACCAATATGGCCTATGTAAGTTCACAAAGGGCAAATACTATTTATTGTGTGGATTTAAACTCGGCGCGTCTTGCAAAAGCAATAAAACTGGAGCAGTCGCCTTCGCGTCTTGCCGTTTCAAGCGATGGCAAAACCATTGTTTTTGTCGACGGGGTATCCGGCGAGCTTTTTAATTTGAAACTCGGAAACGAAGCGCAGGTCAACCCGATTGCAAAGACAAAGAACATATCAAAAGTAATGTGTGACAATAATTTTATCTATGCACTTTCGCGCACTCAAAACAAAATGTATGTATACGACAGAAATACCCTTGTCCTTGTCGATGAAGAGAAAACAAATGAAAAACCGGTAGATGCTATAATGTATCAGGGTAAAGTGTGTATTTTATGTGCAAAGGAAGGTGTTTTGGACGTTTATGACAGCGCACAGAAAAAAGTAATACTTTCCCAACAGCTCGATGGCGACGGTTTTTACTCTAAAATTACTCCTATACCCGATCAAAACAACATCCTCATAACGGGCGTTAATTCTAAAAAGTTTTTGATTTTTAACCTGGATGAGATGAAATTAATTAAAAAACAGCCGGCTATGATTGACGTTTCGAATATAGTAATAATGGATAAAACCTCCATAGAGGATTTGTAGTATGCAGAGTTTATGCGAATTTAGCGATGACACAAAAGAAGTCCTCCTGGAGCTTGAAAAGACAAGAAAAGACTTTTGGAACGTAGACAGAGCAACCGCAAATTTTTTAAATATGCTCATTAAAATACACAACTCAAAAAACGTGCTTGAAATCGGCACGTCAAACGGCTACAGCGGCATATGGCTTGCAGATGCGCTGAAGCATACAGGCGGGAAGCTCACTACAATTGAATTTTGGGACAAACGGCGAAGTGTCGCACAAGAGAACTTTAAAAAATGCGGACTTGACGGAATTATTGACGCGCGCCTTGGCAGTGCGCTTTTGATATTAGACGAAATGCGTGGCGAAATCGAACAAGGCATTCGCGATTCTTTTGATTTCATCTTTATCGATGCCAATAAACCTGAGTATGTCGAGTATTTTCATAAGATTGACCCCCTTTTAAAGAGCGGCGGAATAATTGCCGCTGACAACACAATTTCACACGCTAAAAAAGTTGAACCGTATTTGAAAGAGCTTTTGGAGCACCCTTCTTATCAAAATCAAATGCTTAATTTTGAAGCCGGGCTTTTTCTTTCTTTTAAAATTTAGGTTTCATATTGTTTTATCTCTTCTTCAAAGACAGTTAACACATTGGAGAGAGCTATTCCGCCCTTTTGTGCGGGCGAGTTTGCAACCGTGCCGTTTACATAAATAACGCTTGAGCCGCCGCCGTCAAAGTTCATTGCATATTTACAGCCAAGACCTTTCATTATGTAGGCAAGTTGTGTGAGTGTTACGCCGACAGAGCTTTCTTCGCGCCCGTCAATGGTTACTATTATAAGTTCGTTTTTCTCGTTAAAACCGATTGCACTTCTGGGGTTTCTGCCTGTTATGGAGCCGAATTTCTGTGCCGTAACATCTACAAAGATCTCGCCGTCTTTCACAAGGTAAGGGCCTGCGCCTATAATGTGATTTGCGTCCTTGAAGCTTTCGTTTATTTTTATGTCATAGCTTATGCTCCTTTCTTTTGCCAATTTATCAAGGATTTTTGCCGGTGCGCTTATTACAAAACCGTCTTTCGGGATTGCAATTTGATTTGCACTCATTGCTATTATTCTGCCGTCTTTAACTGCCGCCACTTTACCGTATTTTGGCGCCATAGGCGACATTGCGCCCCATTTTGGAGTGTATATTAATGTGTATGTGCTAAGCATTCTGGGCTGGTTTATGTTGTCTGCCCTAAGGGTTGATTTATTTGATTTAATTGTGATTGTCATATACACTTTGTCCATTACAAAGCGTGTTTTGCCGTTTTCGTTGATTATTCCTATGCCGACTCTGTTGTAGATAGGCCCTGTTAAAACTTCCTTATCTATTACAAGTGCACCTAAAGGTACACCTGTGTTTGGTTTAAAATATCCTGCGTTTATTGCTGCGATTGCGTTATTTTTTCTTGCAATTGTTGAGATTTGCGCTCTTGTGTTTAGTTTTTCGCCTGCTGTCTGCGGTTTGATGTTTAAAAGAGAGTTTGCATTTGTGTCAATTTCTACTATGTTTATTTTTACGGGTCTTTGATTTATATATCTTGTTTGTTTTATGTGTGCCACGCCTTGTGCGGGGTAGGTAATATTTTTAGGGCTGTATTTTTTGTTTATCCGCTCAATAAATTTATGTCTGTTTATTGCCTCCTGCTGCAAGGGCGATGTGTAGGCGAGTTTTTCTTCTTTTTGATTTTCTTCAATAAAAATCGGGTGGCTTAAGCTTAAAGCTTTAGAGCAGACACCCGATGTTACAGTTATGCATAGTGTTACTATTGTGGCGAAAAATACGGTGTGGAGCGAGCCTGGCGGGACTTTTTGCTTTAGCTGCCTTATATGTCCCGACGAGCAGGTGACTTTTGTGACTATTTCTGCCGCGCTCATTGTATGCTCCGTCTGCTTTTGCTTTATTTCTATCTACTACTATTGTAACATAGTTTTACAAACCCCGCAACCCCTTTATTTATAGTACTTTCGACACTTTATAACACTTTAAAAATATAAAAAATGCGAACCCCTTAATTTTATTGAGTTCGCATTAAGTGTATATTTTGCAGTGTTAAAAAATTATTTTTTATACCATTGAATTTTCCTTGTAGAGTACATAATTACCGCAATTATCGCAAAAAGTCCAAAACTTCCCACAAGAAGCGAGAGGTCTTTTAAAATAAGAAGCAGATACAAATAAACATAAAGCGCAACAAGCGAGAGCTTTATTATTGCGGCAAGTTTTTTATCAACACTGTAAGCATAAGCGCTGATTAGGGCTATTGTCAGGGCGCTTGAGCAGACATAAGCCGTCCAAAACGGGCAAAATTCGCTCAGTGCCAGAAGCATAAGATAAAAGACAACAAGTGATGAACCTATTAAAAGGTATTGTATCGGGTGGACTTTTATATTTGTTACTATTTCAAATACAAAAAATGCGCTGAAAGTTAAAACCAAAAACAATACTCCGTATTTTACCGCGCGCTCGGTCATTCTGTAATTATCAACGGGAATTAAAAAAGATACTCCGTATTGCTCTTGCGTGTCGCTGTCGGTTGCGATTTTGGGTATTGACCAGCTTGCACTAAAACCCTTGTCCGTGATATTTTTTTGAGCGGGTAAAAAACCGCCTTCAAAGCTCGGGTCTGCCCAGCCGCTTTTAATATTCACTTTTGCAAAGTTTGCGCCCGTCATAAAATTGAGCGAATTGGCGCCTCTTATTTGAAACTGTATTTCAAAAGGAATTTTAAGAGTGTTATTGGGTACTTGTATTTCAATGTCTTTATCGATATTTTTAACGGGGGTTTTATTAAAAACACTCATAAGCGGCTCTTTTGTAAAGCCTCTGCTGTTTGAAACATTAAAACTTAAAAGCGCTTTGTTGTTTTTTACGTTTACATCGTTTAAAAAAGAACCTTTCATCCTGATATCCGCCGTATATACGGGAATTTTAAAAATGCCGATTTTTCTGTATTCGTTTTTTACATACACATCAATTGTGCAATCATCAAGCGTGTAGAAAAGATATTGATTTTGCTTGTTTATTTCATGCATATAAAGCGTTCTCATTTGGGGCATAAATATTTTTTGTCTGCTTGCCCAGCCGCCTGCGATTTTCTTAATTGCTTCATCTCTGTAATTTTCTCTGTCCGAAACTATCCCTGATACGGGGATAAGGGCTATTAAAAGAATTAACAGCAGTGCAAAAATTATACATAATTTTTTCATTATTCCGCTTAGGGGCTCTTTGTTTTTTGTTTCTTCAGGCATATTATCCGCTCCTTTTTTATTTTAAGATTTTAACATGTTTAATCCTGTAATGTGATGATTTTAAGGCATTTTTAAATAAAATTTCTTTACATTTGGACTTTTAGTGTGTAATATTGTTATTATAAACTGGAGTTAAATATGCTAATCGAAGAGATTCTTGAATTAACGGTCGCAAAAAAAGCAAGTGACCTGCATATATCGGCGGATTTGCCCCCCGTGTTAAGGATTGACGGGGAGCTTGTAAGAACAAATTTACCCGTTTTAACCGGCGAAGATGTCGAAACGGTTGTTTTCCCCATTCTTACAAATGAGCAAAGAAGGAATTTGGAGCAAAATTGGGAGCTTGACTTTGGCTATGGCCTGCATGGCGTCGGACGTTTCAGGGTAAATGTTTATCGCGATAAGGGTAACTATGCTGCCGCTTTTCGTACAATTAACTCTGAGCCTCCAAACTGTGATGATTTGGGGTTGCCCGAAATAGTTAAAAAAATTGCTCAAAGGCCAAGAGGACTAATACTTGTAACAGGGCCTACAGGTTCCGGTAAATCAACAACTCTTGCCGCTATGGTTGATTACATTAATACAAACAGGACAGAGCACATTTTAACAATTGAAGACCCTATAGAATTTATTCACACATCCAAAAAAAGCGTAGTTCATCAAAGGGAACTCGGGCAAGACACGCGCTCAACCGCAAATGCTCTCCGCTCGGCACTTCGTGAAGACCCGGATGTCATCCTGGTTGGTGAGATGAGAGACTTGGAAACAATCGGGCTTGCGCTTACCGCGGCTGAAACAGGCCACCTTGTAATGGGTACTTTGCACACATCTTCCGCATCGCAAACCATTGACCGTATTATTGACGTATTCCCGCAGGGTCAGCAACAGCAAATACGTTTACAGCTTTCAAACAGTTTGATTGCGGTATTTTCTCAAACACTGCTTCCAAAACTGTCTGAGGACGGTGTAACCAAGAAGGGCAGGGTAATGGCCCAAGAGATAATGATTGTTAATAATGCAATTTCAAACCTTATCAGAGAGCAAAAAAGTACACAGATATACTCTGCCATTCAAACGGGTTCGGGCATTGGTATGCAAACGCTCGAGATGGCCTTGTGCGATTTGTGTAAACAAAAGCTTATCACAAGGGAAGATGCCCTCGCAAAAACAACGCACGTTGAAGAATTGAAGCGTATGCTTGGCATGAGTAACGGCGGAATTCAAAGCGCGAGAATGAGCTTAAATTAATAAAAATTTTAAACGGGCTTTTTGCCCGTTTTTTTGTTAAATATTTTAAAAAATTGTTTGCATAAAAACTTGTTCTTGTTAGAATATTTTTATAAAGTTAATAAAATTAGTTATAGAATGTCCCAAATTAGGACATTCTATTAATTAGAAGATAATTACAACCCTGTCAAAAAAGGAGAAAAAATGGGTATAAAAGGCAAAAACGACAGAATGGTCGTACTGGCATGCGAAGAGTGCAAAGAAAGAAATTATACAACAACAAAGAATAAAAAAACTCTTAAAGAAAGAATGGAATTGAGCAAATACTGCCCAAGATGCCAAAGACACACGACACACAAAGAAACAAAGTAGCACTTGTGTTTTTAAATTGAACATTGAAAATTAATACGGTAATTGTTGCGCAGTTGCACCTTTAGTTCAGTTGCCAAGTAAACCGTCAGGTTTGCGTAAGTTCAAATTTGTTCTACCAACTGAACGATAGCTGCAAGATACTGTTTAAATTTAAGTACATTGTTTAAATGCGTCCTTAGTTCAGTTGCCAAGTAAACCGTCAGGTTTGCGTAAGTTCAAATTTGTTCTACCAACTGAACGATAGCTGCAAGATACTGTTTAAATTTAAGTACATTGTTTAAATGCGTCCTTAGTTCAGTTGGTAGAACGTCGGTCTCCAAAACCGGATGTCGAGGGTTCGAGTCCTTCAGGGCGCGATTTAACTCAATAGAACCGGTTTCGGTATCTGTGCAAAAGCACATGTCGAAGGGACTTCGAGTCCTTCAGGGCGGGATTTAACTCAATAGAACCGGTTTCGGTATCTGTGCAAAAGCACATGTCGAAGGGACTTCGAGTCATCAAGACAAGCGATTTAAAAAAACGGTTTCGGTTATGCGCAAAAGCACATGTCTCGAGGGTTCGAGTCATCAAGGGCGGGATGATTAAAAATATCGGCGTCTTAAGGCCCTCAAAACCCGATTTAAAAAGGTAAAGCGGTTTATAAAAAGCGTAAATTCCGTATTAAAGTGCACAAAAAAAGAAATTAAACAAAAGGTAAATAAAAAAATGGCAAATTCAACCCAAAATAAACAAAATGACAATCAAACCTCATTCAAAGAGAGCATGATAACTTATTTTAAAGGTGTCAAGGCTGAATGGGGCAAGGTTTCATGGCCTCAAAAAAATCAAATAATTTTTGAAACGGGAGTTGTATTATTTGTCGTTGTTGCATTTACGATTATTGTATATTTAATGGATATAATCTTTAAAGGTATTTTGGGGCTGCTTCCCCACTAAATAAAATAAAATTACTAATAAAATAAGGTAAACTATGGAAAACAAAGAAGAAAAAAATCTGGAAAATTTAGAAGAACAGGACCAAGCGCCTCAAGAAGTAAAAGAAGAAGCGCCCAAGGCTCAAAAGGCTCCCAAGAAGCGCTGGTATGTCGTTCATACGTACTCGGGTCATGAAAACAAAGTAAAAGTCAACCTTGAAAAACGTATTGAATATATGAACATGTCTGAAAAGATTTTCAGAGTTGAAGTTCCGCAAAAAACGATTACTCAGGTTAAAGGCGGCAAGAAATCCGAAAAAGAAGAAAAAATCTTCCCCGGATATGTACTTGTTGAGATGATAATGGATGATGACTCCTGGTATGTAGTTCGCCACACGGCAGGCGTTACCAAGTTTGTCGGATCATCTAAAAAGCCTATTCCCGCAAAAGATTCGGAAATCAAAAAAATCATTCATCGCGGACAGGCTCAAACGCCCAAAATCGAGCTTGATGTTAAAGTCGGCGATAAGGTCAGAATTATTTCGGGTCCGTTTGCAGAGTTTATCGGTGATATAACGGAAGTCTACCCCGATAAATCAAAACTTCGTGCAAATGTTTCTATATTTGGCCGTGAAACGCCTGTAGAGCTTGAATATAAGCAAATTCAAAAAGTATAATAATAAAATGTGGAAGAGCAGAAAAAAACTGTTCGCTATTACCACGAAAGGAGAAAATAATGGCACCAAAAACAAACAAAAAAGTTACAGGAAAAATTAAGCTTCAAATCGAAGCCGGAAAGGCTAATCCTTCACCTCCGGTTGGTCCTGCTCTGGGTCAAAAAGGTGTTAACATCATGGATTTTTGCAAACAGTTTAACGAAAGAACGGCATCTCAAGCCGGCTTCATTATTCCTGTTGTAATTGATGTTTATGAGGACAGAAGCTTTAGCTTTGTTACAAAATCACCTCCGGCCGCTGTTTTAATTAAAAAAGCGCTTAACCTTCCGAAAGGTTCCGCTGCTCCGAATAAAACAAAAGTCGGTCAGATTACACGTGCACAATTGGAAGAAATTGCAAAAACAAAAATGGAAGACTTAAATGCCACAACTCTTGAAGCGGCAGTTAAGATGATTGAAGGTACAGCTCGTGCAATGGGTGTAACTATTGCTGAATAATTGTTGGGAGGCAGCTAAACTGCCGTTAAAACCACGAAAGGAGATAAAATGTCAAAATTAACAAAGAAAAAACAAAAGATAAAAGAAATGCTTGAAGGTTTTAATCAACCCGCAAGCGCAAAAGATGCTATTGAAATGCTGCAAAAAATATCTGCCGAAGTGGCAAAATTTGACGAAACCGTCGAAGCTCACATGAGATTAGGTATCGATGTAAAACACGCTGACCAGCAAATCCGCTCGACCACGGTTCTTCCCGCAGGTCTTGGTAAAGAAGTGCGTGTTTGCGTTATTGCAAAGGCTGATAAAGCAGCTGCTGCAAAAGAAGCAGGCGCAGATGAAGCAGGTGCCGAAGAAGTGATTGAAAAAATTGCAAACGGCTGGTTTGAATTTGACACTTTGATTGCAACGCCTGATATGATGGCTCCTTTAGGTAAATTAGGTCGTGTTTTGGGCCCCAAAGGCTTAATGCCTAACCCTAAAACAGGTACTGTTACTCCTGATGTAGCAAAAGCGGTAAAAGACGCTAAAGCAGGTAAGGTTGAATTCCGTGCCGACAAACAAGGTATGATTCACGTGCCCATCGGCAAAATTAAATTTTCAACCGATGATTTAATGAAAAACTTTTCAACTTTGACGGATGCAATAATCAAAGCAAAACCCTCCGCTGCAAAAGGTACTTACATTAAATCAATGTATTTAACAACAACAATGGGCCCTTCAATTAAACTTGAACCCAAAGATGTTGTAGGCGAAATCAAGGAACATGTCAATTAATCTGATAGCAAAATTTAAGAACAGCACGGCGGGGAAAGTTTTTCTCTCCGTGCTTTCAAATAGTTTTAACTGGTTTCATCAAGAGGCGTTTTTTGGAGTTTTCAGACGGGTGGATAGAAAATTTATGAAATTTCTCTTTGTGGGCGCGCTTAATACTGCTTTTGGATACAGCGTATACGCCCTGTTTGTAACGCTTCACGCTTCGCATAACATCGCGCTTACAATACAGTACATCTTAGGTGTGCTCTGGAATTTTAAAACAACAGGCGTGATTGTATTTAAAAATCATGACAATTCAAGAATAGTGCGCTTTTTTATGTCTTATGTTGTAACTTATTCGATAAATCTTGTATGTTTAAATATTCTTGTACATCTGGGGGCGGGCAAATACGTTTCTCAGGCGATTATGGTTCTGCCCATGGCGGTTTTATCTTTTATAATTTTTAAAACTTTTGTATTTAAAGCAAAAATTGATGAGGTTATAAATGCTGATAATGAGATATAATGGCGGTCTGGGCAATCAAATGTTCCAGTTTGCAGCGGCTGCGACTCTTGCGGATAAGCTTGGTGCGGATTTTTATTTTGATTGTGATTTTTTTAATCATTCCCGCAACCGTTCCTATCAAATTGATATTTTTCAAAGTGATAAAAGAGAAGTGAAAGGTCTTAAATATAAGGCTTTATGGGCATTTAGAAAACATATCGGCGAAAGTTTTTTTGATTTAAACGTATATTGTGAGAAAGATTTTAATTACGAAGAAAGATTTTCTAAAATCAGAGATAACACATACATTTACGGCTTTTTCCAAAGTCATAAATATATAAATGAAAAATTAATAAAAGAATATTTTACTTTTAAAGTTCCGCCGGATGTCCAAAATGCGCGCATAATTGAAAATATGCAAAATGAGGATTCGATTTCAATACACATAAGACGCGGTGATTATGTTGCAAAAAAACACTACTCAAAAGTATACAACCATCTTGATTTAAGTTATTACGAAAACGCACTTGAAAAAATAGCGGACAGTGTTAAAAAACCTGTTATATATGTATTTTCAGATGATATAAAATGGGTCAGCAATAATTTTAATTTTAATAACTGCCCAAAATGCAAAGAAAAAGAGGCAAGGGTGGAATTTATATCCCACAATTTTGCGGATAAATCCTGGGAAGATTTAAGGCTTATGACAAATTGTAAGCACAATGTTATTGCAAATTCCAGTTTTTCCTGGTGGGGGGCATATTTAAATCCAAATCCGGATAAAATTGTTATTGCGCCAAAAAAATGGTTTCAAAAAATTCAAAACAATCCCGCCGACTTGTATCCTCAAAATTGGATAATGCTTTAATCTATGGCTTCATGGCTCTTATATAATTAAAAGTTATCTGCGGATTGTATTTTTTGCAATCGCGCATTGAAAGTATGACTTTTACCGTACTTTCGGGCTCTTTATTTTTCTTTGCACGGCTTATATTCGGACTTGTGTATGCGCCAAGAGTCCCTTCTACTGTTTTAAAAGGAACATTTTTGACATCTGCTTTGAAATTTACATAAGGAATAGATTTTGTTCCCGCCTGTATTGTTCCTCTGCCTGTTATTTCAAGGTTTTCAAATGTAATAACGGAATCTTTTAAAACATCAAGAGCGTTGTTGATTTTTGCGTTAATTTTGCCGGATGTAAAGTCCTCAGGCGTTATCAACTCTTTTTTATTAAGGTCGATTATTGTTATTTTTTGCCCGCTTGGCATATATTCCGAGTTAAATTTTCTGTATCCGAAAATATTCAGCGAGCGCGTTAGCCGATAATCACTTGAAACGGCGGAAAAATCTCCAAAATCTTTTGACTGCTCAAGCAGTTCCTCTCTCGGGGGGCAGGTAAATTCATTGTATTTGGTCAAAACAAAATCACATCCGCCAAAAAAGAAAAACGCAAACAAAAGCGCAAGAAATATTATCTTTCTTATTATGCTTTTTAAACATCCCATAATTTTGCCCCGCCACGTCTGTTTTATTTTTAACAATTTTATTTTATCATATAAAAAATGAATGATGAAATTATAACAAAAATATCCGATGTCGACACAAAAATGTTGACTGAGTCATTAAGGGCTTATATTGAACTTAAAAAAAGCTCAAATGATGCAATACTTTTTTATCGGGTCGGAGATTTTTATGAAACTTTTTTTGAAGATGCAATTTTGTTTTCAAAAACATGCGACATTACCCTTACAAGCAGAAAATACGGCGCAATAGGGCGTGTTGCACTTGCGGGAATTCCTAAAAAAGCACTTGATATATATGTAAAAAAACTTTTGGATAATAATTATAAAGTGGCGCGAGCAGAACAGTTTTGCGGGGATAACGGCAAGTTTTTCAGAAAAATAACGAGGATATATACTCCTTCGACTGTATACGAGGGTGAATTTCTGCCCGGGGATAAAAATAATTACCTTGCGGCAATTTATAAAAACGGTACAAAATACGGGTTTTCCTGTGCTGATATTTCACAGGGCGGTTTTTATTTAACGGTCGGAACAAAGGAAGAAGTAGAGTTTGAAATTATAAAATTTACTCCCGCGGAAATTCTTTTAAGCGAAGAAGGCTTGATATTTGAATTTGCAAACGTAATAAAAGATAAGAAAAATGTGCTTTTTCGCTCAAATTATTTTTCAAATGATAAAAATGATGACATCAAGAGTGACTTTAAAGAAGGGTATTTGGCATCAAATGCTATTGTTAACTATATAACGGAAACGCAAAAAGAGTTTGCGCCAAAGCTTGATAAAGTTAAAAGATACAGCATTTCAAATTTTATGTCTATGGATTTTGATACTCGCAGATTTTTGGAGCTTACAAGAGTTCAGGCGGATTTTAAAAAACAGGGAAGCCTGTTTTGGTTTTTGGACACTACTAAGACCCCGATGGGCAAAAGACTTTTAAGGGAGTGGATGAGCGCCCCTTTAAATAATTTGGATATGATTTTAAAAAGACAGCGTGCCATAAAAAAACTTCTGGAAAAAAATGCACTGCATATCGAAATTGATAAATTTCTTGATAATTTTTGTGATTTGTTAAGATTTAGCGCAAAAATTTCAAATAAAACAATAACCTTTAAAGAACTTATTGAGATTTCAAAAACATTGTCAAAAATCTGCGGTATAAAAAACATTTTAAATGAATTTAAAGACGAAGTCCCGGGCTTTGACAATGAGTCGTTAGAAATTTTATACGATTTTTCGGAAATTACGGAAAAAACTCTTGGCGGGGATGATGATTTTAAATATGAACTTTATCCGATAAAACAGGGTGTCAACGCGCGTCTTGATATTTTAAGGGATAAGTTGTCGCAATGTTATTGTAAAATTGAAAAACTGGAGCGGGAGCAAACGCAGCGATTAAATAAAAGCGTAAAGGTAAAATTTTTGCCAAACATAGGCTGCTGCTACGAAACAGCATTGAGTGCACAAAAGTATCTTGATTGCGGTATTGTTATAAAACAAAAACTTGCAGGATGCATAAGGTATGCAAATAATGAACTTATGGAAATTGAAGAGAAAATTAATTCCCTTAAATACTCCATTTTGAGCCTTGAAAAAGATACGTTCGACAAGCTTTTAATATACTGCTGCGAATTAACATCAAAAATAAGAGAATACGCACGGCTCTGCGCTTATTTTGACGCTATAAATTCCCTTGCAAATTGCATTCTTAAATATGATTTTTCAGAAGTTGAATTTTGTGACGGGTATTTTGAATTAAAAGACATGTTGCATCCTTGTGTTTATAAGATTAAGGGCGATTTTAAAAGAAATGACACGGCATTTTGGCAAAAATGTCCGCTTGCCGTTTTGACGGGTGCCAATATGTCAGGTAAATCGACTTATTTAAAACAAAATGCAATAGCGGTTATTTTGGCCCAGATGTGCGGATACACCTGTGCGAGATATGCAAAAATGCAGCTTTTTGACAGACTCTTTTTCAACAGTACGGTTTTTGACAATTTAAAAGAGGGCGAATCTACATTTTTTGCCGAGATGAAAAAAATTGCGGGAATTTTAAATAATTCAACAAAAAATAGTTTAATTTTGCTTGATGAGCCGGTAAAAGGCACAAACAGAGAAGAATCCGGCGCGCTTTTGTGTGCGGTTTTAGAATATATAAAAGAAAAGATACAAGCCAAAACCTTGTGCGCCACACATTTTTTATTTGTTGCAAAACATTTTTTGGATAATGATAGTGCAAATGTTGTTTTTATTGACTTTGATACAAAAATAATTAAAAAGGGTATACTAAATACGACAAATGCGCTTAATATAGCCCTCAGCGCCGGCATAGAAAAAAGTATAATAGAAAATGCAAAAAAATATACGCTTGTCCAATTGTAAAATACTTTTTTTAACGGATAATAAAAAGTTAAAACACTGTAATAATATTCTTATGAATCAAAGAAACTTTATTGCATATATTTGGAATAATCTTCACCCCGTTACCCACTTTTGGATTATCATAAGCTTTGTAGGAATTATGTGCCTGTGCACACTTTTTAATATAGGCTGAGATATTCAGATAAAGAACTGGGTTAAAAAATAAATTGCATTTTTGTTTGTGTTTGTTTTTTCATTGTTTGAAAAAACATAATTCAGCGCGAACTTAAGTCTTTGTTTGAATACAAAATAGTTTATGCCTATTGAATATTCATGATTTGAGTCGTTTTTTTGATTAACATCGGTGTCAAAGTAATCATAACGCGCAAGAAGCTGTAATTTTGGGGTAAAATTCCATCCTACCGTTGTAAAAAAGCCCTGCCTTTGCCCGGGGTGGAAAAAATCTCCGTTAGAGCCGTCAGCGTATGCGTATTCAAAATTCATAAGAAATTTTTTATATTCATAAGTCATTGCGGCACTATAAACGCCGTAATTTTCTCCCCTGTGTCCGACATCTGCGCCTGCGTATAATTTAAGGTTGTTTAAATAGCTTCCTTCCTGTTTGTAAAAAGGTCTGACCCCAACCCTTCCTATAAATTCCGCTCCGTCTTTGAAGCCCTGCATATAGCGCGTACTTGTATATCCGCCAAGGTTATATTCAAAAGCCCCTTTGTGTCCGATGAATGAAACACCTGTTGATATCGCATCGCCGAATTCTCTTGATATTTGTGCTCTTTGGGCAAATGGAAGCGAAAATGAACTCATTGAACCTTCAAGTCCTATGGGGGAGCGGGATACCCCGATGCGCATTTTATGGTTGTCGTTAAAATTTCTTTCAATGTATATGTTTGAGAATTTGCCAAAAAATGCATTATCTAAATCGTCAACATTTCTTGTAAAGGCGTATTCGGTGAAAAATCTGTATTTTTTATCTCCGAATTTGGACTCAATTACCGCATTTATATCAAAAGGATAGGTTGTATTTAAATTGCCCCGCCTTTCTTCAAAGCTTGCAATTCCTTGAAAACGAAGTTCTCCCGAGATTTCATTTATAAAATTGTTTTCAAAAATTATCGCCTTTTTCTTGGCAAAAGTCCTTTCGCTGAATAATTTAAAATCGAAATCATCCTCATCATCGTCATACTCGACATCATAAGTCGTATCGCCGTCTATTGTTTCATCAAGGGTTATTATTCTGTCTTTTAAAATTTCTCCCTTTTTCACATCTTTTTGGGCACCTGAAAAATTGTCTTTACTTTCCTCTATTGAATATGCGGCGCAAGATTGGAAAATAATGATAAAAAGAAATAAAAAGACTGTTTTTAGTGAGATTTTTTTCATAGGGCGGATATATATTTTAACATAAAACTTAAAAAAATGTTGGTTTTTACCTTGTTTATGATATACTTAAATTGGTGTTTTAAGTGAACACTGACGGATTATTCAGAGAAATTCCGGAGCGGCTTTTTTAAAACCGTTCTTTTTTTTCAAAAAATTAAGGTAAGAATGAAAGAACATATTAATAAAAAAGAAATACTTGAAAAATTGACACCCGTTGTCGAAAATACTTCAATGCGCTACAATCTTATTCCGCTTGAAATTTCTCTTGAAAAAGAAAACGGACATTGGTTTTTAAGAATTTTTATATACAGCGCGGATCATCCCGTTTCACATCAGGATTGCGAAAATATTACACGCTCGCTCGGAGATTTGCTGGATGATTTAATACCTTTTAAATATTACCTTGAAGTTTCTTCTCCGGGGCTTAATCGCAAATTGAAAAGCGCGAGAGAATATGTGGTATTTTGCGGCAGAGATGTAATAGTAAAGGTTAAAAATCCGCTTGAAGGGCTTGAAACAAAGACATTTAAAGCAGTAATTGATAATTACATTGAAAATGAGGGCCTTGTGGTCAGTGCAAAAGAAAACGGAAGAAGCTATTGTATTGCACAAGATAACATTTTCAGCGTAAGACTTGATGAAGATATAAATATTAATAAAAATAAAGGAGAAAATAATGATTAAAATAGGAACGGCGCTTTTTGAGGCGGCAGAACAACTCGAGCGTGAAAAAGGCATTTCAAAAGACGTGCTTGTAAGTTCTTTGTGTGATGCCCTTGTAGCTGCTTATAAAAAGCATATAAAAGATAAAGACGCTGATAACGTTGAGGCTATTTTGGATGAAACAACAGGCGAAATAGGCGTTTTCAGGACAAAAACTGTTGTGAGCGAAGTTGAAAATGAAGACTTTGAAATTTCGCTTGAAGATGCAAAAGAAATTGACGAAGAAGTAGAACTCGATGATGAAGTAAAAATCGAAGTAACGCCTGAGAATTTTGGCAGAATTGCGGCACAGAGCGCAAAACAAGTCATAACGCAGAGAATAAGAGAGGCTGAGAGAAAACTTGTTTTGGATGAATTTTTATCCAAAAAAGGCACTCTTATAACAGGTATTATTCAAAGACGCGATGAGCGAAACGTAATTGTAAATATAGGCAAAACAGACGCCATTATGCCTTCTCGTGAACAAATTCCGGGAGAGTATTACAAGCCCGGAAACAGAATAAGAGTTTTTGTGTTGGATGTAAAAGAAACATCCCGCCTGCCGCAGGTTATAGTTTCCCAAGCGCATCCTGAAATTGTAAGGGAACTTTTTGAACTTGAAGTACCCGAGATTGAAGACGGCATTGTAGAAATTAAATCTATTGCGCGCGAAGCAGGATTTAGGACAAAACTTGCGGTCTGGTCGAATGATCCTTCAGTTGACTCGGTCGGTGCCTGCATAGGCCCGAGAGGTTCAAGAATTCAAACAATTGTGAGCGAACTTAAAAACGAGAAAATAGACATTGTAAGATACTCGGAAGATCCGGTCGAATATATTGTAAACGCTCTTTCGCCCGCCCGCATTGTATCGGTTGATATTTTAGCGGATGATGAAAACAGAAAAGAAGTTTTTGTTATTGTGCCTGATGATCAACTATCCCTTGCAATAGGCAGAGAAGGTCAAAACGTAAGACTTGCACACAGACTGACCGGCTGGAAAATTGATATTAAATCCCAAACTCAGGCACGCGCTTTGGAAGATGAGCGTGAAAGACAAATGCTTGAAGAAATGAAAGCACAACAGGAAGAACAACCTTCTGCGCAGGAAGAAGCTGTTGATAATAACGAACAGGATGTGCCCGTTGTTGATGAGGAACAAAACAATGAAATTCCTCAGGCAGAAGAAAACGTACAACAGGAAGAACAAACTCAAGAAGAAAATGCTTAGAGTTCTTGTTGTCGGATATGATAAAATGCTAAATGCCTTAATCTCGGGCAGTGTATATTCGGGACACAAGGTAGTGGGTGCGCTAAGATGTGACAGGGTAAATTATTCAAAATTTACCCTGTTTTTAAAAGACATTTTTGCGCCAAGTCATGATTTGGCAATTATCAAGGCATTTGGGGTGTATGATATAAATGCGCCTTCAATTAATTCGGATGAATTTAAAAAAGAATTTGAAAAATTAAAACCTGATGTCATACTTGTGGGCTCTTGGGCTGAAAAAATCAAACCCGAAATATTCTCCCTTGCGCCATTGGGGACTATTAACCTTCACCCTTCCCTGCTTCCGCGGCATCGGGGCGCAAATCCTTATTTTTGGACAATATATCAAAATGAAGACTTAAGCGGGATAACCTTTCATTATGTGGATGAAAAGTTTGACTGCGGGGACATACTTTTGCAGGAAGCTGTTATGGTCGACCCTGATATGACGGCAGGCGAACTTCGCGACAGATGTTCAAAATTTGCACAGGGACTTGTCGGCGAACTTTTAAATAAGCTCGAAAAAGGTGAAATTAAACCGCAAAAACAGGACGAGAGCCGCGCTACTTATGAATATCAGTTAAGCGAAAAAGATACGATTGTTAATCTTGAAAAATCAACCCTGCAAATTCACAATCACATCCGCGCGCTTAAACCGTGGTATGCGCCTTCTTTTTATTTGAATTCAAGGCGGATTTATATAAAAAAACATCGTTTTTTGGCATTGAATGATAAATATAAAAACGCAAAAGCGGGCTCAAAAGTTTTTGAAAATTCAAAAATTATTATGGTTAGAACATCCGACAGTATAATTGAAGTTACTAAGTGATGTTTTCTATAACCTCACATGAACTTTGCGCTTTATTAAGCGTATAAAAATGCAGGCCCAAAGCTCCGAATTTAAGGAGTTCTTGTGACTGTTTGGAAGCAAATTCAATGCCTGCTTTAATAGTATCTTCTTTTGAGTCTTTGTATTTTTCAAAATATTCAAAAACCCTTCTTTCTATTTTTGTGCCGGAAAGCTCAATAATTCGCTCAAGCTGTTTAAAGCTTATAACGGGCATAATACCCGGTATTAAAGGGATTGTTACCCCCTTTTTGCGGCATAATTCAGCAAAATTATAATAACGGTCATTGTCAAAAAATACCTGAGTATAAGCGCATTTTGCACCAAAATCCTGCTTTTTTCTCAAAACTTCAATGTCATCTTCAAGGCTTTTTGCCTTCGGGTGTTTTTCCGGATATGCAGCAACGGCAAAATCAAGTTCGCTGTGGCGGCATAAATACTCAACAAGTTCAAGGGCGCTTTTAAAATCCCTGTAGCATACCTCGATGTCTTTAGGTTCATCGCCCCTGAGGGCTAAAATATTTGTAATGTTAAGTTCTTCAATTTCTTTTATGTATTTTTCAATGTATTCTCTACTTGAACAAACACATGTAAAATGCGGCATTACCGGCTGTTTAAGGTGGTTTTTGAGTTCTTTTACTATTTTAAGCGAAGTATTCCTGTTTGAGCCGCCCGCACCGTATGTAACCGAAATTAGCGCGGGTTTTTGTTTGTTCATTTTTGCAAGTTCTAAAAAGAGATTTTCCATTTTGTGCTCAAGCTCTTCGCCCTTCGGCGGAAAAACTTCAAAAGAAAAAATCGGTGCGTTTTTACTTTTATAAATTTCGCCGAGTTTCATTTTTCTAATTCCCTTTCAATTGCATAAAATAAACCCTTATCTTCAAATTGCACAGCAAGGCGCATTGTTACAAAATTCAGAGAATTTTCTTCTTTTAAATACGGCTTAATTTTTACTTCGTCTTTCTGAGTCGTCGCAATTATGCCGCATTTGTACTCCCGAGCCTTATTTGCAAGATTTTCAACATCTTTTTTTGTATAAGAATAATGGTCGCAGAAAGTTTTTGTATATAAAATATTAAATGAATTTTGAAGGTAATTATAAAATTGTTCGGGCTGGCCTATTGCACAAAAGGCAATTGCATCCTTTTTATCCAAAAAATACATTTCAAGGTTGTTTTTGATGTTGTAATATCCGCCCTCAATAAAATTGCAAAGCGTTATTTTATCCGTTTTAAGTTTTTTTGAAATTTCTTTTTTTGCCTCTTTTGTATCTGTATTATTTTTATTTGAAATAATTATATAATTCGCTCTTTTTGCCTCACTAACCGGCTCTCTTAATGGCCCGAGCGGCAGCAGATGTGTATTTCCGAATTGTTTTTTTAAATCAACAACAAGCACGCTGAAATCTTTTTTAATTTTGCGATTTGAAAAGCCGTCATCCAAAATGACAACCTGTGCTCCAAAATTTTTTGCGGCAAATTCCGCCGCTTTTATTCTGTCTGATGAAGTTAATACAAGGCAGCCTTCTGTGTTTTGGGCGCAAAGAAGCGCTTCATCCCCGCACAGCGAGCCGTCATCAAAGTAAATTTTTGAATAGTCCTTTATGATATTTACTTTTTTATTGTCTAATTTTGCGCCGTACCCGCGTGATATTATTGCGGTTTTTTTATTTAAAACATTGGAGCAATAGTTTGCAATTTCGCATACAATAGGCGTTTTGCCAACTCCTCCCGTTGTTAAATTGCCGATACAAATTACATAGGGTTCAACTTTTTTTTCTTTTAAAATGTTTATAGCGTATAGAAAATTTTTACACCTTATAATTGCACTATAAAACAGTGAAGGAACAAAAAGAAGTATAAAAAGAAATGCGGAAGCTGCAAAATCCTGTAAAGAGCTGATTTTTGCATAATGGTAGTTATTTATAAAAATTTTCAATTTTTTCATACTTTAAAACATTAGCCTGAAAAGAAGGAAACGCTTGTTTAATTTTTCCGAAAACAGTCTTAAATTCCTTGAAGTAACGGCAGTGTCGGATAATATCGTGTCAACACTTGCTTTTTGACATGGGTCAAGGTTGTTTAAGTTGTTGAGAGTTTTGTTTATGTTTGCCGAAATTTTATTTATGTTTGAAACTGTTCCCGATATATCGTTTTTAAGTTTGTCATCCTGTGTAAATTCGTTCATATAAGAAGAAATATCGGCGAGGTTTCTTGAAATTTCGTTTAAATTTGTAATAATTTCTTTTGTTTTCTTGTCCTCAAGCAGCGTATTTACATTGTTTGAAAGTTCGCCCACGGATTTTGTTGTTTTTGTGAGGTTTTCTATTAATTCTTCATCCGTCGCAATTTCGTTTACAGTGTCCGTTAGGACAATGAGTTTTGAAATGAGTTTATTTGACTGCGCAAGTACATCTTCAAGTTCGTCTTTTGACGAATCTATGAGAATTTGTGCCTTATCAAGCGTTGTTGCGGCACTTAGCGTTAATTCGTTTATGTTTTTAATGCTTTCTTTTAATTCGCTGACCATCTGATCGGATAAAATTTCAGATATTTTTTCGTTCGTTTCATTAAGCGATTTTGAAGCTTTGTAGTTTATTTCCATAAAATCGCTTATCCTCATAGGCTCAATCACCGTGTATTTAAGGTTTTCATCGGGTGCATAAAGTTTTTCGCCGCTGAGTTCAAAGAATATAAGGTCGTTATTTACAATTTTTGCGCCCAGGCTGTCATTATCCAGGATGAGTCCAGGAAGCGTAATTGTATATTTAATTTGCAGGGTATTTTTTGTATGAATTTTATTTTTTAAATCAAAGGGGATTTGACTTGTCGGAAGTACTGCGCACTCTTCCACATATCCGATTTTATGCATTTTATCGGAGAGTTCCATATAAATATTCTGACCCTTTTTAATGCCGGTTGTATCTTTAAAAGTTTCAACAAATACCGTTTGAATTTCAGGCGGCGTGATTTCAAGGAATTGTTCACCGATAAGGCCGGACTGTTGAATGGAAATTTTAGAAGCCGGCGGGATTTTTACATCTTTTTGAGTTATTACAAATCTTAGTTTAATGTGGCTGTTTTTACCGTCAATTATGGGGGTAATTTGTTCTACCTGACCTATTCTTAAGCCCATCATCTGAACGCCCGAGCCTGCGCGCATACCGTTTATGTCTTTGAATACGACATCAATCCTCTCGCCCGAGGAGAGGCTTCTTCCCTTTATCCACAAAACGGTAAATATCAGGATAAATATGGCGCTTAGAGTCAATATACCGACTTTTAGCGATGATGATGATTTTTTAGGTTCCATAATACCTTCCTATTATACATTAAAAATTTTAAAGTGTCTTAATTTTCATAGGCCCTTTTATTGATGCCGTTACAAACTGATGTGTGTATGGGTTTGTACCTTCCAAAAGTTCGCTTGTAGAACCCTTATAGACTATTTCTCCTTCATAGAGCATAATAGCCTTGTCTGTTGCGCGTTTAATTGTTGAAAGCTGGTGAGTGACAACAAGACAACTCGCATTCAGCTCTTTTTTAAGCTCTACAATATAATTTTCTATAAGAGTGGATGAAACAGGGTCTAAGCCTGCTGTCGGCTCGTCATAGAGAATAATTTTCGGGTTGGTGACAATTGCGCGCGCAAATCCGACGCGTTTTTGCATACCGCCTGAAAGCTCGGAGGGATATCTGTTTTCAATACCTTCAAGTCCGACTATTTTAAGCTTTTGCGCGACAATTTCTTTTAATTCACTTTGACTGTATTTGTTTCTGAATTCTTTCCTCTGGGTCAGAGGAAAGGCAATGTTGTCAAAAACGGTTAAGAAATCAAAAAGTGCGCTGTATTGAAAAGTCATTGCAATATCGGCATCTTTGGGGCTTGTTATAATTTCGCCCGAGTTGGGGTATAAAAGTCCGCAGATGATTTTTAAAAGCGTACTTTTACCGCTTCCTGAAAAGCCTACAACGCCGAGTGTTTCACCGTCTTCTACTTTAAAATTTATATTGTTTAAAACTTTTTTTTCGTTAAATATTTTTGTTAAATTTTTTACTTCTATGCCCATTTTAAAGTCCTATAAATAAAATACGGTTGCAAAAATGTAATCCCAAACTGCAATTGCGACAAAAGACCAGACGACGGCACGAGTTGTCGATATACCTACTTCAAGCGCGCCGCCGCGGGTTGAATACCCGCAAGAGCAGCTTATAAGAGCTATTGTACCTCCAAAAAATGAAGATTTTAAAAGCGCCACAAAAATATCTTTTACAAAAAGTCCATGCCACATTGAGTTTACAAAATTTAAATAAGTAATTCCTGCGGTTATATTTGAAATAACGGCGGCGCACAAAAGCCCGCAAAATGTCGAAACAATGACCACAAAGGGCATCATAAGAATGCCGGATAAAAATCTCGGCACAATTAAATATTCAACAGGGTCGACCTTTAATACCCTCATGGCGCTAAGCTGCTCTGTAACTGCCATAGAGGCAATTTCAGAAGCGTAAGAAGATCCTATCATTGAAATAATTGCAAAACCGGACATAATTGCCGAAAGTTCGCGCACCATAACAAGAGCGGATAAAGAGCCGACATAGTTTCCCGCACCTTGCTTTGCAAGCTCGGGGGCAATTTGCATGGCGATAATGATTGATGTCATGGCGACAATTGTTAAAGTTATGGGAAGCGAATCAACAGAAAATCTTGAGCATTGTTCCATAAGTTCTTTTATGTCGACTCTGAGTGTGCCCATTGTTTTAAGCACCCGCAAAAAATCTTTTCCGATGTTGCCAAGGGTAACAAGAAACTCTTCTATTTCAGACCATAGAAGATTTAAACCGCGGTAAAATAATGTTTTTTTAACGTTAATCATCTACCCTATATATTATATTAAGCGTGTATTTTTTGCAAAATTTATGTTAAAAAACCCTGTTTTTAAAAACAGGGTTTTTTATGTATTTGCAAGTTTTGTACTTAACTTTAGCTTATGCGTTTTGTGCCGCTTCGCTTGCAGCTTCTGCTGTTTTATCAGCTGCTTTTTGTGCTTTTTTGGCAAGTTTTTCTGTTAAAGCGTTGATTTTTTCGCCAATTTTGTCAATTTTTGCTTTTGTTTTGTTGATTGCATCTTCACTTAATTTGGTGAATGTGCCGTCTTTAGCTTTTTTGCCGTTTTCAACCATGTCTTCAAGATTTTCTTTTACTTTTCCTAAGTATTTAACGCGGTTTTCACCAGCAAATGATTTGAAGCCTTCTTTTATTTTTGTAAATAATTTTGTGTTTTCAGGAGTAATTAAGCTGCCGCGTTTTGCCGCGTAAGCAATTGTGCCAGCTGCAACCGCTGCTGCACCGACTCCTGCTGCCGCAATAGCTTTTTTGTTGTTTTTTTTGTCTTCAACGCTGTCTGTTCCGAATGATACTTTGGGTGCGCTGTAAGAATTGATACCGTTAACTTGCATATAATTTCCCTTTCCGAAATTGTTATTATCAACTTTCCTTCTGCCCCTATAAATCACGTGAAAAAAAATTATTGCTACCATGATTTAAAAGCGGATTAATTTTGTTACATAAGTTTACAATTTAAAACCTAACTCGGGATTATTATAGCATAAAAAATCTCCGGAAGGAAGCCCTCGGGAGATTTTTGTTTGTTTTAAATTAATATTAAAAATATGTTCTTCTCCAAACAGGGGAATTAATTGTTTCCTCATAAGCCTGTTGGAATGGTTTTAACAATTCTTCCTGGTATTCTTCCATAGCTTTTTCGACGTATTCGTTTGAATGCGGTACTCCGGCATTTTCCACCGCTTTTGCCTTTTGTTTTAGTGTTTTTTCATATTCTAATTTTTCGGAAATATTTTTAAAGGCATTTTTTGCAGTATTTGTTATTGTTTTGCCGATTTCCTGAAAACCTGTTTTTAGGTTATCCAAAAGTTTTGCGCCATCGCCGTTTACGCTTTTTCCTTTTTTAATTGCATACAGTGCCGTGCCTGCTGCGGCAAGAATGCCTATGCCTGCTGCAATCAGCCCGGTATTGCCGTTTTTCTCTTCGCTTTCAACATACTGCGATTGAGGCATGGTCATTCCTTGAAAATTAGTATTGTAATATCCGTTGCTTACCGCATATGGATTTGTGTATCCATAAGAATATCCGGTAATGCCGTTTAATGACATAAGTAAACCTTCCTTCCGTATTCTAACCTTGTATTCTAATAAAAAAAATCCTGCCCAAAAAATTGACAGGATTTTATATTTTATTAAGTTATGTAAACTTACACGTTTAATTTTATATAGCAGCTTTGGTCTATACCGTTGATTTTTGCGATTTTATCAAGCGTATTTTGTTCTACCGTATCATCGGTATTTATAATCATGATACTTTTTTCATCGCGCCTGATTTCGCCTTTGGCATAAGACTTTTGCGCTACCTGCATGCGTGAAATGTTTACGCCGTCATCGCCTAAAACCGTTGCAACGGCTGCAATCATACCGGGTTTGTTTTCATGCGGTACAAGGAGCATGTGTTTTTCAGGCTTAATTGAAGTGTTATAATCGTTAATTTTAACAATTCTTTTTATGTGTTTTGCAATCAGGGCGCCCGAAATGCTTGTGCAGGTGCTGTCTGTGCTCAAATTAACGGTTATTGAACCTATGTAGTCTGTTGATTGCTGAGATTTTTTGGTTGAAATCTCAATTCCGCGTTTTTTAGCTAAAAGCGGCGCGTTTACATAGTTTACGCCCGTAATATTATTTGATAGCACCCCTTTTAAAATTGCCGTTTCAAGAGGTGAAGTGTCTACTTGTGCCAGTGTGCCTTTTACCTCTATTTCAACGGATTTTAAATTTCCTTTTGAAATCTGAGCCGCCATTTGTGCGATATTTTCGGCAAGGGACATATAATCCTTTACGGGTTCAAGCTTTTGCGGTTTAAGCGAGGGAATGTTAACGGCACTTGTCGCATCACCGCCTGTCAGTACTGATACGACCTGATTTGCAACATCAAGCGCTACATTTATCTGAGCCTCATCCGTACTTGCGCCAAGGTGCGGGGTCAAAACGACATTTTTACCAAAGCCCAGGAGAATGTTATTTTGTATATTTTTTTCATCCTCGTATACATCAAGAGCGCATGAGGCGACCTGGCCGGACTCAAGAGCTTCTTTTAGCGCTGTTTCGTCTATTATTCCGCCGCGGGCGCAGTTTACTATTCTTACGCCTTTTTTCATTCTGTTTATTGTGTTTCTGTTTATAAGTGATGTCGTTTCTTTTGTTTTGGGGGTGTGAATTGTAATAAAATCGCACTGACCCCAGAAATCATCAAGGTGTTCAATGTATTTTGCACCCATGCTCTCAACCGCTTCGCGCGAGGTGTAGGGGTCAAAAACGATGATTTTCATGCCAAGTGCAAGTGCAACTTCTGCAACATGGTGCCCGATTTTACCAAGTCCTATAATACCCAGAGTTTTGCCGAAAACTTCGACACCTGTGAACTTGGAGCGCTCCCATTTGCCTTCTTTAACTGATTTTACGGCTTCGGGGATGTTTCGCGCCATAGAGAGCATCATTGCAATTGTGTGTTCCGCTGCGGCATTTGTATTGCCGTCGGGCGAATTTACAACGATAATACCTTTTGAAGTTGCGGCGTCAAGGTCAATGTTATCCACCCCGACCCCTGCTCTGCCTATGATTTTAAGGTTTTTGCCCGCTTCGATTATTTTTGCGGTGACTTTTGTCTGGCTTCTGACCAAAAGTGCGTCGTATTCGCCGATTATTTTGCATAATTCATCTTCCTCCATAGTCGGAAGATTATCAACATGAGCCGCTTTTTCAACGATTTTAACCGCGGCTTCGTTTATTTTATCCGTAATTAAAACTTTTGCCATTGTTTTTTATTCCTTATTTTTTAAGTTTGTCAATTGTTGCCTTTAAGCTTGCAAGAGCCGCAAGCACGTCGCGCTCTGAAACAAAACCGAGGGTGCCCATTCTGAAAATCTTGTCTTTGAGGTCGTTTTGACCGTTTGCAACAACGATGTTGTAATCTTCTTTAAGAGTTTTTCTGATGTCGGGAACACTTATGCCTTCGGGCGGAAGTACGGAAGTGATGGCATAGCTTGCTATTGCTTCGTCTTCAACAAAAAGCTTGAGCCCCATATCTTTGATACCCTGCCTTAGAAGTTTGGCATTGTGTTTGTGGCGGGCAAAAATGTTTTCAAGCCCTTCTTCCCTCATCATTTCAAGTGCTGCATCCAGCGCCACAAAAAGGTTAACCGCGGGAGTCCAGGGGGTTGTATCTTTTTCAAGGTTTTTCTTGTAATCATCCCAGCTAAAGTAAAAACTCGGATGTTTGCATTGCTTGTGGAGCTCCCATGCTCTTTCGTTTGCGGCTAAAAATGCAAGCCCCGGAGGAATCATAAAGCCTTTTTGCGAACCTGAAATTAAAACATCAATGCCCCAGGCATCCATTTGGCAGTCAATTGCGCCCAAGGAAGTAATTCCGTCCACAACGGATACTGCGCCGTGTTCGCGTATTATTTTTACGAGATCTTTAACAGGGTTTGTTACGCCGGTTGAAGTTTCGTTGTGGGTCAGCGTTACAACTTTTATTTCTTTATTTTTATCGGCGTCAAGCACCTTTTTGAGTTCATTGGGGTCAATAGCCTTGCCGTATGGCACTTCAAGCTTTTGAACTTCCGCACCGCGCATGGCGGCAATTTTTGCCCAGCGTGCGCCAAAGTTGCCAATAATAAGGGAAAGCACTTTGTCGCCTTCGTTTACAAGGTTTGATATGGCTGATTCCATTGCGCCCGTACCTGACGAAGTGTAGATATGAACGTCATGTTTTGTTTGAAATGCCCATTTTAAGCCTTCTTCCACCCTTCTTACCACTTTTGAAAACTCGCCGCTTCTGTGTCCGATGGGGTGTTTTGCCATGGCTAAAAGCACGCTTTCAGGCACCGGTGTAGGGCCCGGAATCATTAAAAATTCTTTGTCTTTCATTTTTTCTTCCTTTATAAAGCTAAACTACTGTCAATACTTTTTGGCAAATAAGCCTGCGGGTAGCTGTACGATCGAGTAAACCCGGCATCTTCGTACATTTTAACGGCATGAGAATTGTCAAGGTCAACACTAGCATTTATTTCGCTGAGGTTTATAAGACCCGATTGATTAAGCTTAATAACATCGCCGACCACCGATTTTAAAAGCAGTTTAGAAAGCCCCATACCGCGGTGCTCTTTGAGAATTCCCACAAGCGGAATGTTGCCTATGCTCTCGCCCGTAACATTTGATAGGCAAAAGCCGATAAGTTTGTTTTCATGAAGTAAAACTTTTGAAGAATGTGACAAAAATCTTCCGTAAACGGATTTTGTAATTTTATCCACAATATCCCTGCAGCCTTCAATTGAGCCGAATCTTATGTCAAAATTGATGTCGGATGAGTCGCTGAAGCTTTTTAGAATTATCCCGGCAAGTTCATCAGCGTAAATGTCGCTGTAGGGGACTATTTTATAGCCTATCGGGATAGAGTATAAATTAAGCTGTTCAATTTCTTTTATAAGTCTTTTGTTGTTTATATCAAACACCATAACGGCTAAATCTACAAATTTAAACCCGAAAGACGCAGCACCTTCTCTGTAATCCGTTTGTACGCCAAGCATAGGATAGCTTACAAGCGATTGTTTTCTTAATCTGCAAGTTTCGAGCATAAATTTTTCCATAAGCGCGTCACGTTTTTCTTTTATATTTTCGCTGCCGAGGATATGAATTAAAAATAATTCAATAACACCGGCGTTTGCGCTTGAATAAGCCAAAAAGCCCGTGGGGATGTCGTCTTCAAGAAGAATAATGCAGCTTATAAGTTTTTTTTCAAAATATTCAATAAACTCATCATAAGTGAGCGGTTCAATCTCAAATTTGTAATCTGCGGCGCATTTTAGTCTGAAGTCGTTGTACACGCCCGCAAAAATTTTAAAATATTTTTCGCTCAAAACCTGAGTTTGATACATCCCTAAGCTTTCCTTAATTTATTTGTGGTTATTATATCACAGTGGCACTTTGATATCAAATGGTGCATTTTTTCTTTTTTTGTCATAATGTAGCGTTCGTTAAATTTGTTGATATCAGGCTCTATTTCCACCCTTTGTTCTATTTCTATTCCATACCCCTTTAGCGCTACAATTTTTGTGGGGTTATTGGTTATGAGTTTTATTTTTTTGTATCCTAAATCATACAAAATCTGCGCACCAGTACCGTAATTTCGCATATCACTTTTAAAACCGAGAGAAATGTTTGCCTCAATGGTGTCCTGACCCTTATCTTGAAGAGCATAGGCCTTGAGTTTATTTATAAGCCCTATTCCTCGGCCTTCATGGTCTAAGATATACACAAGAGCACCTTTGCCGTATTCGTTAATCATGCTTAAAGATGAATGCAGCTGTTGGTTGCAGTCGCATTTAAGGCTGTGGAAAACATCTCCGGTAAGGCAGCAGGAGTGCATGCGAACAAGCGGAGTTTTATTTGAGCCGTCATCCTTTACAAGGGCAACATGCTCTTTATTTGTCATTTTGTCGATATATCCGTAAATTTCAAATTCTCCGAAAACCGTGGGCAGCGAGGTTTTAATCTCGCGTTGTACGAATTTTTCACTTCTTAACCGATACTCTATAAGTTGTGCCACGGTTATAAATTTCAATCCGTATTTTTTTGCGAATTGAAAAAGGTCGTCGCGGCGTGCCATCGTGCCGTCTTCTTTCATAATTTCGCACATAAGCGCCGCTTCTTTCAGGCCTGCAAGCCGGGCTAAATCAACCCCTGTTTCGGTGTGTCCGCTTCTTTTTAAAACCCCGCCCTTTCTTGCAATTATAGGGAAAATATGTCCGGGGCGTCTTAAATCTTCGGGTTTGGAATTTTCATCAATTATTACTTTGGCCGTCGTTGCTCTGTCTTGCGCGCTTATGCCTGTTGTAACACCATATTTTGGGTCGGCATCAACACTCTGGGTAAAATTTGTTCCTTTAACATCGGTGTTGTGTTCAACCATGGGATTTATGCCTACATTTTGTGCGATTTCTTCGCTTATCGCAAGACAGATAAGCCCCCTGCATTCTTTTGCCATAAAATTAACGACATCCGAATTGGCAAAAGAGGCGGGGAAAAGCAAATCGCCTTCGTTTTCTCTGTCCTCGTCATCCGCTACAATGACGCCTTTACCTGCTTTAAAATCTTCAATTGCTTCTTCAATGGTATTGAAAATTATTTCATTCATTTTTAAATATCCCTTAGTGTCAGCTTAAAATCCATTTTCCCTTAAAAATGCTTCATCAAGCTTTTGACTTTTATTATCATTTAAGGATAAAAATTTTTCAATATATTTGGCAAATATGTCATTTTCAATGTTTACAAAATCCCCCTGTTTTAAAAATTGCATGTTTGTCTTCTCAAGGGTTTGGGGAATTACGCTCACGTAAAAACTATTCTCGGAAACGCCGCTTATGGTAAGGCTTATGCCGTTTATTGCCACCGAACCTTTTTGTACGATATATTTCGTATCGTATTCAAATTCAAATACTTTTGCTTCGCCTTGCGGGTATATGTTTTTTAATTTTGCCATACCGTCAACGTGCCCTTGCACTATATGTCCGTCAAGCCTGGAACCTAAGAGCATTGCACGTTCAAGATTTACCTTATCCCCGCGTTTTATAAAATCTAAATTTGTGCGCATTAAGCTTTCTTTCATACAAAAAACGCTGAAACTATCTTTTGTTTTTTTAATAACAGACTGACATGCGCCGTTTATCGCAACCGATTCTCCGATTTTTAAATCAGAAGCAAAAGAGGCATAAATTTCAAAAATTTTTGCGCCGCTTGCGTGTTCTATATTTTTTACTGTAGCAATTTGCTCAATTAATCCGGTGAACATAAAAAAAGATTATCACAAAAAAATAAAAAACACAGAGGGGGTTGGCTCGCTCTGTGTTCATTAGGGTGTTGTTAGTGCTGATTTAGGCTAATACATCAAGTTTTTGCCCGTTGACGCTAAGTTCGCGTCCTCCGCAGCAGTTAATATTTAATTTTTCGCCTTTTTCAAAACGGTTCATAGCGCTTTGGTATTTTTGTCCCGCACCAAATGAAACCGGTTTTGCGCATTGTGTTCTTGCGGCGATTGCCTGAATAGGTTTTATCATTTTGTTTTCCTACCCTTCCCCAGCCTCGGTCTTTGCTTCGGCTGCCGTTTTATCAACGGATTTTTATTTTATAACCATGATAATTTCATGTCAAGAGTATTTTGTAAATTTTAATATCATCTTTATATTTTTTTATGCACTGTTTGTTTTATAATTATTTTATGAAAGATAAAATCGTAGCAATAGTCGGACGACCGAATGTGGGCAAGTCAACACTTGTCAATCGTATTGTGGGCGAGAGAAAATCAATTGTTGATGATATGCCCGGTGTCACCCGCGACAGGATTTATTTTGACGCATCCTGGCAGGGGCGGGATTTTGTAATTATTGATACGGGCGGTATTATAACAAATGATGACGATGAATTTGTAAATAATATTTTGTCTCAGGCAAAACTCGCCGTTGATGAAGCGGATACGATTATTTTTCTTGTGGATGCAAAAACGGGTTTAAGTCCTTATGATTACGATATTGCAAATATTTTAAGAAAATCAAAAAAAGAAGTAATTCTTGTGGCAAATAAAGTGGATTCAAATCTTCAAAAGGACGCCGCAGCAGAGTTTTATGCTTTGGGTTTTGGTGAAGCCCATCCGCTAAGCGCGCTTCACGGCTCGGGCGGGGTCGGAGATTTGCTTGATAAAATTGTAAAAGATATTGAACCCTCAAAAAGTCCGCTTGATGAGCAGGATGTAATAAAAGTAGCAATTGCAGGCAAGCCCAATGCTGGTAAAAGTTCAATTTTAAATAATCTTTTAAATGAGCAGCGCGCTATTGTGAGCGACGTTTCGGGCACTACGCGCGACAGTATTAATTCACGCATTACATACCAGAACAGAGAGTATATTTTAATTGACACGGCGGGTATACGTAAAAAATCAAAAGTTGACTACGGTGTTGAGGCTTTTGCGGTTGACAGAGCAATACGCGCAATAAGGGAAGCCGATGTTACGCTTCTTGTGATAGATTGCGTGGAAGGCTTGACCGATCAGGACAAGAAAATCGCTCAAATAGCGGAAGAAGCCGGAAGCGGTTTAATTCTTGTTTTTAATAAATGGGATTTAAAAAAAGGTGTTCAAACGCATATTTACGAAAAAGAAATTGAAAAAGAGGCGCCTTTTTTAAACTATGCAAAAAAACTTTTTGTAAGTGCAAAAACGGGGCAAAGGTTGGAGCAAATTTTTGATTGTTCGTATGAAGTTGCATCTGAGCGCGCAAAAAGAATTTCGACGGGACTTTTAAATAAAGTTGTAAATGAAGCTTTTGCGCTTAATCCGCCGGTTGCAATTAAGGGAAAAATGCTAAGAGTCTATTATACTACCCAGCCCAAAACAAAACCGCCGATGTTTGTTTTGTTTATTAACAATAAAGATTTGGTAAAAGATTCTTATAAAAGATATTTACTTAAAAAATTAAGGGACGCCTTTGGATTTTTCGGGGTGCCCGTGAGAATTTCTTTCAGAGAAAAAGGGGACAAGTAATGGAGTTTATATTTAATACTTTTTTATCGTTTTATTCAACGGAATCTCTTAAATTTTTAGCGGGATTTTGTATTATTGCCTATTTAATAGGTTCAATTCCGACAGGTTATATAATTGTAAAACTAAAAACAGGCAAAGACATAAGACAGGTAGGCTCGGGCTCAACCGGCGCCACTAACGTTAAAAGAGTGCTCGGCAAGAAATGGTTTTTTATTGTTATGCTCTTGGATGCCTTAAAAGGCGCGCTGCCGGTAATTTTAGCCAAAGCGTCGCTAAAGGCGGGCTTGCTTCTTGACCCTTACGGAATTTATGCCGTTGCCTGCGCGATTTTTGTTATTGTGGGACACTCAAAGCCGTTGTTTTTGGGCTTTCGGGGAGGAAAGTCGGTTGCCTCGGGTGTTGGCACAATTTTGGCGTTATCACCCCTTGCGGGACTTGTAATTGCCGTTATTTGGAGTCTTGTAACATACATCAGCAAATATGTTTCATTGGGCTCGATTGTTGCGCTTGTTCTCTCGCCGTTTGTAATGTATTTTTTAAACGCTCCCTTGGCATATGTTGCATATTGTGCAATAGCGGCCGTATACATAGTTTATCTGCACAGGGAAAACATAAAAAGACTGCTTGCGGGAAATGAAAATAAAGTGAGGTAGCTTGCAAAAAAAATATGAGCATGTATTATTATATATGTCAGAAAAATTCCCGACATCTCAATAGTAAAAATATTCCTTTTAAAGAAGGTTTATTTTGCTGTTTTTTATTTTTAAAGGGAAATTAGCAAAGGTATATATAATAAATTGAAAGGTATAAACGTGGAAGAAAAAGAAACAATTCAAAACGAAACAGTTGAAGAAGTTGTTGAAAGTGCAGATGTGCAAGTAGAAACCGAAGAAACTGTTGTGGAAGAAAAAGAAACAGAAGCTGAAGTTCAACAGCTTAAACCGCAAAGACGCACGGGAAGAAGAAGAAAAATTGAAACGGTTGAGCCCGTTGAATCCGAATGGAAAGAACAAGTTGTTCAAATCCGCCGTGTAACAAAAGTTGTTAAGGGCGGTAAAAAGCTAAGCTTCAGAGCAATTGTTATTGTCGGCAACAAAAAAGGCCAGGTAGGCATGGGCGTTGCAAAGGCTGCTGAAGTTATTATTGCAATTCAAAAAGCCGTGGCTGATGCGAGAAAAAATCTTATCAGCGTACCTATCTTTAAAACTACAATACCGCATATGGTAACCGGACGCTCCGGTGCGGGTTCCGTTGTTTTAAAACCCGCTTCACAAGGTACTGGTGTAATTGCAGGCGGCGCTGTTCGTGCGGTGCTTGAATTATCGGGTATTGAAAACATCTTGTCAAAATCACTCGGTTCAAAATCTCCGCTTAATGCGGCAAATGCTACTCTTGCGGCGCTTAAAAGTTTGAGAACATTCTCTGACGTTGCTCGCGCGCGCGGTATTGATATGAAGAAAATGTTAGGCTAGGAAGCAGGTAAAAAATGGCTAAAAAAGAAGAAAAAGTAAAAATAAAATTGGTTAAAAGCACAATCGGCGCACCCGAAAAACATATCAAAATTGTTCGTGCGCTCGGGCTTACAAAAACAAATCAAATCGTTGAACACCTGCCCTCAGCTACAATTATGGGCATGGTAAATAAAATCCCCCACTTGGTACAGGTAGTAGAATAGAAAGTAAAGGTATATAATGATAACATTAGAAGATTTAAAGCCGGCAGAGGGTTCGGTATCAAAATCTAAAAGAGTAGGCAGGGGCCGCTCTTCAGGTCATGGTAAAACATCTTGCCGCGGTCACAACGGTGAAGGCCAAAGGTCTGGAAGAAGCGCAAAACGCGGCTTTGAAGGCGGACAAATGCCCTCATACCGTCAAATGCCTAAATTAAAAGGCTTCAAAAACAGATTTGCGCTAAAAACGGCTGAAATTAACGTAAGTGACTTAAATGAGCTTGACGTTGACAGCGTTGATTTAACTTATTTAATTGAAAATAAAAAAGCTCACCCTTCTTGCGTTGTGTTGCGTGTGTTGGGTAACGGCGAAGTTAAAAAAGCTGTTAGTGTAAAAGCTACTTACGTTACACCATCGGCAAAAGAAAAAATTGAAAAAGCAGGCGGAAAGGTTGAATTAGTTTAATGCAACAACAAATAAACAACCGGCAGATGCTGGATAGTTTAATGGCAAACTTAAGAGCAAGCGGTTTAAAGCAAAAGTTGATTTTTACTTTTGCTATAATCGCTTTGTTCAGGTTTGGTACACAGTTACCGATTTACGGAATCAATAATGAAGTTTTTCAGGCTATGGCAGCCGGAAACAATATGATAGGATTTTTAGACCTGTTTTCGGGCGGGGCGCTTGGCAAGGTTTCAATCTTTGCGCTTGGTATCGGCCCCTACATCACGGCGTCAATTATCATGCAGCTTTTGGCCGTAATTATTCCCTATCTTGAAAAGCTTCAAAAAGAAGAAGGAGAAGCGGGAAGACGCAAAATTCAGCAGCTTACAAGGCAATTTACGGTTATCCTTGCGCTGTTTCAGTCTTTTGTTTTTGTAACAATACTTACAAAACTCCCGAATTCAATTATTCATACAGTGAGCACTCCTCTATTTTTCATAGGATCCATGGCGGCACTTACGGCGGGCTCTGTTTTTGTAATGTGGCTTGCCGAGTTAATAACCGAAAAAGGTGTCGGCAACGGCGGTTCGCTCATTATCTTTATAGGTATCATTTCGGGTATTCCGCTTTATGCTTCAAGGACTGCAACGCTTGTATCGCAAGATACGGCTCTGCAATTGGGTCTTTTGGGTCTGCTTTTAATATTTGTCGCAACAATTATATTTATTATCGTATTCCATGACGCTGTCAGAAAAGTGCCGATTGTAAGCGCCAGACGTCAGGTCGGCAATAAAGTTTATGGCGGCGCAAATACGAATATTCCTTTTAAACTCAATCCCGGCGGCGTTATGCCTATCATCTTTGCGGTTGCAATTCTTTTGTTCCCCGCAACCATATTGAGCTTTGTTCAGCAAATGAAGCTGCCTGACGGTATTGTGAAAAACGTACTTGAACAGATGAGCCTCTTTTTAAGCCCGTCGTCAATAAGTTATTATGTGATTTATTTCCTTTTAATTGTGGCGCTTACTTTCTTTTACGCTTCAATTATTCCCTCTATGCAGCCTAAGGAAATTGCAAATAACCTTAAAAAGTACGGCTCCGCAATCCCCGGTGTTAAGCCCGGTAAACCGACCGCGGATAAGCTTGATGAAATTTTGAGCAGAACAATATTTATTGGAGCGATATCGCTCGGTATAATTGCGCTTATACCGACAATTGCAAGTAAAATTACAAACATTACCACCTTGCAAGGGCTTGGCGCTACATCGCTTATAATTATGGTCGGCGTTGCGCTTGATTTTATTAATCAAATCAAAACGCATATGCTGGCAAAAAATTACGAAAGTTTTTTGCAACAGTAAAGGATAGATAATATGAAAAAAGTCTTTATCTTTTTAGGACCTCCCGGGTGCGGAAAGGGTACTCAGACTGCAAGATTATCTCAAAAGCTTGACATTCCGCATATTGATACCGGCTCGCTTTTAAGGAAAAATATTCAGGATAACACACCCTTGGGTGCGGAAGCGAAAAAATATATAGACAAAGGGCTTCTTGTACCTATAGAAGTGGTTGAGAGCGTCATTAAAGATCGCGTAAAAAGGGATGATTGCAAACAAGGCTTTATTCTGGACGGTTTTCCGCGCTCAGTGGAACAGGCGGATGCACTAAAGGATATTTTATCCGAAGTAACATCTTTCAATTTGAAAGATGACGCGGTTGCAATTTATTTTGATATAAATAACGATGTTTTAATTCAAAGGCTTGTAAACAGGCGTTCTTGCCCTAAATGCGGCATGATATATAATCTTATAAGCTCCCCGCCTAAAATTATGAATTACTGCGATATTTGCGATACACAGCTTGTTCAGAGAAAGGACGACAACGAGGAAACGGCGCGTGCAAGATTTGAAACTTATGAGAAACAAACAAAGCCGCTTTTAAATTACTTTGAAGATGAAGGCATTTTGGAAGAAATAAACGCAGATGCACCCATTAGTGATGTCTGGCAAAATCTTAAAAACGTAATTTTTGATGAAGATGAGTAGGTAAATAAATTGATTAAAAGAAAATCCCGTGAAGAATTAAAACTTATGCGCCATGCAGGTTCAATTGTTGCGCTTGTGCATCAGGAAATGAAAAAGGCCGTGTGCGAAGGTATTTCAACTTATGAGCTTGATAAAATTGCAACAAAAATAATTAAGGATAATAAAGCAATACCTACTTTTCTTAATTATAACGGCTTTCCCGCTTCTATCTGTACATCGGTTAATGAGCAGGTGGTGCACGGTATCCCTTCAAAAGATGTTATTCTTCATGCGGGCGATATAATTTCAATTGACGTCGGAGCCACATATCGCGGACTTGTGGGTGATAGTGCCTGGACATATCCGGTGGGTGAAATTTCGGATGATAAAAAAATGCTGCTTGAAACAACCGAAAAAGCTCTGATGGCGGGGATTTCAAGGATGATTAGCGGCAATTTGCTCGAAGAAGCCTCTGCTGCGGTTGAGGATGTTGCGCTTTCAAAGGGTCTTGGAATTGTACGTCAGTATGGCGGGCATGGTGTGGGCAGAAATATGCATGAAGATCCTTTTGTGTTTAACTATCGCACCGGAAATAAGTTAGTGCTTAAAGAAGGCATGACAATTGCAATTGAGCCGATGTTAAACCTTGGAACAGATGATGTATATGTCCTTGAAGACAATTGGACTGTTGTGACGGCTGATAATAAAGCGTCTGCACATTTTGAACACACTGTTTGCGTGGGTGAGGACGGGCCTGAAATTTTAACAAAGCTAAGTTAAGTATTTTGACGGCAATTTTTTAATTATGTTTAAAATTCTTTCAAAATAAAGCTTTTCATCACTAAAATGCACTTTTGTACTTTGACCTTTTTCAAGCGAAAGATAGCATATTGAAATATTTTTTGCGGAGAAAATTTTTGAGCCGCAATAAAGGTAAACTACGCTTTGCAAGTCGTTTTCCGGGTCTTTCGGGATGTTTTTTGACTTCCAATCGTAAATTATATATTCGCCTTTATCAAAATATATCGCGTCAAATCTTCCGGTTAAATAAAAATTAAAATTCGCGCCGGTATGCTGTTGTGTTTTTTGTGCCGTGGTGCCATTGGTATTATAGGAGCTGCATTTTACAAGAAAAGGTTCTTCTGATTTTATAAAATTGGCCCTGTTTTTAAAAATTTCAAGTGAAAGAGTTTTTTCAAGGATTTCTTTTTCATCGCTTGCCATTGCATTTTTTATTTTTTCAATATCAAAACCGCGAATATAGTATGAAATCATACCGTGCAGCCTTTCGCCGCGGCGGGTGCTTTGATTTTTTGCGTTTAGAAAATCAAGTTTTAAAATGTATTTATTTATAAATTCGTCCGTGTTTCCATCCAGTGATTTAAGAGTGTTTACACTAAATGTGTTCATATGAGCCCTCCTTGACAAAAATTTCACAGGGTTTATAAGATTTTTCTTTTTTGTACATTTTATATGTTTTGGCACAGCTTAAATACAGCTTTGTTTTTGCCCTTGTAATGCCAACGTATAAAAGTCTGTAGTTTTCTTCAAGGATTTCTTGTTTCAGGGTTTGCGCGTCTTTGGGCTCGGGCTTTAGATTTTCAATAAATTCGGTATTTTTCTTTAATTTTATATCTTCAATTTTAAGACCCATATTTTCGCTTGTCAGCTCCGGAATGAAAACAAAGTCAAATTCGTCGCCTTTTGCTTTGTGCAGAGTCATTATTCTCACAGCACCCGCCGTGCTGTCTTCTTTGGTGAAAAATTTCGTGCTTTTATTTAATCTGTTTGCGATTTCATTCATCCTAAAAAGCATATCCTCAAATGTTTTTTGGGTTTGGTAAATTTTTTGCGCAATTGAATAAACCATTGAAACATTTGCAAATTCCAGGGTATTTTTAAAATAATAGTCGCCGATTTCAAAAATGAGTTCAAGCGGGTTTGTAGTACTCTTTAGCAGAAAATACCTTAAATCCCACCAAAGAGAGTATTTTGAAAAATTATCAGACATAAAATCATTTTGTTCTATTTCGCTTAAAATGGCTATTTCGCTTTTGTAGCGCGGCATTTCAAGAAGTACTTCAAGAGTATTTTTGATATTTTTTATATTTTTTGTATCGTTTATAAAGTTAAAAATTGCAAGTACTGTCTTAAAGACGACATTATTGTTGAGTGTATCTATATTTTTTTCCACTTTTATATTTTCTTCTTCAAAAAAGTTTGCCCACTGTGTTATCTGCCAATTGCTCCGAAGCAATATTCCTATTGATTTTTCTCTGTTTTGCGCTTTGATTTTTCGAATTGTTTCCGCTATAAATTTCTTTTCCTCAATTTGTTTTTCAAAAAGTTTAAGCTCTACGCCGTCAGAGTTTGACGGGTTTTTGCCTTCAACAGGATGCATTTTAATATTTAAAAATGCTTCGGGAGCAAAAGAGAAAGCCTCATCAATTGTTTTGTTTGCAAAATCAATGATTTTTACGCCGCAGCGCTGCGATTTGTTCATTTCAACATTTTTGTTCTCGCGGATAAATTTCTTGAAGCCCTTGACGTCAGAATTTGAAAAGGTTGCGGTTATTGCCTGGTTAACATCGCCGCAGCGTATTATATTGCCGTGTTTTTCGCCTAAAATTGTGATGAGTTCTTGCTGTTTTGGGGAGGAGTCCTGCGCTTCGTCCTCGATTATTATTTTTGCAAGGTTTTGATAGTGTAAACGTACTTCGCGATTGGTTTTGAGCAGTCTTAGTGCGAAAATTAAAAGATCATCGTAATCAAGCAGATTGTTTTCTTTCATAACAGCGTCATATGAGCTAAAAATCCTTTTAAAGCTTGGACTTTTGACTTTTTTAATGTCAGTACAGGACGAATTTTTAAAATCACTTATAGCTCGCTCGTAAAGTTCGGTTTTATCATATTCAAGGCCCGCATTTACAACCGCCGATGCTATAATTTCGCGTCTTTTGTTTTCATCCGTTATTTCAAAATCGTTATCAAGATTTACAAAAGTGTAGTTGTTGTTTTCTTTTAAAATTTTAAGCGCAAGTCCGTGGATTGTTGAAATTTGGGGCAGCTCAACCATGTCGGGATAATTTTGTTTAATTCTTTCTCTGAAATTTCTTGCCGCGGATTCCATAAAAGTTAAAACGAATATATTCTCGCTTTTTATGTTTTCAATAACGCTTCCTTCAAGTAATTTAAGGATAAGTGCGAGCATAATTGTTGTTTTGCCCGATCCTGCAACCGCGCTTACAGCCATTTTTCCCGACTTGTAATCAAGCACGGGTTTTTGGTCATCTCTTGGGATTATTTTCTTTGGCGCAGATGTATTTAAACTTTTTGCACTTTTAAAATATTTGTCAATTCCGCCGTAGTTTTCAATGCCCAGTGTATCGTAAATGCTTGAATTTATATAAATTTTCTCACTCGCACAAAGAGCAAGCTTGTAGAGAATTCTTGCGGTTCTGTCTTGTGTAAGTTTAATATTATCATCAGGTTCAAATTCGCTTTTGTTCCAGCTTTTTTGAAAAACCCAAGAGTTATAGAGCATACCTATGTCTTGTTTTATATGTTCGGAGCTTGAGCAGTCAAGCAAAAATAAGTATTTTGTATCTATTTCGCTGTCTATCAGTTTTTGTGCGCTCGCAACGATAATTGAGCTTTCCGGAATTTCATCCTCACTTAGCGGGTTTTCTGAAATTATTGTATTTTCAAGCTGTTCTATGAGCTGCAATTTTTTAAAATGCGAGGTAAAAACTTCTTCAAAGTCATTAATCTGCTTTGCGAGTTTGTTTAACTTTAAAATAGAATTTTGATTTTGCGGTGTTTTTTTGATGTATTTTGTGCAAATTTCAAAAAGCTGCACGCTAAGGGGTTCATTTTTTATTGCCTCAATGAAGTGTAAAAAGTCTTTTGCCTTATCGTTATCAAATTCCAAAAGAAATTCTTTTATTAATTTTTTCCGGCAGTAATTTGCCTCCGTGTATTTTTGGGTTAGCGTTATTGCCTCATCCGGCGAAAGTTTTAATATTTCAAGCGCAAGGGATTTTAAAATAAAAGGGCTTAAAAACATATCATCAATATTTGCAAGCTTTAAAATTTCAATTATTGCTCCCACAAGCGGGTTTTGATTGAGTTTTTCGCTGCCTGAAAGAAAAAAGACGTCTTGTTTTATTTTTTTAAAACAAAAACGGAGATAATCATCGGTTATAGGCGTTACAACAGCTATTTGAGAAGGTTTTGTGCCGTTATCGATTAATTTTTTGATTTCTTCAACGGTATCAAAAATCATTTCGTCCCGGCGAATAAAGCTTTTTACAATGATATTTTCATCACTCAGCTGCAAGTTATTTTTAACTGCATTAAAAATTTTAAACGCTCTTTTTGATTTTTCGCTATCCTCTCTTAAATCAAGGGGTTTTTGCCCTAAGAACTTTTCAAAATCTACAATTGCCGCGCTTAAATATCCAAGACGCGATGAGCCAAGCGGGTCTTGAGCAACAATAAATTCTTTTATGTCGCTTTTGATGTATTTTAAATATTCAAAAACGGCGGGCGTAATTTCGTCTGCATCGTCTAAAATTATGTAGCGGTAAGGATTTTTTATGTTTTTATACAAATATTCAAAAATATTTACCTGCCTTAAATAGTCAAAAGCACGGTATTCAAGAGTTTTTAATTTATAGAGTTTTATCGCATCGCGCGCTTCTTTAGCATAAGCCTCTTTAAGTATTTTCTCGCGTTTTTTTATCTCATCATTGCAAAGCGCATTTTGCACAATAAGCGAATAGCGTCTTAAAAGCTGGTGAAGCAGGTTTACCTTTGAATTATAACCTTTGAATTCAATTTCTTTTATACAGTTTTTAAAAATGTATTGAGAAACCTCAAGCCCGCACAGGTGCGCAAAAACGGGCGAGTTTGGGTCTTTTATCATATTCTCGGCCGATACAAAATTCCTTTCAAGGAAATTTCTTGCAAGGGCAAAAAAGCTAAAAACATTAATATTCCCGATATTTCCAACCGGGGCTTTATTTTTTAATTTTTCAACAAATTTTTTCTTTTTTCTTCCGTTCTGCACAAGCACAAGTATTTCTTCGGGCTTAACTCCCGATTTCACAAGTTCAAAATATTTTTCGATTAAAATATCGGTTTTGTTTGAATTTATTGTCGAATAAAATATCATAGTATGTCGCTCGGATCGACGTCCACCGTCATTTTTATGTTATTGTTGAGGCTTATGCGCCTTAAAAAACCAAGGACAATATCGTGCCCTTTTTGTTCAAGTTTGTTTTTAATAAGAATATTATAGCGGTATTCGCCTCTTATCTTGCCTATTACGCAGGGTACCGGGCCAAGGGTTATTATTCTTTCGTCAAGCGAGAGTTTTTTAATGTAGTTTTCAAGGTGAAGTGCGATTTCTACTCCGGCATGTTCGGCCATGTAGTTTTCGCTTGAACTTATAATTATTCTTATTAATTTTGAATAAGGCGGATAGTCGTACTCTTGGCGTAATTCTTTTTCTTTTTCAAAAAAGCTTAAATAATCCTGTTCTTTTGCCTTTTGCAGAAATAAATTATCGGGGTTGTATGTTTGAAAAATGACTTTTCCTTTGTGCTCGCCTCTGCCCGAGCGCCCCGCAACCTGTGTTAAAAGGGAAAATCCGCGCTCGGAGCTTCTGTAGTCGGGAAGATTAAAACTCAAATCCGCATTAATCACCCCGACAAGAGTGACATTGGGGTTATCAAGTCCTTTAGCTATCATCTGGGTGCCAATAAGAATGTCTATTTGCCCCTGTTGAAATTTTTGCAGAATTTCTATATGTTCGTTTTTTTTGTTTAAACTGTCGCTGTCAAGGCGTGCTATTCTTAAATTTTCAAATATCTTTTTTGCTATTTCTTCAACCCTTTGAGAACCCGTGCCGAAGTTTTCAAGTTCCTCGCTGCCGCATTTTTCACACTTTGCGATTTTTGTTTCATATCCGCAGTAGTGGCAGCGCCAAGAGTTTGTCTGAGAGTGGTAAATTAAAGGAATTGCACATTTTTTACACTCCAGCACCTCGCCGCACTCCATACATTGCGTATAGGTTGAAAAACCGCGTCTGTTGATTAAGAAAATCACCTGTTCTCCGCGCTCAACCGTTTGTTTTGTTTTTTCTATAAGCGTGCGCGAAAATATACCTAAATTCCCGTCCTGTCTTTCGCTTTTCATATCTATTATGCTGACATCGGGCAGCTTGGCGTTGTTGTACCTGTTTTTTAGTTCAAAAAGCGAGTTTGTATTTTGTGCTTCCCAAAAGCTTTCAATGTCCGGGGTGGCACTGCCTGAGATTATTTTTGCTCCGTAGAGCTGCGCAAGCTTTCTTGCAACGAGTTTTGCATGGTATCTCGGGTTTGGCATTGTCTGTTTGTAGCTTGTGTCGTGTTCTTCATCGATTATTATAAGTCCCAGGTTTGAAATCGGTGCAAAAACAGCGGAGCGCGCACCAAAGAGGATTTTTATTTCATTGTTTTTTAATTTTTGCCAGACTTTGTACTTTTCGGCTTCTGAAATTGAAGAGTGCCAAATGGCCACGCTGTCCGTCCCAAAACGAGATATTGTACGCATTGTAAGCTGCGATACAAGAGCTATTTCAGGCGCCAAAAAAAGCACATTTTTATTTTCTTTTATAGCGTCCTCAATGAGTTTAAAATAAACCTCCGTTTTGCCCGAGCCTGTAATGCCATACAGAAGCGAGTTTTGCGCATTTACATGTTTTATTTCCTCATAGACTTTTTGCTGCTCGGGGCTGAGCTTGTGTTCAAGGCGCTTATCTTCTATAAGTGCAATGTTTTCTTTTTTTGGCTTTCTGTAATTTTTTACGTTTTTTTCAAAAAACTTTTGCGGAAGCGCGGTTTTTAAAACCGTCGCAATGTCGCAAAAATAATAGTTTGCGACCCATTCAAGCAGCCTTAAGTAATTTATATCAAACAGCGGCTCGCTTTCCAAAATATCATCTATGTATTTGGCTTTTATCCCCTCTTCAAGATAATTTGAAAAACCGACAAGATAGCCTTTTACCTTTCTTTTTGGCCCGAATGGCACGCTGAGTGCCTGCCCGATTTTAATTTTGTCTTTAAATTCATCGGGAATTAAATAGCTGAAAGTTTTTGTGCCAAGGGCGGCGACATCAACGAGAACAAGGGCATATTTATACATCTAGAGCACCTTTTGCGGGATATTATTAATATTTAGGTCAATTGTATCAAAAATTGCTTTTTGAATGCTTGTGCCGGATGAAAAATCACTGTTGGCGGGCAGAATTTTAATGCTTGAAGTATTTGCACCTTCTTTTGAAATTGTCGCAATATAACTTTTATTTAGTATTTTAAACATTATATAGCCGCTTTTTGACTGTAGTTCTATTACTTCATATTGCCCTGTGGAATTTATTGCGCTTAGGGTCAGCAAGTATAAATTATCCGCACTTATGGGGTAATTCTTGTTGCAGGAGGCAAGCAGCGACTCATTTGCACTTACGCTTGTGTTTGCAATAAGTGTAAATATAAATAAACTAAAAAGCACTGAAATCTTTTTCATTATTCTCCTTCCCTCCAGGTTTTTGCGTATTTTGTGTCAACCCTAAGCGGAACTTTTAAGGGCTGATTTAGCTCCATTGCTTTTATTGTGAGATTTTTAATCTCTTCAAGTTCGTCAAGCGGAACTTCAAGCACAAGTTCGTCGTGCACCTGGAGAATGATTTTTGATTTGTAGTTTTTCAAATCTTCGTGCAGTTTTACCATTGCCATTTTAATCAAATCCGCGCTTGTGCCCTGCAATGGCGCATTTACGGCGGCACGCTGCGCAAATTCTCTTATTTTTGCATTCCTTGAGTTTAATTCCGCGCCCAAATAGCGCTTTCTGCCATAGAGTGTTTCAACGTAACCTTCCTGATGCGCTTGAATAAGAGTATTATTAATATAAGTGTTAATTTTCGGATAGGTTGCAAAGTATTTATCTATAAATTCCTGGGCCTCAATGGGTGTAATATTAAGAGCGGAAGCAAGTCCATAGCGCGTTTGCCCGTAGATAAGCCCGAAGTTGACAGCTTTTGCCTTTCTTCGCATTTCTTTTGTGACGTCTTTTTTATCGACTTCAAAAATTTTAGATGCGGTTATAAGGTGAATATCTTCGTTGTTACAAAACGCATTTATAAGAACCTCGTCGCCTGAAAAATGCGCAAGCAGCCGAAGTTCAATCTGGGAGTAGTCAGCGGAGAAAATTCTGGAATTTTCTCTGTCCGAAGGTACAAAAGCCGCACGAATACGGTTTGAAAAATCCGTTCTTACCGGGATATTTTGCAAATTTGGGTCAGAACTTGAAAGCCTGCCTGTTGTTGTTACTATTTGATTAAAATGGGTATGGATTTTGCCGTCTTCTTTTGTGAGTCTGGGCAGGTTGTCAATGTATGTGGTTTTAAGCTTCATAAGCTGTCTGTGTTCCAATATATCTCTTGCAATTTGATGTTCCAAGGCAAGCTCGTCAAGAATTTTAGCCGATGTTGAAAAGCCGGTCTTATTTTTTTTGCCCGGTTTAATTTTAAGAACATTAAAAAGCACATCCGACACTTGTTTTGGTGAATTTATATTGAAGGTTGTGCCGGCCTGAGAAAAAATTTTTTCTTCATAATCAAGAATTTTTTTATCAATCTCTACGCTCAGCGTTTTTAAATAAGCAACATCAAGGCTTACGCCTGTGTCCTCAATGTCTTTTAAAACGTAGGCCAGAGGAAGTTCAACCTCATTTAGCAGTTTTGTTTCTTTTTTATCAAGAGCTGTTTTGTAAAAATCGTGTAATTTTAAAATGTTTCCGGTTAGCTTAAAACCGTCGTTTTCATCAGGCATGAAGTTTAAATAGTTCTGTATTTGTGAAATTAAATCGTGTTTTCTTGAAGAGTCTTTTATGTAGCTTGTGAGCATTACATCTTCAATTACGCCTTTTGGGTTGATATAATTTAGTTCGTTTTTAATATCACAGACGATTTTTTTAATATTTTCATTTTCAAGGATTTTTAAAACCGGCTCGTCATCTTTCCTTAAAAGCGCGCAGGAGTTGTTGTGCGCAAGATAAATCGAATTAGGCATTTGTGCCAAAGCCGCGCTTAGCGCTATTATATCCCCTTCTTTAATCTGTTCCAAGAATGTATCTATATCATCTTGCTCGGTTATTTTTTTTATCTCTTCATCGTCTTTTTTTTCTTCGGTTTGAAAAAGCCCAAGCTGCACCTGTTCATTTGGGGCTTCTTCTTTTATGGTTGCAAAGCTTTTTTCTTTATCTTCCGAAGTGCAGGTTTCAAAAGGGGCGAGCAATTTATCAATATTTTTTACAAAGCTGAAAAATTGAACACTTTGGAAAAAGTCCACAACTGCTTGCTTGTTTGGTATTTCAAGGCAAGTGCGCGAAAAATCAAAATTAATGTCCACATCTTTTTTAATGGTTGCAAGAAATTGTGACAAATAAGCCGCTTCTTTTTGTTCTTTTAATTTTTCTTTTATGGCTTTTTTAGTAATGTTTTCAATATTTTCATAAACACCGTCAAGAGTTTTGTATTCCCCTAAAAGCCAACAAGCTGTCTTTGCACCTATTCCTTTGACTCCCGGGATATTATCTGAGGTATCTCCGCAAAGAGCCTTGTAGTCAATAACTTGCGAGGGTTCTACCCCCATATTTTCAATAACTTCATCCCAGCCATAGCAGTTTAGAGCGCCTTTTTGAGGAATTAAAACATTTATGTCGCCTTCTTTATCTATAAGCTGAAAGCTGTCTTTATCGCCTGTTAAAATATATGTTTTATGCCCCAAATCTTTTGCTTTTTTTGAAATTGTGCCTATAATATCGTCGCCTTCAAAGCCTTCTTTTGTGTAAATCGGAATGTTTAGAGCCTTTAGCCCGTCCATAATCAGCGAAAGCTGCGAGCGCAGGGTATCCGGCATGGTTTGCCTGTTTGCCTTATAATCCTCGTATTTCTCAAGTCTGAAGGTGTGTCTTGAAACATCAAAAGCAACTGCAATTGAGTTTGGTTTAATATCTGCTCCGCCTTTGGATTTTGAGGATAAAAGGTCGAAAATTGATTTAAAAAAACCGTAAATTGCCCAGGTCGGCTCATGTTCGGTTGTTTGCATATTGGTGCGCTCAAGCGCAAAAAACATCCGAAACGCGAGCGCATGCCCGTCAATTAAAATTAAAGTTTTTTTATCCTCACTCCTCATAAACCTGCCCCTTAGTTATATTTTACCCTAAAAATCGTCCTTTGTAATCAGCTTTACATTATTTAAAATCGCAATTTCGTAATTTTCATCACCATTATATGGCGGCTCCTGGGTGCCTGTGGCGTTTTGGCATTCACCGTTGTTTGCTTTGTAAATTTTTATGTATTTTGCAACATTTACATCTGTTTTTGGTGTGCAGTTTTTTGAAAAATCAAATTCAACTTCAGGCGAGCAAATCATATTATAGGTATTTGAGCCTACATTTGTTAAATAAGTCTGTTCGTCTGCCTTGCAGCCGATATCTTGCCAAATATATGTATTATTTTCATCTTTTATCCCTGCAAAAACAAAATACCCGCTTGTGTTTGGATTTGTCTTTATTTTTATTTCGCTGCCTTTTTTATCTGTTATTAAATAGTCTGAACTTATTATGTCCTCGGAGTGTATTTCCGTTTCGCTTTGCCGTGCGGAAGCAGCGTAGGAATTTGCCTCTATTCTTATGTTTAAAATGCCTGCAAACTTTAGAAAATATGTCGGGTTAACAAGCTGCGCACTTATTTTTACCTTTTGTTCTCCTGTTGCGTCCGTCTTGTAGTCCGCTTTTACAAGCTGTGCATCTTTTATGGTGTCAAGTTCGGATTTGTACATATTAAAATAATCTTCGCTGTTGTCATAGCCGTCATATGCGTATCTTGCAATACTTGCAAGCGCAGTAGTTTCAACTGCTCTTTGCAGTTTTGCCCGGTTCATTGTTATAAAAGCCATATCGGTTGAAAATGCGCAAAAAGCAAGAAAGGCAAAACAAAATACCGCCACCATAATTGAAACATTTGCGCGTTTTTTATTTTTGCTTTTTCCTGTTTGTTTCATATCCCGCCTTCTTTTATGGATTTTGTGCGTAATAACCGTAAAAATCGTCATTAAGAGTTGAGTTTTGAATACTGAAATCATTTGGCATAAAAAGAGCCTTATGGCTTATTGCAATGCATTTGAAGTGAAATTCTTCAGGTATTGCATTGAAAAATAAATTTACAAGCTTAAAAGCGTAAGTGTAGGAATATGTCGCAATGCTTATTATAAATTCATCTGTTTCAAGTGTTTCAACTTTCAAAGTGTCTGCGTAGGGTACTTTTCTTGAAACAAGAATGTTATATGCATTTGTTTGGATTTCGGAATTAATTGTTTGAATTGATGAATTACTCTCATCTCTTTGGACTGCCGAAGTTGCACTCACGGCACGATTTAAGGCAGTGTTCAATTCAATGCCGGTATTTAATCCGTAGCCGATTTCCGTCAAAAACCCTATAATTCCTATTAAAAAAGGAAAAAATAGCACAAATTCCACAAGATGTTGAGCCTTTGAGCGTTTTTGCCCAAAGGCTCGAAAGTTTTGTTTTTTATTATTCGTCGTCTTCCTGAACACCGTTGCCCTTAACCATAAAGCTGTATGATAAATCTTTATAGGTTACATTTATGGGGTAAACACCGGGATCTCTCATAAAGAGGTAGAAAAATTTATTTTCACCGGGTTTAACAACAGCCGCAGTGTTGATTGTGTGCTGGCTTATGCCATCTACAACCGCGCTTATTTGCTTGTATGCTCCGTCATTTGTTGAAACATTTGTTGTTTCGGCAATCGGGCTTGTCTGGTTTAAGCGCTGATAGGTGTTAGCGATATTTGCGATATTATTGAGCGCGCCTGAAGTCTGCGACATTGAGGCAAGAGCGCCTGCCTGGGAGCTTTGATAAGCGCCAAGGTAATTTGAAGAAGAAATCAAATCAACAGGTATATCATTTGCGCTCATATTGAAGTCTTTTGTATAGAAGACATAATCGGTTGTCTTTGAGTTGTTGTTAATTTGAACATATGTTGCAAGCATGTCAGGCACCGGAGTTTTTGAAATGCCTACGCGCATTGAAATCTCTTCGCTTTGCGAAGTTTTATTATATGTTGAAAAATAAAACATCTCATCGGTTTGGATTAATGCACTGTTTTTGGCATTGTAATCTTCTCCGACATAAGACAATGTTGAACAGCCGGAAAGTGTGAGTATGCCCAGCGTCAGTGCACATAACATTAAAGATGTTTTTTTAATTTTATTGACAATTAGCTTTCTCATCTTCGCTTACTCCTTTAATTGTAAGGTTAACTCTGCCTTTGTCATCAATTTTAATGACTTTGACAATTACTTCTTGTCCGATGGTCAAATGCGGCTCTATTGCGTCAATGCGTTCATGGCAAATTTGCGAAATGTGCACCATGCCGTCTTTTCCGGGCGCAAGTTCAACAAAAGCCCCGATTGGTATAATCCTTACCACTTTGCCTTTAATTACCATGCCGACTTCAGGCTTAAAGGTGAGGTCTTTAATCATCTTAATTGCAATATCCGCACCTTCTTTGTCGTTAGATGTAACGGTTACGGTGCCGTCGTCCTGAATGTCGATTTCAGCGCCTGACGCGTCAATTATGCTTCTTATCATTTTTCCGCCGGGCCCGATTACCGTTCCTATGTCATCTTGCGGGATGGTCAGCATGTATAATCTTGGCGCAAACGGTGATAAATCTTCTCTTGGAGCGCTGATTGCTTCTTTCATACATTCCATAATGTGCAATCTGCCGTCTTTTGCCTGATGCAGCGCGCGTCTTAGTGTTTCGTTAGATATGCCTTTGATTTTCATATCCATTTGAAGTGCCGTGATACCTTCCGTATTGCCCGTAACTTTAAAGTCCATATCGCCCAAAAAGTCCTCAATGCCTTGAATATCGGTAAGGACAATATCCGTGTCGCCTTCTTTAATAAGACCCATTGCAACGCCTGAAATCATACATTTTACGGGAACGCCAGCGTCCATAAGCGCCATTGAACTTGCGCAGGTTGAACCCATAGAGGTTGAACCGTTGGATTCAAGCACATCTGACGTTACGCGAATTGCGTAAGGGAAATTTTTTTCATCAGGCAGTGCGGGAACGTTAGCGCGCTCAGCCAGATTGCCGTGTCCGACTTCGCGGCGCCCGGGGCCTCTCAGGGGTTTTACTTCACCGACAGAGAACCCGGGGAAAATGTATTTGTGCATATAAGATTTCTTAAGCAGCGGGTCAACTCCGTCAAGCTCTTGCGCCATATTGGGGCCTGCAAGAGTTGCGCAGGATAATATTTGTGTTTGACCTCTTGTAAACACTGCCGAACCGTGAGCGCGCGGAATGACTCCGACTTCACACCAAATGGGTCTTACGTCGGTTACTTTTCTGCCGTCTGCGCGTACACCTTCGTCTTTAATCATTGCACGCATTATTTTCTTTTCTAATGCCTTAAACTCTTCTGCGACAAAGTCAATGCCCGTTTCTTCCATCATTTTTTTAATCGGGTGCTCATCGTCAAGCGCTTCGATTTTTTCTTTTACGATGTTTTTTGCTTCTTCAAGTTTGTTTTGTCTGTATTCTCTGTCAAAATTGTGATAAGCATCGACAATCATATCATAAGTATTATCTTTTATAATCTGTGCGATTTCCGACGTATCATAAGGATTTACAAAGTTTTCCCTCTCAACGCCGCAAGCACGTGCAAATTCAAGCTGTGCATCGCACTGTTTTCTTATTTCGACCTGTGCAAATTCAACAGCCGCCATAATGTCATCTTCCGTTACAAATTTGCAGCCCGCTTCAACCATAATGACACTGTCGTGCGTTCCTGCGATAACTATATCCATGTCGGATTTTTCGCACTCCTGATGTGTCGGGTTTGCAATCATTTTGCCGTCAATTCTGCCGACTCTTATCGCGCCGACGGGTCCTTCAAAAGGTGCGCCGGAGAGCATAAGTGCGGCAGATGCGCCGAGGATTGATAATACATCGGGCTGATTTTTTTGGTCATAGCTAAATAATTGCGAAACAATTTGTACGTCATTTCTGTAACCTTTGGGCCACAAGGGTCTAATGGGTCTGTCGATAAGTCTTGAAACCAAAATCGCCTTTTCACTGGAGCGACCTTCCGTTCTTGTGTATCCGCCGGGGATTCTGCCTATTGCAGACATTCTTTCTTCATAATCTATTAATAACGGGAAAAAGTCTATGCCCACGCGCGGCTCTTTGCTTACTACCGCGTGGATAAAAAGCATTGTATCTTCACATCTTACAGTTACGGAGGATGTCGCCTGCTTTGCGTATTTGCCCGTTTCAACAGTTACAACCTTGTCTCCGACTGTAACTTCCATCTTTTTTACTTCCGGTTTTTCTGTCATCATTGTCATCTTCTTTTTTCTTTCTATGTTTTACACTTCTATATCTCAATAAAATTTTATAATAAAAAAAAGCGCCATGCAAATTTGTGTCATGGCGCAAAATTTTTAATTTTGTTTTGCCCAGTAAATGTAAACATAGCCATCCTGTCCGTTTCCGCCTCGTCCGGGATTTGGATATAAGCTTATATCGCTGTGCCATCCTCCGCCCCCGCCGCCTGCGCCTGCCGAGCCGTATTCGACATATTGAATAACATCAACAGGTGCCTCAAAAGGAATGGAAATTCCGTCTGTATTTGGGTTTGTACAAACGGATGAATTTGAGTAAAGCCCGCCGCATCCTCCTTTGATTTTTATTGCGGATTCTCCGCCTCTACCGCCCCAGGAGTTTTTGCTTCCATCTGCGGCATTTGTTCCCTTAAAGCCTGCTTCTCCATTGTGATATTCACTGTCTGCTTTGTAACTGCTACTTAGAATAACATTTCCGCCCGCACCTCCCGCGCCGTGGCTCACGTTTGTTGTGCTGGACGTGCCGACATTTCCGCCTTTGCCGCCTTTAAGGGTATAGTTTAGTGTGCCAAAGGTAATTGAAGAATCACCGCCGTCACCTCCGTTAAAAGAGGCGCTTGCGCCCTGCCCCCCGCCGCCGACGCGGATTGTATACGTGCTTCCGGGGGTGACTATAACATTTCTCACTTTGGCAAAGCTTCCCCCGCCGCCTCCTCCGCCTGCCGCAGCCTGAGAGTTAATATTGTATTTTATTTCAACAACTCCGTTTGCACCGTTGCCGCCCTTGCCTTTAAGCGCATTCCCATTTGAATTAAAACTGACGGTACCTCCTCCTCCGCCTGCACCAAATAGCGTGCCTGTTGAGCCGTTTACAGCTCCGTTGCTTCCCCCGCTGCCTCCGCCTGTGTAGTTTTGCGCGTTATACATTGCGCCGCCGCCGTTTCCTCCTGCGGCACAGGTATTTTCATCCGCACCGCTTATGCTGCTGCCGTTTGCACCTTTTTGTCCGTATCCTGTACAGTTTGTACTTTTCCAAGAGTTGTTTTCATAAATTTGACAAGAATTTTGTACTTTTTGTGCTCCGCCTTCTCCGAATGCGTTTTCTCCGGCACCTGCGCCGCCGTTTCCGCCGGGAACTTTTAATCCCCAGATGAGTTGATTTGATTTATCTCTTATTTCAATGTAGGATTCACCTCCGTTTTCACCATTACCTGCCTTTTTACCGTAGTTATCTGCCGCATCTCCTCCTTTTGCCCCTGCTGCCGAGTGGAGAATAATTTTTCCGCCAATAGCGCTCTGAATTAAAGCCTGAGGGATGATGTAGTTCTTAATAAATGGCGCTCCTCCGCCCCCGCCGCCGGAGTAGGACGAATTTTTTTCGGCCGCTTTTTCGGTTACGCAACGCGCAGAAAACGGTTGCGGATTGTAATAATGATAGGGGCCGTTAAGCCATCCGCCAATCTGAAATACCGGTATTTTGCCTTGCCAACCGCCACTTTGCACCCAATAATATTCTGGCAGACATTTGGTTTCTTGTGCGGTAGCCCAACATTTATATGAGCCTGCACACTGCGGCATACCTTGGTTTCTGGAGCTGCCGCACAAGTTAAGTCCATTAGTGTATAAATTTACATTAATACTTCCAAAATAATTTTTCCAAGCATTCATCTCGCTTTCTTTTGGATAGCGCCAATCACCGGGATTTGAGCCAGAATATGCCAAATTGTTACATGAAGTGTTCCCCGCCCTCCAGTTACATACTGTTCTATTGCAGCCATCTCTGTCACAGCTGTCCGAGGTTCTGCCTTTCCAACAGCAATTTCCGCTTGTGCAGGATTGTCCTGCACTTGCTACATTTACCCCGTTTGCAATTCCGCCGTTTGGCGCATTGGGAATATCTCCGATATTATATTTCGTTACGCAAACCGCCCTGCCTCCATTCTGCGCGGCAGTTAAGAACTTTGCATTGTAAGGATCACAGTCAGCTTGGGATGTGGGTGCCCCCCTGCTTTTTGAGCCCAGCTTCCCCCTCCGCCGCCTCCTCCGGAGCCGCTAATGTGCTCCACAGTCACGTCAGCCATCCCTGTGACGATGTTTATTTCTTGTTTTTGACTTTGTCCGTTTGTTGTATTTGCAACAGTTTTGTTATAAGGCGTAACAACAGCTTCAGTTGCACCCGCACCGCCTCCTCCGCCCGAAACAAGCACTGCGCTTATAGTTTTTGCATTTGCCGGAGCGCTGAATTTGCAATCATATGTACGCGATCCGTCGGCTGCCGGCATACACTCGCTTTTGTCCGCACATTCTTCGTAAAGATACATAACCCCTTCGGCTGAAAGTGCGTTTGATACCTTTATGTTATCCTGAATTCTTTTTGTCAGAATTGGTGCAAAGCCGACAATTAAAATTGAAATTATAAAAACTGCAAGTGTAAGTTCTGCAAGAGTAAAACCCCTTTGTGTTTTGATTTTGACTAATATCATTTATCACTCCTGTTTTGTCCAATATAAATACACATATCCGTTTTGGCCTTTGCCGCCGGAGCCGGGATTTGGGTATGTTGTTGAATTCCAACTCCAACCTCCTCCGGCACCGGCAGCACCTGCCGAGCCGTAGCTTACGCTTTTAAATATACCTGACGGTGCTTCAAAATTCGGTGCATTCGCTCCGTTTATATTGTTATTTGTACAGATTGAAGTATTTATAAACAACCCGCCGCAGCCGCCTTTAGTCCCGGTGCCGGATTTACCGCCCGTGCCTCCTGCGTAACCCGCGTAAATTCCTGCGGCTTCATCAGGAGTAATCGCGCTTGCATCCTCGCCGTTTTCGCCCTTTTGTACATCAGAGCTGTTAATGCCATTTGAAAATGTGCCTGCTGTGCCGCCCTTGCCTTGTATTGCATTTTGTGTTTCGGTTTGCGATGTACCGATATTTCCTCCTTTACCGCCATAGACAGTGTGCGTCGAGCCTTCAAATTCTATGGATGAATCACCGCCTGCGCTTCCGGGGGCTGAAATTGTGCCCCCGTTTCCGCCTGCACCGACTTTGATTGTATATTCCCTAAGTCCTATTACTTCGATATTTGAAATTTTTGCAAAAGTGCCTCCGCCTCCTCCGCCGCCGGCTGCGGCTTCATAGGTAATGTCGTATTTAATTTCAACGGCGCCGTTTGCTCCGTTTGCACCTTTACCCTTTTTTGGGTTATTATCAGCATCAAAGCCCACTGTGCCGCCGCCTCCGCCTGCACCCCAGAGCGAGCCTTTTGTACCGTTTACATTTGCTGCATCCGCGCCTATGCCGCCGCCTTGATAACCGTCATTACTGTAGGCTGCACCGCCGCCTGTGCCGCCCTGCGCGACAGATGTTTCGTTTGAATTTTCAAGAGTTGTTCCGTCTGTGCCTCTTGCGCCGGCACCCGAGCAGCTGATGTTTTTCCAGCTGCCTTCATAAACCTGACATGATGCGGCGCTTTTTTGTGCGGCACCGCTGCCTGCCGATGTGCTTGTCGCGCCTTTACCGGCGTTTGCACCCTGTACTTTTAATCCCCAGACAAGCGCGCCGCTTTTGTTTCTGACTTCTATATAAGATTCTTTGCCCGGCTGTCCGTCAGAGCCTTTGCCTGCCTGAGATGAAGCACTTGCGCCGCCTGTGCCGCCTGCGGCAGCGTAGAGTTTAATTGTGCCGTCAATATTGTTTTTTATTATGTCATCAGGGATAGAGTAATTTTTAACAAACGGCGCTCCCCCGCCCCCTCCTCCGGAGAGAGAAGGACGTACAACCTCAGGTGCAAAAATACATCTGGTTGACTGCGCATATTGTTTACTTCTCAATTCAAGATAGAAATTACCATTATTGCAATCAAATGAAGAATACCCAAATTCTCCGACCGATGCATCGTAATCTTCAGACCATGTATGATCAGGTGTGCAATATCCCGCCTGTGTACCCGGACAAGAATACTGGTGATGGCATTGTGCAACACCAAAACCTGACATACCTCCGCATATCATTATACCGTTATCTTTTTGATAAGCGCTTATTGTATTAAACACAGCACTCCAGGCAGTCATTTCTTTAACCGTCGGAAGCCTCCATTCCCTCTGTTTTGCAGCAGACGGAAAAGTAAGTGTTTCACATGATTCTTTTGCGGCATAATATTTGCACACAGACCTGTTACATCCGCCATAACTTCCGTTTTCATTTGTGCAAGTTGCGGATGTTCTTCCGTTTCTTCCATGCCAACAACAATTATCACCTGTACACTTTACCCCTGTCTTATTTAAAACAACAGTAGGTGCAACACCCCAATTTTGTGCCTTTGATATATCCCCGACATTATATTTTGTAACACATGCCGCATATCCGCCATTTTGTTCTGCAGTTAAAAACTTTGCATCATACGGATCACAATCTGCCTGAGAAGCCGGCGGAGTATCACTCCATATTTCATCCCAGCTTCCTCCTCCCCCTCCTCCTCCGGAGCCTGAGATGTAATTGACTCTTACATTCTTCATTCCTCTTGTAATTTTAATTGTTTTCTTTAGGCTTCCCGTTGTGCTTGTGTTTGCGACGGTAACAATTTTATCACTGACAACTGTGGGTACCGTTGCGCCCGCACCGCCTCCACCGCCTGAAACAATGACGGCATTAATCATCTTTACGCCTGCGGGAGGAACAAATTTGCACACAAGCGAATTATTTTGAGTACTTGTACAGTCAGGATCATTTTCATCGTATATGAACAGCCGAGTATCATTTTGTGCGGCGCCGGTTCTGATGTCTTCTTCAAATCTTCGGGATAGCACAGGTGCAAGTACAACAAGAATAATTCCTACAATCACCGTGCTTACAAGAAGTTCACTAAGTGTCCAGCCTTTGCGCGCTTTTGTTGTATGCGCACTGAATTTTGCGTGCATAATTTCTCCTTAATTTTTTGACCAGTATATATAAACGTAGCCGTCCTGTCCTTTTGCACCCCAGCCTGAAATGCCGCGGCTGCCGTCATAATTCCAGCCTCCGCCCCCGCCGCCTGCGCCCGCAGTACCGTAGTCTACATTTTGTGTAATATTATCCGGGGCAACAAAGGGTATGGAAATCCCATTTGCATTTGGATTTGTGCATATTGCAGGGTCTGAAAACATTCCGCCGCAGCCGCCCTGGGTTTTTATACCCGATTCGCCGCCGCGTCCGCCGCGATTTGCAACATTAGATACATTTGCGCCCGCACTGCCTGCTTTGCCGTTGTGATATTCGCTATCGGCTTTATTTGCGCTGCTGAGCGTTGTTGTTGCGCCTGCACCTCCGCCGCCATGGGTCAGTGTTGTGCCTGTAGGGTCGATTTTGCCGCCCTTACCGCCTTTTCCGCCGCTAAGGATGTATGAGAGCGTGCCGAATTTAATAAATGAATCGCCGCCGTTGTTTCCGTCATTGCCAAAATATCCGCTCGGCGTGCCTCCGCCGCCTATTCTGATGTCATATGTGCCGCCGGGCGTAATATTTATGTCGCGGACTTTTGCAAAAGCACCGCCTCCGCCGCCTCCGCCTGCGGCTGATTTTTCCCATATTTTGTATTCAATTGTGATTGCGCCCATATAGCCTTTGGCACCGCCGCCTTTTTTCGGGTTTCCTGAGGAGTCAAAGCCTACTGTTCCGCCTCCGCCGCCGGCACCGTAGATTGTGCCTGCGCCGCCTGAGGGAACGCTTGCGCTGCCGCCGCGTCCGCCGCCGCTGTAGCTGTCGGAATTATATGCGCTCCCGCCGCCGCTACCCCCCTGTGCCGCGGTTGTTTCATCGGCACTGCTTACTTTTGCGCCGCTTGAGCCCTTTTGTCCGTAGCCTGTGCAATTGACGTTTTTCCATGCGTTATTCTCGTAAATTTGACAGGAGTTATTCTGTGCGCTTTGTGCGCCGCCTGTGCCGCCTGAGCTGTTTGTTGCGCCCTTGCCGCCTTTGCCGCCGAGGACCTTAAGCGCCCAGATTGTTTTGTTGTTTTTGTCTTTCACTTCGATAAGGGCTTCTTTGCCATCGGAGCCATCTGAGCCTTTTGCGCCCTGAGATGAAGCACTTGCCCCGCCTTTACCTCCCGGTGCCGAATAAAGTATAATCGTACCCCCTACATTACTTTTAATTACATCATCCGGAATTGTATAGTTTTTAATAAACGGTGCACCCCCGCCCCCTCCTCCGGAGAGAGAAGGACGTACAACCTCAGGTGCAAAAATACATCTGGTTGACTGCGCATATTGTTTACTTCTCAATTCAAGATAGAAATTACCATTATTGCAATCAAATGAAGAATACCCAAATTCTCCGACCGATGCATCGTAATCTTCAGACCATGTATGATCAGGTGTGCAATATCCCGCCTGTGTACCCGGACAAGAATACTGGTGATGGCATTGTGCAACACCAAAACCTGACATACCTCCGCATATCATTATACCGTTATCTTTTTGATAAGCGCTTATTGTATTAAACACAGCACTCCAGGCAGTCATTTCTTTAACCGTCGGAAGCCTCCATTCCCTCTGTTTTGCAGCAGACGGAAAAGTAAGTGTTTCACATGATTCTTTTGCGGCATAATATTTGCACACAGACCTGTTACATCCGCCATAACTTCCGTTTTCATTTGTGCAAGTTGCGGATGTTCTTCCGTTTCTTCCATGCCAACAACAATTATCACCTGTACACTTTACCCCTGTCTTATTTAAAACAACAGTAGGTGCAACACCCCAATTTTGTGCCTTTGATATATCCCCGACATTATATTTTGTAACACATGCCGCATATCCGCCATTTTGTTCTGCAGTTAAAAACTTTGCATCATACGGATCACAATCTGCCTGAGAAGCCGGCGGAGTATCACTCCATATTTCATCCCAGCTTCCTCCTCCCCCTCCTCCTCCGGAGCCTGAGATGTAGGTTATTTTAACATCATGCATGCCTTGTACAATCGGCAAGTTTTTACGACTGTTTGCGTTTTCAGAGGCGTGGGACTCTGAAATACTTTTTGCCCATGACTCGGTTGCATTTCCGCCTGCGCCGCCTCCCGACACAATTACGGCATTGAGTATTTTAGCGTCCTGTGGGGCGCTAAACTTGCAGTCGCACGCATTAACACCGGTGGCGAGTGTACAGCCCTCTGTTTCTTCGCATTCGCTAAAAAGATAGAGTTTATATTCACCCTGTGTATTTGCGTTGACTTTTATATTATCCTGAAGTCTTTTTGTAATCACCGGCGCAAAACCGACGATCAGTATTGAAATTATGACAATTGCCAAAGTCAGCTCTGCCAGAGTAAATGCTTTTTGTTTGTGATTTTCCATATAAACTCCCTGTTGTTTTAAAGAAAGGGGCGCTTGTGTTTTGGTATTAACTGGAGTGCGCCCCGAATTAAGATACGAAAAAACGAAAATTATTCATACTTTATCCAATAAATGTAAACATAGCCCGGAATTCCAACGGCACCGCCCCCGGGGCCGGAATCAGATGAAGTTGTCATTTTCCAGCCGCCCCCACCGCCGCCGGAGCCTGCTTTTCCATAGTTTTTAGAATTGTATAAGTCACCCGGAGCAACATAGGCCGGAGAACTTCCGTTTGAAGAAGCATTAGAGCAACTGCTTGTGCTTATAAAGCCGCCGCAGCCCCCGGGGGTGCTGATACCTGATTTGCCGCCGTTCCCGCCTATACTGACATTATTTGAAACAGTGGCATTTGTGCCTGCTTGAGCGGCTTTTGTGAATTTTGAAGGGATATTTGTTGTGCCCGCAGCACCTGCGCTGCCCTGTATTGCTGTGGCGCTTTGGGTTGCCGAGGTGCCTTTTTTGCCTCCGCTGCCGCCATTTAGAATGTATGTTCCGCCATCATACATTACCGATGTTGCGCCGCCTGCTATGCCGTCATTGTTAACGCTTCCGCCGTTTCCGCCGCCGCCTACTTTAACTGTGTAGGTTTTTTCGGGGGTTACGGGTACGTTTTCAACATAAGCATAGGCTCCGCCGCCCCCGCCGCCGCCTGCGGCTGCCTGATAAGCAATATCATACGTTATTTGAGCAACACCAACAGAGCCTTTGCCGCCCGTACCTTTGTAGATTACATCATCTATCATTAAGACGCCCCCGCCGCCCCCGCCGGCACCGTTTCTGGATGCATCGGTACCGTTTTGGTTAGGGGAATTGGCTCCTGCGCCGCCGCCTGAGGCAGTGGAAGTATTGTAGTATGAATGTCCGCCCCTGCCTCCGTTTGCACCACCCGTGCCGATTATATTAGTTGCTGAAGTGCCGGCTTCTCCTGCAAGTCCTGCGCTTGTACAATTTGTATCCTGCCAAGAGGAGCCGTTATAGATTTTGCAAGTATTTATGGCTTTTTGTGCACCTGCCGCACCTGCTGATGCAGAAGTTGCTCTGCCTCCGCCGTTTCCGCCGGGCACTTGGAAACCCCATTTAAGTTGATTTGAGCTATTGTAGACATATATATAGGATGTGCCGCCTGCGTTGCCCGCGGTGCCGGAGCTGCCGGAGGATGCGCCGCTTGCGCTGCCGTTTCCGCCTGCACCCGCATAGAGGACTATTTTACCGCCTGTGCATTGCTCAATGATATCTTGAGGGATGGTATAGTTTTTAAGATAAGGAGCTGCTCCGCCTCCGCCGCCTGCGTATGATGAAAACGGATTTTTTACCTCAAGTACACAGCGTGTTGAATTTGGGTGCCCGTACGCATTTCCGTTCGGCCCTATAAAATCTCCGGTTACAAGGTGGTAATTGTATCCATAGCCAAGTGATTCATCAATTTTTGATGACCATACATTATACGGTTTTGCTCCCCAATACGAACAGCACTCTGTGTTTTCACACTGAATAGCTCCCAATCCTTTTGACCAGTGGCAAAGCAATAAGCCGTTATTACGTATAGTTACATTGGTACTATTATTAATTTCGTCAATATGGAGTGACCAAGCCTTAAGTTCTTCAATTGTCGGTAATCTCCAATCGCCTGCTTTTGTTCCTCCGTATGCTAAATTTTTACAAGAAACATCCGCAGCATGCCAAGTGCATAATGTTCTGTAACATCCGCCGTAATCTTTTGGCCCGGGACCGCAGTTTGTGGCTTGTCCAGTTCTTCCGCCCCCGTCTTTGCCGCCCCAGCAGCATAAAGGTTTATCTTCGGAGCACCATTTACTGGTAGACATCCACTTTACAGATGGCGCCCTTCCGCCATTTGCGGGCCCAGGGGTGCCATCTTCGGCAGTTGCCGGAATATCCCCAATGTTATACTTTGTAACGCACACGGCTTTTCCGCCGTTTTGCTCCGCCGTTAAATACTTAGCGCTAAATTTATCACAGTAAGTCTGAGATAGGGTATCTCCAGTTGTTTGTGCCCATGCTCCGCCGCCTCCGCCGCCGCCTCCGCCTGTAAGGAAGGCTATTTTAACATTTCGCATACCTTCGCTAATTGTTAAGTTTTTTTGAGAAGATGCGCCGTGAGTTAAAGAATTGCCGCTTTTTATTGTAGGAGTTGAAGCTCCGCCGCCCCCGCCTCCGCCTGCTACCATATGAATGTTAAGAAATTTTACGCCTTGCGGAACTTTAAAATTGCATTTTAAAGTATTATCCGAAGCAGAGCGGGAACACTCCGCATTTGTTGAATTATAGGTATATGTAACACTTTGAACCTGGGAGCGAGCCGAAGAATTGGAGCCTGTGTTTGAATTTTGTTTTTTTCTTACAACAGGTGCGAGCACGACCATAATTATGGATGAGATGAGTAAGATTACAAGCAGTTCGGCAAGGGTAAAACCGCGTGCAGTATTGGCTTTATAGCCTTTTTTAATTCTTGTTTGCAAAATTTACCTCCAGGTAGGCAGTTCGTATCTACTTAATATTTGTTATTTATATTATAGCATTAGTATAACATACATAGCAATGATTTGTAAAATTGTCAATTGTTATAAATATATGTAGCATTGGTATTATGTTAAATATCAAACAAGAAATTCAAATATTACTGTTAAAGCGTGGATTATCAATGAGGAAATTATTGCTCAAAATGAGAAATGAAGGCTTTGACATGCCTGCGTCGAGCAATTTTTCCGTCATGCTAAGCAGGAAAAGAATACGTTTTGAAACGGTGCAGCAAGTTTTGGACTTTTTAGGCTATGAACTTTTAATAGCCGAGAAAAAAGGATAAAAAAGTCAGCGAATAATTTTTACATTAAAATCTTTTTCAAGTGCCTCAAGCACGTGCGGATTTACAAGTGCTGATGAGCAGTCCGTCAGATAAATGCCGGCTAAATCCATAAAAAGCACGGACATAAGTGTATTTATGCTGCCAAGGGTGCAGGATGTGAAAAATAGGTCGGTTTTTATATTTAAATTTTTACATTTGTTAAGAGTTTGAATAAGAAGGTCTGTTTCAATAGGGCAGTCGAGATTAATTATCTTTTTGCCGCCAAAGTCAAGGATCGGATCTTTTAAGGAGTTTTCGCCAACGACAATAACGACACTTTGATTTTGAAGTTCTGTAAGGGTGTTTTCAATTTTTGAAAAATCGTGAGAGATTTCAAGATATTGTGCGTTTTGTGTCTTATCAAAACCTTCAAGATTAAGAGCGGCTTGGATAAGCGGTTCATAGTCTCCGTTTTTTATTTTAAAAACACGATTTGGGGCAATTATTTTATTTGAATAAACCGTGCCGCGAAGCAGTGTGTCTATTTTTTGGATAAAGTTTTGTGTAATAAGAATTGCGCCGGGGAAATTTGCAAAATCAATCTGCGCATTTGAAGTACCGAGTGTGCCTTTAAGATTTTTAAAACGTGCAAGGCCGGGGTAGGTATGCGCTATAAACATAAGGGAGTTTGTATAAACGTTTATTTCGCGCTCGCCTATTGTTTCAAGCAGCTTTTCAAGTTCGAAAAGGTCGGGGCCGCTTACAAGTATAGCTTTGCCGCTCTGCGGAGTCAGAAGGATTTTTGCGCTTTGCCTTTTGCCAAAGAGTTCTTCGTAGGCGGAATTTGTTTCGCTTTGAAGCTCAAAAGAAATTTTTGAGAATTCCAGGATGCGTCTTTTTAGCTTTTCACAGCGGGTAGAGAGGGAATTTGTGAGCGAGAAAAAGCGAATTATTTCAAATGTATAAAAAGAAGTATCCGTTTGGATTTTTTTGAGGAGTTCAAGCGTTATGGCACTTGTTTTTGCAAAAAGGGTGATAAGCTCAAAAAGGCGTTGTTTTTCCTCGGTTGTTCCGCGGTATTTGTTTTGTATTTTTATTTCGCCTATATTAATTAAAGAGTTTACGCTTTTGTGTGTACAGGAGTCTTCATCAAGCCCGATAAGCTCGCAGGACAAATGGTTTTTGCGACAGATTTCAATATATTTTTCCTTTGCACATTTTTTGTCTTCGCAGAGTTTATTTAAAAAATTTATAAAGTCCCCATGGTCAAAGCTTGTATTTATCATAATTATGGAAAGAGCTTTTATTATACGCTCTTCAATAGAAGAGTTTGTATGCCCGAGCTCGCGAAGTTTTATAACATAAAAACTCGTTTCTCTGATTTGCGAGAGGATAAGTTCTTCTATGGCGCTTACCGTAGGGTCGATAGAGCAGATACCCATACTCTGGCAGGGAGATTTATCGGATAAGTTTTTTAAAAATTCGTACATAATGCCTTTAGTTTATATGTAATAAATTTTTTTGTTATCCGATAAAAGTGCAATTGTGTTTTAGACTTTTGTGCTATTTGCCGCTATTTTCTGCCCAGAGCGTCAAGGTAGAGGAGTTTGTATTTTATTGCGCTGTCTTTCCAAGTAAACTTTGAGGCTATGGCGTTTTTGGCGATTTTATTAAATTCATCGCGCCTGTCTATGTATGTCCAGATGGCTTTTTTGATTTCATCCACCATTGAGCGTGCGTCGTAGGTGAGGAATTTAAAGCCGTTGGCGTGTTCGTTGGGGTAGGAAATTACCGTGTCATCCAGCCCGCCGACCGCCCGAACAATCGGAGGGGTGCCGTATTTCATTGCTATCATTTGTGAAATGCCGCAGGGCTCAAAGAGTGAGGGCATTAGGAACATATCGGCGCCTTTGTAAATTGTTTCGGATAATTCGGGTTTAAAATCAATCCAGGCGCGCATATTGGGCGAGTTATTAGAAACCCAGATTAACATATTTTCAAAACCGTGCTCGCCCGTTCCCAAAAATACAAAGTCGGCGGGCTGGTTCATAAGGTCGAATTTTGCAAAGTCAACAAGGGAAAGACCTTTTTGGTAAACGAGCCTTGAAATCATCGCTATAAGAGGTCTGTCGGGATTTTGCGGAAGGGAGAACATTTTTTGAACCTGTGTTTTAAATTCCGGTTTTACTTTGGGGTCAAAGTCTTTTTTGTCGTAGTCCGTGCCGTTTAAAATGCCGCAGAGCTTGTAGGTTTGCCCCCTCAGCGTGTAGTCCATGCCTTCGCCGAATTCGCCGCCCAAGATTTCCTGCGCGTAGCGCGGGGATACGGTGACGATTTTATCTGCGCAGTATATCGCGCCTTTTACCCAGTTTACCCTGCCGTAGTGCTCGACGCACTGGTCATTGTAAACGCAATCCCAGCGCATGTTTGCAAAATCGATAATTGATTTGTCGCAGCTTCCCTGATAGGCAAGGTTATGTATTGCAAAAACGGTCTTTGTGCCGCTGTAAAATTCGTCGAATTTGTAGTTGTGTTTGATGTAGACGGGTATCATCGCCGTGTGCCAGTCGTTGGCGTGGATTATGTCGGGGCGGAAGTTCAGCATTTTTGCATATTCCAAAACGGCAAGCGAAAAGGCGACATAGCGCTGTTGTTCATACATTTCATCGACCCATTGGGGGTAGACAACGTTAAAGCAGGAAAAGTATTTCGGGTTGTCCACAAAAAATACGTTTACGTTTTTTGACTTTGGCAGTTTGCACATTTTCAGTTTAAAAATGTGGCGGGTGTGACCCATGTCAATTTGAAGTTCGGAGTTTTCAAGCTCTTTTATGCCCCACCTGTTTTGGTCTATGCAGCCGTAAAGCGGGGTAAAAATCGCTATTTCGCAATTTTCTTTTTCAAGGTGAGGGGGAAGTTCTCCCACAACGTCGGCAAGTCCGCCGACTTTTGAAAACGGTGCGACTTCTGCGCTTGCAAAAAGCACTCTGAGTTTTTTTTCTGCCATAATTCCATCCTTATTGATTTGATAATATTTGCAGGGTTTGCCTTAAAATTTCCTGAGGGTCGTCTTTTTGAGTTTTTTTGGCGCTAATTTCAAGGGCGCTCTGGTATTCGCTCTGGCTGTAGCCAAGGGATTGAAGCACTGTTTGCACTTCAAGAATTGTGTCTTTTGAGATGTTATCAGCGTTTATCTTGCCTGCGGTCACTTCGGATGTGACATTCAGGCTTGTGAGTTTGTCTTTCAGTTCTAAAATTATTTTCTGAGCCATTTTTGCGCCTACGCCTTTTGTGCGCGAGATTAGTTTGTAATCTTCATCGATGACGGCGTCTATAAGCTCGGAGCCTGAAAATTCGTCCAAAAGGCAAAGGGCGACTTTTGTGCCGATGCCCGAAACTGATGTTAAAATATCAAAAATTGTTCTGTCCTCTCTGTGACAAAAGCCGCAAAGGGTCATGGAGTCTTCTTTGTGGATTAGTTTTGTGTAGATTTTTATTTCTTTTTCGCAATCGCCCAAAAGACCGAGAGTCCTTGCGTTGCAGAGGATTGAGTAGCCGATGCCGTTATTTTCAACAACGGCATAAGGGTGATTTTTGGATATTAAAATGCCTTTTATGTAGTCGTACATAGGGTTTTTCCTAATTTATCGAGGGTTTTTTTGTCCTCATCCGGCGTTATGCCCAGAGTCGTAAGGTAATTGCCGATGAGAATGCCTTCTATGCAGTTTTTGAGGGCAAGTTCCATGTTTTCTTTTGAAAGACGGGCTTTCCTGCCGCCCGCAAGCCTTATAATCGAATTTGGATTTGCGATTTTAAAAATTGCTGCCGTTCTTAAAATATTTTCTTCATCGATTTTATCGCCGTAATTTTCAAAGGGTGTGCCTTTAATGGGCGTCAGGATATTAAAAGGAATTGATTCGGGCTGAATTTGAGCCAGTTCAAGTGCCATTTCAACCCTTTGTTCAACGGTTTCGCCCATGCCGACAATTACCCCGCAGCAAAGCTCAAGACCTGCCTCTTTAACTTTTTTGATTGTGTCTAATCTGTCGTCATAGGTGTGAGTGTGGGTAATTGAGGGGTGGTAAGAGCGGCAGGTGTTAATATTATGATGATAGCGCGAAAGTCCTGCTTTTTTAAGCATTTGCGCCTGTCCGTCTTTTAAAATGCCTATTGAAGCACAGCTTTTAAGTCCGAGTTTATTAATTTCGGATATCATTTCGCAAAAGTGCGGCATATCCTCATCCAAGGGCCCTCTGCCGGATGTGACAATTGCAAAGCGTGTTGCGCCGTTTGCTTTTGCCTCTTTTGCAACTTCTATAACTTTTTTTGTTTCAATAAGCGGATGAGTGGGAATATTAGTCATATAATAGGAGCTTTGCGCGCAGTATTTGCAGCCTTCGCCGCATTTTCCGGTGCGCGCGCTTATGATAGAGCAAAACTCCACTTTGTTTTTTGTCTTTTCCTTAGCCAGGGCAAGGAGTTTATCTAATTCCAGAGAATATAATTCCAACAGTGTTTTTTTATTCATAAAAGTATTATACAATAAAAATATGTTCAAGATTAAATTGTTAAACAACTGGGCAAAATACTATAACAGCGCACTTGATTTTTATAAGAAAAAAAATTATGCGCAGGCGCTTGAGCTGTTTGAAAAGGCAAGAAGCCTCGAGCCGAAAAATTATAAAATTTATTATAACATGGCGCTTTGTTATTCGAATTCCGGGGAAGATTTACAGGCCCTTGAATTGTATAAAAAAGCAAATGCGCTAAACCCTGAAGATTTAGATACCATATATAATATGGGCTGTATTTATTTTTCAAAAAATCAAATTGAACAAGCCATAAAAATGTTTAACGGTGTTCTTGAAAAAGATGAAAAAAGCTACGATGCAAATTATGCCTTATCTATTTGTTATGCCAGCCTTGCGCAGTGGGAAAATTCGCAAAAATATTGCGAGGAAGCACTAAAACTGCAAGAGCGCTCGCATAGGGCGAATAATCAAATGGGGCTTATCTGTTATTCGGTTGAAGATTGGGATAATGCGATTAAATATTTTAAAAAAGCAATAAAATTAAACCCCACACAGTTCCCGAAATACTATTCAAATCTTGCCCTGACTTATGATAAAACGGGCAAAAGGGAAGACGCCGTGCGCATTTATAATAAAATTAAGAAAAAATTTCCCGATTACAACGGTCTGGACTTTATGAAGATGACTTTTGAAATTAAGTCGCGCTCTTAATTTGATTTAGCGAATTCACGATTTTTTCCGCCGCTTTTTGATTTCCGAGCATTTTGTAACAATATGCAAGATTAATATAAAAATCTTTGTCATCCGCCTTTAGCGAAATTGCCTTAATAAGTTGTTTTTTGGCTTTTGAATAATTTTCCTGTGCCATATAGCAGCTTGCAAGGTTGTAGTGGGCATAAGGGAATTCTTTGTTGCATTTTATGCTCATTTTAAAGTTTTTTTCTGCCAGTTCATATGATTTTTTCTTTAAAAGTATGCAGCCTATATTGTAATAAGCTTTATAAGCTTTCTCGCTCACCGCTGCGGCTTTGTTGTAATTTTCAATGGCTTCGCCTCTTTTGCCGTTATCATCGCATATATTTCCTATTATGACAAAAACATCTTCATCACGCCTGTTTTGCGGTATCCGCTCCAGTATTTTGAGTGCTTCTTCTTTGTTGTTTGTGGAGTAAAGCGCAAAGGCCTCGTTTTTAATGTCCAAAATTTCTTTATCGCTCAAAACCTCGCTTGCGAGCGCAAAATTGCAAAAAAAGCATAAAAATAATATAAGAATCAAATTAATGGATGATTTTAATGTTTTATTTTTTATTAAACTTGACATATATACTTTCCCCGTTGGAAATAAACTCAATAAAATGTTAACATTTATTTAGTTTTATTTGCAACAAAATTAATTTTTTATTTTTTTTAAAGTACAATTACAGAAAATACAAAAGAAACAAGTCATGAATAAAATGTTAGAAAAACCCGTTAAAACACAATACAAGCCGTTGCCCCAAATGTACAGAAGAAAAAGAAGACAAAGCGGAGCAAGCAGCTTTTTGCGCTCTTTTCTAATTACCCTTGTGCTTTTGAGTGCTGTTGCGGTTTTTGCCTATCGTTCGGATGTGACAAATGCAATTAGCGAGCTTGTTGCGGCTGCTACGGGTTCAAATAAAGGCAGAGTCGAGTTTAATCTTCCCTTTTCGCCAAGACGCCAAAACATTTTATTTATGGGAGTAGATGTTGCCTCAAATACCGCTGATCCTTTTAAGGGCAATCGTTCCGATGCCATGCTTTTAATAAGCATTGCACCTTACGGTAAAGATATAAATATTATCTCAATTCCAAGGGATTCAAAAGTTTATATTGCCGATAGAAATAAACCGGATAAAATTAACCATGCTTTTGCCTTCGGCGGAGCGGATTTAGCGGTAAAAACGGTTGAAGAAACTTTCGGGGTACGAATTGACCATTATATAGCCTTGAGCAACATAGGGCTTATAAAATTTATCGACACAATAGGCGGCTTGCCCATATATATTGAAAAAGATATGCACTACCATGACAATTCGGGCAATTTGCATATAGATTTAACACAAGGCCAGCATGTTTTAAACGGCGAACAAACCGAAGGGTATTTGAGATTTAGAAAAGATGCCCTTGGTGATATCGGCCGCATAAGACGCCAGCAGTGGTTCTTTAATGCTCTTATGGCAAGATTAAAAGAACCTTCGGTACTTGTTAAAATTCCCGAAGTATTAAAAGTAATGCCAAAATACATTCAAACGGATTTGTCCGTGTATGAGCTTTCTCAGTATGCTGCTATGGTTAAAGCTATTGATATATCTTCAATTCAGGTAGCTACGCTTCCGGGAACTCCTTCTACAAAAGGAATTATCAGCTATTGGATTTTAGACCCCGATAAAACCCAGGAAATAATAAATAAACTCGTCTACAGAGATAAATCGGCTCCTTTAAATGAAGCACTCAGTGTCGGAATACTTTACACTCCTTCTAAAGAAGCTGTTGCGCGGGATTTAAAAATGCACCTTGAGCAAAACGGTGCGATTGTAAAAATGCAAAACAGGTCTAAATTGACTCATGATCATATAGCGGTTCATAATCTTGATGTTTCAAGCGATGTAATAGACTCGCTTAAAAAGACAATTCCTGAAATGCAGGAAAAACAAACGGTTTATGACCCGGTGGGATTTAATAAAGCTGCAAAAGATTTTACAGTCATACTTGCAGGCTCCTAAAATCCTTAAAAATCCTATATAAGGTTGAATTTCAACCCGTCAATATTATTCTTATGATTGATTTAATTTCCCCTGCCGTGTAAGAGAATTTTTGTATGTTGTCCGATTTAAATGAAAAATACCTGTTAAAGTTTATTTCATCCGCGGATTTTGCGGCAGATGAGAACTGCCCTCTTATAAAACTGCTTTGTAATTTCGGTATAAAGCTTGAATTCCGGGAGGAAAGCCCCGTTTATGACATAATAAATAAAATGGAATACTGCGGAATTTTTTATGAATAAAAAAAAGAAATTTTTTAATATTATAATTTATTTTCTGGCGTTTATACTTGTTTTCGGATTTGTCATTTACGCCGGCAGATTTAACGCTTTTGGCAAATTTATATCAGGTATTGAAAACAAGACCTTTGATATCAGGCAAAATTTTATGCTTCCGCATAAAAAAAATAACAACGACATAGTAATAATTGCGGTTGATGACCCAAGTTATGAATACATTACGGAAAATTTCGGTACATGGCCTGTGCCCAGAAGCTTTTGGGCAAAACTTATAAAAGGTCTGGAAAAGGCAAATCCTAAGTTTATAGCTTTTGATTTGTTGTTTACAAAACGTCTGGATACTCCGGATAAAGGCGATTTGGAACTTATTGAAGCGGTTAAAAATAATAAAAATGTTTATCTTTCGATGAATTTTGATAATTATCCGCCGCAAATAAGAAAGCCTCCCATACTTCCTCAGAGGCTCGGTTTTGATATTAAAAACGGTGATGTTATAAAAAACAGCCCTTATCTTCATTTCAGCAATTGCAGAAACGCCATGGACGAGCTTTTGAAAGTGACTTCAAATTTTGGTTTTATTAACGTAACGCGCGACGAGGACGGGATTATAAGATACATTGCTCCTATTTTTTACTATAACGGCGCATATTATCCGAATTTAACCACACTCATTGCGCTTAAATATCTAAATATTCAGCCCGAGTCCATTTATGTTGATAAAAATAACAATCTTGTGCTTGATAATAAACATAAAATTCCGCTTAATCCCGACGGCAGGGCAATTTTTAATTGGTATGGCAAAGAAGGCACCTATGAACACATAAGCCTGTGGGAGGTTGATGACGCCATAAACCGAGGCGACACGGAATATTTAAAACAGAAATTTGAAAATAAAATCATCTACATAGGTACAACAGTCACTGCACTTGCGGATATTAAAAGTACGCCGGTTTCTTTTATGTATCCCGGTGTTGAAACGCATGCCACTTTTTTAAACAACATTTTGGATAATAATTTTATAAAACACCTGAGTTTTAAGGCTGATTTAATAATTTCCGTTTTAATATGTTTTTTAATCGGATACTGTGTTTTGAAGTTTGAATCGGTGCCTTATTCGCTTTTGTGCGTCATTCAGTTAATAATTATATATCTGATTATTACCGTTCTTGCGATGACATTTTTCAATTTGTGGCTCGGTATAGTTTTGCCCGTGTATTCTGCGACATTAATACTGATTGTAAGCTATATTGCAAAATATCTTTTTAAATCAAGGGATTATGAACATACATATAAACTTGCCGTGACTGACGGACTTACAGAACTTTATAACCACAGATATTTTCAGGAACAGATGATTATGAATGTGGGCAGCGTTGCGCGCTACGGCGGAAGTTTTTCGCTGATTTTAATAGATATTGATTTCTTTAAAAAATTCAACGATACTCACGGACACCAGAGCGGGGATGCTGTTTTAAGGCAAGTTGCACAAACAATTAAGAAAAATATAAGAACAAGCGATATCCCTTGCCGCTACGGCGGAGAGGAAATGTCCATAATTCTTACAAATACAAAAAAAGAAGACGCGATAACAACTGCCAAAAAAGTCTGGAGTGCTATAAGAGAGAGAAAATTTGAACTTGCGGACGGAAGCTGGGCAAATGTTACAATAAGCGTCGGCGTTGCAAGCATGCCCGACAACGGTAAAACACCGCAAGAACTTATTGAATTTGCGGATAAATGCCTGTATAAGGCAAAACAAAACGGCAGGGACAGAGTAGAGAGCGAAATTTAAGGCTCTTGCCGTTCGCTTTTGTTGATTTCTTCTATATAATTCTTAACAAAACTTGTAAAATTTTTACTAATTGTTGTTACATTATCGCCGAGATTTATTTTTTTATTAATCACAAAAGCCATATTTATTAAAATTATCTGCACTTCCCAAAGAGCATTGGGTCTTTTTAGGCAATTTAGCGCCATTTCTATCTGTTTGTCTATTATTTCTATTTGTTCCTCGGGGGTCATAAACTTTTTCTTTTGTATAATTATACTATAGTTTTTACTATAGTATAAACTATTCTTATTGTAAATAATTAATTTTTTCATCAGATAAGAGATGATATTTTGTATCCATTGTTGAGATAATTTTTGTATGGCAAAAGGCAAATTGAAATTATCTAAACGCATAGTTAACATTGGTGGTACAAGCAGGGGTGTTATTATTCCTTCTGATTGGTTTGCCCTGCTTGATGTTAATCCGGATAAAGATAAACTTGACCTTGAAATTAATGTTAATACTTCCTGTATAAAAATAACCAAAGCAAAATAACTGATTTGCGCATGATTTTTATTCGTATTATAATTTTTTCAAAAGAATTTGAAAGGTTGTAATAATGGTAAATTCGGTTGTGATAGTTGGCAGAGTAGGCCAAGACCCCGAGATGAAATATTTTGACAGCGGAAAGGTGCGCACAAGTTTTTCTGTTGCGGTAAACCGTTGGAATCCGCGCACAAAAGAAGAAACAACCGACTGGTTTAATGTTGAAGTCTGGGATAAACAGGCAGAAGTCGCAGGCGAATGGGTCAAAAAAGGCAGGCTCGTCGGTATTGAGGGCAGGCTTGCCGTGAATAAGTGGCAGACGCCGGATGGCGAAATGGCGGAAAGATATTTAATCCGCGGCACAAATGTACGTTTAATGGGCTCTAAAAAAGACGAGAATTAGAATATGATTTTATCGAGTTCAATCGGCATAATTGCTGATGATTTAACGGGCGCAAACGATACAGCCTTGCAATTTTTTCTCAAGGGTTCAAATACGGAAATACTCTTGGGATATAATGATGAACTTCAAAACCATGTAAATGTCGGCACATGGGCAATTTCAACCGAAACGCGAAATATTGATAAAAACGATGCCGCAAAAGTGGTCTACGATACGGCAAGCGTTTTGAGGGACAATTTAAACGTTGAACATTTTTATAAAAAAATTGACTCAACACTAAGAGGTAATATAACCTATGAAATTTTTGCCGCCCTTGAGGCAACGGGCAAAGATGCTGCGGTTGTTGCACCTGCTTATGTACAGGAGGGCAGAATTACAATCGGCGGTTATCAGCTTTTAAAGGGTGTACCGATTGAGCGTACGGACGCCGCACGCGATCCCGGCGCGCCGATTTATGAGTCTTATGTCCCGGATATTTTAAAAAAACCGCTCGGCGAAAACGCAAAATCTATGGTCGATTCGATAGAGCTTAATGTTATCGCAAAAGGCGCCGGCCCCATAGCGCAAAAGCTCAATGAAATTATCGCCGCGGGAAAAAAGATTATAGTCGCGGATTGTGTTTCAACCATTGACTTTGAACAAATTGTTCTTGCAATGCAAAAATCACAGTACGATATTCTACCCTGCGGCTCGGCAGGGCTTGCGCAGGCGCTTGCACCTTTTTGGCTTGGGGATATGAAAGTAAATAAGGCTACACGCATGGTGCCAAGGCTTCCTAAACTTATCCTCTCGGGTTCGGCTTCAAATATAAGCGCCCTGCAAATACAAAAACTTGAAAATGAAGAAGACTATTCAAATAAATCTTATTTTTTATGTCTTACTCTGAAGGATATTATAGAGGGTATAAACGAAAACGTAATCAAGCGGATTTGCGATAATCTTGTACAGGATAATATTGTAGCGGTTCATGTGTGCAATGTTTTAGAGGAAGTAAAAACAGACGAGGCAAAAAACCTTTTGATTGACGAAGGCATAACAAAAGAGGCACTTTCAAAAAGAATTACGGGTTATTTGGCCGAACTTGCACGCGAAATTAAAAAACGTTCGGATTTTATTTTAATTACAATCGGCGGAGAAACTTCCCGTGCCTGCTGTGAAGCAATTGAGTCAAAATATTTGCAGGTTGCAGACGCGATTTTGCCTGCTATTCCTTTATGTATAGATTCAAGTGCGCAGTTAATCGTTACAAAATCCGGAAATCTGGGCACTGCCACGACACTGGTGGAAATAATTCAATATTTTGAGCATCATGAAAATGTATAAAATTGCAATTACAACGGGTGATATCAAGGGTATTGGAGATGAAATCACGCAAAAAGCCCTTCATAAGCTTAATTTACCGACAAACGAAATTTTAATTATCGGACATGAAGTCGATAAACGCTACGATACAATAAAAATAGATGATTCAAATAACGGAGAATTTTGCTATAAAACTCTTGAATGTGCGGCAAATTTGGCACTTGAAAATAAAATTTCGGCAATTGTTACCGCTCCTGTTTCAAAATACGCCCTTTTGCAGGCGGGATATAATTTTTCCGGCCAGACTGAAGTTTTGCAAAAACTTCTCGGGGCTGATGCGGAGATGCTTTTTATAGCGGATGATTTTCGCGTCATGCTGTTAACGCGCCATCTTGCACTTAAAGATGTTAAAATCACCAAAGACATGATTACAGATAAAATCACAAGGCTAAACACTTTTTTAAAGAAATACTGCAAGATTGAAAACCCTAAAATTGCGATGTGCGCGCTAAATCCGCATGCAGGCGAAGGCGGAATGCTCGGAAGGGAAGAAATTGAAATAATTACACCCGCAATAAAAAAATTAAACGAGGAAGGAATTGAAATCACCGAGCCAAAAAGCGCAGACGCTCTTTTTGCACGTGTGGGAAAAAAATATTTAACAGGGCAAAAGCAAGATTATGATGCAATAGTTGCCTGTTATCATGACCAGGGTCTTTGCCCGGTAAAAGCGCTTTGCTTTGATAAAACGGTAAATACAACAATAGGACTTAAGGTAATTCGCACTTCTCCTTCCTGCGGAACGGCGTATGACATTGCGGGCAAGGGGATTGCTGATGAAACAAGTATGGTCGAGGCAATAAAAACGGCGTACAAACTAAGTTCTAATGCTTAATAATTCTTAATAAAAATATACTACAATTGTAAAAAATGAGGTATAATAAAATTGTAAAGTTTAATTAAGAATGAGCAAATATGTCATTTAATATCAACGGCCCTTCAAATATCCCTTCAATACAGGAAGCGCAGAGTATGATGAATAACGGAGGCGGCGGAAACCTCGGTTATTTTATGCGCGAAGAGTCTGATGAGGCAATTAAATTTAACAATAACAATGAAGAAGACAGTTTTGAAAAATCTTCTGATCTTAGCGAAGAGGCTCCTGAGTTTTCTTTTGATTTATTTGATAAGATAAAACGTTTTTTTAGAAAACTGCGTATAACAATTGTAAGACTGTTTATTAAAAAGAAAAAAGGAAAAATTAAAGACGAATTTGTAAAAAACAGTTGACTTTAGTATTTTTAGCCTTAAAAACAAGCTATGATTAATTTAATTGATTTGTTTTTAAAAAAGTCATCCTGTAATCACACCCACGCGCTAATTAATACAAATGAGGGCTATTGCCCGGACTGCGGCGCTTATTTAAAAAAATATTTCTACATTGTGCGCTGTGCCTGCTGTGAGGTAAAAAGAGAAGCCAAGATGTATTTTGGCGAAGTAATGCCAAAAGAAAAATTTTGCACAAACTGCGGCGCAAAAGAATTTTATGTTGAAAAGCTTGAAGTCATAAGCTTTATAGATATCCCCTATGCAATTCACACAAAAGAACAAATTACGCCGGTTCAGGACGAGCTTGCAAGTGCGCAAATTTGGGTTGAGGGTGAAAAAACAAAGCCCGTTAAGTTTTTAACGGGCAGTGCGTAAAATTATAAATTTTCTTCAAACCCGGGTGAGCGTTCCGGCAGATTTTGATATCCTTTGTTTGAAATAACAAATTTTCTTATGTACGCGCTTGTGTAGTTGCCTTTTTCAAAAAGCTTTTTAATAACTCTTTCCCTTTCGACAAGCGGGTGGGAAATTTTTTGCAATTCCGGTTTTTCTTCGCTCAATTGCGTCCAAACAGCGGCCTCAAGCGTCCAGGCGTACGTTTCTTCATTTAGAGAGTTAAGTTCATCTTGATGGATGGCCTCATGCGCCAAAAGTGCCGCAAGTGCCTCTTTTGGTGCGTCCTGGTGTTTTTTGTTAATGTAGATATAGAGTTTATTTGATTTTTTCCATCCCAAGGCGTCAAAATTTGCATAAGCAGGATTTATTTCGGAAAGATTTCTAAACTCTATTTTAACCGGTTTTTGGGTAAGGTTTTCGCCCAAAATTGCCTTTCTTGAATACTCGCCGGTTGTTTGTTTTAAAAGCTCCAGCGCCTCAATAACATTGTAGTCTTTTGTACATTTCTTATATGTTTTCATCAGCTCTTCGCCGGGTAGCGAAACTTGCCCTTTTTGCACTTCCTGCTGTGCGTTTGCACTGTTTGGGAATACAAGGCTTAATGCCAAAAAAGTGCCCAAAAGTGTTAATTTAAACTTTTTCATAATACTCATCCTTAAAAAACTCCTCGTGTAAAAATATTATGACATATTTATTTTATAAGGAAAGTTTTTTGAAAATCTAAATTTCGCTTCTTTGTTCCTGCGTGCCGCAAGAGAGGTCTTTAACGGTATAGAAGCCTTTTTCAAGCTCTTCTTCGCCTATAATTATTGCATAGTTTGCAATTTTTGCAGCTTTTTCAAGCTGTTTTGCAAATTTTCTGTTTTGCATGTCAAAATCACAGCTAAGGCCTTTGCGTCTTAATTTTTGGCACAACTTTAGGGCTTCTTTGGGAAATTTTGAAACCACAAAGTAATCAAGCTTTTTTGGCTCAACTTTTTTAATAAGTTCAAAAAGTCTTTCAACGCCCATTGCCCAGCCAACGGCAGGGGTCGGCGTGCCGCCGAGCATTTCAACAAGTCCGTCATATCTTCCTCCGCCGCAAACCGCACTTTGTGAGCCTAAAGCGGAGCTTTTTATTTCAAAAACCGTGCGGTTGTAATAATCAAGCCCCCTTACAAGCATTTTATTGCGGTTGTATTTGACGCCGAGCACATCAAGATATCCCAAAACTTCATCAAAATGAGCTTTGCACTCATCGCATACAAAATCTCCAAGCACCACTTTTTTGATTTCATCGCGCTCAAAAACCTTTTGACAGTTTTCGTTTTTGCAATCAAGCATTCTTAGAGGATTTTTTTCAAACCTTACCGAGCAATCTTCGCAAAGTTCGCCAATATAAGGCTTAAGGACTTCCTTAATTGCCTTTTTATAGCTTTCACGGCATTTTTGACAGCCGAGAGTATTGATTTCAACTTCAAGATTATTAAGTCCCAATGAGCCTAAAAACTCTTGCGCGATAAGGATTGCTTCCGCATCTGCCGAAGCCTCTTTTGCGCCGAAAAGTTCAATTCCGATTTGATGAAATTGTCTTTGGCGTCCGGCCTGCGGGCGTTCATAGCGAAACATCGGGCCAAAGTACCAAAATTTTTGCGGCGGAGATTGCCTTGAAATGTTGTGTTCAATGTACGCTCTTACTACCCCTGCGGTGTTTTCAGGGCGAAGAGTTATGGAATTTTCGTTTTTATCTGCGCCGCCTATACAAAAAGTATACATCTCTTTATTGACAATATCCGTTGAATCGCCCACCCCGCGTTTAAAGAGTTCCGTTGCTTCAAAAATGGGTGTCCTTATTTCGCTATAGTTTGCATTTTGAAAAATCTCTTTTGCGTTTTGTTGTATTTTTTGCCAACTGAGCGTGTCTTGTCCGATTATATCCTTTGTTCCGCGCTGTGCTTTAATCATTTTCTCTTTCCTTAATTTCCAAGGAATATTTTACTATAAAACTAAAATTTAATCAGTATATCAATAATTTTATATATCTTTTTCAACTGCCTTTTTGTACAGCGTTTGAGCATAAGGGTGATATTTTTAATCAAGTCTTCGCAATCGTCCGACTTTGGCAAAATCAGTTCATAAGGCGTTATTTTAAAGACACTGCATATTTTATCCACCGTATCCGATGTCGGCTGGTAACGGTTTCTTTCAATGTTAGAGAGCCCTTGTATACTTATGCCTATTTTTTCCGCAAATTCTTCCTGTGTTAAATTGTGACTTTTTCTGAGATTTTTTATGCCGCTGTTAATTAATTCTTGATATTTCATTATCATAACTTATAATAAATAGTTAAATGGTTTAATAAATTAATTATTTATAAATATGGCTAAATAATGTAACAAAATATTAAAAAATTAAGTAAAAATGGCAAAAAAAATTATTTATATTTTTTTCATGGTATATAAAGTGTTTAATAAAAAAGAAGGTTGAAAATGAAAATTGGTTCAGTGTCAAATGCTGCTACATTTAAAGGTGCTCAAGAAACATCTGCAGTAACAGCTCCTAATGATAAAAAAGATATCAAAGAAGTTATAAAAGATAATAAAGGTAAAATTGCACTCGGCCTTAGCGCACTTGCGGCAGTCGGAATTGCGGCTGTTGCTATTTCAAGAGGTAAGAAGGCTCCTTCAGAGTTAAGCATTGACGATTTTAGGAAAATAGGCAAGTTTGATAAAGGCGTAGCTACTGTTAAGGGTAAACCTTATAGCGGCGTGATTAATGTTACAAATAAAAAAGACAAATATGCACTTGAATATGCAAACGGTGTGCTAAAGTCATCAACAAAATATGTTGACGGAGGAGAATTTAAAGGTTATAAATTTGGGCTTCAACCCTATAGTAAAAAAGTTTACACAGAAAAAGACGGTGTAAGGACTGTGGAAAATTTCTACCGCGATTACTCTCAAAAAGTTGCAGAAGTATGGCTTCCAAGCGGACGAAAAACAATAATAACTGATAAAAAAATTGTTAATGAATACAAAAATATACTTGGTGATACTCTGCAAGATGTTGTGGAAAAGCAACAAGACGGTACTTGGAAAAAGACGTTCCAAGAGGTGGATGCACCGAAGGATGTAACTTTTAAAAATAAAAACTTTTTTAGGCACTACATTTTAACAAAAGATGAAGCAGGAAATGTAATAGCAAAAAAACCTGTTTATACTCGTAAACCTGCTTTTAGTTCAGGTGAAACATTTATAAAACGGGTAGAAAAATATACCGATAAAGACGGAAATCAAGTGGTTGAAACTTTGAAAAATGGTAAACCATTTGCAAAGCAAACAACAAAAATAGCTGATGACGGTTCAAGGCAAATAATTGTTGAGTACCTTGACAAAGGCAGTGAGGGCTACAAAAAAATTATTGATATTGCAAAAGATGGTACTAGAAAAGAAAGTGAAATAGGACATAGGTTTATTAGTCTTTAAAAAAGCGGGCTTTATGCCCGCTTTTTTAATTCTTCTTTTCCCCAAATCTTAAATACTCTTCAATAAACCCGTCTATTTCTCCGTTCATAACAGCGTCGACATTACCCATCTCAAATCCTGTTCTGTGGTCTTTTACAAGTTTATAGGGGTGAAAAACGTAAGAGCGGATTTGTGAGCCAAAGTTTACATCCATAACTTCGCCCTTTAACCCTGCAAGCTTTTGTTCATGCTCCATTTGTTTTATGGCTAAAAGTTTTGAAGCAAGCATTTGCATGGCGGTTTCCCTGTTTTGAAGCTGGGAGCGCTCCTGTTGGCACTTTACGACAATTCCGGTCGGTTTGTGATAAATCCTTACCGCCGTTTCTACTTTATTTACGTTTTGTCCGCCCGCGCCGCCCGAGCGCATTGTTTCAATTTCAATTTCATCGGGCGGTATTGTTATTTTCTTTTCAAAATCTTCTATAACGGGCGTAACTTCAACCGAAGCAAAGCTTGTCTGTCTTTTGCCGTTGGCGTTAAAGGGCGAAATTCTAACAAGCCTGTGCACTCCTTTTTCGGCTTTTGCATACCCGTACGCCCATTTGCCCGAGATTTTAATGGTTGCGGATTTAATCCCCGCTTCTTCGCCGTCTGATTTATCCAAAAGTTCTAAGGCGTAATTGTGCAGCTGTGCCCAGCGCATATACATCCTTAAAAGCATTTGCGCCCAGTCTTGCGCATCTGTGCCGCCCGCGCCCGAGTTAACGGTTAAAATGGCGTCGTTTTTATCATACTCGCCGCTTAACATCTGCTCTAAATCAAATTTATCAAGCTCTTTTTCAAGATTTTTAACGCCTGCCAGCGCTTCGCACATAAGCCCCTCATCATCAAGTTCAAGGCTTAAAAGCGCATCTTCCAAAATACCTGTCCACTTTTCAAATTTTTCAAGAGAAGATTTTACCTCTTTTTGTTCTTTTAAAAGCTTTGAGGCTTCTTCCTGATTATTCCATATATTTTCATCACGCAGTTTTTCATCAAGATTTTTTAGGGAATTTTTAAGACCGTCAAGGTCAAAGACACCTTCCCGCCGCTTCAAGCCGCGGCTTTAGGGTGGTGGTTATTTGTTTCAGTTCTTCTTTTGTTTCCGACATAAAATTATTTTACTATAAAAATGTTTTTGTTAAAATAAAAAATGGTTCAAAAAGGAGTTAAGACGCAATGGACGATATAAAAAAGATGATAAGAGATGTTCCCGATTTTCCTAAAAAAGGAATAATTTTCAGGGACATTACAACAGCCGTTAAAGACGCAAAAACAATGCATAAAATTGTTGATTTAATGGCAAAAGAATACGAAAACGAAAAAATTGACTATGTTGCGGGCATTGAGTCGCGAGGTTTTATTTTTGGCATGCCGATTGCCTATAAATTAAACTGCGGCTTTATACCCATCAGAAAGCCGGGCAAACTTCCCGCAAAAACAATATCTCAGGAGTATTCTCTTGAATACGGTACGGATAAAATCGAAATGCACGAAGATGCCCTTAAAAAAGGCGACAGAGTGCTCATTGTGGATGATCTTCTTGCAACGGGAGGAACGGCTGCGGCTGCGGTTAAACTCGTGCAAAGTGCGGCTGACGTTGCAGGCATTGCCTTTGTAATAGAGCTTACGGACTTAAACGGCAGGGAAAAACTCCCCAAAGACGTAAAAGTTACATCCCTTGTAAAATATTAAACCCTTTAAAAATCATAGGGTATAATTAAAATATGGCTGATGAAGATAAGCAGTTTGAGGCTTCGCAGCAGAAGCTGAATAAAGCAAGAAAAGAAGGACAGGTGGTAAAGTCTAAAGATTTTTCGGTTGCCATCTCTCTCATTGTGATGTTCAGCGGAATTTACGCTCTGGCACCTTTTATCTGGTCGCAAATTTCAGGGCTTTTTACTCTTATATATGAACAAATTCCGGTTGCGCATATTGAAGAAGTCGGCTATGCTTATTTGTTTTTTATAACTGCCATGCCGGCAGTTTTGATAATTGTGCCGATATTAATTCTTGCATGGTTTGTCGGGATTATGGGGGATTTAATTCAGGTGGGGCCTTTGTTTACCATGACTCCGCTCTCGCCTAAATTTGACAAGTTAAATCCGACGAAATATTTTAAAAATCTCCTCAGCCCGAAGACTTTATTTGAACTGGTGAAAAATATTGTAAAAGTTGCAATTCTTGGCATTGTCGGCTATGTGGTTTATATGGATCACTTTGAAGCAATTATTATGCTTGCCGCTATTGATAACCAATTTGCAGTGCTTATAGAGTTTGGTAAGTTGGTTGTGGACTTTGTCATAAAAGCAAGTATCGCCTTTTTGATAATAGCGGCGGCGGATTACGGGGTTACAAAGTGGAAATTTTTGCAAGATCAAAAAATGTCTTTTAAAGAGGTCAAAGACGAGTATAAAAATACTGAAGGCGACCCGCATGTAAAAGCTGCACTCAGACAAAGGCGTCAGCAGCTTTTACAAAAGAAAATGATGGATGCGGTACCTGATTCGGATTTTGTTGTTACAAACCCGACACATATTGCCTGTGCCTTAAAATATGACCAAAAAACCATGCGCTCGCCAAAACTTGTTGCAAAGGGAAGCGAGCTTTTTGCAAAAAGAATAAAAGAAATCGCGCAGCATCATGGTGTGCCGGTCATTGAAAATCCGCCCGTTGCGCGCGCAATATTTCGTTTTGTTGAAATAGACCATGAGATACCGCCTGATTTATACAAGGCTGTCGCAGAAATTCTCATTTTTGTTTACAACCTCAAAAAGAAAAAATCTCAAAATCCGGTGCTTGAAAATACTAATCCTGAGGATAACATATAGAGTTTGCATTTAAAGCCAAAAGATAGTAAAATTTTTTTATAAAATTGTAATTAGAGAAAATGGCTTTAACATTGCAATCAAATCTTAATGACTATATAGATATTATTCAAAAAGTAGCACGGGTAGAATACAGGCGGATACCATCGCATATGGTGGAGTGCGAGGAGCTTGTATCTATTGGCATTATTGCTATTCAGGCTCTAATTAAAAATAAAACACCCGAGCAGCTTCAAAGATATAATACATCCTATATCGCAACGGCTGTGCGTTGGGCTATCAGAAATGAACTCAGAAACCGTTATAAATGGTATACATTAAAACACAAGCGTGAAGAAGGCGAAGAAGAAGGCGAAGATTACACAAATGATAATTCGAGCCTTGATGTCTCCCCTTCAAAAGTTCGCGAAGCAATATATGAAACAATTTTATCAATCGATTCAATCGCTGCGGCATCTTCGGATAATGATTCTCCTTTTGATTTCATAAAGGATAATTCCGCGACGCCTGACGAGAAAGCGGAAATTTCCGAGCTTGGAAAAATCATAAGAGAGGCAATTGCAACCCTTCCGCAAAAAGACAGAACGATTGTGGAATACAGATTTTACCGCAATATGCAGGTAAAGCAGATAGCGGCACAGGTTGGTTTATCAAGTTCAAGGATTACCCGCATTGTGCAAAATTCCCTAAATACGGTAAGGGAATATTTGCAAAAACGAGGCTTAACGAGTTATTAAAAGTAAATTATCAGATGAAAGGTTAAAGAATGTTGTGTAAAGAAAATCCCGTACTGCCAAAGGAATATAAAGAAACAATCAGCGAAGCGCTAAAGGTACTTGATAAGAAAAATCTCGCCCTTATTTTGCATGGTGTAAGTTTTCCTTCTTCGCAAGGCGAAAATACGGGCTTTGGCACATATAATTCAAAAGGCGCAAGGCGTGTGTTTGATTTTATGAGCGGAGTATTTAACGCACTGCAATTAGGCCCTGCCGGTAAAACAAAAATGTCGGATCCTTCCCCATACTGCGGCACGGTATTTTCAAAAAATCCTTTGTTTATAAACCTTGAAGCACTTACAACGGATGAATGGGAGGGGCTTTTAAGCAAACAAACACTCAATAATATTGTTGAAAATAACCCTTCAAAAGGCACAAACAGAGCTTCATACGCTTATGCAATCGAGCGAAATGATGCTGCCATGGATGAAGTTTATAAAAATTTCACAAAAAAAGCGTCTTGGAATTTAAAGAAAAAATTTGATAAATTCAAAAAAGAAAATGCTTTTTGGCTTGACAATGACGCGCTTTATGAAGCTTTTTCAATAGAAAATAATTCGGACTATTGGCCTCAATGGCAAAATGAACTTGACAGAGTTGCTCTTGCCGCAAATTCTAAAGATGCCAAAAAAAGAATTGAAGAAATTTCAAAAAAATATAAAGATGTAATCGAAAAATATAAACTTGAGCAGTTTATAGTTGCGCTTCAAGGCGAGCAGACTCTTGAATACGCAAAAAGCAAGGGAATAAAACTGATTGCCGACAGGCAGGTTGCCTTTTCAGACAGGGATAACTGGGCATATCAGGCTTTATTTAAAGAAGGCTGGTCGCTTGGCTGTCCTCCCGATTACTTCTCAAAAGACGGACAGGCATGGGGCTTTAGCGTTGTGGATCCCGAAAAACTTTTTAACGCCAACGGTTCTCTCGGCCCTGCGGGTCAGCTTTTGTACAAATTGTACTTAAAAATGTTTAAAGAAAACCCCGGCGGGGTAAGGATTGACCACACGGTCGGTCTTATTGACCCCTGGGTGTATAAAAAAGGCGCTCTGCCAAAAATTGAAGAAGGGGCGGGAAGGCTTTATTCTTCTCCGCAGCATGAGGAGCTGAAAAAGTATTCTATTGCGACACTTGATGATATTGATGAAGAGTTTGAGCCTGATGAAGAAAAATGGATTAAGCAGTTAAGCGAAGAGCAAATTAAACGCTACGGCGCAATGATTGAAAAAATCGTAATAGCGGCAGCCCGCGAGTGCGGTCTTGATAAAGATGCAATCGTGGCTGAGGATTTGGGTACGCTTACCTATCCTGTTGAAAAGGTTATGGAAAAATACGGCTTGCAGGGTATGAAGCTTGTGCAGTTTGTGGTTGCAGAGGAAGAAGACCATCCTTACCGCTGTAAAAATATTGTTCCAAACTCCTGGGCTATGGTGGGAACGCATGATAATGAACCTATCAGAATGTGGGCTTCAAAAATGGTTAACACCGATAAAATGCACCCGCATGTGCGCAATTTAATGGAAGATTTATACAGCGAATTTGACGGACAGGATATGATAAGGCATAAGCTCTATACTGATGAAAAATTTCTCGCTTTTTCAAAGCTTGTTGAAATTTTTGCTTCAAAAGCGCAAAATCTTCAAATATTCTTTACGGATTTCTTTGGAATAAATGAAGTGTACAATGTGCCGGGTACCTCCGGAGATCCAAATTGGACGCTGAGGCTGCCTGATAATTTTGAAGAATTTTATCTTGAAAAAGTAAAATCGGGCGATGCGCTAAATCTGCCGCTTGCGCTTGTGTATGCGATAAAAGCACGCGGCAGGGAATTTGCAGCGAAAAATGCAGATTTAATCGAAAGGCTTGAAAAATTAATTTAAAATGAATTCAAAATTAACTGTCAGGATTTTTTTAACAACCGTATTTTTAATATTTCTGAACGTTATGCCCTCAAGCGCATTTTCGTTCAGAAATATGACGCTTAATGTTGTTCAAATAAGCGATACGCATATTACGGACAGGGAAGACACATCTTATAAAATGTTGTCTTCTTCAAAAGAGCTTTTAGAAGATGCAATTGCTACGGTTAATCAAATTCCGGGTGTTGATTTTGTTATGTTTACCGGTGATATGGTTGATACGCCGACTTTGGATAATTACAAAAGCTTTTTTACGATTTTATCCGAGCTTAATTACCCGTCGCTTGTTACTTTCGGAAACCATGACAGCGCGGTGTGTCTTGCGGGAAGCGATGAATGTTCGCAGGGCATGAGAATATATGAAGTTTTGGAGTTTGTTAAAAAGTGTAACCGCAATTACGTATTTGATACGACATATTACGCTTTTACCCCAAAAACGGATTACAGAATTGTGGTATTGGACGCCGTTGTAAGGGATGAAGTGACGGCAAACGGCTATATGAGTGATGAACAGCTTCAATTTTTGGATAATGAGCTTAATCAAAACCAGGACAAAGTTGTTGTTATTTTTCAACACCATCCGCCGCTTGAACCTTTTAAGAGTGATGATCACAGCATTATAAATGCGCAGGCGTACCTTGACATCTTAAAAAAATACAAAAATCCGATAATTGTTCTCTCGGGGCACTACCATGCAACAAAAATAATAAGAGAGAAAAATCTTATATTTGTAAACACCCCTTCCCTTGTGAGCTATCCGGACGCTTTTCGTTTAATTAAAATTACAAATTACAGAGACAGGACGGATTTTAAATTTACTTTTTATCAGTCTAATTTGACTGATGTCATAGACAGGGCAAAGGCAAGTACCATTGCGGCAACAACATTTTACGGCACACATAAAGACAGAGATTTAACTTTTACTCTTAGAAAACCATATGTTAAACCCCTTAAGCAGGAAAAGGTGAAAAAAGAAAAGGTAAAAGAAGAGAAAGTTAAAAAGGCAAAGAAAAAAAGCTGGTGGCGAAGAAATAAAAAAGAAGAAACCTCTCAAGAACAAAATTATCAGGATAATAACTACATGCCGGATGATTACAGTCAAGAACAAATCGAGAGCATTCAAGATAATCCTCAAATACAAGAGGACTTTGACCCAAGCAGTGCCGATGATATAACAAATGAAATTTTGCAGGAAAATGCGCAGGATTTTCAAGGGGATATGATTCAAAATGGACAACAAATTTAAAATTAAATTCAGAGGTGTGCGCGGCTCTTACCCTACCCCGAAGGCAAATTTTTTAAAATTTGGCGGCAATACTTCCTGTGTTGAAGTAAATTTGGGCGGAAATCTTGTGGTGCTTGATGCCGGCACAGGGATTGTTGATTTAGGTAACGAGCTTGTAAGGGAGCATATTTTAAGCTCCCCAAATCCGCCGGAGAGAAAAACAATCGAGGCAACAATTCTCTTAAGCCATGTACATCAGGATCATATTCAAGGATTGCAATTTTTTAAACCCGTTTTTATCAGGGGGTCAAAAATTAATGTCTTTGGGTTAAATATCAGCAATGAAGATTTAAAAGATACTTTGCAGGATGTCTTGTTTGACAGGGTTTTCCCCCTTGGCATAGACGATGTTAAGTGCACTTTTAACATAGAAAATTTAAATGATTCAAAAGTTGTTGTAATAAAACAAGGTGACAAGGCAAGAATTCTTGATGCGGTAGACTTTGTGCCGGGCGATTATACAAGCGGGGATGTTGTAATTACTTTTCACAAAACCCAGGCACATCCAAAAAACGGTTGCCTTTGTATAAAAATTTCTTATAATAATAAAGTGTTGGTGTATGCTACTGATAAGGAAAGTTATGTAGGCTCCGACAAGCGATTTATAGAGTTTGCCCACGGGTGCGATATATTAATCCATGACGCTCAATATACCCATCAGGACTACGTTTCGCCGGTTGCACCAAAACAAGGGTACGGGCACTCTACCTACCAAATGGCTCTTGAGAGTGCTAAACTTGCAAAAGCAAAAAGGGTGCTGTTTTTCCACTATGACCCTAATTACGACGATAGAACACTGGAAATGCTTGAAAAAGAATTTTCAAACCCTGCGGATGGTATAGATTTTGCTAAAGAAGGCATGGAAATTATACTCTAAAATATTCATTTTCTTTTTTGTTCTTTTGCTGGGTGTTAACTGTGCAAAATGTGAGCTTACTCCTGTTGATGCGGCAAGAAACGCAAAAGAACATAACAATCAGGGTGTAATTTTTATGCGCGAGGGGGATTACCTTGCGGCAATTAAAGAGTTTAAAATTGCAATAGGCATTAATCCGAATACACAGTCTACGAGTGTTTATTACAACAATCTCGGCCAGGCATATATGAAAATATATGCATTTAATAAAAACCGCCTTTTGCCGGTTTGGGCGCAAAGTTGTTTTGAACAGGCGCTTATAGGTGATTGCATGAATCTTGTTTATTATAAAAATCTTGTGGCGGCGTACGAGGCGCGGGGAAATATGAATTCAAAAGTTTCTTATCACCTTGCGCAAAAAGATAAAAACCCCTACAGTGCTATTGTTGTCGGACTGATTTATTTAAAGCAAAATAAAATCGGGGCTGCAATTACCATACTTGATAATTTTTGTGCACAGAACCCCGATTTGGTTATTACATCAGATATAAAGCGCCTTATGGCGGATTATGAATTTATTTAAAAATCGTCTGTTCTCTTCTGGGCCCGACGCTTATTATTTTTACGGGCACATCAAGCAGTGATTCTATTTTGTTAATGTAGACCCGAGCTGCTTCCGGAAGATCTTCAAACTTTCTGATGTTTGAAATATCGCATTTCCAGCCTCTGAATCTTTCATAAACAGGCTCGTAATTGTAATGTGCGGCTACTTTTGTAGGATACTGTTTTACAATTTCGCAGGTTTTTTTGTTTTTGTAACCCGTGCAGATTTTAATTTCATCAAATTTATCAAAGACATCAAGCTTTGTAATCGCCGCAGCACTTATACCGCCGACAAGCACGCTGTATTTTGCAAATACGGCGTCAAACCAGCCGCAGCGTCTTGCTCTGCCTGTTGTTGTACCGTATTCAACGCCCACTTCCTGGATTAGTTTTCCGATTTCATCGGTTAATTCCGTAACAAAGGGCCCTTCGCCCACACGTGTCGTATAGGCTTTAAATACCCCTATTACCTCTTCAATTGCCAAAGGCCCCATTGAGCCGCCGATTGCAGCGCCGCCTGCAACAGGATTTGAACTTGTAACAAAAGGATAGGTACCGTAATCTATATCAAGCATAACGCCTTGCGCCCCTTCAAAAAGCACTGTTTTATTTTTTTTGGCATCGGCTATGACTTCTTGCCAGTTAAAACAAACATAAGGGGTGAAAATTTCTTTATACTCTTTGCAAATTTTTAGAATTTCCTCTTTGCTATACGTTCTTAATCCGTACACATACTGTAATTCGCGGTTTTTCTTGGGAAGAATTATATCAAGCTTATCCGAGAGAAGATTTTCGTCGAATAAATCTTCCACTCTTATCCCGCAGCGCGCATATTTATCTGTATATGTCGGGCCTATACCTTTTTTTGTAGTTCCGATTTTCTTTTCGCCTAAATCATTTTCACTCCAGCCGTCAATTGCTCGGTGGTAAGGCATAGTAATGTGCGCCAGCGGGCTTATTCTTAAGCTTTTTCTTATTTGATCAAAGCTTACACCCTGGGATATAATCTCATCCACTTCTTTTTTAAAGTCCTCAGGGCAAATAACTACTCCTGCACCCATAAAACATATTTTGCCGGGGTATAAAATGCCTGATGGAATTAAATGAAATTTGTATTTTTTGTCATTTACGACAACTGTGTGTCCGGCATTTGAACCACCCTGATATCGGATGATAAAATCAGCTTCGTGCGCAAGAAGGTCGGTAATTTTTGCCTTTCCTTCATCGCCGAATTGTGCTCCAACAATAACGGTGTTTTTCATACTTACTCCAAAAACTATAATCTCACTTGCTATTTTAATATAAAATTGTTTATATTAGAATATGTCTATGCTTAAATTTTATAATTCATTATCAAATAAATTGGAAGAGTTTGTGCCCTTAGAACAAAATAAGGTTAAAATGTACGTTTGCGGGCCTACTGTTTATGATAAGGCGCACTTAGGGCATGCAAGGTGTTATATAACTTGGGATGTTCTTTACAGGTATTTAAGGTTCTTAGGTTATAATACCACATATTGCAGAAATATAACCGATGTTGACGATAAAATACTGAAAAAAGCAGACACGCAAGGGGTTTTGCCCGAGGTTATAACAAAAGAATACTATGAGTCTTTTGAAAATTCCATGAAGGGTTTAAATTGCTTAAAGCCTGATATTGAGCCGCGTGCCACAAAAACAATAGGCGAGATGATAGCAATGGTTAAAGGGCTTATTGACAAGGGTTTTGCCTATGTCGCAGACGGTGATGTTTATTTTGAAGTTGATAAATACAAAAAATACGGACAGCTGTCCAAACAGCCTCTTGATGATTTAATGGCGGGAGCAAGAGTTGATACCGATGATAAGAAAAAATCTCCGCTTGACTTTGCCCTTTGGAAAAAAGATGAAAAGCACGGCTATAAAAGCCCATGGGGGCTTGGTCGTCCGGGCTGGCACATAGAGTGCTCGGCAATGAGCAGAAAATTTTTGGGCGAAAGTATTGATATTCACGCGGGCGGGGCGGATTTAAAATTTCCTCACCATGAAAATGAGCTTGCCCAGAGCGAATGCGCAAACGGCTGCAAGTTTGTAAACTATTGGCTTCATAACGGCTTTGTAACAATTAACAAAGAAAAAATGTCGAAGTCTTTGAATAACTTTTTAACGATTGATGATTTGCTTAAAAAATACGATTCAAATAGGATCATATTTTTTATTTTGACAAATCATTATGTAAT